>CAWCAK010000009.1:0-149994 GCA_963793455.1 uncultured Bacteroidota bacterium
GATCGTACCTGAACCGCCTGGGCCTACCAATAGCCCCTCTTCTCCGAAATGGGGATGAAAAGAGGCCACCCTTAGCTTCGAAGTGGCGCCACAGAACCCGGTTTCCCCTACCAGCCGGTTTACCCTACATTCTCTTGGACAAAGCCGGCAACTTTTCATCGAATTCCACAAAATCTTTCCCCTTTCACCGAGTTCACCGGTCCGGTGCAACTTAACATAACCAGGTTTGTATGACTCCCCATACATACAATAAAATTACTATTTCTTATTCTGTTAAAGAAACAGTCTTTGGGATAGAGAGGCTCCATTGCTTATACTTAATCGGACAGTTGCTATAGAGGTATGGCTTATTGCCTAAAGGACACAACATGATAATGTTATATCTAGTTTACCTAACTGTCTATTAGTATAATTGACTTTGGCTTTTTGATGGTGTACTTTTGAATTGGGATTTGGCCAGAAAGTTGAAAGGGGTACAATAACGGTATATTTAATAAATACTTACAAAACCTGTCAACTTTGAGAAAAAGACATAATAGAATATTTTACCGGTATAGAGTTATTCAAGGTTATCTTGTGATAACAGCTTTGCTTTCTTTTTTACTTCTACAATCGGGATGCATAGTAAAAACCGAACAAGGGAAACCCATTGATTTCCGTCCATCTGTATCTGATATGGGTCATAGCTCTATCATAGTTGAGCTGGATGATGGCTCTGAAGTACGAGCATGGCTTCCGGATGATCAAAAAATTTGGGATGAAATGAGCAGTTTAGTAAAAGATGAAAGAAATGCAGCATCTAGAGGAGGAGAAAAAATTGTCCAGATCAAATATAATAGACCAAAAAAGTACTGGGAATACGACATAAATTTAACTACGGAAATCGAGTGTTTTCCTGCATCAGAACGCAGTATTGCTCTGTTACCTTTTCTTAACCTGAATAATGATCCTGAGCAAGATAATTTTATTACTTGTTTGGAAGATGAGCTAATAAATAACCTTTATAAGATTGGCGATTTAAGGGTGATCTCAAGGACATCATCGATGCAATACAAGGATTCTCAACTTTCGAGAAATGAAATTGCCGGAGAATTGGGTGTTTCAGCAATTTTGGAGGGGAGTGTGCTCATATCCGGCAACAGGGTGCAGGTGGCAGTACAGTTAATTGATGTTAGGCTTGATAAACATTTATGGGGAGAGATGTATGATCTTCCTGATAGCCATTCAGTTAGGAGTGATATTGTTCAGAAAATCACATATGAAATTAGAAAAAGGAATCCATAAATGAAAATCATCAGATTCACCGTTGCTGTTGCCTCTATTCTTGTATTGTTCATCGGTACACTTGCCATTTTTAAGTATGGCATTAAGATGCGTATAAACACAATTTGGATACTGGTGGCTATGATCGTGCTTTACACAATTATAAGTATTCCTGTCATATATGTACTCAGAACCAAGTGGCAAGAACTGAAACGTTGGAAGGGAGGCGGCAAAATTTTTCCTATCTCTGTTTTGATTGGTCTAGGTTATTTCCTTTCAATGGCATTTACAGTGGATTATTGGGGCAGCTGTAATTCTCCAGCCAGGAATTTAGGTATGGTAGTACTTCCAGGTGAAACTATCAAAATGAAGGTTTCATTGTTATCTGTACCGGAAGGTTGTTATCGAACTACAGGGCAAGGATTCGTTCAAATGGAAAATAAAGACATTTTCCCTGTCCCGATTCCAATAGATTATCATCACAGGAAACGTTGGGGAAATACAAGAAAGTCAAGTGGATGTTCGCCAGGCTATAATCGAGTTGGGTATACGCCAGTAGAAATACCTGTCAGCTTGTCCCTTCCCGGGCAACTAAATATTAAAGAGCCTGTTGAACTTCACGGTACAGTAGTGATGCCTCTTTGCTACGCGAAAGTAAAGGATGACCGCACTTTTGATAACGTTAACGAAGATGTAAAATCAGATGTGAGTTTTTGGGCATTTCCGGCTTCCTGGCGCTCAGATGTGCATAGAGCAAAAGGGTATCATCGTCTAACTATATTATTCGTGATAGTTGGCTTTTTTATGTGTGTTATCAGTGCACAAGTTCTATT
The DNA here is from genome assembly GCA_963793455.1 of uncultured Bacteroidota bacterium. Classification (GTDB taxonomy): domain Bacteria; phylum Bacteroidota; class Bacteroidia; order Bacteroidales. The sequence goes on from CAWCAK010000009.1 coordinate 2,097, forward strand.
TTCTTATGCAAGTATGCCAGCAAAATTAAAACAAGATAAATGATAGGTAAACTAAAATCTCAATAAACACTCCACCCACCTATCCCCCACCAGTTCCATCACTTCCTTTGCTAATCGGTCAAAATGGATTTCTTCCGGGCTCATTGTCGGCTCCGGATCTTTGATCATGATGCGCTGAAGGGGCTTTTTAAAGAGAGTAATATCATTCTTCATAATACCATTAATAAGCTTATTAATAAGAAATCAGAAAGTACAGGAAGTAACCAATGAACATAAACAATCCAATCATAATAGCCAACATACCAAATTGCAGCCTATGTGGGTGTTATTTTGCATTCATCAAGCTATTTGCCCATCTTTCAATTTTCGAATATAATGCATCAAAATCCTTTCCTTCAACATCGCCTGACTTCAACTTGAAACTTGCTCTTGCCAATTCGCTGTTTGCTCTTACTGCAGATATATCTCTAACAAAATATACGATTCTGATCCAAGATATTATAATCAAGCCTATCCATAGAAGAAGCAATGAAACAACAAGCAAATCTTGCCATCCAGACTTTTTTATTTGAAAAGGATTCTAATTCAACTATACAACCTCTGCCAGCTTCTTTTCGATTGAGATTTTTAATTCGTAGGCAATCTTCCTTACACTATGTAGGTTCACATCTTTGAGTGGTTCATCTTCTCCTTCATTGGTTTGCAACTTCCAACCATAGGTTTCATTGAGCGCTATATAATCCGCATCTATTCCTGGATCAACATGAGCTCCACCATCCTGGTTAGCCATAACCCGTATCAGTCTTTCACGAGTGAATTCGATACCCCTCCTATCATCTAGGATCGTTTCCTTCCACCATTCATTAAATGGCACAAATTTATTTGCCCTGCCTTGTGTCTTTGTGGATCCGTCTAAGGGTGCTTTATATCTGATTTGTCCTTTATTAAAATCTGTACTGACTAAGCCAAGATGAGCTAATTGAATTGTACGTACAATAGAGCAAATACATAAATGGTACATAGAAGGCAAGTCTGCACCTGAGATAACCAGAATCTTAAACACTGATCCTTCTTACCCAAAGATCCCACCGAAGAAAAAGAAATATAAAGAAGGGGAAAAGCCTGGACCTTCTCGTATTTGGAGCATCTATAATGTCAGGTCAGTGTTGGGTGATCCCCGGTTGATAGGACACTATCAGTTTCATGTACGAGTAAAGAAAGACCCTGAGAATCCATCAAGCAGGATGATACGAGTACCCATTGGTGGCATTCTGAAAGATTATTACCCTGTTGTAATTGATGAAGGTCTTTGGCAAAAGGTTAGGGATATGCGGGATGCAAACATGAAACGTCCCGGTCAGGGTGGAGGTAATAGTTTTCAGTTTCACAATTTGTTCGTCCACATGATACGCTGCCATGAATGTGGTGGCCCACTACATATGGTTTTTAGGAGAATAAGGCACCCAAATAGTAAGTACCTTGAGTGCCATAATCGAAGGTCTTATTTCACTGACGAGAATCGCAAACGAATATGTGTCAATGGTAGGAACTTCAGATACTATGATGTTGAACAAATATTCTTTGGAGGTTTCAAAAAAATTGACTTGGAGGCATTAATACCCACAAAAGATGAGCTAACAATGCGTATGGAAGCACTCGAAGGGGAAATTGCCGTTGCACGTCGAAAACAAGCTGAAACGGAAGAGAACATTGAGAACCTTACACAAAGTATTAAAGCAGTAAAGAACCCGAAAGCACTAGGCGCATTTAGCCGAGCAGCTTGATCGATCATTTGAAGAACAAGATCTTCATCACGAGGATATATTTCAGAATTAGAGCGGGATTTGAATTCAATTCGATCGGAACGGGAAATGCTTCGGGATAAGGCGGATCAGGTAGATGAGCTTTATAAGCTACTTGGAGCAGACGCCAGAAGAGAAACGCCCGGAATTAAGAAGGAGGATTCACAACCAAATTAGACATACGTAGACTACATCGTACCCTACCCAGTAAAAGAACGACAGGGATATAAACAAAATACAGTAGCGGCTCTAAGGATCTATTTCAAGGATGGAAGGCAAGCAGTTGACAACCACAGATTGGCTCGAATAATAGCGGAAATGATAATTTGTACAAGAACTTAATTGACTATATTTCAATATTGACTGCACCCCTGCTCCTGGAGCTGCAGCATCATGGTGGCCAGCTCTGCAATCTCCACGGCCGTCCCCGCCCCCTTGTGGCTGATATCCCAGTTCTGGCAGAACACACACCCAGAGGTTGCAATGGCTGAAAAAGATGGTCCCGGATCCCCCCACCCCCACCAGCGGCCGTTCCTCCCCAAAATGGGCAAGAAAAGAAGCAACTTTCAGCTCTGATGTGGCCTTACAAAATCCGGTCTCACCTTCGAGCCGGTTGGCTCCACATTCCCTCGGGCAAAGTCTGCATTCCCTCATGATCTCCCACATAGCCTCTCCCCTTTTGCGGAGTTCCCCACTTCTTTGCAGTGCAATATATCCCGGTTTGTATGGTACTCCGTTCATCCAGATATAAATGTACTAAATTCATTGCCGCATTAACGACCTCTTCCAGGTGGCCTTGCAATTTCCTGATATTAAAATAAAGAGGTAACTTGTTGCTAACTAAACAATAGATGCCATGAAAAAACCAATCTTACTGGTGGGTCTTTTAATTGGCCTGTCAATATTATCCGGACCGACATTCTCTCAATCATCAAATCAACTTGATTCCTGGCTTCAATTCAGAGGAAGTAACGGCTCCGGAATCGCCGGCAAAGACTGCTCACCCCCAGCAGATTTTGGCATTGAAAAGAATGTCCTTTGGAAAATTGCAACCCCGGAAGGATACTCATCCCCCATTATCATGAACGACAACCTGATCATTACCGGGGTAATAAGAGAGGAAAAAAAATACCTGATTTTGAATATTGATCCATTGCAAGGTTCTGTGAAATGGCAAAAAGAGATTCTGGTCGATGCCCTGGAGAAGGTTCATCCCATAAGCAGTCCGGCAGCCGCCACTCCTGCTTCTGATGGTAGGTATATTTATTGCTATTTCCCTCCCCTTGGTTTGATCTGTTATGATTTGGAGGGAGAAAAAATCTGGGAAAGCCCGGTTCAGTTCTACCCCGTTGCCCAGGGTTCAGGAACTTCACCAATCGTATATAAAGACAAAATCATTTTAAATCACGATAATCTGAGTCATCCAAGACTTATGGTTTTCAATAAAACCAATGGTCAACTATTATGGGAATACAAGTTTCCTGTATCCGCTATGATCACCTCCATGAGTTGGAGCACACCTGTGATATGGAACGATCAGGTAATCATACACAGGTTGGATGAGATCATAGGAATCAATATTGATTCCGGTGAACCCGTCTGGCAATTTGATATTGGATCAACAGGTGTTGCAACGCCGGTAATTGTGGGAGATACACTATTTGTGAACGCATGGATGATCAGGGGCGAAGAGTCCGATCTGGGTGAGGTTATAGATTTTCAGAAGATGTTTATTGATAGTGATACTGATAGCGACGGCAAGCTCTCCAGGGAGGAATTCCTTAAGCGTTATCCCGGAGGGGTCTGTATCCACGAAAGAAAAATTGAAGGAGTGAACACAGGTACAAAAGTGGTTATATACTGGGGGCAGCTTGGGGTTTTTGACCAGGACAGGGACAATGATCTCTCAAAAGGCGAGTGGGTAAAATTTCAGGAACTGATGGCTGAATACTCAAATCATGGAACAGTGGCGATTCGGCTGGGTGGTACGGGAGACATCACGTTAAGCAGCACTTTGTGGAAGTCAAAGGAGAATGTGCCTCAGATTCCATCCGTCCTTGTCAGGAATGGTTTGGTGTATCTGGTAAAAGTTGGCGGTATCGTTACATGCATTGATGCCGGGGATGGTAAAGTAATCTATACCGAAAGACTGGGGGCCCCCGGTCCATATTTGTCATCCCCGCTGTTTGCTGATGGTATGGTTTTTATGGCCTCATATAACGGCAAAATCACGATTTTAAAAGAGGGTAGCAAGTTTGAAATAATGAACCAGATCGATCTGGAAGAGAAAATCGGTGCCTCACCGGTTGCCTTGGGCAACAAGCTGTTTATCAGGACATGCAAATCATTTATACGCCTTCATTAACGGTTCTGTCGCCTCTGTAAAATTGCATTGAAGGACATATAGGCAGTTCGAAGATGCGTTCTAATAACGGTTGGTGCAAACGGCTGTTTGGTTTACAACCAAATGACATTTGCATAGGGCCAAATACTATTTTATTTCAAAGTGTCTTTGTACTTGGAAAAACCGAAAATGATTATTCGGTCCATTTTCTTATCTATTTTGTAGACAACGACATAGCCTTTGAAGATTATATCTCGGATATCGTCCCTTTCAAAGAATATTGACCTCCTGCATGCGTAGGGCATAGAAGGTATTTCTTTTATCCTCTTTAAGATGTCAGTTTTGAATTTCCGGGCAGCCCCTGGTTTGTCCTCTGCAATATATCTAACCTGCTCGTTAAGCTTATTTCGAAAAGAGTTGAGAATCCTAAGCTTCATATTCACGAATGGTTTCGTCTAAGGATTTCTCAAGCTCTTCAATGTCAATATATTCTGCGCTGCCATCTTCAACTGTTGATAGTTCACTTTCAAGGTACTTTTGAGTAGACAAGAAACCTTCGTCTTCCTCAATGACTTCGATATCCTCACGGCTATACTTGCTAAGTAATCTTATCAGATTCTTATAAATCCTATCGTTCACGCGCAGCCTTATTGTTTGCATATCACTTGTTTTCTTCAAAAATACAAATCTGATAGATGAATATCAATTATTGGCCCTAAACGAGTGAGTATATACACTCTCAAGCGTATCGCTTATGATGTTATTCCACCCGCTCGAAATAGAATTTGTCGCCAAAAATGATGGTGTTTCCCTTGATCTCATATTTGAACTCCAGGGTTTTACCAAGATTGTCCGGATTGTCGCATGCCATCTGGTTGATTTTCAGTAGTTTGTTCTTCTTGTCAGTCTCGAACGTACCCACGCCGGCATGCATTTCCTTATGGTTGGCCGCAAGCTCCTCATGGGTTTCCGGGACATCGTCCGGCGGTTAGGATTCAGTGATCAGGTTGGCAAAGATAGCCGTGCCGTCCGCATAGTAGTGTTCCATTCCAATGATGTTGTGCACCTCGGTGCCATCCTCAAGTACGGTTTTCTGGTAGTCCCACCGGCCCACGATCTCAGGATCGATTTCCGGGCCTGCAGGTTCAGATGCAAACAGCATTCCTGCTGCGAAAAGAATGGCGGAAATAATCATAAGTTTTTTCATGTCAGCTGAATTTAGGTTAGTGCCTGGACTGGGTCATAAAGTAGGATTTCTGGGGGCCTGCAAGCGTGGCGTCAAACCGGTCGCTTAACTCCTTGCCTTTTTCCTCGCCATAGATCTTCCTGAGCAGGTTTCCGGTGGTGAAATTGTAATTACCCTCGTACATGGGATCGATCATCACCAGGTAGGTAAGCGTGCCTTCATCATTCTCCTTGAACGGATGCAGGATTCTTGACTTGCCTGCAATGAATTCGGCCTGGTGGTCTGCCTCGGCAGCCTTGTCGAAGATCATGTCATGCATCATCTGCTCAAATTCCTCCTTCATATCAGCCTTCACATCCAGGAATGCAAAAAAGGCATTTTGGCCTTCTCCGGCCCGGAACTGCTCCTTCGGGTAGGATATATGGGCGTTCCTGATTTTCCAGACATCCCCTTCCAGCAGGTATGTCCATGTGCACGCCACGGGAGATTCAAACGTCATATCATCAGCCAGCACCATCTTACGGTTATAAATGAAATGATGGTTCGCCACTGTGGGGGCCAGGACTTCGATCCGGGATTGAGTGATCTCATACGTGACAGGTTCACGTGTGGCGAGGATTTCTTTGGCTTTTATTATAAAAGCGTCCAATTGTTCCGGCACAATTTTCAGATTCCCGGCAGAGAGCAATGTAAATTCATCACTGTAGGTTGAATAAACATTGGCTGAATCTCTTTAATTGAAACGATCCAGGGTGTAATCGGTAATGTCTGTGATCTGCTTCTCGATGGCCGCAATCTTGGCATCAGTCAGGATTTCCTGGCAGGAAGAGCATAGGGCCATGACAAGCAGGAGGGCTGTCAGGGAGGTCATCGTGGTTTTCATAGGCTTTGGATTTGTGGGTTAGGCACTGCAATTTAGAGCTAAACCTATTGAATGTCAAGTAATTTAGCCCCTATTTCCAGCTGTGCAAATTTATGGAGATTTCATCATGGGAAACTGGTTTTTGATTTTACCTTTATATCATTCATATCTGCCAACCAATACTAAAACACGTCATGAGAGCAAGATTCCTGATCCCATTATTTACCCTTGTTTCACTGTTTATCACCGCCCCCTTCATGAACGCCCAGTACGGTAAAGTGTACGACAACCTCACCATGGACAGCAAGATCCTGGAGATGGAGCGCAAATATGCCGTTTACCTGCCGCCGGATTATGAGCGTTCCGAGCGCAGCTACCCGGTTCTCTACCTGCTCCATGGCGGCGGGGATGACCAGACAGGATGGGTCCAGTTCGGGGAGATCCTGCATATTGCGGACAAAGCTATCCGTGAGGGGAAAGCCACCCCCATGATCGTTGTGATGCCCGATGCAAATGCCGAACAACGGGGGTATTTCAACGATCCGAAGAACAACTGGAGGTATGAGGATTTTTTCTTCGAAGAGTTCATGCCGCAGGTTGAGAAGCTGTTCCGGATCAAGGGGGAAAAAAGATACAGGGCCGTAGCGGGGCTCTCCATGGGGGGAGGGGGCACTTTTATGTATGCCCTGCATCACCCTGAACTCTTCTCCTCAGCCTGCCCGCTCAGCGCCAGTTGCGGTCCGTTGAAGCCGGAAGACATGGAAAGGTATTTGGAAAGGAGGGGCTGGGAGGATGTAACAAAGAAAGAGCTGGATGCCTGGTACAGGCGCCATAGCGCCCTGGAACTGATCGAAGCCATGCCCGACGACCAGAAAAAGGCGGTGCGCTGGTATATCGATTGTGGGGATGACGATTTCCTCTATGAAGGGAACTCTCTGGCACATATTGCCATGCGCAAGAAAGAGATCCCCCACGAGTTCCGCATCCGCGACGGGGCCCACAACTGGAGCTACTGGCGGGAATCCCTTCCCGAGGTACTCTCATTTGTTTCGGACGCGTTCCACCAGCATTAGTAAGAATCAGCCTTGAATCTTGCTCATCAGATGATCCGGGTCGAAAACCTGATCTATACTTACCCGGGGACGGAGAACCCCGTGCTGAAGGGGATCACTTTCGGGGTGGAGAAGGGGGAGATCTTTGGCTTCCTGGGACCATCCGGGGCAGGGAAAAGTACCACCCAGAAGGTTTTGAACGGACTACTCAGGGGCTACCAGGGCTCGGTCGGGGTAAATGGGACCAACCTCTCGGAGATGAGCCGTTCCTTCTATGAAAAGATCGGGGTGGCATTTGAGTTTCCCAACCTTTATCTGAAGCTGACTGCCATTGAGAACCTGAAGCTGTTCGCCTCTTTCTTCAGGTCCCGTACCAGGGACCCGGAAGAGTTGCTGGAAAGGATGAACCTGGGAGGGGACCGGGATACCAGGGTGGAGGCCTTTTCCAAGGGAATGAAGATGCGGCTCAATTTCGTAAGGGCACTGATCAACGAACCGGAGATCCTCTTCCTGGATGAACCCACCGCCGGACTGGACCCGGGGAACGCACGGATTATGAAGGACATGATCCTGGAGCTGCAGGACAACGGGGTGACTGTATTCCTGACCACCCATAACATGTCCGATGCCAGCGAACTCTGCGGCCGCATCGCTTTCATGGTGGAGGGTACCCTCCCGGTGATCGATTCCACCCGGAACCTGAAGTTGCAGCATGGCCGTAAGGTGGTCAGGGTCACCTATGCTGGCCAGGGGAATACCGGCAATGTGACTTCCGGGGATGGAAATCCTGTTTCTGAGGAATTTGAGCTGGAGGGACTTTCCGGGAACGCACAGTTCCAGAAACTGATCAGTGAGAAGGAGATCCTCACCATCCACACCCTGGAAGCTTCCCTGGAGGATATCTTCATCAAGGTCACCGGACAACAACTGAGCCCGTAAATAATCCTGCGATGAAAGAATTGCTGAAAAAGGATATCACGTTGCAATGGAGGCAGGGCTTCTGGCTGGTCTATTTTATTGTCAGTATCATCTATATCCTGGTGCTTCTGAACATCCCACGGGAAGCACGGATCATCGTCTCCCTGGTGATGATCCTTTCCGATACCACCATGCTGGGGGTCATCTTCATCGGAGCCCTGGTCCTGCTGGAAAAGCAACAGGGAATCATCCATTCGCTGTTTGTCACACCGCTCAGTCCCGGACACTACATCTGGTCCAAGACACTTTCACTCTCACTGATCGCTGTTACCATGAGTATCCTGATCTACCTGCCTGCCTGGAGTTTTTCAGGATATACCCTCCTGGTGCTCCTTGCCACTGCCGTTACTGCCGGGATATTTGCCATGCTTGGCCTGGGGGTGGCTTCAGGGGTTGAAAGCGTGAATGCGTACTTCGGAACGCTGATGGGAGCCTCCTTGCTGATCGCGATCCCGGTGGTCCCCTACCTGCTCCTGGACAACCACCCTGCATTCCTCTTCCTGCCCTACATCGCCTCCCTGGATATCATGCTGGGAACAATCAATCCGTTGCCTGCATGGAGGATCATCCTGGACCTGGCCCTCCTGGGTGCCTGGGGGGTGGCGGCCTACCGGTACTGTATTTCGCGTGTCAACCAGCACCTTGTATTTGCCTGACATGAACCTGCGGACCATCACATATGATGCAAAACTGCTGCGTGGGGATCCCATGCTGATCCTCAGCATGGCAGTCCCTTTTATCCTCTGGGCCCTGATGCAATTTATCTTCCCGGTGGTTGAACGGACCGTCCTTGAATGGTGGTCCTTCGGGATCGCCCCATGGTACCGGCACACCGGCTACTTCTTCATGCTGCTGATCCCCATGATGACAGGAATGGTATATGGATTCATCCTGCTGGATGAGCGTGACGGGGGGATCATCACGGCCATTTCCGTGACACCCACCGGAAAGCAGGGCTACCTGAAGCTGAGGCTGGGCATCCCAATGGTCCTGAGTATGATCTTCGTGGTATGTTTCCAGCTTCTGCTCGGGATCCAGGGAACCAGCAGTTTCATACAGGTCACTGTCCTGTCGGCGCTTGTTGCCAGCCAGGCTCTGATGATCCTGCTGTTCCTGGGGGCTTTTGCAGGGAACAAGGTGGTGGGGCTTGCCATCTCCAAGGGATTCGGGATCCTGCTGATCGGACCACTGCTTGATTTTGTCCTGCCTGCTCCCCTCAACTGGCTGGGGGCCTTCAGTCCCATGTTCTGGACAGGCCGTGCATTCCTGGCCGGATCACCCGGGGACTTCTGGCTCTATTTTATGATTGCCTTTGTAATCCACGTGATCCTGATCCTGTTCCTGCTGCGCAGGTTCATGAAACGGAGTGACTGATATAATGAAAAAACGATGACCATGAAAAAAAACACGACCTTCATCCTGGCCATGCTGCTCTGGGCAATGGCATTCACCGGCTGCAATGATCCTGCAGCCAGAGACACCATCCCGGTGATCTTCGATACAGATGCCAACAATGAGCTGGACGACCAGCATGCCCTGGCCTACCTCCTGCTCAGCAAGGAAGCTTTTAATCCCATCGGTATCACGGTCAATGCCACCCGAAACGGGGGGGAGATCGGGGAGCATGTGAAAGAGGCGGAGCGGATCGTTCAGCTGTGCGGGATGAATGGGAAGGTTCCTGTACTCAAAGGGGCCAACGGTGCCTTCACTGAGATTGCCGGGCACATTACCGAACCCCGATTTGACGGGCATTCCGCAGTGGATTTCATCATCGAAGAGGCCATGAAGAAGCGTGACCAGACCCTGGTTTTGCTGCCGGTGGGAAAGCTGACCAACGTAGCGCTGGCACTGATGAAGGAACCAGCCATCGCTGAAAGGATCCGGGTGGTCTGGCTGGGTTCCAACTACCCGGACAAGGGGGAGTACAACCTGGACAATGACATCGCCTCCATGAATTACGTGCTGGAGACCGGTGTCCCCTTTGAGATTGTCACGGTCCGGTACGGAAAACCATCAGGAACCGCCGCGGTCCTGGTGACGCAACAGGAGATCTTTGAAAGGATGCCGGGACTGGGGCCCCAGGCGGAAGAGCCGGTGACCGGGCGGCACGGCGGGACCTTCAGTAACTTCGGGGACTATTCCGTAAGTCTTTTCAGCCACGTTGAGCATTTCGGGGAGGGAAAATCGCGTTCCCTGTTCGACATGGCTGCGGTGGCCATCGTGAAGGATCCTTCCTGGGCCGAAGCCACGGAGATCCCATGCCCCGCCTATGTGGACAACAACTGGGTGGAGCAGCCGGAAAATCCCCGCAAGGTCCTTATCTGGGAGAACTTCAACAGGGAGCAGATCATGGCCGACTTCTATGCCTCATTTGAATAAGCCATGATACTGCGAGACACCTGTACTTACTTTCCCGCTTCACTAAAAGCTTGACTTGGAAGTCATGTTTCACTATCTTACTTTCCACGGTACCAAAACCAGGGAACAATGAAAAGAAGAAAATTCATCGCCGCCACTGCCACGGCAGTACCCATGATCAGCATATTCCCGGCCTGCCTCTCCTCCATCGACAGGGAGAAAGCAAAAGGAAAGATCGAAAAACGTTCCCTGGGAAAGACCGGGGAGAAACTCTCCATGATCGGTTTCGGGGGGATCGTGGTGGACAAAGCAACTGCGGAACAGGCCGCAGCAAGGGTGAAGGAGGCCATTGATTACGGGATTAACTATTTTGATGTGGCTCCCTCCTACGGGAATGCAGAGGAGATGCTTGGCCCTGCACTGGAACCTTACCGGAAAGATGTGTTCCTGGCGTGCAAGACCCAGGAGCGGAAAAAGGAAGGGGCCAGGAAGGAGCTGGAACAGTCGCTTAAAACCCTGAGAACAGACCGGTTTGACCTTTACCAGCTCCATGCCGTCAGGAAGATGGAGGATGTGGAGACCATCCTTGCACCGGGTGGAGCACTGGAGACATTCAAAGAAGCCCGGGATGAAGGCAAGATCCGGTTCCTGGGATTCTCCGCCCACTCGGTGGAAGCTGCCATGGCCCTCATGGAGGCCTTCGATTTCGACACCATCCTGTTCCCGTTCAACTTTGCCACCTGGTATGCGGGCAATTTCGGGCCACAGGTCATGGAAAAGGCAAAGGAGAAGGAGATGGGGATATTGGCTCTGAAAGCCATGGCATGGCGCAGGTGGGAAGAGGGCGAAGAGAGGACCAACGAGAAGACCTGGTACAAGCCCCTCCCCACCCGGGAAGAGGCCGGTAAGGGACTGCGGTTTACCCTTTCGCACCCGGTCACCGCGGCCATTCCTCCCGGTCATGAAGAGCTGTTCTCCATGGCGCTGGGACTGGCCACGGAATTTGAACCCATGGACGAGGATGAGATTGCTGCCATCAAGCAGAAGGCCATGAACACCACCCCCATCTTCAGCTATCCCATGGAGACATAATGCGAACATCTGTTGACTTTCCCGGCCAGGGGTGGTAGGGCCGGTTCAAATGCCCGACAGGATAAAGGCAGCCCAGTACCTGGGGTGGCTGTACCCGGTTTGTGTCATCAGGGTACCTTTTGGCGCCGGAGAGGGCCTGGTCCATGTCCATCCCCGAGAGCCAGTTGGAGTAGAATTCCCGCATGAGCAGCTGGGTGGCCTGGTCATCCACTTCCCACAGGCTGATCAGGACCCTTTCGGCCCCCGCCAGGTGGAATGCCCTGCGCAAACCGTATACCCCTTCCGAATCATAGATCTCACCCAGGCCCGATTCACAGGCACTCAGCACCACCAGTTCGGTGCTGTCCAGCCCCATCTCCATGATCTCCCAGGAGGTCAGGATCCCGTCACTGCTTCCTTCCTTGTAATCATAGGCATAGAACAGGGTGTTCTGCGCCCCCGAAAGGAAGAGGCAGGATTTTGCAAAGGACTCCATATCGATGTTGTAGTGGCCCCGTGTGTTGTCTGCGGACAAAGGTTCGCCCATCCTGGTGGTATTTTGGGCAAAGAAACCGTGCGTGGCCAGGTGCAGCACCCTGGGAGCCTTTGCTGAAGTGATGGCCTCTTCGGAAGCAGCCGCTCCGGTAAGGGTGGTGCAATCCCAGCCCGACAATTCCAGCATCGTTCCGATGCTGTCCACTTCTGTCCGGGTTCCCGGCAGGTCCGTCAGGCGGGTTCCAGGAACCATCCGGCTCTGGAATGCACTCACCGCCCTGGTCTGTTCCTCCCCCACCGGGTCGGGTACCGAAGCCAGCGACATCCGGAAACGGGGATCACCCGCCAGCAGGGCACTCCTGTTCAACCCATAATCACGGGCCGGATGAAGGATCTCCTTCAGTGAATTCACATACCTGATCTGGTACTTGTCGATCATGCAGATCCCGTCATTGTCTGAAAGTGCCTCCACGTTTAACTGGTGGTAGAGGCCATCAGGCGAAAAGTAGAGGGTACGCTTCCCTTCAACCGCACTGTCGATCTTTCGACCACAACCTGTCATACAGACCGGGATCGAGCGGATCCTCCTCCTGTCCGGCAACCATTGAACCCCTGTAGCTCTGGTAATCGGGGAGGATCTCCACGGCATCGAACAACTGCAGATAAACAGGCTGCTCCGCCTCCCTGGTGATCACAAAGGCCACATACCAGGGGTGGTATGTGATCCTGGGGGGTGCCGTCCTGTGATAGAACATGATCACCTCAACAGCCGCTTCATCCTCCCCCAGTGAATTCCGGATATCCTCCCAGGTCACGGAGCGTTCAGCCAGTTCCAGATCCTCCCCCAGCTTCCGGCTGATCTCCTTTTCCAGGTCCCAGATCCCCGATTCAATGGAATCGAGCACACCGGCCTCCACCCCGAATGCTGATCGCAGGTTGGCCAGTTTCTTCTTTTCCTCCAGGTAGTGCTCATGAAGCCCGAGGATCACCGTATCCCCTGTCTGGGCCAGTGCATCCCGCTGGCTGTGCTCCGAATCCATCAGGATCCCCTTGATGAAGAGACGGTTGTTCAGTGCGTTGGAAACCACCTCCGGGTTGTCCGGGAAAAGCATGAGGAAATTGTTGTAAAAACCAAGGTGGTTCAACTTGCCAATGAAGTTGGCGCGCTCCTGTGCCGACAGGATATGCTGTACGGCCTGGAACTGGGATTTCTCCTTTTCCACCACCCGCTCATTGTTGATCCTGGCATTTTCGTAATCCTCCAGGTAGTACTGGTCGATGAGCCTTCCCGCTTCAATGAACTGGAGCAGCGGTTCACGCTCTATGGAATCAAGCTGACCTGCGATCTCCAGGGCCTCTTCATAGAGCACCGACAGGCTTGCCAGATCACCCAGCATCACATAGCTGTCGGCCTGTTCCAGAAGGGTTTCGGCATGGAACCTGGAGATCCTTCCGTTTCCTATAGCAGCCAGTTTGCTTGCCCGGATCCCGTATGTAACGGCCCTGTCATAGTCCTTTGTTCCGAAATAGTAGTTCCTGTACGCCCTGATGCAGTCAACGAATACCCTGCTGGTGGAATCAACACCACTGTTCATGCAGATCCGCTCCACCTCCCTGATCTCTTCCAGCAGTGCCTCACTGAAATCCCTGTAACTCACCCTGAAGGAGATATCGTGGATCAGCGCCATGGCATAGTCGGGGTGTTCTGTTCCATACATCTTCCCGTACACCTTTTTGGCCTCATCGAACATGATCCTGGCCTTCGGGAAATTCCCCAGGTCAAAATAGGTGAGTCCCAGGTTGATCATGGTGGCCGGATTCCCGGGATCCAGTTCATGGGCTTTTTCCAGGCAGTGTACCGACTCCAGGAGCCTGTTCTGTTTGTTGTAGAGGATCCCCAGGTTGTTGTAGACCGGGATTGGATCGGCATAATGTACCGATGTATCGAGCTCCATCTGCTCCCTGGCCCTCTCATAATAGAAGAATGATTTCTCAAATTGTTTTGAGTCATAGCAAACCTCACCCAGGAAGGTGAGCGTCCAGACCAGGTCCGGGTTCCCCGGGGGCAGTTCCCCTGCCAGGACCTTATAGGATGCAGCACCCACCCTGGCTGCCAGGTCAGGCCTGGAACCCTCCTTGTACACCGAAGCCAGGGATAGCATGATCCTCGCCACTTCCGGTTCATCCACGGGAACCAGGGAGCGGCGGAGAGCGATGGCCTTCTCGTAGTACTCAGCGGATACTCCGAACTCCCCCACGGCCGCATAATAATTGGCTGTATTCTCAACACCCTGGATATATTGAAGGTCCATGTGCCCCGGGTGCTGTTCCAGGTACGCCATCAGGTGTACATATGCCTCCCGGGCTTTCACCGGCTTATCCCATGTGTAATAGAGGGATGCCATGTTGTTGATCAGCATCATGTAATTCTCCGAATAACCGCTGACCACCAGCGGGTAGATAGAATCGGCTTTCAGAAAGTGGCGGGCAGCATTCTCAAAATCTGACCTGTAGTAATAGATGAGTCCCAGGTTGTTGTTGGTATTGGCCCAGGTAAGGTCCTTTTCGGCACCGGGCGTGTTATAGGCTGACAGGACACGGTCGAACTGAAGGGCGGCCTTCATATTGTTACCGCTGTTCATGTAAATCACGCCCAGGTAATTGGCATAGCGGGCAAACTCCCGGTCCTTCTCCAGGTACTGCTCATGAATAGTGAGTGCCTCTTCCAGCAGATCGGCCATCTGCCCGTACTGTGACCTGGACATTTCCAGGTCGGCCAGGTAGTAGAGCGCAAATACATATTCCCGGTTCTCTTTGCCGTACAGCTGTACTTTTACATCCCTGGCGTAGGTGAGCAGTGTGGCCGCTGTCTCATCATAACCGAGGGAAACCTCGATCCTGCCGTATAACTGGCAGATATCAGCAGCCTGGTCACTGTGGGAAGCATAGAAGGGAGCCATAAACCTGTAAGCGGTCCATATCTCCGTCCTCGCCGTTTCCATCTCGCCCAGGCCGTGGTAGGCCCAGGCCGTATGGTAGTGTGACAGGACATACCGCAGGTCGGTGGTATCCATCTTCCTCAACGCGTAATCCCGCGCCTTCAGGGCAGCCTCCAGCGCACCCGCATAGTCCTGTTCCCGGATATCCGCCCTGAACTCCTTCGCCCAATTCTCCCATTTCTGCCCGCTGAGCGGAACGGAGATGCAAAAGGCAAAGATGAATATGGCAAGTCTCATGGAATCCCCTCTTCAATTCATGTAACAAGCGAATCACAGAATGGTTAGACGGTACATTCCCGCGGCATGCCCGTTACTCACGGAACAGGAACATGTAGGAGGAATTGTACTCCGGATGCCCGTCCACATCCAGTTCAAGGGTAAAACGGTCCGGTCCCAGAGCAGGCAGGAGGGTGCTGAATGCAGGTCCCTGCAAATTTTCGTTGGGACCGGCTGCGGCATACTGCCATTCACCCAGGGCAATCACCGTTTCACCTGCCACCAGCCTCGCCTTCACCGTTCCACCCTGGAGCTCCCCGTAATGGTCATTCAGGATCCACATTTCCGCCGTGAACTCCTCCCCCTCCTTCCACTGCAACTTGTGATTCCTGGCGCTGGCCAGCACGGGCCTGCAGGCATCCTTCACAGCGTAGAAGGAAGGTTTGAGAATAGATGGCCAGCTGATAATGCTGTTGTTGGCTGCGGTGGGCCACGGTTCGTTGTAACACCAGTTCAGGGCCATGGAACAGTAGGGTTTCTGCCGGCGGGCCTCCTCGTAGATGGCCTTGTATCCTTCACACTGCAGCAACTGACCGTTGGCCACCAGCTCCTCCAGGTCATTTGACTTCCCGAAATAATCCTCGATCAGATCCTGCATGAGCCAGGTATCACCCACCCAGGCATTGTAGGCGTGGTGGCTCTCCCAGGAGGTCCCGGTTCCGGGGGCCAGAGCTCTTCCGGCGGGATGACCGACCGGAGGGTCTCCACCGGGGAGGGGGAAGGCATCCCAAACTCGGTATAGGCCGTGTTCCTGGCCTTGCTCATGATGGCATATACCTCCTCCCCCGTCTCCTGGTCACGAAAGACATAATGCCCGTGCCCCATGCCGTAGAGGGGGGATGTGCTGATGAAGGGGGTGTGCGGATCCAGCCTGTAGCACTGGCTGTTCAGCAGCCGGATGGCCAGTGACTGGTCGGTCATCCCGCCCCAGGCGTTGAACAATTCATTCCCACCCGACCAGATGGCCAGGGAGGGATGGTTCCTGATCCGCCTGATGATGGATTCCGATTCCTGCTCCAGCACCTTCAGGTATTCCGGTGTGCCTTCGTAATTGTTGCAGGCCAGCGGGAACTCCTGCCATACCATGATCCCCTTTTCGTCACAAAGATCATGGAATGATTCTTTGTTCACAATGCCTCCCCCCCAGACACGGAGCATGTTGAAGTTGGCCTCAAGTGCCCTGTCCAGCAACTCCCTGTATCTTTCAGCGGTGATGGTCCCCGGGAATATCTCCGGGTTCACCCAGTTGGTGCCTTTGCAAAAGATCCTCCTTCCGTTGATCTCCATCTGGATGGGAACCACGCTCCGTGTTTTCGGAAATCCTTTGGGATGCTCCCATCCCCCCTGGTTCATCACCAGTTTCACCCTGCGGAACCCGGTTTTCCCGTGGATGGTCTGGAGCCGTTTCCCGGAAGGATCAGCCAGTTCAATGGAATAGTGGTACAGGTAAGGTGTTCCGTGGTCATGGGGCCACCACAACTGCGGGTCCTCCAGCTGGGAAACGATGACACCTCCCTCGATTCCTGCCACCACCTGCCTGGTATCCACAACCCGCTTCCCGGCATCAAACAGTGTCCAGGTCAGCCTGCACCCCTCAAGTTCCTGTCCGGTCACCTCCACATCTATTTCTGCCCCGGAGAGATCTTCGTTCAGTGTATACAGTACGGATACCTCCTTCACACGGGAGGAGGGCACCACCTCCAGGCGGGTATCATCCCAGATCCCTGAAGGGATCAGCCGGGGATGCCAGTCCCACCCGTAACTCACATGCCGGTTTCACGCTTGATGCAGCCTGTGTGTGGTCGGCCGGATCCCTGTGCTTCTTGGGAACGGGGCTGATCTTCACCAGGAGCTCATTCTCCTTTTCCAGCCGGCCGGTCAGGTCAATGCGGACCGGCGTGAACATACCCTCCTGCTGAAGCAATGAATGACCGTTCAGGGTAATCTCGAACCTGTAGTCAATGCCCAGGGAAGTGAAGACAAGCCTTTCATCACCCTTCAGGGCCGGCATGGCAAAACGGCTCCGGTAGACAAACTCCGTCTCCTCCATCCAGAGATAGTCCCTCCAGTTCTCTGCGTAGTAATAGGGACCGTACCCTTCAGCCCTGGCTATATCCAGTTGTACAGCCCCCGGAACGGTGGCCTCCACCCATTTCAGCTCTCCGGGATTATCCGGATCAGGGTACCCGAGCTCCCACTCCATTATGATCTGTTCACCAGCCATGAGGTTTCCAAATATAACACATCCGGCCAGAAACATCAGGCTCCTGTACAGGGTCTTTTTCATGTTCATGATGTTGTAGGTTTGACTTTCCTGAACAGCAGAAAGGCCACCACGGTGCTGGCAACTGAGAGCACCGCGAACACGATGGCCACCGTAAGATCCTCACTGATATCCCTTTTCACCAGCATCACCACCATGGCCACCAGGGCGAGGGTCAGGAAGATCATAAACACCAGGGAAACCGAGGCAATGATGTAACCCATTCCCCTGCCCTGCCACAGGAGGACCGATCCGATGACCAGTCCCGGCAGTGCAAAAACCAGGTCAATCACATGCACGGGATTCACAGGCAGGTTGTAATCCGAAACCTCCGGGGGGACCGAATTGGTCACTATTGCCGGAATAATGGCCTTCAGCCAGAGGGCATAGAATACCAGTGCCACGAAGAATATGTATACCGACACTCCTTTGACGGGGGCCCCGCGGAACCATGAGGAGACATCCGCCCGGCCCAGTCCCGACATCACCAGGATGAAGGAATAGAGGGAGACTCCCAGGGTGGCACAGTAGAGCAGGAAGAACCGGTTGAACCAGACACCAAAACAGTAGATGATGAATGAGTACATGATATAGAAAAGGATTCCGGCATAGACCAGTGTGGCTGTCCGGTTCCCCCTGGCCGCATAAAAGAAACTCACCAGGAGCAGGGGTACCCCCAGGAAAAGGTCCACCAGGTCCTGCCCGGTCCCCTGGGCAGCCATGGAGGCACTGTCACGTGCATAGGTCCCCGGCAGGAATGCCCCGGCCACGGATACAACGGTTAACAGGAGAGCCAGGATGATGGTCAGGATACGCAGGATTTTCAGGAACGGCATGGTCATGGTATTTTTTGAACGATTGGGAAGTATGAAGATAAAAAAAAACGCTCTACGGTATACCCTCAGCATGAAATCCCGCAACCCACATAGACCTGTACAAGGGGGATCCTGCCCTTGATCCAGATACTGTTTTTCCTGAACTTTGTCCTATCTTGCGGACTATAATCAAGGACTACACCCAATGACCCTTCAGATCGGAAAAAAATATAAAATGGCCGGCCTTCTGGCACCCCTCCTCCTCACTGTAACAGTGACCAGTGCCCAGATGCTGGCCGATTTCGAAACTCCGGAGACCTCCCCTCCCATCACTGCCGAAGGAGCGGCCCATGTTGTGGCCAATCCCGACAAGGGTGGCATCAATCCAAGCGACAGCGTGGGAACCTACGAGAAAACCGAGGGAAACTGGAAATATGTGACCCTCCACTTCCCCGATACGGTGAAGATCTATCACAACAACACCCTCACCTTCAAGCTCAGGGCAACCACACAGGGCAGGATCTTCGCTAAATTCTACCTGGGCAACAGTGTGGTGATCGAACACTGGGCCCCGGAATGGAATTTCCAGCCTGCACCCAATACCTGGACAGAATGCACCATGGACATGACCGAGGCCATGGGAAAGGCGTTTACCAGGCTCCAGTTTGCAGCCTGCGTGGATAACGAAGCGGCCGCAGACGTCTGGTTCGACGATGTGAAACTGAGTAACCCGGAAGCGGGGGACGGGATTCCGGTGCTTGAATTCAGCGTGTCGGACCTGAACACCACACCGGGTGAGGAGATCACCCTGGATGCTTCCGGGTCCTATGACGTAGACGGGGAGATCGTGGAGTACCTGTGGGACCTGGGAGACGGGAATTCCGCCTCGGGAGCCGTGGTGAATCATGCCTACAACGCCGACAGCGCCTTCACGGTGTCCGTGACCATTACCGACAATGAGGGGAAAAGCAGGAGCGGGACCGAAAGGATCTTCGTGGTCGACCCGGTCAACGGCATCAGCCAGCCCCTTTTGATCACCCCTGATCCCAAAACCAATGAGAAGATCGAAGCGATCTTCCAGTTATCGGGAGACTATGCAAACATGTACGATCCCGATGAGGTGAAGGTGGATGCGGTGATCACCTTCCCCGGGGGTGATTCAGCCGTGTTGCCCTGCTTCTACTTTGTTCCTGTGGAGTTGTTGGACGGGAACCGGACTGCCGATCCGGTCCACGGAAGCTGGATGCTCAGGTTCTCCTCTCCACAGGAGGGCATCCACCAGGTGAAGCTGATCCTGGAGGATGGGACAGGCAGCAGGAGCCCGGGAACCTGTGAAGTGCCCGTGGGAGAAGGCCCGTCCCGTGGCATCATCCGCAGGGACCAGGAGAACCCGCAGTATTACCGGCACTCCACCGGAGAACCCTTCTACCCGCTGGGGATCAACATCGGGTGGGACAGCCTGGAGGACTACAAGAAGATCCTCAAGAGCCTCTCTGACGGGAAGGCCAACACCTTCCGGTACTGGCACGCCTCCTTCAACTGGCAGTCCCTGGAATGGGATGAGAATTACTACTACAACTATGAAGGTTTGGGAAGGTACAACCAGGAGGCGGCAGCCATGACCGATTCACTGCTGACCATGAGCGAAGCCCTGGACATGCATATGCAGCTGGTTATCTTCCAGCACGGCATGTTCTCTGAAAATGTGAACGCAATGTGGGATACCAATCCATATAACATCGACAACGGGGGCTATGTGGAGCGGGCGGAAGCGTTCTTTTATAATGATGACTGCAAGGCGCAGGTGAAAAAACTGTTGCGTTACATCGTCGCACGGTGGGCCTATTCCGGGAACCTGTTTGCCTGGGAGTTCTTCAACGAGGTCCAGTTCACCGGCATGCACAACAGCCAGAGCGACCTCTGGTTCCCGGGGGTGGTCAGCTGGCACAGTGAGATGAGCCGGTATGTGACCTCCATCGATCCTTACGACCACCTGCAGACCACCAGCGCGGCCAACAACCACCTGGCCTACCTGGATACCATAACCACCATGGACAACCTCCAGTACCACATTTACGAGGAGGAGTCAAAACTGCTCAATGAGCAGGTGAGCCTTGACCGGAGGTTCCTGCATGACCTGGACCACACCTCCATCATCAATGGCGAATACGGAACAGACAACGAGGCCGATACACCTGCGGATATGCAGCGGCATGCCCTCTGGAGCGGGATCATGACCCAGGTCCCCAGGTACATGTGGGTCTGGGAACATTACAAGGATGCGGCATGGGGCAGGATCTTCACCCCACCGGCAACCTACCTGGAAGGCGAGGACCTGGCCGGGAACGGGGGACCGGAGCAGTATGATTTTACGGCAAAGCATTCCGCCAGGAACCTGCGTGCCCTGGGAATTTCCGGCGACACAGCTTTCTACGGGTACGTGTACGACCCCGGGAACGCCAGGGACATTACAGGGGCCACCATCACCCTGGATAGCCTTCCCATAGCCAGGTACACCTTTCACTGTTATGAAGCGATCCTGGGCAAACTGATCGGATCCGATACCATGGACCTGATCAGGGGGACCCACACCCTGGACCTTCCCGAATTCTCCAAAGGGGTGGCATTCAAGCTGAAATTCCATGCAGGGTACGACAATCCCCTGGCCAACGCCGGAGCAGATACAGTTGTGGAAGTGGGGACTCCGGCCTTCCTGAGCGGGGTTTTGAGCAGCTCGCCCCACAGCGGGGAGCTGACCTACCAGTGGACCCTGGAGGAGAAACCGGAAGGGAGCGGGGCAGGCCTGGATGATGCCACGGCCATGGAACCATCCATGACCCCCGATGTGGCAGGCAGCTACCGCATCAGCCTGGTGGTCAATGACGGTCAGCACAGCAGCGAACCGGATGAAGTGACTGTCAGGGGATCCCTGCCCCCGGTGGCCATGGCGGGTCCCGATACCACCGTCCTGGTGACCGAAACCTATGTGAGGCTCAACGGTTCGGCCAGTTACGATCCCGATGAGGATGAGCTCTCCTATTCCTGGGTGCTTCTCTCTGCCCCCGAAGCAAGCCAGCAAATCGTTTATCGAACAGGAGTCTGAGGAGGTGATCCTGGCCACCGATGCAGTGGGTGAATTCGTGATGGAACTGACCGTCTCCGACGGGACCTCCTTCAGTGAACCTGATACAGCCGTTGTTACAGTCACCGAAAAGGAGACCGGCATCCACCCCGATGGCCTTCCCGGGAAGGTTGATGTGTACCCCAACCCCACTTCGGGGCAGTTGTACATCAGTGTTCCGGAAGGGGAAATGATCCGGGAGGTTGAGATTACTGATATGAGCGGAAGGGTCCTCCTCCGGCTTACACCCTCTCATTCCGGACCGGAACCCCTGCCTCTGAACCTGGATGCTCATTTCACCGGGAACCGGGTACTGGTCACCCGGATTACCGGTAACCAGGCTGTCACAATACACAAGCTCATACTTCAAAAACAATAAGTCATGAAGAGATTGTTCCTGTTCCTTTTCCTGGGAAGTGCCAGCCTGCTCAGCACCTGGTCCCAACCGGTCATCAACAGGATCTACCAACCACTGGACACTGTGGGCCTCTATGAGAAACTGGAGCTCTTTCTCAATTTCGACGCGGATTTTACAAATCCGTTCGACCCGGAAGAGCTGGATATCATGGCCACCTTCGTCTCCCCTTCAGGGGAAGACGTGGAAGGTCCCCGGGTTCTACACCGGGGGAGGCTGGAGCTCCTTTAATGTGCGGTTCTCGCCGGTGGAGAGGGGAACGTGGAAGTATACCGTCACGATCAGGGATAAGAACGGGGAAACAGCAAGCGGGGAAAGGTCATTTGAGGCGGTTCCCTCCGGGCACCATGGCCCCATAAAGATCGCGGGGAACAACCGCTACCTGGAGCATGACGACGGAACGCCCTGGTACGGTGTGGGACTATGGTACAACGGGCAGACAGAAACCGAGGTGCTGGATGAGCTGAAGGAGAAGGGGGTCAACTACATCAGCAGGCTGATTGCCCCCCTGGAGACCTGGGCCAGCGGGATGGGCCGGTATGACCAGTTGGCCTGTGAGTCCATCGATGAGCTGATCGGTGAACTTGAAGAGCGTGGTATGAAACTGGCGCTCAATTTCTGGTTCCACTCCTTTCTTTCCGAGACCGTGTGGGGAGGTGGCAATATTGCATGGCACAGGCATCCTTACCAGACCGTGTGTGAAGCGAAGGATTTCTTCAGCAGTGAAAAGGCCTGGGAGTACCAGGAGAAACTCTACAGGTACATGATCGCCCGGTGGGGATACAGCCGGGCACTGGCCATCTGGTTCGTGGTGGACGAGGTAAACGGAACCGACGGATGGGCCATGGGCGATTCGGTCGGGGCTGCCTCCTGGGCCCGGAAGGTCCACAGCTACTTCAAAGAGAACGATCCCTGGCAGCACCTGACCACTGGAACCCGGAGCGGGGGAGTGGAGGAGTGGTGGGACCGCGGGTATGAGGTGTTCGATATGCCGGGCAGGGAGATCTATGAAGCACAGGGATTCCCCATCAATAAAACGGGCCGGATCGAAGAGGACAAAACCCATCCCCTGACCTACAGCTACAGGAACTACCACGGGGAGGTGCGCAAGTTGTGGAATGGCTGGGAAAAACCGGCCCTGATCCCCGAAACAGGGTGGGACCATACCTTTTATGAAATGAGCATGCCGGGCTACCAGGCCCAGTACCACAACGCCATGTGGGTATGCCTGGCCTCGGGCACGGCCATGTCCCCCTTCTGGTGGTCCTACTCGGGATCCATCAACGATAACATAGTCACCAACCAGATGCGGAGCATCAGGCGTTTCTCCGGGCGCATTCCGTTTTCAGAGCTTACCGGGCTTGCACCTGTGAAGGCCGTCACACCCGGCGGGGATGCCTATGCCATGGGAAGCGACCAGATGATTTTCGGGTGGGCTGTCAACGCCGATGCGGACATGTCGGGAAAGACCATCACGCTCCCTGGAATCAGGGAAGGATCCTACAGGGTAAAGCTTTTCCATACCTGGCGCGGCAGGTTCCTGGGTGAACCGGAAGGCAGGTCCCGCAGAAGGACGCCTGCCAATATCCAGAATGTTCCCGGCACCCTGGTAGAAGCAGGTAAAAAGGGCCTGGCCATCCAGGTCCCTGTCCTGAAGATCGAGGAGGGGCACGCCCGTTACATAGGTCAGGATGTGGCCTTTATACTTGAGCCGGAGAAATAGGTGACAGGCCCCTACTCCGGCCGCTTGATATTGTAGATCAGCTTCAGGGTGAAGATGAGACCATTATCAAAGTCGGTGATGTTTGCCTCAGGTTGCCGCTCATCCCCAAACATGATCAGCGGGATACCAAAATTGACGGTCTCATCAGCCTGGTATTGTTTGTAGCTTCTGCCCACGGCATACCCGACCATGCCCTCCACGAAAATGTTGCCGAATAGCCGCTGCCTGGCGAACAGGGACAGGTCGATGCTCTGCCTCTCCATGTATGCCCCGATGCCATCTGCATCCTTGTAGGCATCATCTCCCAGGTAATAGGTGGTGATCAGACCGAAATGATTAAAACCGAGGGTCAGGTTTTCACCGGCCAGGTACTCAATCCTGAGGGTGATAGGGAACAGGCCCACAGCACGCCACTTGCTGGCGAATTCCCAGTAAATGTCAAGGAAAGGCACCAGGTAGTGCCCGAAAAGCTCCTTGTTGTAAATTGCCCCGAATCCCAGGGAAAGTTCATCCCGGTATTTCTTCTTATAGGAAACCACACCGCCCATCATGAAACTGTTCCCGTCAAAATTCTTGAAATCAGACATGATCCTTGGAGCAACTAGCAGTTGGAGGGTCCGGCCTTCGTTTAAATCGAAAATAAGCCCGGTCCTCAGAATGATCCCGTTCACTTTTACCGGATTTGCAATTGTATCCCCGAATGGCTGGTCAGGATTTCCCTGCAGGTTGAAGTAAAAATGATTCAGGTTCACTGCCCACATGGTCTTCTTCCCGATTTTAAAACCTGCCGAAAAAGAGTTAATGGAACCCCACTCGGTGGCCTTCCCTCCACGAGTAGCATCTGTATAATCCCCCGGCAGACCATACCTTCCTGACAGGCTCAGAATATCAATGGTTTTCTGGGCTGAAAGGGTCAGGCTCAGTCCCCCGGCAATCAATAAAATGATAAGTCGTTTCATGGCAGATAGGGTTAGTTAGTATAGGTTGGCGGAAATAAAGATATGAATTATTCTATCCTCACCACGGATGAGAGGCGGATGTCTTCCGATGAGCTTCCGATCATGATCTCAAATTCCCCCGGTTCCACGGTCCAGTGCATGTCCCGGTCAAGCATCTTCAACTGGTCATATCCCAATTCAAACCGGGCAATCCCTGACGCTCCCGGTTCCAGCAGGATCCGGTTGAATCCTTTCAGCTCTTTCACCGGTCTGACAACGCTGCTGATCCTGTCGCGGATGTAGAGCTGCACGACCTCCGATCCGGCCCGCTCTCCGGTGTTGGTAATATTTGCAGAAACAGTAAATATTCCCTTGCGGACCGGTGCTTTCCGGTGAGATCTCCAGTCCGGAATAGCCAAATTCCGTGTAGGAGAGACCGAAACCGAAGGGGTAAAGGGGACGGTGATCCAGGTCCGCATAGGAATTTCCCCAGCCCTCCTCCAGCCAGTAACTTTTGGAGGGCTTGTGGTTATAATACACGGGGAGCTGTCCGGCATGCCTGGGAATGGTGACCGGCAATTTCCCGGATGGATTGCAATCCCCGAAAAGGATGTCGGCAATGGCCTCTCCCCCCATCTCTCCCGGGATCCAGGCCTCCATAACAGCCGGAATGTTCCCTGCAATCCATGGGATTGCCAGGGGTCGGCCGTTGATCAGTACCACCACGGTGGGCGTCCCTGTTTCAAAAACCCTCCTGACCAGTTCCTTCTGCTTTCCGGTCAGCTCAAGGGTGGCTACATCATACCCCTCCCCGGACGTCCCGGTCTTGTTCTCCTTCTGCCACTCATTCTCCCCGAGCACCACGATGGCTACCCGGGAAGACCTTGCGGCTTCTACCGCCTCCCGGAGCTCATCTACTTCACCCCCCGTAACGTTACAGCCTTTCACATGGGTGATCCTGGTGGTTTCCGGAACTTTGTCCCGGATGCCCTCCAGCACCGTCACCACATCCTGCAACACCACATTGGAAGTGTAATCTCCAAGCTGGTTCCGTTCATCATTTGCATTGGGACCGATAACCGCGATGGAGGAGATCGCTTTATCAAGGGGCAGCACTCCTCCCTCATTCTTTAGCAGGACCACTCCCTGCCTGGCGGCTTCCAGTGCCAGCTGCCGGCTCTCATCTGTGTGAGACACCTCAGCAGCATGCTCCGGATCCACAAAGGGATCTTCAAACAGGCCCAGCCGGAACTTCACCTCCAGCACCCGCCGTACCGACCTGTCAATGGTCTCCATGGAGACAGCCCCCTCCTCCACATTTTCGATCATTTCATTGAAATAACCCTGGTTGAAGGAGATGCTCACATCCATGCCGGCATTGGCGACCATGGCAGATGCAGTTTTGAGGTCCCCGGCCAACCCGGTGTAAACCAGCGTATTCACGCCGCCTCCTTCACTCAGCACCAAACCCTCAAATCCAAGTTCGTCCCTCAGGATCCCGGTCAGGATCTCTTTTGATGCATGTGCGGGCACCCCGTCAATGGTGGGGTATGTGGCCATCACACCAAGCGCCCCTGCCTCTTTGACCCCGGAGTTCCAGGGCGGCAGAAACACTTCCCGCAGGGTCCTTTCTGAGATCTCCATGGCCCCCCTCTCAAGTCCACTTACCGGCTGACTCTGCCCCGGGTAGTGGCACAAACCAGCCACAGCCTTATCCCTGGCAGAGATATCGTTTCCCTGAACTGCCTCAACGATGGTCCGGGCGATCCGGGAGCACATGTAGGGATCTTCGCTGTACCCCTCCTGGTTCCTTCCCAACCGGGGATCACGGAAGGGCTCGATCACCAGGGTGTATAACTGGTGGATCCCCACTGCCCTTGCCTCCATGGCTGCAGTGCTGTATATCTTGCTGAGAAGGTCCATATTCCAGGTACTTCCCAGGGCGGGTCCCTCGGGAAAAACCGTCCCCCCCGAACACATCAGTCCGTGGGTGCCCTCTTCGGTTTGCAGTAACGGAATCCCCAGCCTCGTCTTTTCAACAGCAATGTGCTGGATCTCATTGAAGTAACTGGCCTGTTGAAGCGGCCCTTCATGAAGGATCTGGTTGGCCAGTGTGAAGAATCCCCCCCCGGGGCCTGTTCCCCCCGTAAAAGTACCTTCTGTAAACCTTCTGCATCCATCCATTTTCTCTTTCGTGGTCCGGCCCAGTTCTGAGAAATAGACACAGGGCATGTTGAGCTGACCCACCTTCTCCTCCAGGGTCATCCGGGAGAGCAGGTCATTCACCCGTTCATTCACCGGCACAACCGGATTCAGGTATGGAGCCATCCCCTTTTTTGCAGGGCTGTAATCCTCCTGTGCCAGAAGGGTCATGGCAGAAAAAACAGGGATCAATACCGCGAAGTGGAGCCTTTTATGGATCATCATGCTTTCCGAATTTCGTAAAAAAAAGAAGCAATTCAGCCAGGCTTTATAAGCCTGGCTGAATTGCTTCAAATATGAACCATTGGCAGGATGACCTAGCCGGCTGCCCATGCACCCGACATATACTCCTCTCCGCCTATGTAGTATACCCAGGAACCGTTGCCCAACACATCCCATTCCATGTGGTAAAGCAGACTATCCATCATGTAGTAGTTCACTTCGCCGGAGCCATCTGCATTGATCTGCACAGTATATTGCAGTGCTGCTTCATAATCTTCTCCGCCTCCTTCCAGGATGTAATTCACATGGTAAACCCCTGAAGCATCAAGGTTCCATGTATACTTCAGGTAGATGAAGTCATCCTCACTCACCTCCTCACCCCCGTAGATGGCGGCCCATCCCCAGTTGTAGACCACTTCGCCCTGGGTTCCGTCCTTGGTCTCCCATGCATCGATGTAGTTATACCGGGGCCCGCTCCCGAACTGGATCTCCATGGTCCAGTAATGCTTCGATGCATCCTCATCATACGTCCAGTAGAATGTGAACGATTCTCCTCCGTAATGCCATGTCCACTGCCAGCTATCCGCTGCGGTGGTGGACTTTTTGGATGACCTGGTAGCGTTCTCAGGTACCTCCATGTTGTCGGAGAACAGGGACATATCACACGCACTTTCAATGAAATCGTAGCAGGATTGCGCATAGGTGTCGCTGGAATTTTTCAGCCCGTCCGGCACCCTGCTGAGTACCTGTTCTGAAGTAAATGAGAGTTTCTGGAGTTCTTCGGGAGTAGGATCTTCATCCTCGCTGCATCCCACAGAAAAAAAGGCCATTGATATAATCACGGCCAGACCTTTGATCAAAATATGGTGTTTCATCATAAATAAGTGTGTAAATAAATATTTGGTTTTATGCGGATTTACATCTAAAGTTAGAACGAAGTTGTGAGAAAATCAACTTTATGGAACAATTTCCCTGTTCAATAACCGGTTTTACTGCATGGAGATATTTCCTACTTTTGGTCCAAACAAAACCCTGTACCCCATGAAAAGATTTATAGTCCCGCTCCTTCTGCTCGGTCTGGTATGCTCATGCCAGGTGCCTGTTGATAAAACAGCTGAGAAATCCCTGATCACAAAAAACCACCCTGAACTCTCCAGCGATATCATGTCCCCCGAGGTGCTCTGGTCATTTGGCCGGCTGGGTGATGTGCAGGTATCCCCTGACGGGGAAAAGATCCTTTACGGGGTAAGCTACTACAGTATTGAACAAAACCGGAGCAACCGGGAGTTGTTCCTGATGAACAGCAACGGATCGGGGAAGGTCCAGCTGACCGAAACTAAGGAGAATGAATTTAATGCCGTCTGGCATCCCGACGGACAGCAGATCGTCTACCTGTCATCCGCATCGGGTGAGGTGCAGGCCTGGGTTATGAACCAGGATGGTTCAGGGAAAAAACAGGTCTCCTCGGTGGAAGGCGGGATCAACAGCCTCCTGTTTTCACCTTCCGGGGACATGGTCCTCTACACGAAGGATGTGAAGATCGACAAAACAGCCAGGGATATCCACCCCGACCTGCCCCTGAGTGACGGAAGGGTGATCAACGACCTCATGTTCCGGCACTGGAACACCTGGGAGGATGGTAAGTACAGCCACATTTTCGTTACCGGATTTGACGGGAGCTTCTCAGACGGGACAGACCTGATGCCCGGGGAACCCTTTGACTCACCCATGATGCCCTTTGGCGGACTGGAAGAGGTGGCCTGGACACCCGACAGCAAGGGCATCGCCTATACCTGCAAGAAACTCGGCGGTAAGGAATATACTTTCAGCACCGATTCGGATATTTACCTCTACGACCTGGAAAGCGGGGAGACAAAAAACCTGACCAAAGGGATGCCCGGATACGACCGGGTACCCTTCTTTTCACCCGATGGCAGCAAGCTTTACTGGCACAGCATGGAAAGGGCCACCTTCGAGGCTGACAAGGAGCGCCTGTTCGAAATGGACCTGGCCAGCGGGGAAAAGCGCTATCTGACCCCCGACTTCGATTACTCCCCCATGGGAGAATGCTGGGCCGATCAAGGGGAGCACCTCTACTTTGTTTGCGCGGTGAACTCCGAGCACCAGCTATTCAAAATGAATGTTGAAAGCACAGAGATTGAAGCCATCACCCGGGGTATGCATGACTATCACAGCGTGGCCATCGCGGGAGACCGGCTCATTGCCACCCGCGTGGACATGACCAGGCCCGAGGAGATCTACAGCGTGGATCCCTCCACGGGAGAGGCCACCGAGCTGAGCTTCGAGAACAAGCACATCCTGGACCAGCTGACCATGCCCAGGGTGGAGAAGCGCTGGGTCACCACGGTCGACAACAAGCAGATGCTGGTCTGGGTCATCTATCCGCCCCATTTCGATAAAAACAGGAAGTACCCGGCCGTGATGTTCTGCACGGGCGGACCCCAGGGGGTTCTGGGCCAGTTCTGGAGCTACCGGTGGAACATGAGCCAGATGGCTTCCTTCGACTACATTATCATTGCACCGGCACGCAGGGGAGTCAGCAGCCACGGTCAGCTGTGGACCGACCAGGTGAGCAAGGACAACAGCGGCCTGGCCATGCAGGACCTGCTGAGCGCCATTGATGACATCAGTGCCGAACCCTACGTGGATGAAGAAAAACTGGGAGCCGTGGGAGCCAGCTTCGGGGGCTTCTCTGTATACTGGCTGGCAGGAAATCACGAAAAACGCTTCAAGGCTTTCATCTCTCATTGCGGGGTTTTTAACGCGGAGATGATGTATGCCACTACGGATGAAATGTTTTTTGACCACTGGGAAAAGGGCGGCGCCCCCTGGGAAAAGGAGAATCCCGTGGCCATGAACTCCTATGCCGGATCACCCCATCACTTCGTGAAGAACTGGGACACCCCCATCATGGTGATCCAGGGGGAGCATGACTACCGCATTCCCTACACCCAGGGCATGGCAGCCTTCAATACCGCACAGATGCTGGGCATCCCCAGCCGCATGCTCTTTTTCCCCTCCGAAACCCACTTTGTGCTGAGCCCGCAGAACGGGATCCTCTGGCACAGGGAATTCAAGGCCTGGCTGGATAAATGGTTGAAAGATGAAAGTTTTTAAAGTTTGTAAAGTTTTTAAAGTTCGAAAAGTCATTGAGTCGTTGAGTCGATAAAGTTGTAAAGGCGGATGCTGAAACAGATCTTGTTGATTGGACTGGGAGGTTTCGTTGGGAGCGTGGCCAGGTTCTTTGTCTCGAAACTCAACACCCGTGTGGAATGGCTTTCCATTCCCATGGGCACACTCGCGGTCAACGTGGTGGGGAGCCTGCTCATCGGGTTCCTTATCGGTATTTCGGAGAAGAGTCCCATCCTTACCGTGGAGCTCAGGATGTTCCTGATGGTGGGGCTGTGCGGCGGTTTTACCACCTTCTCCTCCTTCACGGGTGAGAACCTGATGCTCATGCGCAACGGCCAGTTCCTGCCCCTTTTCCTCTACACCGGGCTGAGCATCCTGCTTGGTTTTACGGCAGTCTACTTGGGCTACATTTCCACCAAACTCATGGGATAAACGATGGCAAACAAGCGTGAACAACCCGGGCACAGCATTATGAGGATCCATGCCAGCACCACCGACAGGATCGGTGCAAAGCTGCTCTACCAGCATATTGTTGAACTGGCCAGGGAACGGGGGATCAAAGGCGCAACCGTCTACAGGGGGATCATGGGATACGGGGCCAGCAGCCGGATCAGCTCCTCCAGGTTCTGGGAACTGACCGAGAAGCTGCCTGTGGTCATAGAGCTGGTGGACCATACCGATGCCCTTGAGGTCTTTTTCACGGAGATCGAACCGGTACTGATCAACATGCCCAAGGGATGCCTGGTGGTGATGGAGCCTGCCCGGATCCTGCTTCAGAAAAGGGGGAAATAGGGTGTATTCAAAATAGGGCTCACACCCTGCTCAGATGGTTCCATTCTTTCTGTAAAAAAAATGGAACAATAACCCCTATCTATCTAAGTTTTTGTAACTTGTGGAACCTGTGCCAATCATCTGACGGCCTGATAGAACTGAAGCCCTACTTCCTTAGTCAATTTCTGACGTATCAGCGATCTTTTTGAACTCAAAAATTTTTAGCATGAAACGCACAATTACACTGACAGCCCTTCTGCTCGTTGCCATGGTTGCTTTCGGACAGGCAACAGGACCAAAATTCCTCAAGAAATCCAGCAAAACCAAGATGGAACAGCGCCATGAAAAGGTGAAACAAAAACACCAGAAAACCGGAACCCTCCATCTTTTTGAAGAGAACAAATACCCCCTTCAGGAACCAGTATTAAAATCCACAACGGAAATGAAAATGAGGCTTGACAACGCGGTATATGAATACTGGGATGACCAATCCAGCCAGTGGGTGGGAGACTGGCAAGAGGAGTTCCACTATTTTAACGGGTACTTCATCATGGGTTTAGAGTACTGGTGGGATGATGAGACAAGCGCATGGATAGCCGATTGGCAAGTGGAAATCACTTACAACAATGACGGGTATGAGACCATGTACGTGGAAAATGAATGGGACCCGGATGCCGGTGATTGGATACCCGTCTGGAAAGAGGAATACACCTATGATGCCAGCGGCAATATGACAGGATATATGGATTATGGATGGGATGAAGACGCCGGTGAATGGATCCCGGACTGGAAGGAGGAATTAACCTATGATGCCAATGGGAATTTAACCGAATACCTTGGCTACTATTGGGACGAAACCGAGTGGTTCCTTGACGAGAAAGGGGAATTCACTTACGATGCCAACGGGAACCTGACACAATTCCTTGTCTATGAATGGGACGACGTATCCAGTGATTGGATTGCCAGTTATAAGGAGGAGGCTTCCTATGATGAAAAAGGGAACATGATACTGTACGCTGATTTTGAATGGGACCCTGATGCAAGTGAGTGGGTGGTTGACTTGAATTATCAGACAGTGTACACTTACGATGCCAACGATTATATAACGATGGCCATTGATTCTTCATGGGATGAGAATGCCGGTGAGTGGTATGCTGACTATAAGGCGGAATACACGTATGATGCCAACGGGAATCCGACCATGGAGATCTATTCATTTCTGGATGAGGATTCAGGTGATTTGGTTGCCACTACGAAATACGACTACAGTTATGATTTGTCGCACGACTTCGGCGATCTGATCACTCCTTCACAGTGCTTTTTCTGGCCGGACATGTGTTCATACATTGAAAACATGCCCCTTGAATTGTCAGGCTATTGGTGGGATTTTGATTTGAGTGAATGGGCGGATGATCAAAGAGCTACCTACAACTATTCTGAACAAGAAGTGGGCATTGAAGACAATACAGAGCAGGAGATAGCGGAGATCTATCCCAATCCTGTTTCAGCATTCATTGAGTTCAGTTTTTCAGGTGATCACCAAATGGTCATTTTCGAACTGTTTGACCTGCAGGGCCGGCTGATTATGACCGAAGAGGTCAGCCAGTCTGGAAGGATGAGCCTGGAAGGACTGAACAGCGGGATGTACCTGTATAAGCTGCGCAGTGACGGATATCAACAAACCGGAAAACTGAACAAGAAATAGAGATTTCGTACCTTGAGGGATCCAATCCATTAAACCTCAAGGTATGAAAGCAATTCCTGTATTTCTCGTTCTGGCTTTTTTTATATGCGTCGAACTCTTGCATCCCAGGTTCCCACCGGATTCAAATTCCAGGCTGTGGCCAGGGACCAGCAATATAACCTGGTAAAAAGCAGCAGCATTTCAGTGACCGTGGGGATCAGGTCAGGCTCCTCCGAAGGGGAGCTGGTATGGGAGGAGGTGCATACCGTATCGACCAACGAATTCGGTCTGTTCTCACTGGATATCTGCATGGATGATGCACTGAGGACTGGAGGCACTGCGCCCACTGTGGGTGAGATCTCCTGGGGGACCGAAGACCATTACCTTGATCTGCAGGTTGATACAGGAGAAGGAATGGTTTCACTGGGGGCAACACAGCTGCTTTCAGTTCCCTACTCCCTGGTAAGTTCATCCCTTGCACAACCGGTGGAAGGACTGTCCATGCAGCCAACAGTGGCGGTAGGTCCGGTAACGGCACTGTTCGAGGTGCGGCGGTCTGACGGCTATCCGGTATTTGCCGTATACGAAGATGAGGTATGGGTCTACACCGATTCAGCGGATACGGGTAAAGGGAAAAAAGGCGGCTTTGCGGTGGGCGGCTACAGCCGAACCACCAAGGGAGCTGGTGAAGAGTACCTCCGGGTAACCCCTGACAGCACCCGGGTCAACGTGAGGAACTATGGGGCAAAAGGGAAGAAGGGCGGTTTTGCGGTGGGAGGATACAGCAGGACCGGCAAGGGATCTGGTGAGGCATTTATGACACTCGATCAGGACAACTACTTCATCGGTCACCAGAGTGGAGCCCATGTTACTACGGGGCTTTACAACTCTGTCCTTGGATTTATGAGCGGATACAATATCACCACGGCGGAAAGCAATGCATTTATCGGGTACCAGAGCGGCTACCACAACAGGGAAGGAACAGGAAATCTCTTCCTGGGATACCAGTCAGGATATAACAACATCCACGGTAATTACAACACATTCGTGGGGTACAAAACAGGATTCTCGAACCAGGAGGGTATCAACAATACCTTCCTGGGAAGCTTTGCCGGTCATAAGAACTACGGAGGGGGATACAACACCTTTCGTGGGCGATTCCGCCGGTTTCAATAACACTTACGGTGGGATCAACTCCTTTATCGGGACCAAGGCAGGTTTTAATAACAGCAACGGATGGAGCAACGTTTTCGTGGGGAATAATGCGGGTTTCTCAAATACAGATGGTTCTGCCAATGTATTTATCGGGCACAATGCAGGGTACGCTTCCCTGGATGTGGGTGGGAACGTTTTCATCGGTAATGAATCGGGGAAGAACAGCACAATCGGGTGGAACAATATCTACCTGGGGACCATGGCGGGCGCTAATAATATCGATGGGGAGGGAAATGTGTTATTGGGATATCAGAGTGGACTGAAGAATATTCACGGGGCAGGGAATATCTTCATCGGCACCGGTTCCGGATCCGAAGAGGTTGGTTCGCACAAATTATACATCAATGATGGATTCTGTGACTCGACCAGCACGTTAATATGGGGCGATTTCATGGTCAGGAAACTGAGGTTCAATGGCCAGGTCGGCATTGGAAAGGAACCGGAGCATAATAACCTGGAGATACAAGACCACTGGGGTCTTGCCAGTATGACAATCAAGGGGCCGGGGGATATTTACAATTATTCCCTGATCTCCCTCGAAGCGGAACAGGATGGAGCCGATCTTGGCTACACCCTGGCCCATCGAAAAGACAATAGCTTTGCCATCAACTATTTTGACGGGGCCAATTTCCATCCCAGGTTATTTATCAGCCAGGAAGGAAATGTGACCCTTGGCAGCTGGGATCCCGGGACCCAGATGCTGGATGTCTTCGGGAATGCCCGCTTCAGGGCAGTGGGATCGGCAGGTTCGGCCAATGACCTGAGGATTACTGCAGACGGAACCCTCACCACCAACACCTCCGATGCCCGGCTGAAGGAGGACCTGCAAATCCTGGAGGGAAGCCTGGAGAAGGTGCTGCAGCTGGAGGGCTATACCTTCTCCTGGAAATCTGGTGAAGAGGGTACGGTCGAAGGCAGAACCCGTGACGCAGGCCTGATCGCACAGGAGGTTCAGGAGGTATTCCCCGAAGCGGTATTCACCAACCCGGCCGATGGCTATTACGGGATCAACTACTCCCGGTTCCCTGCACTGTTCGTGGAGGCATTCAAGGAGCAGCAAGCCATCATCGATGGACAGAAGGGTAAGATAGAGAGACTGAAGGTTGAATATGAGGATCTTAGCAGCAGGATCGCAGCGCTTGAAACCCTGTTAAGAAGCAAATGAGGCCATCATTGGCATCATTGTTTTTCTGACTATTTTTTCGTAATATTCGAAGAATGAAGCTGCCCTTAAGGCTTCATGATGCACCCTCTTTTTGTCAAAGATTTTAAGGATCTGTACCAGCAAGCCGTTTCTACATATCAGTACAGGGTCATGAACCAACCATTAGTGCAATTCGTTCTCACAATCATTATTGCCTTCACCTCCTCCTTCCACCTGACCACAGAAGCCCAGAATACAAGCTGGACCAGCCACGGGCCCGACGGGGGAAGAATCGCAGCCATCAGCATGTCAGCCACCAACCCGGACATCCTGTATGCAGGCACTGTGGCAGGCATTTACAAGACCGAAAATGGTGGAGATGAGTGGCATAAGACCAACTTTCCCGGTTATTACTATGTCACCTCCATCAAAGTCCACCCCGCTGATCCCGACCTGGTCCTGGCAGGGACAAAAGGCAGTGGCGTATACCGGAGTGAGAACGGGGGTTTGAGCTGGAAATACATGGGGCTATGGGAATACACCATCAACCACATGGATACAGACCCCAACGATCCGGATCTGCTTTATTTCGGTACCGGTGAGGCCATGACCAGATCCGGCGACGGGATCGGGATTTACAGGATCACGGACGGGTGGACAACAGGGGGACCCATGATTTTTTGGGATAACTGGGGTGAATGCGGCTGGACCAAGGTCAACCGGGTGATCGCGGATCCGGACAGCTCCGGTTGGATCTATGCTGCCGGCATCAACAGCGGCTACTGTTCAAATTTCGGAGGGGTCCTGATCAGCCAGGACAGCGGGAA
This sequence comes from uncultured Bacteroidota bacterium, assembly GCA_963793455.1. Lineage (GTDB taxonomy): Bacteria > Bacteroidota > Bacteroidia > Bacteroidales. The sequence continues at coordinate 38,013 of CAWCAK010000009.1, forward strand.
AACCTGGGATGATAAGAAAGATAGACACCTCCGTCGGTTTTGATGTGTCCAACATCGCGGTGGTAAAGAACAGCCAGGGCGCAAAAACCCTTTTTGCCATATGCGGGGGAAGCCCGCTCTCCTTCGACATCAAGCTCATGAAGTCTGCCGATATGGGCGACACATGGGAGGAGGTGGTTCCCATATACCAGGACGATATCAACCCATCCATCCTGGAGCCGCTGCCGTCAGATCCCGGCACCCTGGTGATCGGATCGGATGATCCGGCAAAACCCCTCTGGTTGTACACGGAGGAATCCGATACATGGGATTATATCGCGGGAAGCGGATTGCCGGGAGCCATTGCTCCTCCCGGAGTGGAGCTGAAACCCGGGGATGATCCGGTATGGTACCTGCCCACATGGTACGGCGGGATCTACAAATTCAGCGGGACAGATGGCCCGTGGGAGCAGATCAATTCCGGGTTTGATAACTGTGCCGTCAATGATTTTGCAGCTGATCCTGAGAGCTGTACTGACCTCTACGCTGCCACAGCGGAGGCCTGGAAGATCATGAAATCACCCGATGCGGGCACAACCTGGGGAATGCAGCCAAGTAACCTGTCGGCCTCATTTGATGTACTGGAAATTGATCCCAACCATCCCTCCACCTTCTGGGCAGCAAAAAGCGGCTATGGCTATTACACGCTTTACAAGGGGACGAACCATGGACAGTATTGGACCGGCCCCCATGATTTCGTGGATCCCCCGGCAACCGGCAATTATACGAACATCACCGATATCCTGGTGAAACCGGGGAATTCGGATGCCATCCTGGTAAGTTCCCAGCATTTCTTCATGTCCTCCGGACTGACCGGATTTGGCGTGGTGGCCCGCACCACCGACGGGGGTACCACGTGGGACAAGCTGATCGCAGCAGCAGGATCCTGCCTGGCCACGGACCCCAATGATCCTGACAGGGTTTACGTGGGAAAACAAAGAGCGGGGCAGGTATTCCAGGCCGACAATGCATGGGGATTCCAGACCCTTGAGGAGATCAGCCCGGATGAAGGCATTGAAGATGTCCAGGATATTGAAGTTGACAACCTGTCGAACCTTTTCGTCGCCACAGAAGAGGGATTGTGGAGAAAAGATGCAGCAGGGTGGAAGAAGCTGGATTTCCCATCGTACAATATTACTTCACTGGCAATGGACCATTCAGAGAATCCCTCCGTGGTGTTTGCAGGCAGTGCAGATGATGGCGTCTTTGTTTCCACGGACACCGGAGAGACCTGGATGCCCTTTAACAACGGCCTGGGGAATCCGGGTATCACCAAACTGGTTTTTTGTGGCAGCACCCTCTATGCTTCCTCCGCAAAATGGTGGGATATGGACCGTAAGCATTCCGGAATCATATACACCATCCTATATGACGCACAATACGGGGAACATGAAGGTTTCCGTGTTCCAAAACGGCGCCGTGGGGCATGCCGGACCTAACTGGAGCTACGGCGATGGGCTGGTCTTTCAAAACAACCTGGATCCGCTGTGGACCGGCGGGCTGATCCTGGGCACCTCCGAAAGAGGAATGGTGAACGGGCAGGTGGGAAGCTTCGGGATTGACAGCGATTTCCGGAACACCTCACCGATTTCGGGTTTTTCAAGTGTTGAAGGCAAATGGGACCAGGTGGCCCTCTGTACCTTTGATGATCTTTCCGCCCCGTCGCCCATGGATATCGAGGTGGCCCAGCGTTCCTATTCAAATACAGGGGAGGATGTGCTGATCCTCAGGTATAACCTTGAATGTGGCTCGGAACCACTGGAGGGCCTCTATGCCGGAATGTTTGCGGACTGGGATGTGGGGGTGGACCTTCACGACCAGAACCTGGGGGGCTTTGACCTGTCAAGGAACCTGGCTTACCAGTTCCTGGATGGCGGAGCGCCCGATCCCAGCTATTACGGGATTGTTGCGCTGGAGGGACTCTCCGGCACGAGGATCACCGGGTACGGACGTCAGGAATATATCCGCGATTCCTCCTTTCAATGGATCTCAAACATCAATGATTCAGAAATTACTGAAAAAGGTGAATACAGAATGTGGATAGGCTCCGGCCCCTTCATCCTTGCTGAAGGCGGGTCCCTGCAGGTCTGCTTTGCCCTGGTCGCCGGTTCAGACCTGGAGGAGCTGCAGGCCAATGCCGACCTGGCGGCCAGCAAGTACCTGGAACTGGAGGATATCACCCATACTGAACCTGTCATTCCCGCCGGATTCAGCCTGGGACAGAACCACCCCAATCCCTTTACAGATCGGAGTGAGATCCACTACGCCATACCGTTTGCCTGTGATGTGCTGGTGGATGTTTACAGCGCTGAAGGTGTCAAAGTGAAAACCATTCAGCATAAGGGACAGGTGGCCGGGCACCATGCCATTCAGCTCAGCGGTGAAGGATTGGATCCCGGGATCTATTTCTACAGCCTCAGGGCAGGTGAATTTTCCGGCACAAGAATGATGGTGGTCTACTGACAACAGTATTGTAACTATTTCTTTAACAGTTGAAACATATGAAAACTTTACTTGGTGTTGCGGCCTTCTGCCTGTTTTTTGGCGTTTTGAGTGCACAGAATATTATTCATGTCCCTTCCGGCCAGCCAACCATCCAGGCCGGCATTGATGCGGCCGTTGACGGCGACACGGTAGTGGTGGCCGATGGAACCTACACGGGCGACGGAAACAACACCCTCTCACTGGGCGGCAGGCAAATCGTGGTCAGGTCCCAGAACGGACCGGCCGAGCTGCATCATCGACGGGGAAGGAACAGGTTATTTCGGCTTTGCCATGGTACCTCATTCGAGGGTCTGGAGGCCAGGATCCAGGGATTCACCATCAGGAACTGCAAAGGTCCCGGGTTCTATTACTACGGGGGAGGTGCCCCGGAAATTGTTGATAATATCATTGAATTTTGTTCCATTGGGATCACTGCCCAGGGAGGCGAGGTACTATTCGAGGGCAACATCATTCAGCACAATGCCACCGGGATCGAGGCATCTTTCTGTTCCGGACGGATCGCTTCCAATGTGATCAGGGACAATCAAACATCCTCTACCGGGGGCGCGGGTATCAGTCTTTACGAAACAAGAATGGTCATCATCAACAATTTGGTCTCCGGGAATTCCTCTAAGATCGCCGGCGGCGGGATCTACGCCCGGAAGGATACCTCCAGTTTTATCAATAATACCTTCGCCGGGAATCATTCAAGGGAGGGATCAGGCATGATTGCAAAGGAATCATCCCCCATGCTGGTCAACAATATCTTTACCGGCTCCGTACTCTACCTGGCCGGTGAGGGAGACAGGCTCTACAAATGGAGGAACGGGGAACATGATATCCTGATCACCTACAGTTATAACCAGGGAACCCTCAGCGGTGCCAATATCAATACCGGCTTTATCTACATGGGTCCCGGTGAAGATGTGACAGTGAAAGTAACAGGGATCGAAGCCTCTCAAACGGTTCCGGCAGGGCCTTACGAACGGTTCTCGGTGAATATTGTATGTGGTGTCGGGGGAAGCAGTTCTGTCAATACCGGGATCACTACAAATACAGATACCCTGGAGATCAATGCCCACAGTCCCGAAGTGAACCTGACCCCCGTCAGTTTTACATTAACTTCCGAAGGGCCTGATGACACCTTTCCCTGCGGTTTTATGACAGCATCCTGCGAAGGAACGGTGATCACCAACTGTGCTTTTTTCGGAAACGAAGGCGGCGGATATGTGGACGGAAACGATGAGGATGGCTATCAGGAAACGGACCTTACCGGGGTGAACGGGAATGTCACAACCGATCCCCTGCTAAATGAAGACACCTATGATCCCATGGAGGGCTCCCCCTGCATCGACATGGGCCAGCCAGAGGTGGAAGGCATCGAATATCCCGGGACAGATGTATATGGCAACGACCGCATCATGGACGGGGACAATAACGGGACCGCCACCATCGATATAGGGGCCTGCGAGTTTGAATACATCGATCACACGGGGATCGATGACAATGCTGCATGGGATGACAGCCCTTTAAAGGTATTCCCGAATCCTTTCAGTGAACAAACAAACATCCGGTTTTCGCTGGAACAGGCTGGTGTTGCCACCCTGGAGGTGTATGATTGTCTGGGCAAACGGGTGGCTACCCTGGTAAACGGCCCTGCGCCGGAAGGGGAACACAACGTTGCCTTTGATGGAAGTGAGTTGCCAGGTGGCATCTATATGGTCAGGCTGTCAGGGAACGGATCTGTTCTCAACCGGAAGATCCTGTTGCTGAAGTAGGGTCCTTTTGCCGATTCAGTATCCTACAGCACTCCCTGGTATTATTGCGTCTGTTACGCAGGTCCAAAAAAACCGCTGATACTGTAAATACTGGATAAGGTTCCGGAAACAGCCCATCTCCAGGATCTGACCGTTCATCCACCTGATATGCCGATTGGGATTTCTTCCTTTTCAGGGTGGTGCCTCACCGGGTACTTTTACATTCAAACATCCCGGACCCATGAGGATCGCAACCATCATACTTTTCCTGTTCACCGTTTCCGGAACTGCGGCCCAGCACACCATCACCGGAAAGGTCACCGACCGGAAACAGGTCCCCATTCCATATGCCAATATCTATTTTGAGGGATCCTATGGCGGTACCACCTCCGACACCCTGGGGAATTACGCCCTGATATCCGGCCTTTCCGGACCGCAGGTCCTGGTGATCAGTTCGGTGGGTTATGAACGATTTGTCATCCCGGTACTGATTAACAGGGAGGACACAACCATTTGGGTTGTCCTGAAAGAAGCTGTGAACCAGCTGAATGAAGTGGCCATTACTGCCGGGATTTTCAGTGCCAGCGACCGGAAAAAATCGGCCACCATGACCTCCTTTGATATTGCTACCACAGCCAGTGCCATGGGTGATATATATGGGGCATATGCCACCATGCCCGGTTCACAAACGGTGGGTGAAGAGGGCATGCTCTTTGTAAGGGGCGGTGAATCTTACGAAACCAAAACCTACATGGACGGGATGCTGGTCCAGTCTCCATACTTCTCCAGCATGCCGGATATCCCCACCCGGGGCCGTTTTTCCCCGCTGCTCTTTTCGGAAACCCTTTTCAGTACGGGAGGTTATTCGGCCGAATACGGCCAGGCGCTCTCTTCCATTGTGGACCTCACGACCAACGGCCTTGAAACCGAAGATAAGACCAGCATCTCCCTCATGTCGGTTGGAGCCAACGCCTCGGTGTCCCGAAGGTGGGAGGATGCTTCCGTGGCATTTACAGGGTTGGTTGCCAGTAATGGTCTGCACCACAGCATTTTCAAACAGAACGTGGACTGGATCAGGGATCCCCTGCTTGTTGATGGCATGGCCATGTACCGGAAAAAAGTGGGAGAGACCGGACTTTTGAAGGCATTCTGCTCTTACAATTTCAATACCATGCAGATGAATTATGACAATTTTGAGCAGGGGAGCATCGATGAAGTCGGAATGAAAACACATACGTTCCATTTTAATACAACCTGCTCCGGGGAGTTGGGCAAAAAATGGCTGGTCCGGACAGGCCTGGCCGTGAGCCTGGACCACGAAAACATGACTTATAAAGAGCTGCCGGTTCTTACAGATCATTCATCGTTGCAGCTGAAACTGGGATTTACCCAACTGACCACCGACAAAATTAAAATACGGATGGGAGGCGACGTGGTTGGCAGCCGCTATGTACAACAGGTAGGGACAGATAGCCTTCATGCATCCAGGGTGAAAAACCTGCAGCCCTCCCTCTATCTTGAACCCGAACTGAAGATATCCTCCAATATCGCCCTTCGCTTTGGATTGAGGGCGGAATATACCTCGGCCCTGAACGAGCCTGGTTTATCACCCCGGATCTCGGCTGCAATAAAGACCGGGCCACATTCCCAGGCATCCCTGGCCTACGGTAAGTTCCGGCAGAATCCGGAGAACGGGATCCTGAGATTCTCACCAGGTCTCTCTTCAGAGCGATCGGACCATTACATTGTCAACTTCCAGTATAAAAGGAACAGGAGGATTTTCAGGATCGAGACCTACCTGAAGAGGTACGCCGGCCTGGTCAAATACGCATCCGAATTTCATCCTGATCCGGCCACCTACAACAACGAAGGATTCGGATATGCAGGTGGTGCGGACATCTTCTGGCGGGACAGGAGCACTTTCGAGGGATCGGATTACTGGATCTCATACAGCTACCTGAATACACGCCGTGAATACCATGACTATTCCGAATGCGTGATGCCCTCCTATGCTTCCACACATAACCTGTCGGTGGTGTATAAGAGGTACTTTGAGCGCCTGAAAACATTTGCCGGGATCACCTACTCCTTTGCAAGCGGCCGTCCCTTTGATGACAGGAACAGCAATGAATTTATGACCGGACGGACCCGGGCCTACCATGACATCAGTGTGAATGTGACCTATCTTACTGCCCTGTTCGGGAAGGAGTGCATCATCCACCTGGGCATCACCAACCTGCCCGGCTTTAAAAATGTATTCGGCTACCGGTATTCTGCCGTACCCGGAGAAGACGGTCTTTTCGCCCGGCAGGCAATCGTTCCCACAACGGGGCGACAGGCGGTTCTTCTGTTTCTCATCTCACTTTAAAAATCCAATGTTTAACTATAAAAACAAAACCATGAAAAAATTCCAATCAATGCTCACACTCATCCTGGTGTCCATGGTCCCGGTGATCTCACTGGCCCAGAGCAACGGGTATGAGGAATCCATGATCAAAACCATTGAAATAATGAACCAGGCTTCCGGACAGGAGGATTACCGGCAATGTGCCAGCAGGTTTGAAAGGATCGCGCTGGCGGAACGATCCAGGTGGATCCCCTACTACTACAGCGCCTATTCCCTGACACTCATGAGTTATAATGAGCATGACGGACAGAAAAAGGAAACACTGCTGGACAGCGCCCAGGGCATGCTTGACAGTGCACTGGCCATTGCTCCCGGAGAGTCAGAACTGCACGTTCTCCAGGCATTCATCTTACCTTCCAGGATCATGGTTGATCCCATGGCCAGGGGGTTGCCCTGTATGGAGGAAGCCTTCACTTCACTGGAAACGGCTAAAAAACTGAATCCGGAAAATCCCCGGATCTACTTCCTTGAAGCCATCAATAAGCTGAATATGCCTGCTTCCATGGGAGGCGGACCTGATGTGGCATTGCCTGTTTTCAAGGAGGCGGACAGGAAATTCAGGGCCTTCCATATGGAGGATCCGCTCTGGCCAGACTGGGGAGAAGAGACAAACAGGGCTGAACTGGAAAAGCTTCAATAAATATTATTGTCTATATTGGAGATATGAAACCAGGGCACTCCGGAAAGAAGCTCCTTATCCTGCTCAGGGACCTGCTGATCCTCATCATCCTTGGCAATACCATCGCCTATTTCATGAATCCGGGATTCCGGTGGGAACTATCGACGTTCCTTTCCAATTGCGCTTTTTCCATTGCCATAGGTTTTCCGGCATGGAGGGGAAGTATTTTACTTTCAAACATCCTGGAGAAAAAACTGCCCTGGTTAAAATTCCCCATCAAACGACTGATCGCCCAGATCACCCTCCTGGTTCTATTGGTGACCCTCACCCTTGTCCTGGTCATCGCGGGCTGGGTGATCCTGAGCAAGGATATTACCTTTCAGAACATCAGGGAATTTGCCTTCAGTGGTGTAAAGATCGTTGTGATCTTCATGTTGCTGTCGGTCATTGTTACCAACGGGATCATATTCTTCGTAAACTGGAGGGAAGCGGCCATTCAGCAGGAGGAGTTGAAAAGGGCACACCTTGTCCTTCAATACCAGTCACTGAAAGCCCAGACCAATCCTCATTTCCTGTTCAACAGTCTGAGTTCCCTGGTGACCCTGATCAACAGTGATCCGCAAAAAGCCACCGATTTTGTACACAGACTTTCGGATGTTTACCGCTATGTGCTGGACCAGGGGGATAATGAACTGGTGACAGTGGCCGAGGAGTTAACATTCCTGGAGGATTACATCTACCTGCAGAAAATCAGGTTCGGGGATAACCTGGAAGTAAGTCTTAATGTAACCCTGGACCGGAACCGGCAGATGGTCCCCCTCTCCCTTCAAATGATGGTGGAAAATGCCATCAAGCACAACGAGGTGTCGGCCGAAAATCCGCTGGTCATTGAACTGGATTCCCCCGGGGATACCCACATTGTGATCCGCAACAAGCTGCAAAAAAAAGAGGTCATAGAAACATCCCCGGGAACGGGGATGGATAACCTGCGGAAACGGATTGCCTTCCTTACGGATGAGCCTCTCCTGGTTCAGGAAGGATCCGGTGTGTTCCAGGTGACCATTCCAACCATATCCTCTGAACCAACCATCCCATGAAGGTAGTCATCGTTGAAGACGAGCAGTTAACTGCCGAACGGATCCGGACCCTGCTTCACCAGATTGACCCGGAAGTGGAGGTGATGGCTACCATTGATACTGTAAAAACCGCTGTTCAGTGGTTCTCCCGCCATGAAAATCCCGACCTGGTATTGATGGATATCCAGTTGGCAGATGGGTTGTCCTTTGACATTTTCGACCTGGTGAGGATTGAATCTCCCGTTATCTTTATTACCGCATACCAGGAGTATGCCATTCGTGCTTTCAAGGTGAACAGCGTTGATTACCTGCTTAAACCCATCAAACGGGAGGACCTGGAGTCAGGCCTGAAAAAATACCAGGACTATTTTGCCGGCAGCACTCCCTTTCCGGCCATTGGCCATGATCTGATGCAACAGATCAGGCAGGTGATCAGCAATCCCTACAAGACGCGCTTTATGGTCAAAGTGGGTGACCGGATAAAAACGGTTGAAGTGAAGGAGATCCTCTATCTCTTCAGTCTCCAAAAGGGTACCTACCTTCACACTTCAGGTAACAGGAATTACACCATCGATTTCACCCTCGACAGGTTGGGTGATATGCTGGATCCTGAGCGGTTTTTCCGCATTAACCGCAAATATATTGTCTGTTACGAGGCCATTTCGGACCTGATCACCCTTTCCGGAAGCAAACTCAAGGTCAACCTGGTGCATTCCGACGATTCAGAGATATACATAAGCAGGGAGCGGTTATCCGCATTCAAGGCCTGGCTTGACAGGTAACTGATCGCCGGCAACCTCTGGATATGTCTATTCCCGCTGCTGAAACAGTGCTTTTCAACCAGGTCCTATTTCATAGATGTTCCCGTCATAGAGGGCGGGGATCTCCACCGGAAATCCCTGCTCCATCAGTTGGTTTCCCGTGGCCCGCCGGACCTCCTCCCCTGCCGGTGCCAGCCTTACAACGTACCGGCGGTCCGGGTCGAGGCCTTTCAGGAACACCCGCCGCTCCTTCTCCAGTGCCCCGTGGCGGAACACCCCGATGATCCCGCCATCGCGGGTATCGTTGTTGATGCGCATCCAGCCGTCCCAAGCCCCCTCCCGGGGCTCCCCGAATCCTGGCAGGTCACGCCGGAAAGACATGTAGTCATACCTCTTCTGCATGGACTGCATCCACTCTGACCACTCCCTGATCCTGGCCCTCTCTTCCCCCGGGATCTTCCGCGGGTCACCCAGTACAATGGGCAGGGTGCCCATAAGGGACTTCAGGGCAAATTCAAATCCAGGGTCATCCATGGGGGTATTCCCGATCACCAGTGATCCGGCGGGTAGTGCCGGCGAACGCCACCAGGCCATCTGCCTGATCCTCAGAGGACCCGTGGGTGAAGGTTCCTCGAAATTGGAGAGCCAGTTCCCCTCGGCATGACCGGCGATGGCGTAGTCCATCAGCTGCAGCTTCCCCGCTGTCTCGAAGGTGCAGTCGATGAACAGGTCAGGGCTGTCCCTGTGAAGCTGGTCGAACAGTGCCAGCAACCTTTCGTAGATGACAATGTAGGATTCCTGCCGGTCACGGTGGTACGGATGGTTGTCCGCATAGCACCCCGAGATCACAGGATCGTTCACATAGGCACTGGCCGCAATGGCAAAGTCCAGTTTGGTATAGGCCAGCCCGTACTCCCTGCACATACCCGTGATCACATCCCGGATATAATCGGGCCAGTCAGTTCCGAAACAGCTGGTATGGAAATCGGTGTCATGCCGGGAGTGCAGGTTCCCCGGCTCATGATCCACATTCTCCACGAACCACTCCGGGTGCTCACGGTAGACTGCGGCATCCTCTGTGGCCGATCCTATGCTCATCCAGAGGCCCGGTTTCATCCCCAACGACCTGATAAAATCAAAGGTGGGCTTCAGCCCCCCCGGGAACTTCTCCTCATCCACCAGCCAGTCCCCGTAATTGTTCCCCCAGGCATCGGGAGAGGTCTCCGCCCCGCTGTTCACCTGCCAGCCATCATCGATGATAAACTCCTTCACCCCGCACCCTGCAGCTGCTTGCGCCACCTCCCGCACCAGCGAGTCGCTTACGAAGGTCCGGAAAGGGTTCCATGTATTATAGACAAATACCGGTTTCTCCTCCTGTTTCACAATCCGGGGCACCATGTGCCGGCGCACAAAATCATTTACCGGTCCGTCCACCACCGCAAACGCATCATCGGTACTATGATAAAGGCAGATGAAGGTCCTGGGGCTTTCCCAGGCCTCCCCTGGGGAGAGCCATTTGCGGAACGGGAAATCCTGCCCGGGGTGGGTCAGCCCCACCTCCACGTTATTCTGGTCTGTGTGATAGGCCGTACGTTTTAAAATACCCGGAGCCTCATTGCCAACAGCCATCCCCATCCGCCCGGTCTGGTGATGCAGCACCACCACGGGATCATGCCAGCTTCCCGTGAAACGGCCAATGTGCTTCATGCGTGCATAATCGTGAAGCACCACCGTTTGCACATGGGAAAGGGTCGTCTCCAGGTCCTCCACGTTAACCGCTTCGATCACCAGGTCTTCCGATCCACTGTTCTTAAACCTGATCCATTTCCGGATCAGCGGAAGTTCAGGGTACATCATATACTGCACCTCCAGGCGGAGCCCCTCCAAACTGTCTTTACCAGCCAGTTCCACCCAGAGCCCCCTTCCTGACTTCCCCTCTTCTATTTCCTCAACGCCCAGCAGCTCCCATCCCGAATCCCCGTCTACCGGCACACCGTTCAACAGGAATGAGAACTCCCTGCCCGGATTGGTGAAGTTCTTCCCCGGACCTGCCATGCACAGCCGCGTGGTGTGGAATGCCCCCTCCGAGAAGATGATCTCCCTGGTGATAAATCCATTGTCCAACCTGAACAGGCCGTTTTCCTTCGCCACCCATTCCTGGCCAAACAGCTGGAATGATAGAAGCAGCAGTACCAGGGAAATAACTGTTTTCATGAGATCTTTGATTGGTGAAAGCACAAATTATGAATTTCCTGCCAATTACAATTCTGCTATTTTTGTAAAGATGCGTTTCAGATTCATAAAATTCTTCAGGGAACAGGGCCGTACCCTGTTTGTCCTGGTTGTGGTAACCCTCCTGGGATTCCTGACCAAATGCTACGGGGGACCAGGATCGTTATGGGTGCAGAACTCCCTCGGCGGCGTGCTCTATGTGGTATTCTGGTCACTCCTGTTTTCCCTTTTTCTCCCAGTGACCAGGCCATGGAAGATCTGCCTTGCTGTGCTGCTTACCACCACTGCACTGGAGATCCTGCAACTGTGGCACCCACGGCTCCTGGAGGCGGTGCGGTCCACATTCCTGGGTCACGCCCTCCTGGGCAACACCTTTTCCTGGCTTGATATGCTGCACTACCTGGCGGGCTTCCTGCTGTCACTGCTCCTGGTCCGCCTGTGCCGCTGATTAAAAAAAAGGGGAATAGGACAGAAAGCGCTTTCAATCCGCCACGATTATTCTTAGATTTATGATCAATATGAAGACTCTATTCAAGTTAACCGCAATTCTGGCCGGTTTCATCATGTTATTCTCCGCCTGCCAGCAACAAGCACTGGAGAGGCCCAACATCCTGTTTGCCATTGCCGATGACTGGGGATGGCCCCATGCCGGGGTCTACGGAGACCCGGTGGTGCAGACCCCTGCCTTTGACCGGCTGGCTGAAGAGGGGATCCTGTTCAACCACGCCTACATATCCTCCCCTTCATGCACCCCATCCAGGAATGCAATCCTGACGGGACAGTACCACTGGCGGCTTGGACCGGGTGCCAACCTCTGGAGCACACTGGATCCTTCCACACCCGTCTTCCCGCTCCTGCTGGAAGATGCCGGGTACAAGATCGGGTACTACCGGAAGAGCTGGGGCCCCGGTGACATTTCCAACTGGGAAAGGCACCCGGCCGGACCAAACTACCCGGATGAAACCGGGGGATTCACGAAGTTCATGGAAGAGTGGAATGGCGAGCAGCCCTTCTGCTTCTGGCTGGGCGCATATGATCCACACAGGCCTTACGATAAGGGGACCGGTGCAGCGGCGGGAATGGACCTGGAGAAGATCCGCCTGTTTGAATGTTTCCCCGACAATGAAATCGTTCGCAGCGATGTGGCCGATTACTACTATGAAGTACAGCGGTTCGACACCCTGGTGGCCGGCGCCATCGCCCTTCTGGAGGATTACGGGGCACTGGAGAACACCATCATCGTGATGACGGGCGACCATGGCATGCCCTTCCCCAGGTGCAAATCCAATAATTACGATTCGGGTGCCCGGATTCCGCTTGCGGTCAGGTGGGGCTCCCGGCTGAAGAATCCCGGAAGGGTCCTTGAGGACTTCATCAGCACCACCGACCTGGCCCCTACCTTCCTGGAACTGGCCGGGGTGGAGGTACCGGGAGTAATGACCGGGAAAAGCATGGTGAACCTTTTTACCAGCGGTGCTGACGGATTTGTTGACAGGGAGAACCGGGATTATGTGCTGCACGGAAAGGAGCGGCATGTGCCGGGCCAGGAGGAGCACATGGGCGGATACCCCCTAAGGGCCATCCGTACCCATGATTTTCTCTACATCCGCAACTTCGAGCCGGAGCGCTGGCCGTCGGGCACCCCCAATTACAAGAAGGCCATGATCCCATACTGCTGGCTTGGGGATTGTGACAACGGGCCCACAAAAACCTACATGGACGACAACAAGGAGAAGGATGAATACCACCGGAAACTCTGGGAGCTTGCCTTCGGTGTAAGGCCTGCCGAGGAGCTGTACGATTGCATGAACGATCCGGAGCAGCTGGTAAACCTGGCCGGCAACCCGGAATACGGGGAAGTCAGGGAGAAAATGGCTGCTAGGCTGATGGAACAGCTGGAAATTACAGGAGATCCGCGGTCAGATGCGGTGGAGGACTTTGATTTCGACGCCGTTCCTTACCTGGGCCAGGGTCCCAGGCATCCCTCCTACAAACCTGAAGGCAATTGACCAGAAGTCCTGAAATTTTAATCATATTGCCTTGAAATACAGGGAAATCATTTTTCAAATGGTGGGGTTGGCCATCCTGGTGGGGATGCTCTCTTCATGCAATGCTGACAGAATCCCCAGGATCCTGTACATCAACTCTTACCACGACGGCTATCCTTCCAGCGATGATATCAGGGAGGGAATCCTGGAAACCCTGGATGGAAAGAGCGTGAACCTGGAGACCTTCTACCTGGATTCAAAAAGAAATCCTGAAGAGGAAAAGGTCGGTGCCAGGGTCAAAGAAGCAGTGGAGTTGATCGGCACCTATCAACCGGACCTGGTGATCGCTTCGGATGACAACGCTGTAGCCCTGGTGGTAAAGCCTTTCCTTGACGGAACCGGGACCCCGGTGGTCTTTTGCGGGGTAAACTGGTCTGCCGATCAATATGACCTGGGATCAAATGTTACAGGAATGCTCGAGGTCTATCCCCTGCGGGAGTGCATCCGGACCATCATGGAGCTCAATCCTGATGCGCACCGGATGGCGGTATTGTCCGAAAACACTCCGTCAGAAGCACGGAATACTGAACTTCTGGACACCCTCTACCGGAACTTGGGAATGAAGGTGGAATACCGGCTGGTGGACGATTTTGAACAATGGAAGGAGGCTTTCAGGGAGGTGTCACTTTCCTCCCACCTGATCTATACACCCACCAACGGGGCCATCCGGCACTGGGACCGGGAGGAGGCCATGGAATTTGTGGAGGAGAACCTGAAGGTGCCCACGATCACCTGCGATGATTTTATGATGGACTACTGCGTATTCGGGCTGACGAAAGTAGCCAGAGAGCAGGGTGAATGGGCCGCCGCCATGGCACTGAAGATCCTCGAAGGGACAGATCCCTCTGCGATCCCCTATACAAAATGCAGCCGGTGGCATGCTTACCTGAACAAGCGCCTGGCCGATGCCATTGGATTCAATTTGCCGGAAGAGCCTGACGGGGAATTCACGGTACTGGAATAACCAGGGTCTCTCCAGCCCTGGTATCAAAGGTTTGCACCTGATCCCCGTACCGGACCTCCAGCGGGTTGCCCAGCTTTGACAGTACCCTGGCTCCTTTGAGGATCCCCTGTTCCCACTCCATATCCACCTGGAATCCACCCCGTGCCACCAATCCGGTCACTTTACCATCCTGCCAGGCCGGTGGCAGTGCAGGCAAAAGCTCCACGTACCCGGCGTGTGACTGGAGCAGGCATTCGGCGATTCCCGCAGTGCCCCCGAAATTTCCGTCGATCTGGAAGGGCGGGTGGTTGTCGAACAGGTTGGGCAGGGTCGATTTCTCAAGCAACTTCCGGATATGGTGCTGTACCTGCTCCCCGTCCTTCAGCCGGGCATAGAAATTGATCATCCAGGCCCTGCTCCACCCGGTATGCCCGCCTCCGTGCTTCAGCCTCTCCACGATCACCTTTTCCGCGGCCTCCATGTATTCAGGGGTATCGGTCCAGTTGTACTGGGGGGAGGGATACAGCCCGTAGAGGTGAGACATGTGACGGTGGCCCGGTTCCGCCTCCAGGAGTCCCTCCTCCGACCACTCCAGGATCCGGCCGTCATCCCCGATCTCCACCGGGGCCAGGCGATCCAGCTGGGATTGCAGCTTGGCACTGAATTCTTGGTCGGTGTCCAGAACCCCGGCAGCTTCGATGCAGGATGTGAACAGATGCCACACGATCTGCAGGTCCATGGCCGGGCCCATGTTAATGGCCGCCTCTTCTCCTTCCGGAGTGATAAAGCGGTTCTCCGGCGAGATGGAGGGTCCTGTCACCAGCCGGCCGGTGCGGGGATGTTCCACCAGGAAGTCGGAGAGGAAGAGAGCTGCCTCCCGCATCACCCCGTAGCCATAATCCTCCAGGAACTCCCTGTCGCCGGTGAAAAGGTAGTGTTCCCAGATGTGGGTGGCTGACCAGGCAGCCCCCATGGGCCACATGCCCCAGTTCGGGGAACCGAACAGCTGGGTCTGGTGCCACACGTCCGTTGTATGGTGGGCCACGAAACCCCTGCAGTTATAAGTGGTCCGGGCTGTCTTCCTCCCACTCTCCCTGAGCTCACCCAGGAAATAGAGGTAGGGAAGGTGGCATTCGGACAGGTTGGTGACCTCCGCCGGCCAGTAGTTCATCTGCAGGTTGATGTTGATGTGGTAGTCGGCATTCCAGGGCGGGTTCAGTTTGTCATTCCAGATCCCCTGCAGGTTGGCCGGCAGGTTTCCCGGCCTTGAACTGCTGATGAGCAGGTAACGCCCGAAATTGAAATAGAGGGCAGCCAGTCCGGGATCCGCATCTGTCTCCTTTACCAGGGCAAGCCTCTGGTCGGTGGGCATGTGTACGGTGGCAGATTCACCCAGGTCCAGGGATACCCGGTCAAAATATCCCCTGTACTCCTTCACATGATCCTCCAGGATTTCCCCGTATTTCCTGTCCATGCTCCTGTCCCTGATATCCCGGCAGATCATTCCAGGATCATCCCCGAAGTAGTCCGTGGCTGCCCAAATGCGGACCTCCATGGCACGGGCATCTTTCACCCGGAGTCCTTCATCTGATGCAGCAACCGAACCTCCCTCCGTCCTTACTTCCATCCGGAGTTCGTAGCGCACCCCCTGTCCATCCTCCACATGCTGCTTCATGGTGATCATATTCCCCTCCACTGCAATTTCTTCACCCTCACCGGGCCTGGACAGGCCGATGGTGCAATTCACCGTTCCACCACCATTGGCTTTTTCCCGGAAAACCACCATGTCATCCACGGCAGAAGAAAAGACCACCCGCTGGAATGATGTCCCGCCTCTTGAAAACCCGGTCCTCACCAGTGCGCTGTCCAGCCTGAGCATTCTCCTGTAACCGGACACCACGGAAGTATCCTCATACCTGATCAGGAGATCCCCCATGGTCTGGTATGCATTGGTCCCGGAAGGGAGGCGTTCCTGCAACAGCTGATCAACTACCGCCTGCTGGGCCTCTTTATACTTTCCCTCAAAAAGCAATTCCCTAATCCGGGGCAGGGCCTCGGTCCCGTCACTGTCCTCATACTTTCCCTGCCTGCACCACACCGATTCCTCGTTCAGCTGCAGCCGCTCCGTGTCGGGATCCCCGAATACCATGGCACCCAGTCTTCCGTTGCCAACGGGAAGCGCCTGGTTCCAGTCCTCTGCGGGTGTATCATACCACAGGACAACCTCCTGTGATCCTTTCTCCGCTTCCCCTGTGTTGCAGGAGGTGAGGAGAAGGAATGCTATTCCTGCGAAAAATAATATGGGTTTGATCATATGGCCGTGGTCAGAACTATTTGTATTTTGAATTCGCTTTACCAATATTAGCAAAAATCCAGGCAGTCCGCCACTATCCAGGAAGGATTTGATCTGAAACCTGCAGGTAACGATTAACCGGTCCTGCCGTCGTAATCGTATTTGTGTTCGGGATTCAGGGGCCACCTGACCGGTTTTCCGTCACGGGTGGAACGGTAGATGGCCGTGAAGATCTCCACGGTAACCCGTCCGTCCTCCCCTGTGATCAGCGGCCTGCGGCCCTCCAGGATGGCCCGCAGGAAATCCTCAATGTTCCGCTCGTGGAAATACTCCATCTGGTTGGGCAGGTTGTTGAAGAAATCAGACTCCTCTTTCACCCATCCGGCGAACAGCTTCTCCTCACCGGGAACAGTCCACAGGTCAATCACCGGAGGTTCCAGGATGGTGGACATCCCTGCCACAAACATGGCTCCCCCGTCGGTCTGCACACCAACCGAGGCCCCGTTCTCCCCGTGCACATGCACCTTGCAGTAGATCCCCGGTTTCTGTGAATTGGAAACGATGATGTTGGCCACAGCGCCGTTTTTGAATTTCAGGATGGCATTGGCCGTATCCTCCACTTCGATGTAGGGATGGTTCAGGTTGGACCAGACCCCGTAACACTCTTCGATCTCACCCATGTACCACTGGATCAGGTCCAGCTGGTGGGGTGCCTGGTTCACCAGGACTCCTCCCCCTTCAGCATTCCATGTCCCCCGCCATGGATCACTGTCATAATAATTCTTATCCCTCCAGCCCAGCATGTTGACCGTTCCGAAGACAGGTTTCCCGATCTTCCCGTCGTCAATGGCCTGCTTCACCCGCTGAGCCGGCAGGTACCACCTGCGCTGGCATACCACTCCAAGCTGTTTTCCACAACGCTTTGCAGTGTCAATCATGGCATCGCAGTCCTCCAGTGAAGATGCCAGTGGTTTCTCCACCAGCACATGTGCCCCGGCCTCAAGTGCAGCCACAGCTGGCTCCCGGTGATTGGGATGGGGTGTGAGAATGATCACCACATCGATCTTCTCTTTGGTGACCATCTCGGCCACGTCGGTATAGGCTTTGATGCCATACCGGGCAGCGTAGTTCCCGGTTTTCTCCTTGCTACGGCCGCAAACGGCTGTGAACTCCGATTCGGGAAGGTTCACCAGTGCAGCGGCATGCAGGTCGGTCACCTTTCCCACACCCACAAGGGCAGTTTTCAGTTTCTTTGCCATATCAGTGTATTTTACTGAAGTCCTTACTTTACAAACTTTACTGAACTTTATGAACTTTACATGAACTTAATCCCCCGGCTTGAGGACAACTTTAATAAGCCCAGGCTCCTTGTTGTACAGCCTCTTGAACCACGATGCCCCTTCCGACAGGGGTACCTCGGCACTGAGGATGGCATCCACGTTTATCTTTCCCCTGGCAATCATATCCAGCACTGCCGGGTACTCCCCGCAAATGGCGCAACTTCCCTGCAGCCGGATCTGCTGGGTGACCACTGCCTGGAGAGGGATCTCCGCCCGGGGTGCCAGATTCCCCACCAGGGTGACCGTAGCCCCTCTTCTCACCGAACCAATGGCACTATTCACAGTTTCTGAAATTCCAACCACTTCAAAAGCCACATCGGCGCCACGCCCGCCGGTCAGAGCCTCCACCTCCTTCCTGATCTCATCCTTTTTGGGATTCAATCCTACATCCGCACCCAGTTTTTTGGCCAGCTCCAGTTTCTCATCCTCCAGGTCCACCGCGATGATGGTTCCGCAACCCCGGGCGCGGAGCACCTGGATCACGAACAGGCCGATCATCCCGCTTCCCACCACCACGGCAGTATCGTTCCAAAAAACCGGTGTCAGCTCCACAGCATGGGCCGCCACTGCCACAGGCTCCACCATGGCGGCCTGTGTGAAGGTGACTTCATCGGGAACCCTGTGCAGGATATGATGCGGGATGTTCACATACTCGGCAAAAGCCCCATGCCGTTTCCAGTCTCCGGGGCTTACACCAAGGACCATCCTCCCGTCGCTCAGGTTATACATCCCTTTCTGGGTATACCAGTCATTAAGCCTGTAGATGGTCGAATCGAAGGTGACCCTGTCACCTTCAGACCATCCTGTAACGTCCTTCCCCAGGGCAGTGATCACCCCGGAAGCTTCATGTCCCATGACAATGGGCGGGATGCGCCTGCCGGAGCTACCATCCATGCCGTGCACATCGGAACCGCAGATCCCCACCGATTCCACTTTTACCAGGACCTCATCAGCCGCCACAACCGGATCGGGAAAATCCCGGTAGACCAGTTTGTTATATTCCTCCAATACAAGTGCTTTCATCTTAACATCAATTTGTGTGCAATATCATATTATTCCATTTCACGGGCATAGAGGCACACCATGGCATCGGCCCCGTTCCCTGTACTGATCTTTTGTACGATCTCAAGGGTCTCCATGTCGAATACGTACACCAGGTTCTCATCCTCGCATGACATGAAAACCAGTTTTCCGTCGGGTGACATGCAGGTACCTGCCGGGTGGGGTCCCACCGGGATGGTATGGGTCACTTTCAGTGAGCCGGTTTCGGCCACTTCAACTGCCGCAGCATGAAACAGCGGGATGGCCAGTCTCTTCCCGTCCGGTGTGATCACCACCCTTACCGGTCCGTGCCCGGTCTCAATGGAATCCACCATCTCCCCCTTTTCACAATCCACCACAGCTACGGTCCTGGCCTCACGGCAGACACAGTACATCAGCTTTCCATCCGGTGAAAAAACCATTCCCTCCGGACGCTCGGGGACAGGAATATGCCTTGTAACTTTCAGTTCCCTTGTATCCACCTCGGTGAGGGTGTTGGACCAGATGTTGGCCGTATAGGCCGCCTTCCCGTCGGGAGCCACGCCTACCATATGTGCACAATCCTGGTCCAGGTGCACCGCGCTGATCAACGCTTCAGTTTCCAGGTCATATACCAGCAGGTTCTTTGTGCTTTCACTGGTCACATAGAGGCGGTCCCCCCATGTGGCCACCCCGTGGGGACGGTCAAACTTCCCCGTATCGATGGTGCTGACCTGCTTCCTTGTTTTCAGGTCAAACACAGCGATGGTATGCCCGCCAGCTCCTTCCGATTCGATCCCGCGTACACCCATCTCGGCGATATAGATCCTCTTCCGGTCCGGATCCAGGCAGATCTCATGGGGATAATCCAGGGTTTCAATACTGGCCAACTGCTCCCCGCTCCACACATCATAGTAACCAAAAGAGTGTTCCAGCTTGTGGAGAACCAGCAGGGTATAATCGGTCTCTTTGTTCATAGGGTACCCCTTATCAACTTTATCAACTTTATAAACTTTACAAACTTTATAACTCGAATTTATCCGGCGCTTTTCTTGCGCCTGATAAATTCCTTATCCCGGTTCTCCCTGATGTGGTTCTCCTTCTTTGACCAGTCGAACAGGCCTTTGCCGGTCTTGAGCCCCAGGTTCCCTTCCTCCACCAGCCTATCGACCACAGGCAAAACACCGGGTGTATTGTCCAGGTCCCCGTAGAGATAGCCCTGGATATTCTTTATCAGGTCCAGCCCGCTGAAATCCAGGTACTCCATGGGACCCAGGTTGGCAAACCGGGGTCCGAAACTGGCATTGACCACCATATCGATATCTTCCGCGTCACATACCCCGGCACTGATCAGGGAGAGTGCCTCCCGGTTCATGGCGTGCATGATGCGGTTCCCCAGGAATCCCAGGATCTCCTTGCGCATCAGCACCGGCTGGTTCCCGATCTTTTTCAGGATACCCATGGTGGTTTCGATCACTTCAGGAAGGGTTTCCGGGCTCCCGCACACCTCTACCAGTGGTGCCAGGTGGGCCGGATTCCAGAAATGGGCCACCAGCAGGCGTTCCTTGTGCTTCATCTTCTCCGATAGTGGTGTGGGAAGAAGGGTGGATGTGTTGGAGGCAATGACGGTGTCCCTGTCACAGACCGATTCCAGCCGCTGGTACATATCCTGTTTCAATTCAAGCACCTCGGGAATGGCCTCCACGATGAACCGGGCCTTTCCGGCAGCCTCCTCCAGGTCATCGGTCACCCTGCACAGCCCATGCACGGAGGCAGCCTCAGCTTCATCCATGAATCCTTCCCGAACCATGTCCTCCACATTCCTCCTGAAGTTGGCAATACCTTCTTCCTTAAACCTGTCATCAGGTCCCCAGATGGTGACCTGGTAACCTGCCCTGGCAAACTGAAGGGCAATGCCGGGCCCCATATTCCCGGTTCCCAGTACAGCGATGTTATCAATCTTTTCGAGGGTCATATCTTTATATTGTTAGAGTATCCAGTTCATCAACAATGCACACCCCAGTCCCACGAGACCCACGATGCTCTCCATCACGGTCCAGATGGCAAAAGTCTGCTTGATGCTGACGTTATAGTATTCTTTGAACATCCAGAAACCGATGTCGTTGAAGTGCGAGAACAACAGGCTTCCCGATCCGGTGGCCAGCACCATCAGTTCCGGCATAACGCCTGAGCCCTGGACGATGGGCAGCAGGATCCCTGCAGCGGTCATGGTGGCCACCGTAGCCGAACCCACCGCCAGCCGGAGGATGGCCGCCACGCTGAATCCGAGGATCAGCGGATTGAAATCGATCCCCGAAGCCACCTCCTTGATGTATTCGTTCACCCCGCTGTCCTTCAGCACCTGTGAGAAGGCCCCACCGGCGGCAATGATCAGGATGATCATGGCAATGGCCCCCACCGATTTTCCCAGCGCCTTCATCAGGTCAGGGATCTTCCTCCCCTGCTTGATTCCCAGGGTATACAATCCGATCAGCACCGCCATCATCAGCGCCATATTGGGATCACTCAGAAACTTCAACAGGTTAAGCCCTTTGCTGCAGACCAGTGCCAGGGATTCATTGCTCATCCGCTCCAGCAGGAAGGCATGGTAGTCCGCGTCTTTGCCGATAAGAATATCTATGAGAGCGCCCATCAACATCAGCAATACAGGAACAATAGCCGTGAAGACACTACGACCAAGGCTGGGCAGTTCCTCTTTCTTAAAGTGCTTTTCCTGGTACAGTTCCGCCGGGGGGGTCACTTCCAGTTTCCTGAAGATCCTGGACAGCAGGATACCCGCCAGCAGGCAGGCAGGGATCACCGGGACCAGTCCGTACAGCAGGGTTTGGTTCACATCCGCACCATATATAAAAGAGACATAGGTGGGTGCGGGATGCGGGGGAAGGTAGCCGTGGGCAATGGAGAGGGTGGCCGATAAAGGGATCCCCAGCCACATGAGCGGCATTTTCGTCGTATATGCAAAAGTGTAGATCAACGGGATCATCACCAGGAAACTGGCATTGTACATCATGGGCAGCCCCACCAGGAACCCGGTGATCAGGATGGCGTACTGGATATTCTTCACACCAAAGAGATCCGTCAGCTTGTATGTAATGGTGTGCGCTGCACCGCTCTCCTCGATCAGCTTTCCCAGCATGGCTCCGAAGGTGAGGATCAGGATGATGTTCCCCATGGTGCCCCCGATCCCTTTTAACACCGACTGCAGCACCTCACCGATCTCCATTCCGGCCATGGCTCCTACCACGAACGAGGTGATCAGCAGGGCAAAGAAAGCATCCAGCTTAACCCACATCAACAGGATCAGCATCAGCACTATCCCGGCAGCTACATACAATAAAGGCATAGTCTCACGTGATTGGTCCGGTACTTGGAAGTATAATATTAATCAAAATGTAAGTGTATGATAAAGGAAACCTCTGACCATTACCCAAAAACGAACGGGAACGATCCCGGAACCGGATGGCCTGGTCAGTACAATTTCTTTGTGGATTCCCGTATTTCGAGCTCCGTATTCAACACGCAGATCTCGGTGGGTATGTTCGAATCTTTCAACTGGGAAAAGAGCAGGCGGGAAGCCGACTCCCCAATTTCATAGATGGGCTGTCTGACCGTGGTCAGGGTAGGCTCGATCATCTCGCACATGGGCTCATCGGTAAACCCAGCCACCGAAATATCGGCAGGGATCCTGAAGCCTTTCCGTTTGATCACCTTCATGGCACCGAAAGCCACTGCGTCGCAGACGCAGAACAATCCATCGATGGTCCTGTTCTGCTGAAAAAGGGCAGCCATACCTTTCAATCCACTTTCAATGGTGAAATCAGCCTCAACCACCATGAGGGGATCTGCTTCTATTCCGGCCTCTTCAAGAGCGTCCAGGTAGCCCTGTTTCCGATTCAGACTGAGAGCGATATTTCTGGGTCCGGAGATATGGGCTATACGCTTGCAGCCGGTCTTTATCAGGTATTTTACCATCTCCCTGGCCCCGTAGTAGTCATCCACCACCACCTTGGCTGCCTTGAACTCCTCTATCACCCGGTTGAACATGACCAGCGGGAGTCCCTTTCTTTTCAGCTTGTAGATGTGTTCGTTGAGCTCCGTATTCCTGGCCACAGAGATAATGATTCCCTCAACGTTTGCTGCAAGAAGCGCATCCACATTTCGTTTCTCCACCTCGTATTGCTCGCTTGAATGGCAAACCATGACATTGTACCCCTGCTTCATGGCATAATCCTGGATCCCGCAGATGGCAATGGAATAAAAGGGAATGTTATACGCCGGAACAATCACCCCGATGGTCTGGGTGGTCTTGCTTCGGAGACTACGGGCCATGAAGTCAGGCTGGTAGTCGTGACCGCTGGCATATTCCAGCACCTTCCTCTTGGTTTCCAGGCTAACGTCATGGTTATCCCGCAATGCCCTGGAAACCGTTGATTTTGAAATATTTAACGCCCGGGCAATGTCATTAATGGTGATACGCTCCTTTTTCATGCCGGATTAAATATAGTAAAAACCCTCCTCATTCAGTCCCGGTGATCCCTCCGGGACCGTTCCCGGAGATTTGTATGAAGTTTGAAAGGATTTCACTGGGATTTGAATGTCAGGATGCATTATTTTTACCGTTAGTAGTTTTCTCATATGAATAGGTTAGTTTTTAATGAAGGGGGGTATTAAATCCTGTACAGGTTTGATATCCCCCTCTTTACAAGAATTGTACACCGGATTCTATGTCTCTGGACCGGAACACGCGGTATGATGATTTCAGGATCGTGGTGAGGTACCCTCACAGTGAGTGAGGTGAATGCAGCCAGTCTGTTGTCTTGTTCAAGGAAAAGTATAATATTTGATATGATGAAAGAGCGATTTGTCAGGAAGTATTCCGGGTTGCTGGCCATACTGGTGATCATGTGTGCCTGCAATAGCCAGGAAACGAATCCTGAGAGACCCAACATCCTCTACATCATGGCTGACGACCACACCGCCCAGGCCATCAGCTGTTACGGAGGCATTTTTGCCGACAAGGCGAAGACCGTGAACGTGGACAGGATCGCGGAAGAGGGCATGCGGTTCGCCAACGTGTTCTGCACCAACTCCATCTGTTCACCCAGCAGGGCCACCATCCTCACCGGGAAGTATAGCCACAAGAATGGCATGTACCGGCTGGGGCAGAGTTTTGACAACACCCAGCTCACAAGCACCAGGATCCTCCATGAGGCCGGGTACCAGACGGCGGTCTTCGGAAAGTGGCACCTGAGGTGTACTCCCACCGATTTCGACGAGTACATGGTGTTACCGGTACAGGGCCGCTACCAGGATCCCCAGTTCTACGAAAAGGGAGGCGATTCACTGGTCACCAGGGAGGGCTGGTGCACCGATATCATTGCCGACCGGACCATGGAATTTCTGAAGAAGCGGGACCGGGACAAACCTTTCTTTGTCATGTGCCATTTCAAAGCCACCCACGATCCATGGGCTGCCAGGCCACCCTACGACACCCTCTTCTCCAGGGAGAAGATGCCGGTGCCGGACAACCTCTTTGATGATTACGGGAACCGTGCCGAACCCGCCAGGATCACCACCCTGAAGCTTGAGTACATGAACCAGGGCACCTTTCCCCACCACCGGCTGGAAGGGGTGGATGAATATGACCCAGCGGGAGCATATTTACCAGCAATACATACGGAACTTCCTGCAGTGCGGCCGGGTGCTGGATGAAAACGTGGGACGTATCCTGGACTTCCTGGAGGAAGAGGGACTGGAAAAGAATACCATTGTGATCTACACGGCCGACCAGGGGCACTTCCTGGGGGAACATGGTTTCTTCAGCAAGCGCTTTATGTATGAAGAAGCCATGCGCATGCCATTGATCGTCAGGCATCCAGGTCATATTGAACCGGGATCTGTCAACAGCGACCTTGTGGCGAACATCGACTTTGCCCCTACCATTGTCTCACTGGCGGGACTCCCGGTCCCCGGTGTGATGCAGGGGGAGAGCATCATCCCGCTGCTGCACGGGAACACCCCCGCCGGCTGGAGGGAATCGGTCTACTACCGTTACTGGCAGCACTTGTTACACCGGGATGTGACCGCCCACTACGGGATCCGCACGAAGACCCACAAGCTGATCTATTTCCATGGCCAGCCCTGCGGGATCACCGACTACCCGCCTGTGGAACCCTCCTGGGAACTGTACAACCTGGTCAATGATCCTGCGGAAATGCACAACATCTACAATGATCCCACCCAACGGGAACTGGTAGAAGGGCTTAAACAGGAGCTCCTTGTCCTGAAGGAACAATACGAAGATACCGACGACAGGTATCCGGAACTGGAAAAGCAAAACAAAACACAATACTGAACCCATGAAACAACTTACAATTGCAATGCTGGTCCTCTCCGGACTTTTTACCTGGATTTCTGACAGCTATTCCCAGGCCGAGGGATTCACCGCCGTCAGGGCGGGGGTCTTCTTCGACCAGCCCATGAGGGATTGGGATGGTTTTGGATTCAACTATGTCCAGACGGCCCACTTCGTCGACAAGAACCTCACGGAAGCTTCGAAGGAGTGGTGGGAAACCACCCACCCGGGTAAGGAAACCTTTGTACAGGAATATGGTGGCTTCAGCCTGCTGGATGAATCGGAAAAGCGGGAGATTATCGAACTGGTCTTCGGTGATAAGGGACTCAAGCCGGGCCTTGTGAAGATGTTCCTGGGAGCCGGACACCAGAAGGATCCGCATGGCCCTTATGACCACGAAAGCACCACGGACCAAATGCGGTATTTCGTGAAGGAGGGACTGAAGCTTACCCGGAAACGAGGCGACGACCTGCAGGTGATCACCACCCTCTATGGCCCCCCGGGATTCATGACAAAACAGAAGGCGGACCGGGGCAGGGACCTGGACCCGGAATTCAAGGAGGAACTGGCCATGTACATGATCGATTGGGTGAAGTTCCTGAAGGAGAAAGAGGGAATCCCGGTGAAGTACCTTTCCCTGAACAATGAGGGTGAGGACTGGCACCGGTGGAACAGTGAGGGATACACCACCAGGTTCCAGGCCGATTTCAACCTCTACTGGCCACCCGAACAGATGGTTGAATACGTGAAGATGATGCCCCCCCTGCTGAAGAAACACGGACTTGGCGATGTGGGGATCACCAACGGTGAACCCTCCAACTGGTACAGGTTCTCAGGATGGGGCCTGGCAGACTTCCTGGCCTCCGACAGGGAGGCGGTAAAAAGCCTGGGCCTGATCACTTCACACGGATTCTATCGCGGCACCTACGGACACTGGTTCGGCGAACACAACAGCTACACCAATGACCTGTTGCGGGAACAGCGGCCAGGACTTCACTCCTGGGTCACCTCCACAAGCTGGGCCGCCATGGATGCACAATTCGTGAAACAGATCCATGGCAATCTTTACACCTCCAAGGTGAACGGCATCATCCCCTGGGCAGGGATCCAGCGGCCCACCCACTGGATGGGTGGTGATCCCAATCCCGGATCTGCCATTTCGGTGGGCGAGGACGGCACCTATGAAGTCCGGAAAGGTTATTATTTCTACAAGCAGGCCACCAGGGCAGGACAGCCCGGTATGAAAGTCGTCAGGACCTTCGCCATGAACTCCGAGATGGCGGTGATCGGTTTCAGCCAGAACGGGACGAAAAATCCTGATAGTTTCATTGTGGTCAATATTTCCGATGGGAAGAAAAAGGTATCGGTGGAGGTTCATGGATCGGGTTACGGGAAATTTGATGCTTACCGCACCACGGACGCTGAAGGATATGAACCGGAGAGGTACCATTCAATCGGTACATTTCCGGTGAGAAATGGTGCAGTTCTGATTGAATGCCCCCCCGGTTCAGTCACTACCTTCTTCGGTAAATAGTATCTTTGATCGATTATCTTTAAACTGATCACAAATGAAAAAGACCACCGCGATTATCCTGTTGCATTATCTGTTATTTTAAGCACAAATACCATGGCTCAAAGTGAATTCTCCAGCAACCTGATCGGGGTTGGCGTGGTTTGCGCCGACCTTGAACAATCCCTCGACTTCTACCTCAATGTCATTGGCATGAAAAGAACAGGGGGTTTCGATGTGGCGGCGGATTTCGCAAAATCCTCAGGGCTCTCGGACGGCGTCCCGTTTGCAGTGGAGGTGCTCAAACTGGAGGAGGGTCCCGACGGCAATGTTTGGAAACTGATGAGCTTCCAAAAAGAGGCCGCCTGTCCCAGGTCCACCTTCATCCAGGACGATATCGGGATGCAGTACATCACCATCAACGTGACCAGCCTGCAGCCCTTTATCGAACGCATAAAAAAACACAAGGTGAAAATGCTGGGTAAGACCCCGGTCCCACTTGGAAACGGTGAGAATCACTTCGTCCTGATCCAGGCACCCGAGGGTACCATCATTGAGCTGATCGGCCCACTGAAATAGGAACAGTGAAACACCACCGGCCATGAGAAACAGAATTCTAACATTGATCATGGGCCTTGCGTTTTTCCCGTTTTATTTATCAGGACAAAGGTACCCCAATACCGGGTACAAAGTCAAAGTGGTTCCGGACGAGGTCATCCACATCCGGTTTGACTGCCCGATCAGACCCTGGCATGGCTTTGGTATTAATTACGTGGAGGCTGCTCAGACCAGGGACTATAGCCTCTATCAGCAGGATTACGGCGGCTTCAGCTTCGCCAGTGAGGAAACCAGGCAACAGGTGCTGGAGATGATATTCGGAGAGGATGGTTTGCGTCCCGGACTTACCAAACTGTTCCTGGACCCCTTTCATGAAGGGATGACAAAGGTTGGAAACGACAATGATGATCCCATGAGGATCAACCTGAAAGGCTACGATCATGAGACCACCACGGAGTGGATAAGGTACTTCAACCGGGAAGGGCTTAAAATGATGAAGAAATGGGGCGGGTCCATGCAGGCTATTACCACCTTGTACGGACCGGCACCATGGATGACAAGACAAAAATACCTCCTGGGCCGTGACCTGGACCCGGAAGAAAAATATGAAACAGCCGAATATATGGCATCATGGGCAAAGTATCTGATTGAGAAAGAGGGCATTGACGTAAGGTGCATTTCTTTTCATAACGAGGGGGATGCCTACTACCGCTGGCCCCGTGACGGGAGCAATCCCGGAGAGGACCACCGGGATTATAACATGTACTGGCCGCCCGAACAGGTCGCTGATTTCCTGAAGATCACCAGGAAAGTGCTGGATGCTAACGGAATGGAAGAGGTGGAGCTCTCTCCCGGGGAGACTCAGACGTGGTACCGTTTCGATCAGTGGGGCTACGCCCGTACCATTGTAGATGACAGGGAAGCCCTGGAGAACCTGGACATCATGACCAGCCATAGTTTTGCCGCTGCCAATATTCCCAATTCAGTCTATTACGGGGACTACAGGAGTATTGGCCAGGACCTGGTTCACCAGCACAAACCCGGGGTTCCCGTATGGGTTACCTCCCTGCCCTGGGGAAGCGGCCCGGGTTTTATAGAGAACCTGAGAAGGGATATTTATGAATGTAAAGCCAATGGGATTATCCCCTGGGCCATTGTGGCCGGTGCAAAGCAATGGATGGGGTCGGATAAGCAGTACCGGGACGGCTCCATGGAAAGTGCATTTTTGATCGAAGAGGACGGTTCGCTGGAAATCAGCCGACTCTATTACTTCTATAAGCAAATAACCCGGGCCGGACAACCCGGTATGGAAGTTGCCGAAGTCATCAACTATGATCCCGCCCTTGGAGCAGCAGCCTTCAGAGCTAAAGACGAACAGATCAGGAAAATGCCTTTGTACTGGTCAACAAAAGCGAAAATCCCAAGCAGGTGACCATGCACATTCATGGCCATGATGGCAACCTGTTTCAGACTATTCCGGACCATGGAGGGTGAAAGTTACAAGGAGCTGGGGACATTCCAATTCAACGAGGGTGTTGCGACCTATGATTGTCCACCCGGATCAGTGACGACTTTCTTTTCTGTTGATTGAATCAACTGGTTGACATTCCCCCGAAGGATCCATTTGATTCGGTCGTTTTTTATTAACTTCATCACTGTATTTAACAGTCACCCTTTGGAACATGCGTGAGAAGATTCCCATCCTGTCCGTTATCAGAACCCTGCTCAGTGCAGGGCTCCTGGTTGTGGCGGTTGTACTGACCGTCCATCTGATCACGGAGTCGCGGGTGAACCAGGAGCTGAAGAACGACCTGGGGGAGATCAACCACATCCGGTACGGGCTCCTGAACGCGGATGAATGGAAGGAGCGGGTAACCCTGATCCTGACCAAGAAGATCATCGAGTTCGACCTGAAACCCGAGAACCGCGAAGAGCTGCAGGAGAGCCTGCAGATCATCATGTACGGATTGCTGGATGACCTGGAGAAGGTCATGGAACAGCGCACTTCGGGACAATTCTCCGGCATGAAGAAGTGGATCGCCGGAATGGTACTGGATGTGAACCAGCTGAGGGACAGCGTTCCCTCCTACGCCGGCAAGGTGCTGGACGAGCTGAACAAACCGAAAACCAAACAGGGCATCCAGACCTACCTTACCGACAAGCTCGGAAACCTCTCGGA
Organism: uncultured Bacteroidota bacterium; assembly: GCA_963793455.1. Taxonomy (GTDB): domain Bacteria; phylum Bacteroidota; class Bacteroidia; order Bacteroidales. The sequence continues at coordinate 67,655 of CAWCAK010000009.1, forward strand.
GTCCACCTACAACCTGGACAGCATGGAGACCATGCACCCATTGTCATGAAGTACGACTGCGAAAACAAGACTCAGTGCCAGGAACTGCTCACGGCTGACATCGGTACAGAACTGCCGCCATCAACCAGAAGGTGATCCTGATCCTGGCCTTCGTGGCGCTGATCTTCCTGCTGAGCACCATCCCGAAGGTTCACCTGGACCGGTTCCAGGCACCCTTGCTGATCCTGGGTTCCGCCTGCCTCCTTGTGGCCGGGATCTCCACCCCCATGATCGACCTGGAGGCCCGGATCGACAGGCTGGTCTTCCTGCTCATCGGGGAGGAGGTGGTCTTCACCGACAATATTATATTCTTCCAGACCAAGAGCATCACCGACATTGTGGAGATCCTGATCCGGGAAGGCTCCTTCGAGATGATCTTCGTGGGCATCCTGGTATTTACCTTCAGTATCGTCTTCCCCATCTCCAAACTGGTGAGTTCCTACCTCTACTCGTTTCAAATCAGCCGGCTGAACAACAACAGGCTGATCCGGTTTTTCGTGATCAAGTCGGGTAAATGGTCCATGGCCGACGTGATGGTGGTGGCCATCTTCATGGCCTACATCGGATTCAACGGCATCGTGGGCGTTCAGCTCGACAGCCTGAAGAGCGCCACCGAATCAGTAGAGATTTTCACGACCAATGGCACAAAACTGCTGGGAGGGTTTTACCTCTTTCTCTCTTTCGTGATCTCCAGCCTGATACTTTCGGAGATCATGACCCGGAAACGAAAAAAACCGGTGGATACATCATCCGGAAAAACCTGACCGCCGTGATTCCATTCGCCGGAAAAGGTTGAATTTTAATGAATTGATAACCTGAACTTCAAATGATGAACAGACACCTCACCCTGCTTGTATGCGGATTGATGCTCGGAACAGCCGCCCTGTCTCAATCCGCCCTGGAGAACATCACCACCATTAAACAGGGGGTAAAGAGCAAACGGATCAGCAGCTATGACCGCACCGGAGGGAACAACGACCGGTTCGAAAACATCGAACCGGGTGAAACAAGGACCATCGCGGAAATTGAAGGGAGCGGGAATGATCAGCCATATCTGGATCACCATCAGCCCGGAAGCCCCGGAGCTGAACCGCTCCGACATCATCCTCAGGATGTACTGGGATGGCAACGAATTCCCTTCGGTGGAATCGCCCATCGGCCCCTTCTTCGGGCAGGGATGGGACGAGACCTACCCCTGGGCCTCGCTGCCACTGGCAGCATCACACGTGAAGGGGAACGCGCTGGTTTCCTACTTCAAAATGCCCTTCAACAAAGGGGCCCGTATCGAGATCGAGAACCAGGCCGATGTGAAGATCGGGGCGTTCTACTTCTACATCGATTACGTGGAGATGGCGGGCCTGCCGGACAATACCGCCTACTTTCATGCCTGGTACAACCAGCAGGTGACCCGGGCAGCACCGGAAGGGGAGAACGAATGGAGCCTGCTCCATGACGAGGTGGGAAAGAATCCCGCAGGTGAACGGAACTACAAGATCATGGAAACTGCGGGCAAGGGCCACTACGTGGGGGTGAACTATTTTGTCAACTCCCCCACCCCGGTCTGGTACGGTGAGGGGGACGACATGTTCTTTATCGACGGTGAAGAGATGCCCTCCCTGCACGGGACCGGAACGGAAGACTATTTCAACTCCTCCTGGTGCCCCAATGAAAAGTACCAGCACCCCTATTTCGGGTATGCCCGCACCCCTTCGGAGATCGGATGGCTCGGCCGCACCCACTGCTACCGTTTCCACATCGATGATCCCGTCTTCTTTGATGAGTCTTTGCGTTTCACCATCGAACACGGGCACAACAACTACCTGACCCTGGAGATGGCCAGCGTGGCCTACTGGTACCTGGACAAACCATCCAAGCTGGAGCCCATCCCGGACAAGGAACAGCGAAAGCTCATGCCGGTGATCAACTTCCTGGACATGCACCGCTGGCGCCATGAATGGAGGAAGAACATGGGACCGGAAACCAACCCGTGGGGGAACGAGCGGATCGGTAAAGAGTGATCCTGGGGCAGAAATAATAAAGGATAAGGATACGCCCATGCCCATCCTCCTGCTCGATAAACAGAAATGCCTCGGAAACATTCAGAAGATGGCCCGTAAGGCAGCGGAAAATGGCCTCTCTTTCAGGCCCCATTTCAAGACCCACCAGTCGGCAGAGGTGGGCAGCTGGTTCAGGGATTTCGGCGTGTCTGCCATTACCGTCTCCTCCCTCCGCATGGCCGGTTATTTCGCCCTGTGCGGGCTGGAAGGATATCCTGGTGGCATTTCCCTTCATCCCAGGGGACCTTTCCGGGTTGAACGCCCTGGCGGGACAATGCCGGATTTCCATCCTGCTGGACAATCCCGCCGCATTGCCATTCCTGGAGCATCTCGAACACCAGGTGAAGTGGTACCTGGACACCGATACCGGGTACGGAAGGACCGGGATCAGGGCGGAGGATGCCGGGGCCATGGACCACCTGCTGAAATCCGCAGGGAAGAATCCGAAACTGGCATTCAAAGGTTTCTACTGTCATGCGGGCCATTCCTACAAGGCCATAGACCGGGAAGAACGGGATACCATCCACATGAAAGCGCGGAAGGACCTGGAAAGGCTGAAACAGCAGTTCAGCCAATACGATCCCATGGTCCTTTACGGTGACACCCCCAACTGTAGCATACAGGAGGATTTCACCGGGATCGACGAGATCACACCCGGCAATTTCGTCTTCTACGACCTGTTCCAGCATACCATCGGATCCTGCACGTCTGAACAGATCGCTGTAGCCATGGCCTGTTCCGTGGCCGGGAAGTACCCCGTTGGCCGCAGAATCCTGGTACACGGGGGGGCGGTCCACTTTTCAAAGGAGTCCCTTCCATCCGGTGCGGGACCGGTCACCGGGCATCCAGTATACGGACAGGTGGCCGAATTGAACGGGAACGGCTTGAGGATGCCGGCCAGCCCTGCTTACCTCACCGGCATCTCCCAGGAACACGGGATCCTGGAGGATGCGGAGAGCTGTTGGACGGACCCACATCGGTGACACACTCCATATCCTTCCCGTCCACTCCTGCCTGACGGCCAACCTGATGGGTAAATACCAAACCCGGGACGGGGAGATATAGAACAATCAATTCATTGTTGGCAGTTCGATCCTGTAACGGGACAGTCGGGTTATTATTAAGTGTGTAATCTTGCAGTTTACACACTTCTGCCTGTGTATTGAAAGAGCTTCTACTTGAACTATGACCTGGGTTTCCCGTAAACGTGGTTCCCGATGCGGCGCACACGGGCCATTTCCTCTCCATTAGCGGACCGGTCTCAAGCGTCTCCAGGTTCTCCCGCAGCATCTCTGCTGAACGGGCCCCGGTCATGCAGACATCCACTGCCGGATTGGAGAGCACGAACCGGTAGCATTCCACGGCGGTCAGCGGCTTCTCGCCCGGGGGCATTTTCTTCTCCTTGAGCAACTGCCCCCAACGGGTTGCCGTGAAGGATACCATGCCGGGGCGGTTCTCTCCGCCGCAATAGGGGAATACATCCTTCTCAGCACCGCTGTTGGCCGCATTATAGCGTACCTGGAACACATCGATTTCTCGGTCCTCCATCAGTTTCGGGAAAAGTTTCCGGTTGTGGCCCGAAAGGGCCAGGTGCCGCACCACCCCCCTCTCCTTCAGATCGCCGTGCCAGGTCCATCACCGCTTCCGGGGCCGGGAAGGGTAGTACCCCAGCATGAGCAGGTCCACGTATTCCAGGCCCAGCAACTTAAGCCCCCGGTTGAAGATGGGACCTCCCTACGAGGCGGGAATGGGTATACTCCATCATGCAGACCACCAGTTTCTCCCTGCCGCCCTTCTCCACGATGTTCCTGATGGCCTTTGCCATCTCTTTTGACCTGCCCTTCATGAAGCTCCCCATGACGAAATAGTTGCATCCTTTTTCGAATGCCTCCTCAAAAGCCGCTGCAGAAGCCCCGTAGCTGGAGGATATACCTAACCTTCCCACCATGAGGCCGGTACGTCCGAGAACCACCTGTTTGCTGAAATCACCCATATTGCAAGGTACGTTTCATATAAATGTAACACAAATCTGCGAAAACAGGTAGGTCCGGTTTTTTTTGCAGGCAGATGCCCCGTACCATCAACCTGGGCCTGAAGATCGGGAACATCCATTGATACCTGCCCTGTTCATAAATCCCGGTGGCACGGTTGTTCTTATTGGCTATTTTGGCTTATCAAACCTTATGACCATGAAAAAGACTATTGCTCTTGTTGCTCCCCTGATGTGCTGGATCACCAGAAGAGGAGTATACTCCCGACAGCCTGGTACTTGACATATTTGGTTTTGACCAGTGGAACCTGATCCAGGTGTACGATACCGTAACCACCGTTGTAGTTGATTCGGTGGCTGTCACTGATACCCTGGTGATCGACGTAGTGCTGACTGGACCCGGACCGGATAAGCTAACCAATCGCCTGAAAGTATATCCAAACCCGGCCAGGGACCACCTGTACATCCACACAGGGGACCACCTTGCCATGGAGGGTTACCGGCTGAAGATCATTGACCAGCTGGGAGTAACGCTATTTGAAACACACGTAGAAGAACAGTTTTATGAATTGAACCTGTCCGATTGGTCCGGACACGGATTATACTACATCCAGGTGATCGATGATGCCGGAAACATATCGGATATCAGAAAGATCATCCTTCAATAACCTGGATCAGTATTGGGAACAACCTCTAACCGGTGGTGCCCATGGCATTGGCGATGGCATTCACACTGCGGAGGAGGTTGCGCAACAGCGGTTCCTCCTGCTCCTGTCTCCCCAGGACCCTGGCGCTCCGCCAGGAACGCAGCAACTCCACCTGCTCCCTGTGTAGCGGAAGCAGTGCTTCGGCCCTTAACCGGGTGGAATAGTGGTGGTTGATCCGACGCTTCGATATGGGGCTTCCCAGCAGGTCCTCCATCATGGAACGGGTCAGGGCCAGTTCATCCAGCAGCATTTTCAGCATTTCATCCCTGACCGCTTTATCCTCTACCAGTCCCGCATAAAGGATCATTACCTCCTCATCGGTGGCAGCAAGGCTGGTATCCACATTGGTGAGGACATACCTGGTGAAATGGTCTGTCCCGGACAGCTCCTTCAGCAGGCTGTACTTCGCCGGCTCTTCCGTTTGCATGTCTGAAAGGGTGGATCCCACGCCATACCAGCTTGAAATGTTCATGCGCGACTGGGTCCAGCTGAATACCCATGGGATGGCCCTCAGGTCCTCCAGGGTCCTGTTCCCCCTTCGGCGGGAAGGCCTTGAGCCGATCTTGCTCGACTCGATCACATCGATGGGTGTGGCCTGTTCATAAAAGGTGATGAACCACCGGTGACCGGTCAGCTCTTTAAAGGCCCTGAGGCTCCTGTCTGCCATCCAGGTAAACAGCCCGTGGAATCCCTGGATCGGATTCCGGTTTCAGATGCCTGTTCAAAACAGCACTGAGGGTAGTACCGGCCAGCAACAGCTCCAGGTTGTAGGCTGCATTCCCCTTGTTGGCATACTTGCGTTCTATGGTCTCTCCCTGCTCAGTCATACGGATCAGGCCATTCAGGGTAGATCCGGGCAACGACCTGAGGAACCAGTGGGTGGGTCCAGCACCCCGGCTGATGGTCCCACCCTTCCCGTGGAAAAAGCGGATATCCACTCCATGTTTCCTGCCCACTTCGGAGAGCTTTACCTGCGCATCATAGAGGTACCAGGTACTGGCCAGGATTCCGCCGTCCTTGTTGCTGTCGCTGTAACCGATCATTACATCCTGGACCGGAACCTCCCGTTCCCTGCTCAGTCGCAGGTATTCAAGACTGTTCCGGGTCACAGGATGAGACAGGAATGCGTCCAGGATCTGCGGGCTCCTTTTCAGGTCCCCGATGGTTTCGAACAGCGGAACCACAGGTATGGGGCAAACCATGCCGCCAGGGGAGTTCTTTGACAGGCCGGCTTCCCGCGCCAACAGGTATACGGTGAACAGGTCCCACTCACTGCGGGTCATGCTGACGATCAGGTTTCCCAGTGCACGTTCGGAGTATTTCCCGATATGACCGGCCAGTGTATGGAATGTATCCACCGCCTCCCTGGCCACGGCCGACTCCAGCAGTCCTGACCGGGCTAAAAATGGCCGGTTTTGCTCCAGTTCCTCCATGATGAACTGTTCCTGGTCCAAAAGTCCCCGGTGCCTGGCGGGCATGCTGCTCCTCACTATATCCAGCAGTGCTTCCTCGTAATACTGGCTGTTCTGCCGGATATCGAGCCTGGCAAGGTGGAACCCGAAAACATCCAGGTGCCGCAGCAATTTCCTCACATCGTAGTCTGCCAGCGACCAGGCCCCGTATGCCACCAGGGCCTCCTTCAGCAGGATCAGGTCGGCGGAGAGTTCTGTTCGAACTCCGGTAGGAGTTGGCACGGTCCTCCAGGTCGATGCCACCATCCGGCCGCACCTCTACCGGCAAGAGAAGCTTCAGGTATTTGATGTAGCGTTTGAAGGGTTCATTCCCGAAACCATCCACCCTGCTCACCGCTGTTTCCTGCAGTTCCTCCAGCCGTTCCCTGAATGCAGGGATCAACGCGCCTGTTTCACAGTAAATACTCAGCTTGTCTGACAGGTCGTCCAGCAATCCTGTCACCAGCCGGAAGGCATGGATCCTGAATGCACTGAGGGTATATTCGGTCACCCCGGCTGTGACCAGCGGGTGCCCGTCCCTGTCACCGCCCACCCAGTTCCCGAAGGTGACCGAAGGATAGTTGCAAACATCTTCCACCAGTGAAGGATCGAATCCCGATTCCTCCCATGCCTGCCTGAGCCTGAAATCGAGAAAGGGCAATACTTCGGGGAACACCTGGAAGAAATAGTGCAGAACATTCTCCAGTTCCGATTCAATGGCCGGTTTTTCGATGAAGATCTCCCCGATAAACCAGAGTTTATGAAGGATCCGCTTGATATCATGCTTCACCCCAGCCCGCTCAAATGAATTGTACATGGAGTTCTCCAGTTTCACCATCATGAGGTAAAGCTCCCTGTACAAACCCAGGACCACCGGTCGCTTGGCCTCTGTAGGGTGGGCCGTGAGGACCGGTTCCACCTCAATCTGCCGGAAAAGGCCGGCTATCTCCTCTTCTTTAATCCCCCTGCTTTTCAGATCGGCCAATACGTTTCCCCAGAGCCCGTTCACGCTCCCCAGTCCCTCCATCTCCTGCTGCTGGCGCCTGTTCTGTACGGCACCATTCACCTCGCAAAGGTTCATCAGCTGGAAACAGATGGAGTAGAGGTGTAGCAACTCCTGCCTGTTGGTAGTTGTGAAGCCGGGTTCAGCTCCGCTAATCCAGGGCAACCGTGCGGCCAGGTCCCCTTTGCCGTTCTCCTCCAGCACTTCGGCAAAGCAGTTCAGGAGGTATTCCAGGTCCAAGTATGGTTTGCCCAGCAAATGTTTGATTTCGTCGAATAGTGCACTCATGAAAATAATAACACCTGAAATCCGTTCGGGTTCAGTGCCCTATCCCTTCGATGCGGTTGAGTTCCGCCCGGCAGCGGTGGCAGAATTGTTTGTACTTCTGGTCCAGGTCTTCCACATAGGTACTTGAACGCATAACGCACACCGGGTTGCTGCAGTGGATCAGCCCGAAGGTATGGCCCAGTTCATGGATGATCACCTTGCTGAACCGGTCGATGAGCAATTCGTAATCGGGCTCCAGGCCGTAGTGCTCGTTACGAAGCCGATAAAGGGAAGCCACACCCGTGTAACCGTTCAGCCTGGCCTGTCCGAAAATATAGGTCAGAATCGGGATATAGAGGTCCACCCGCACCATGCCGATCACCCTGACCGCATCCACCGGGGCCCGCTGGGAGATCATGGTCAGCAGTGCGTTGGCATCATACTGGCGGCGCCCCGGGTTGTAGAAATGGCTGATGTCCAGGCTACAATCCCTCAGTTCCACGGGATGATGCAACTCCCGGGAGACATCCTCCGCAACCCTTCCCGTCAGTTTTTTTTCGAAAAGTCCGCAGGATACCAATATGATCCCCTGGCCCATAAATCAGGTTACTCCTGTTTAAGTCCGTACTTTTTGATCTTGTTGTAAAGGGTGGCCCTGTCCACACTCAATGCCCTGGCCGAACGGGAGATGTTCCACTGGTACTTCTCCAGGATCTTGCAGATATGTTTCTTCTCAAGGTCATCCAGGCTTTCAATGGAGTTGCTGATCACCTCCTTTCCCATGGGAAGGTCCTTTAGCCTGATCACCTTCCCGTTGCCCACCACGATGGCCCGTTCGATCATGTTCTCCAGTTCCCTGACGTTGCCCGGATATTCAAAGGCCTCCAGGTGCTTCATGGCGGCCGGTTCGATGGAGATCAGGTCCCGGCTCATGGAGGTACAGTACTTCCTGATAAAATGGTCCACCAGCATGGGGATATCCCCCGGTCGTTCACGCAGGGGAGGAATCCTGATATTCACCACGTTGAGCCGGTAGTAGAGGTCCTCCCTGAAGGTGCCGTTTTTGACCATCTCCTTCAGGTCCCTGTTGGTGGCGCAGATCACCCGGAAATCGGAACTGATCTCCTTGTTCCCACCCACCCGCACAAAGGTCCTGGATTCCAATACCCGCAGCAGTTCCACCTGCATCTTGGGTGAAATGGTCCCGATCTCGTCCAGGAAAATGGTTCCCCCGTCGGCCATCTCAAAACGGCCCTTCCGGTTGAAGGCTGCACCTGTGAATGCCCCTTTTTCGTGACCGAAAAGTTCACTCTCCAGCAGGCTCTCGGTGAGGGCGCCGCAATGCACACTGATCAACGGGAAATATTTCCGGGGAGAGTTGGAATGGATGGCCCTGGCCACCAGCTCCTTGCCAGTCCCGCTTTCACCGGTTATGATCACCGATGAATTGGACTGCGCCACGCTTTCAACCTCTTTCAGCACCCGGGTCAGCGCTTCACTATCCCCCACGATGTCATCCACATCTGCCAGGGTGGTGATCTTATCCTTCAGGTTCCGGTTCTCCTTCTTCAGTGCCACCTGGGTGGCTGCATTCCGGATCAGGTGTGACAGGTCGTCGGGATCGAAAGGTTTGGTCACGTAGTCGAATGCCCCTTCCTTCAGGGCCTGCACCGCGGTATCCACAGAAGCGAATGCAGTCATGATGATCACCACCGGTTCCCGTGCAAGGGTCTTGATGCGCCGGTGCATCTCCATGCCATCCATACCCGGCATCTTAATATCGGCCAGCACAATGTCAAACTCCTTTTCCTGCAGCAGCGACAGGGCCTTCTTTGCATTTTCTGCACACTCCACTTGATACCCGTCGTCGATGAACCAGTTGTAGAGTGAATCCCTTACCGATTCCTCATCATCGACGATCAAAATTGAAACGCGATTGCTCATGGTGTTATGTTTTATCTTCTGTCAGCGGGAAAGTAATTGCAATGGTCGTTCCCTTCTCCGGGGTGGAATCCACCTCCACCCTTCCCTTGTGGTTCTCCACGATGCCGTGTACGATGGACAAACCCAGCCCGATCCCCGAAGTATCGTGCTTGGTTGAATAGAAGGGTTCAAAGATATGGGGAAGGTCCTGGGGGCTGATCCCCGATCCGTTGTCGGTAATCCCCACCCGTGATATGGGTTTCATCGCTATTGGAGGTCCGGATAACGATCTCGCCATGCTCACCGATCGCCTCCGATGCATTGACCAGCAGGGCCACAAAGGCCTGTTTCACCTGGTTCGGGCTGCACAAGACCTGGTCCCTCCCTGCACTGAATTCGGAGACAAGGCGGATGTCCGCGATCTTGATGGAGTGGGTCATCAGCTTGCAGGTCTCCTCCAGCAGCCGGTGCAGTTGAACCGGTTCAAAGTCCTCCCTGTCCTTTCTGGAAAAATCAAGCAATCCCTTCACAATATCGCCACACCGCTTGGTCTCGGATTCGATGAGCTTCAGGTTCTTCAGGATGGACTCCTTCTTGGGATGATAGAATTCCTCGCTATTGAGTTGCTTGTATATCAGCTTGTTGTAAACAAGGATACCCGACAGGGGATTGTTGATCTCGTGGGCCACCGATGAAGAGAGTTTGCCCAGCGATGCGATCCGCTCCACATGGATCAGTTCGTTCTGCGCGGCAGAAAGCTCTTCAGATTTTTTCTGGACCTTGTACTCCAGTTGCTGGGACCAGTTCTGCAATTCGTTGGTGGCCGAATCGATATTGTCCAGCATGTTGTTGAAGGCCACTGATACCATGCGCAGGTCATCCAGCAGGTCGGGTTTGATCTCCAGCCGGATGCTGTTGTCTCCCATGGAGACCTTTTCACTGGCTTCGATGATGGAATTGAGGGGATCCTTGATCCTTTTCCGGGTGAATACCACCAGGAAGGTCACAAGCATCAGGGTAATCACCGTTGCCAGGATCAGGAAATCCTTGGAGGACTCATCAGCAAAAGCATCCAGGTCATCCAGGGGCATGGAGATCATCAGGGACCCGAGTATCTCCTGGCTTTCCGGGTGATAATGGCATGAAGCAGTATAGCAGGAGGGTTCATTCGGAATGGGCTGCCGGATGAGCAGGTGCCGGATGCCTTCCACATGCTGGTGAATGCCGCATTCAGGCACATCCCCCATCACCAGGTAGGATTTCTCATTGCGGGAAAACCTTGATTCAAGGTCATCGTGGCAGGAGATACAGTTGGGATTACAGTGGCAGTCTTCCTCCCTGTGGACCGAAGAATAAGCCAGCTGGTCCTTTTCATCGTACATGTTCACCTCGTCGATGCCCGACATGGTGCTGATGATATCCAGGGTCCGCTGGAGCATGGCCTTGTCATTTTCCAGCATGGAGTAGTAGACAGATCCCTCAATAATGGAGCTGATGTGGTCCCCGTTCTGACTGACGGTCCGGTTGAAAAAATCCATGTAGATGGAGCGGAACACCACGTTGAAAAGAACGAAAAGGATAATCAGCGATCCACCAATAATGAAGACCACCCTGCCGTATATGGAGGACCTGAAATGGAAGAACCTCCTGATCAGCCCTTTCTCCGGCATTTGCCTGATCGCTTCGACCACCGATTTTTGCATGGTATTCTTTTGTTTTTCTGCAGAAAAGCATCGCTGCAGGATACAGCGATGCCCAAAAGTACAAATAAGGTCCGGAACTTTACCGGTCGTTTTCCAGGAACTTTTCCTGGAATCCACTCCAAACCTCCTGGTCCAGCTCCGCAAGCGGTGAGTCTGTCAATTCACCACCTTCCTGCAAAACCGGTTCGGGGGTCATTGCGTCCTGCCCGGATAGCTCCACAGCCAGGAAATCCTTGAACCGGACAACTCATTGTCTGATCCACTGGCTGGCCTCACCTGCCAGGTAACAATTGCTGGTTTCCTCCTTCCACTTCTCAGGCTGGATCTCATACAGCCAGGAGCCGTAAGGATCTTCATTGAGCCCCCCCGGGTTCTCTCCCAGGGCTGCATTGACCTGCTCTATTTCACCGGTAAGGGGTGAGGTGATCTCCAGCTCCTTTCCATCCTGGATGATCCGGGCCAGCACCTCCCCTTTGACTACCTTCATTCCCTGCTTCACGGGTGAATCCGACCTCCACTCCCCCGGTCAGGTGAAGCAGAAGGTCATCCAGACCTACCCTTGCATTGCCAGATCTTTCCAGGTGGGCCCAGGTGTGGTTCCTGCTGAAGAACAATCCCCTGGGGATCCTCAGGATGCCGGCAGTAAGGGCACCCGCAACTTCAGCGGCTTTGGTTTTCAGTTTCAATGGCCGGTTCAGCATCATCCAGAAAGGGATGATCAGAAGCAGGAAACCGATGACGATGATATATTCAATGCCCTTGGTATCGAATATATCTGAGTATACAAATTGGTCCATGGATAATTGGTTATTGGGTATTGGTTATTAGGTATTGATATTGGATATTGGTTAATGTGCGTCTTTTGCCCAGTCGGGGGATTCACGGAGGACCGGCATCCGGCGGACAATCCAGCGGAAGATCCAGATCTCGATGCTGAGAACCGTCAGGGTAACCACGATCTCCATCCAGGAGGGCACATAGTGGGTGGCCGCATCCCATTTGAATCCGATGACCGTTACATTCAGCCGGTTGATGATCACCCCCACCATGGTTACCAGTGCAGATACCTTCACCAGGTTAATGTTGCGCGTGCGGTAACTGTAGAAATAGAGGATCATGGGCACGATCACAAAACCGATCATCTCGGTCAGGTACCACAGGCCCATACGTGAATGGAGATGCTCCCAGTGCTTTCCGTGGACAAACACCACGATCTGCAGGAAGAAATAGACCAGCAGGGTGAATGCACAGATCTTCGAAAGCCCATGCAGGATCCCGTCATGGGCCTTGTGGTTCTTTTCACTGATCTGTTCAAAGAAGACCTTCTGGCTGATGGAGCCTTCAAAAATGACCATGGAAAGGCCCGCAAAGATGCTGGATACAAAGAAGAGGATGGGGATGAATTCCGAATACCACAGCGGGTGGATCTTCTCCTTTGCCATCAGGTAGAGGGCTCCCAGTCCTGACTGGTGCAGGGTCGAAAGGGTAATCCCGAAGATCACTGCTGCCAGGGTCATTCCCGACAGGATCTTCCTGGCCTTCTTCGCCCCGATCCACTCGGCGATGGCCGGGGAAAATTCGATAAGCTGGGCGATCATGTACAACAGGAAATGCCAGGCCACCAGGAACAGTACAGAGCTGACCCCGAAACTGTTCCCGATGATCGGGTTGATCACATTCCATGGTTTTCCCAGGTCCAGCAGCAGCGCCCCTGCATAAAATACATAGGCCAGGAATCCGTTCAGCACGGTAACCCTTACAATGGGTTTATACTTCTGGATGTTCAGGATATATACCATGAAGGTAACCACATAGGCGCCGCCCGCAAAGGCCACACCGGTCACCACATCAAAACCGATCCATAGGCCCCAGGGCACTTCCTGGGTCAGGTTGGTCACCGACCCGATCCCTTTCACGAACCGGATCACGATCAAGTGCAATCCCCAGGGTCATGATGGGAACAGAGATCATATTGAACAGGGTGAATATCTTCCCATGGGGTTTGAGTGCGGCCACCAGGAATTTTCCCACGGCCTGTCCGTCATTGTCTTTGGGTACTAGCGGATTGCATCTTATTCATGGTTTCGGCGGTTTTAGCTTTTTCTTGGTGGCGTTGTGGATACCCAGCAGCATGGCCGGCCACAGGATGAATATGGAAGGCACACTGTAAAGGAATCCCTTGGTAAGTTCGGGGTAGGATTTTTTCTGGACCTTCGTGTTGAGCCCGATCTCCTCAAAAGGAACCGGAGACAGGTAGAGCCAGCCGGTCCCCCCGGCCTCATGCTCCCCGTAGATGCCATCATAGTACATATCCGGATTTTCTACGATCCGCCTGCGGGCCTCTTTGATCAGTTCCCTGCCTGTGCCAAAGGTAAGTGCCTCTGCCGGGCAATCGGCCACACAGGCGGGCAACTCTCCCTCCTTCAGCCTGTTGAAACACATGTCGCACTTCACGATATTGGGGTTGGCACTGTGGTATTCGAACTTCGGAACATCGAACGGGCAGGATACCATGCAATAACGGCACCCCATGCACTTTTCGTCCCTCCAGATCACAGGCCCTTCATGGGTCTTGTGCATGGCCTTGGTCAGGCATGCAGAGGCACAGGCAGGTTGGTTGCAGTGCATGCACTGGCTCTTCCGGTAGATTTCTCCCCACTCTTCCGTTTCATAGGCATTGATCACCGTGCGCCTGTTCTCGTTGGCCTTCCTTGTGGTACCCGGAATGGGGTAATCCTCAGGATCCGGTTCAGGAAGGCCGTTGGCTGCTGCACAGGCCACCTCGCAGCTCTGGCAGCCCACGCAGCGGGTGGAGTCATAGAGGATCCCGTAGAATTCCGTGTTTTCGTTTTTCCCGGGTGCGGCGTTGAGCTTACTGCCTGTTCCGAGGGCAACCCCGGTCATGCCCAACGCCCTGAAGAAATTTCGTCTGTCGATTCCCATAGTAACTGGTTATTGGTTATTGGTTATTGGTTATTGGTTATTGGTTAATGGTTATTGGTTAATGGTTATTGGTTAATGAAGCGGGACTGGAACTCCTCCCACACTTCGGGGCCGAACTCCTCCAGTGCTCCGTCCCTGATCTCACCACCATCCTGAAGCACAACGGAGAGCTCCTTTCCCTCCCTGATTTTCATTCCCGATGTGAGAAATTCCTTCAGGCGGGCGAATTCGGTCTTCAACCAGTCGGTATAGGGATCGCCCATGAAAAAGGTTTTCAGCTCTGCAATCCAGTTCACCGGCTGCACCATGCAGATCCAGCCACCCTCATAGGGATCACTGTTGACGAGCGAGGCATCTTTGAGCAATCCCGTATTCTTTGCCACCATAGTGCCGGAAACCGGGGAATTGATCTGCAGTTGCTTCCCATTCTGGACCAGTGTCAGGAAGGGTTCACCCCTGGTGACCTTTTCGCCGTTATCCTTCATGATCACCCGCGTAACATGCCCTGTCACATGCTGCATGAAATCGTCAATCCCGATCCTCACCTTCCCATCCTTCTCCAGGAAGGTCCAGGTATGCGACCGGTCGAAATAGAGTCCCCCTGGAAAAGCCACCGTGTCCTGCCCGAAAACACCCGGTTTCCGGGATTCCCGGACCGGGACGGCTAACCTTTTTCTTCTGGAACGCCCGGTCAGCACCACTGCCAGCAAAACCAGCACCAGAAGGCCCATGGTCACCAGCAGGGAGTTTCTTGTGGAAGTGTTCATCACCGTCACATCGGCTTTTACCTCCGGCTGGCCAGAAATCACCTGCATACCCGCATTGCGTTCACTGTATTCCAGACCCATGATCCCCGCCGAAGCCAGGGACTCCTGTCCCCTGTTGATCATCCATTCCAGGAAGGCAACCTCCTGTTCACCGACAGGTTGCTCCCCGGCCACTGCATAGACCCTGCTGTAAAGTGCCCGGGGATATTTCCCCACGAAAATCCCGTGGGAAAGGTCGCCGGAGCTCCTGTAGATATCCTCGAACTGGTCCACCTGACCGTTCCCGTTCTTGTCTACCGGTACCAGGCTGATCCCGGCATCACCTCCACCTGCCTCCAGTTGTACCAAAACAGCCAGGCTTACAAAGCCGATGGAATTCTTATGGGACCTGATGCTTCCCAGGATATCTTCAGTCCCGCTGATCTCCCCGCTTGTCAACTGTCCGGGGGTGGTATGGATAAATTCTGCCAGGTAGGCTTTGTTACACGTCCCGGCCGGAATGAAAGCGGTTACAGACGCCTCCCCTTTTCCACCCGACACATCACCCCATGTTACCTTCCCTTCTGACGTGAAGATTCTTGAGAATCCCTCCGGGGATATCCCATGTTGCATGATCTCCTCCCTGTATGGATTTCCGGAGTTGATGACCGGTACGATCACATCCCTGCCAACAACCATCCTGAAACCGAATTCTTCATCCATTCCGGAGATGCATTCTTTATTCACCAGTGCCAGGGTCCCCTCCTGCAGTTCCCCTTCCAATCCTCCTTCGGGTAAATGGTTTACCCGGATCAGCGCATCCGGATGATCAAAAGTGTATTCATCCACCAGGCCTTGGGCCATCTCAGACAGCCCGGGGCTGCACAGGAGTTGTAGTTGTGTTCCTTCACCCGAAGCCTTCACTCCGGGTATGGCAATCATGGTTACCAGTGCGGCAATCATTATTGCGGTTGCGGTCATCTTTCTTTTACCAGATTTCATTGTTTGTTTTTTTCTGAATTGTATGCTTTACCATGCCTCACGGCTTGCCGGATGATCATTCAAAGATGGTGCCAAAACATCTTAACCACCTGTATTACTGACTCTTAGGTCACTTCTCTGTATCACGCCAGTACCACCCGGCTGTGGTATTTCTCTACACCCGCAATCCCGGAAGGGTGTGAATTGCCTGGTTATGAATTATTTGCAAAGTGTGTTGAATTTTACCCCAGTTGTGTATTAATACAACACCCGGCTCTGGAGCCCGCATGAAACGGGCAGTGTAAAGAAGAAATTCATTTTTGGATTAAATTAGCTCTCCTGCTACTTATTGAACCCCAACAAACAACCCATGATGATCAACATCCGATTTTTACTGGCAGTGACGGCATGTTCCGCTACAATCCACACAACCATGGCCCAGGAAGCCAGGGAGAAGGGCCTGGAGGCCATCACCAAACAGGCAGTGCAGGGACAGCTTGAATTCCTTTCCTCGGACTGGACACAAGGCAGGTGAAAAACAGGAGCTTTCGCTGGTCACCATAACAGATGAAGGAACAGTGTCCAAGGTCTTCGGTTACATGACCGATTTCTCGGTAAGGCCGGCAGACGTTGCCGTTGACCAGGAGATGGCTATTGTCTTCGCTGGATACGGCCTGAGCCATGAGGAAAGCGGCTATGACGATTTCAAGGGCATGGATGTGAAGGGGAAGGTGATCCTTCGCCTGAGCGGATACCCTGGCCACACTGACACCACCTCCACGGCATATAAAGCCATCAATCCCGATGGCAAGCTAAGCGGCTGGAGGCTTAACCAGACGAAGAATGAGAAGGCCTCTGAACTGGGGGCGGCGGCAGTGATCGAAATGGATCAGGGAACCGATTACATGAAATACTGGGCAGACAATATTCCTTTCAGGTACAATTCCCGGGATTATGAAGGGGATACCCCCAGGGAATCATATTACGAGACCAGCCTGAAACTGCCCGGCAACGAGGTGGGTGGAGAGCCCACCTACCTGTCAGTCTCCGGCAGGCTGTGGAACGCGCTGTTGAAAGACGCTGGAGTGGATCCGGCTGAGTTCGAAAAGGGGGTGAAGGACTCCATGAAGCCGGTCTCACAGGAGATCAAGGGCAAGGCCCTGAAACTGAGGACCACCGTGGACTCCAGGATCATCAGGGCCAGGAACGTGGTGGGTGTGATCCCGGGAAAAGACACCAGCGAGATCATCGTGGTTGGGGGGCACTACGACCACCTGGGAAAACACGACGGATGGATATGGAACGGGGCAGACGACAATGCCTCCGGGACCGTGGGTGTAATGACCATTGCCAAAGCGTTTTCGGCCGCAGGCCGGCAACCTGAAAAAACCATTGTATTTGCCGCATGGACAGGTGAGGAGAAGGGACTCTGGGGATCGAAGTATTTCGCCGAACATCCCTATGAGAATGCACGGATGATCCTCAACCTGAATTATGACATGATCTCCCGTGACAACCACGATGATACCCTGGGTGTGAAATGCAGCATGACCTATACGGAAAAATATGCTGTTCTGGAAGAGACCACCAGGAAAAACAATGAGGAGTATGACCTGGGACTGGAGATCAGGTACCGGCCATCGGAGCGTCCCCGCGGGGGCAGCGACCATACACCATTTGCCGAAAAAGATGTACCGGTGATCTATTTCATGGCAGGTTTCCCCCTGGAATACCACCAACCCGGTGACCATATCAACCTTGTGAACTTCGACAAGATGGTCAACATCATCAGGATCGGGTACCTGAATATCTGGGACCTGGCCAATACAGCGTGGGGCCCGTCGGAGAAAAAACAGGCTGAATAATGACCGGCAGCAGCACTGAAGCTGTTGATGGACCTGGACAACAGCCGTGGGATTTACTGAATTAGTCCAGGCTTTCAAGCCACTGATGCAGGGCATCCCGGAGCCCGGCCTCTGCCTCTGCATACTCCGGGTATCCTGCCATATTCACGGTCTCACGAGGATCCTCCTGGTAATCGAACAGCTGCCTGCCGTCAATGTCCGTGAAATCCATACCTGTGAAATCCGCTTCCGGGTTCACATGCCTCCCCTCCTGTTTTCGTCATCGAGACACCCTGGTTGGCCTGTTTTTCTTTGCTTACCGCTTAGGATTCCGCCTATCATCCCCTGTTCCAGGCATTTCAGGTCCTGTCCGGTCTCATCAGGGCTGCCACGCCTGACACATGCTATTGTGCACGCGATGTGGATCGATACGAGGGCTTGAAGGCGAGAGTGACCGGGAGAGCGGAAGGGCAATCGGATGGGAGAAGATCCTGAAGATATATGTAATATCCGTTTATTATACCTTAAAGGTAACTTAGTACTTATTACTTATACCTGCAGGTACATGTAATATCCAAAATGGCACTTTTAAAGTGCACTAACTGGATATTACTTGTACTTTATACCTGTGGCAATCTTCACAAAGAATCATTCGTTAAAACAGCGGGACACCGGATCATCCCAGGATCAGGTATCTACATTGAAGATTGTCAGTGGTTTAAGAAATCACAGTGACAAAAGTGATGAAAACAGGAGGGTCACTCAATTCCAACGATGTGAAGCTTTGGGCGGACCAGGCCCGCAACTTCGATCCCTATGGATTCAGGGAAGAATACACTGGACTTATTGACCTGGTGAGGAAGTTGGATTAGCCGGGAACTGGTCCAGTCAGGGGCTGTTCTGGTCCAGGCTTTCAAGCCACTGATGCAGGGCATCCCGGAGCCCGGCCTCGGCCTCTGCATACTCCGGGTACCCTGCCATATTCACGGTCTCACGAGGATCCTCCTGGTAATCGAACAGCTGCCTGCCGTCAATGTCCGTGAAATCCATACCTGTGAAATCCGCTTCCGGGTTCACATGCCTCCCCTGGTTCATCCATTCCACATACCGGTACCGCCCGTCCCTGATGGCATATCCCATCCTGTCGTCCCGGGTATACTGGCTGAAGGCGTACCTGTTGAGCGGATCAGGTTCCCCTTTGATCAGCCTGACCAGCGACTGGCCCGAGAGTGCTGCGGGCCTTTCCAGTCCGGCCAGCTCGCACAGTGTGGGATAGAGGTCGGTAAACTCCGTGGGTTGTGCTGTGGCATTGGCCGCTTGCCCCGGCATCGAAATGACCAGTGGTGAACGGGTGGCCTGCTCGAAATTGGTAGCCTTTCCCCAGATACCGTGGTCGCCCAGGTGCCACCCGTGATCGCCCCACACCACCACAATGGTGTTCCCGGTAAGTCCGAGTTCCTCCAGTGCATCCAGCATCTTCCCCACCTGGGCATCGATGTAAGTCACTGCTGCCCTGTACCCGTGTATAAGGTGCTTCTGCTCCTCCTCAGTGAGCGGGAACCCATCTTTCAGCTTCCCGTAAGCATCCCCGCCCCCCTCATCGGTATAGGAACGCAGTTCGTTGCTCAGGGTGTAGTAGTAAGACTGGTCATTTTGGGCATGCGCACGGAAGGGCTCCAGGCGATGCGCTCCCGGTCGTACATGTCCCAGTACCTCTTCGGTGCGGTCCAGGGCAGGTGCGGGCGCTCGAATCCCACCGCCAGGAAGAACGGTTTGCCCTCCCCTGCCAGCGTTTTCATATCCTGGATGGCCTTTTCGGCAAATACCCCGTCCTTGTATGCATCATCCTCCAGATCGAGGCACTCAGTGGCCGGTTTGATCACCTGGTGGGTCAGCTGGTTGGGATTCCCTCCCTCTGCTGAAGCCAGAAGTTTCTTTTCGGCAAACACCTCCTGTACCCTTTCTGACTGGTAGAAATAGGCCGCCACCGGTCCGGATTCCCTGGAATAGAAAGGAAGCATCTCCTTGTCGTTTGCAGGGAAATAGGGCCAGCTCCAGGAAACGGAATCCATCCCCCGGTCCACCGTACGGTAGTCGAAAATCTTGGAGATGTTCACCGTGGTGTACCCGTTGTTTTTGAAATACTGCGGGAGGGTCACTATGCCCGGATTGCGCTCACGGAAACTGTAGAAACCCCACACCCGTATCTCATCCGGGTAACGCCCGGTAAGCAGGCTTGCCCTGGAGGGACCGCAGACCGCCTGCTGGCAATGGTTGTTCAGGAACACCGTCCCCCTGGCTGCCAGCGCATCGATACTGGGGGATATGATCTCCAGGTCACCGTAACACCCCAGCACGGGCTTCAGGTCGTCGATGGCAATAAAAAGGATATTGGGGGGAGCGGGCCCTACTTTGCTGCAGGAGGTAAGCAGGAGGGCCGTTGCTGCAAACATGATGACAACAGCACCGGTCAGCAGATGGATTGTTTTCATGCCATCAAAAATAAAGCAAAACAAACAAATGGCCGGTTGATAAAAAGAATATTACATTTAGGAACATCAATAAACAAACTGCTGATGGATAAGGATCCACAGATCTGTGTGATCGGTGCAGGGGCCATCGGGGGCGTGGTAGCGGGTGTACTGGCCCGGGAGGGTTACAGCATCCGTCTGGTTACAAAGCACACCGATGTGGCTGAAAAGATCACAAACTCAGGCATTGAGGTCAGCGGGGGGTGCGGGGAGTTCACGGTCCGGATCCCTTCGGTGGCCTCACCCGGGGAACTGGAAGGGACCTTCGATTATGTGCTGATCGCCACCAAGGCCGATGGGCTGGTGGATGCAGCCAGGGACGTCCTCCCTTTCCTGGAAAAGCACTCACGGGTGGTCTCCATGCAGAACGGAATCTGTGAAGAGACGCTGTCAGGTGTGGTTGGAGAGGAACGCACCGTCGGCTGCGTTGTGGGATGGGGAGGCACCATGCATGCTCCCGCGATGGTGGAGATGACCTCCGGGGGGGAATTCATCCTGGGGAACTGGAACCGGGAGCCTGACCAACAGCTGGAAAAACTGGCCGGAATCCTGGGACATGTGATCGAAACCAGGGTAAACAGCAGGATACTTTCTGAACTCTACTCCAAACTGATTATCAATTCCTGCATCACGACCCTGGGAGCCGTCTGCGGGCTATACCTGGGGAAAATGCTGGCCCTGCGGAAGGCCAGGGAGCTGTTCATCGAAGTTATCCGTGAGGCGGTGGCAGTGGCCGGGGCCATGGACCTGAGGATCGCCCCTGCCGCAGCTGGCAAACTGGATTACTATGCATTCCTTACCCCGGGTATCCTGTCAGGATTTAAAAGGCACCTTACCATACGGTTGATCGGAATGAAATACCGCAAATTGAAATCTTCCAGTCTCCAGAGCCTGGAAAGGGGCCGGAAGACCGAAGTGGACAACTACAATGGCTACATCTCCTCAAAAGGCCGGGAATTCAAGGTCCCCACCCCGGTGAACGACCAGCTTACAAGCATGGTCAAAGAGATTGAGGAGGAGGAGCGGGCGATCAGCCCGGGCAATTTCAGAGAGATCATCCTTCCACGTTAATGTAACGTTAAAAGGCAGTTTGTTTAGACTCATTCTAAATAAATGTCATACTTTTCGTGTATCTAATCAATACAAAAAAAAACAAGACATGAAAAAAACAGTTGTTTTAACGATTGCAATGGCCCTTTTCCTGGTCCAGGCAAATGCACAGGAAGTGAACATTCCCCAGCTGGGGGGCACGGCTCCATCATTTACTGCCCAGTCCACTAACGGAGAGATCAGTTTTCCCTCTGACTTTGGAAAGCACTGGAAAATACTGTTCTCCCATCCCAAGGATTTCACACCCGTTTGTTCATCCGAGATCCTTGAACTTGGCTATGAACAGGAGAGCTTTGACGAACTGGACACCAAACTGGTGGTTGTTTCCACCGACATCCTTGAACAGCACAGAAGCTGGGTGGCTGCCCTGGAGGAGATCAGTACCAAAAGGAGCGACCCCGTGGATATCAAGTTTCCCCTTGTAGCTGACAATGACAAGAAAGTCGCCAGGCTTTACGGGATGATCCACGATGCCTCAAGCTTGAGTCAGAATATCAGGGGCGTCTACATTATCGATCCTGATAACAACATCAGGTCCATCCAGTTCTATCCCAATGAGGTTGGAAGAAACGTGGATGAATTAAAAAGGACGCTGGTTGCACTGCAGGCAACATTTGCCCAGGATAACCGGGTAACACCTGTGAACTGGCAACCGGGGGATGATATGATTGTCCCTGTTCTTTCTGCAGAGGAGAAAAAGAGCATTGGCACACCCGGATCTGAATACTACCAGCTGGCCTGGTTCCTGACCTATAAGAAGGCAGAGTAGCAAACAGGCAGATTACCAAATCATCCGGCAGGTTTCCCGGTTCAACGGGATCCTGCCTTTTTTTATTTGCTTTTCAGGGGGATCATTTTCAGGCTGACTGCCCTGTTCCAGTTGAATACGAGCAGGATCCCCACAATGGGTATGACTGCAAAATTGAACTCCTGGGGGATCAGCCACCAGCCTGCCAGTACCACAACCGCCAGCAGCGACAATGCGATGACCAGGATCCTGTTGAACAGGTTCCTGCGGCTGATGATCAGGACGAGGTAAAATGGATTGAGCCACAGCAGGTTCCAGTTCAGCTTTGTGGGATTATGGTTGGTCCCGAACCACATGAATGCGATCAGCAAGCCGGTGAGCCCGATCAACGCATACATAAAGGGTGAAATCTTCCTGATGACCACATTCCTGGTCAGCAATACCACCAGTGCCAGAATGAATACCAGGCTGAAAACAATGACCGGCTGAAAAAAGTCAAACCGCTTTTCCTTCCCCTGATCCGCTGCAGTCAGCAGGACTTCTGACCCTTCAATAAGAGGGCGGCCTGTCTTGTGGTTTATGGTTCTGTTCAGGTGCTCCGACAGATACACAGGAAGGAACATCTTCTCTTCGAAGGTCATCTCCCTGTCTACAGTTGCTCCCAGCAGCAGGTCGGTCCCGAACTGAACCCATTTCCTTTGTCCCAGGTAATAATCCAGGTTGTCCCGGAACGATATCCCGGTCATGGTGTCCGGATGTTGGAAATCCTCCCCGTCGAACAGGTCCCGGATCCTGGTGGCGCAGTTGTCCATCAGGAAATCGTACTTATAATACATGTTCTCAGGCTTGATATTTTCCATCAGGAACCCTGTCAATGCCTGTTCCTGGTCCGCCGTCAGGATCAGCTTCTCTTCATAAAAACCCCTGCCCCTGCGTTCATTACTGCGCACGAAACCCTCATAATGCCGGGGTGCCACCCTGTACATCAGGTCCCCCTTCAGGAACTTCCTGATAAACCCGGGATCACTGAACCTGAATACACCGTAGTCAAAAACAATATCATCCCCGGTGGCATGATTGGTCACCCTGACGGCCGAATGCCCGAAGGAAGCATACATGGCATCCAGGCTGGAACAGGTCAGCAGGCTGATCTCAATGGCATCCTCTTCAGGCTGACAAATGGCCCGGGCGGGGTAAATGGTAATGAAAACGGTAAAAATGAAAATTCCTGAATGTATATTCATAGCATCTTATAGGAGGATCCGGAGCGTAAAAGTAATTGAAATTGTGTAAATTATCACCCGGGTATTCGCACGAACTACAACACCATTCATATGAAACATCTATTCAGGTCTATACAGTTATTGATCCTTCTTCTATTGATCTCCTGCAGCCATCTGGCAGGGCAACCACAACCGGAGAAACCATTGTGGCCCGATGGCATTCCCGATAATCCTGTGAAATATCACCAGGAGAAGGTCAGGGCTGAAAAAGTAAACAGGGACACCCCTTCACAGAAGAACAGGGTATTCAGCCAGGTCTCGGATCCCACCTACATGCTGGTTCGCCCGGAAAAAGGAAAAACCAACGGGATTTCCATCGTGATCTGCCCTGGAGGAGGATTCCGGGATGTATGGTTCGACCGTGAAGGGATGGATTTTGCCCTGTGGCTGGCAGACAAAGGCATCACATCCCTGGTACTGAAATACCGCACGTACAACCAGGATGCGGAAGGATTTTCCCTTGACCGGGAGGTGTATAACAGGGAGGTGTATGCCGATGCAAAACAGGCCATTCACACACTGCGAAGCCAGGCCGGGAAGCTGGATCTGGATCCGGGAAAGATCGGGATCGGCGGGTACTCAGCAGGTGGGGCCCTTGCGCTTTTTGCAGCCATGGATATCTATGAAAAGCAACTGCCTGACTATACTGCTTTCAGCGTATCTGCAAAACCCGACTTTGCCTGCCTGGTCTACCCGGGCATCCGTGAAAGCGTAATCGAGGTTGCCAGGAACAAGGCCGACATCCCACCCATTTTCATGATCGTCGGGGGGGAGGATGATGTAACCCCAGCAGAAGATTGCATCAGACTATACAGCGTACTGAACAAAAAAAACGTACCGGCAGAACTCCATATCTACGCAAAAGGAACACATGGATTTGATTCCGGGATCGGACGCGGATTCGGTGTGGCCGGCTGGCAGGACAGCTTCATTGCCTGGCTGAAGGATATGAAGCTCATGGACTGACCGGGACACTTCTGAAGCGCTTACCTGGTCAGGGATCCTGGATCTTATCGGCTAATTACAAATAACATCACCAGAATAATCCCCATATTTGCCTGTTGTTGCAGATATCCCAGGTTGTAATGCTCAAATCAATCAGGTTCCCGGTGGCAGTGGCCATCTTCTTCTCCTGCCTGCAGGCCGGTGCGCAGGGTATCCTTGTTAAGGGCGGCCTGAACCTGGCAAACGTGCTGGAGAAGGATAACAGTTTTGACTACGGAAGTGATTACACGATGAATCCCGGGTTTCACGTCGGGGTGGCGGTTGATATCCACGTTGTTGATTTATTCTCCATCGAGACTGGATTGATGTTTGATCAAAAGGGATTCAGGTACCATAACGACGTCCCGGGATTGGAAATCAAGGCCAGAACAGTACTCTACTACCTGGATCTTCCTGTCAACCTGAAAGTGAAGCATGATTTCGACAATGGCACCACTATTTGCGGCACCCTGGGACCCTATATCGGGTATGGTTTATACGGGAACTACAAAGAGGTGTTCGATTTCCAGGGCACCACGGAAATTGAAAACGATGTGAGGTGGGGAAATGATGAGAACGCTACCATGAAACCGTTGGATTTTGGAATTGGGGCTGGAGTTGTCCTGGAAGTCAGAGGGATCGTCCTGGGAATATCCTATGACCTGGGATTGGCCAACCTGTCACCCACTACCGATGAAGGTGAGAAACTGAACAACAGGGTGCTCAGGATCTCGGCAGGATATCATTTCGCACGTTGAACATCAACTTCATAATTTTCGGGATCCAACGGGATCAGTCGCTGATACACCTGATCGACATCCCCTGCCATTTGACAT
This sequence comes from uncultured Bacteroidota bacterium, assembly GCA_963793455.1. GTDB lineage: Bacteria > Bacteroidota > Bacteroidia > Bacteroidales. The sequence continues at coordinate 92,801 of CAWCAK010000009.1, forward strand.
TGATGCCGCTGTGAGCATCCGGGGTATCATGATAGAGGTACATTCCACTGTAGGAATCTGTGGAAGAGTATCCCGAGGAGCTCCACCATAATCCGTTAATGCCAAAGCTCTTAGAAGTCTCTGATCTGACCCCTCCAGGTAATCCTGTAAATCCGCTTTCATTTGTTGCCCCCGTATTGGGACTGCTCCAATGTGCGGTGCCAGCTTCCTTCAGTTCCCCCCCCCCGGGAATGCCACCTACATAACTTATGAGTGTCTGCCACTCACCCCTGGTTGGTACGTGCCAACCCGCCGGACACAGCTTCGAGGTCTCCACTGCGTGCCAGTTATATAAAGCGCCATATGTTTCAGCATAGGTTGCTTCATCGTTGTTATACCAGCTATAAGCCGGGGATGTCAGGTTGCGCCATTCCGTATTGTCTGTAACATTTGGGATATCTGTGCCATCATTGTATTTGGTAGTTTTCAGGTTCTCTGCCATCCAGGTTTGACTGCCAATTTCAACGATTTCATAGGTATTCCCTTCAATATCTGTTACTTTCGGTCTGTTCGCTTCGCTGATCCCGGTTATGATCACAAACTGGTTTTCGCCCAGGAAAAGTGTATCGCCTGCAGTTGAAACCCTCAGTGCCACGTACGCCATATTCACTGCGTCACGAATATCAGTCGGATCGGCCAGATCCTTGATCTGACTGTTTCCTGCGCTGCTACTCTGGATCAACACATCTGAAAGGCCCTGTGACACGGGAATGGATGATCTGATGGCCAGGGCGGTATCCTCCAGCGCGGCTGTGCTGGCAAGGCCGGTCAGGTCCTGGTCCCCGGTATTGGTACCGGACAGGCTGCCCAGTTTGTCAATGTCACCGGCTGTGATGTTCGCGGCATCGCTGGCTGCATAGACCGGATCGCTTTCAATGACCATTCCCGACACTGTCTCCGCCGTTCTGGCATGAAGGGCATAGGGTACAGATAGCAGCTGGGACGTGCCAATTAACTGATAATCTGCCCCCCCGTTCAAGTCAACACTCATCCGGAGAAAATACGTATCCGCTCCCCACGCGATAGCTGAAAAATCATCTATGGATGTTCCGCTTCCTATTTCCAGGCTGATCAACCCGTAAGCATTTGATGCCTGCAGATGGGTCTCAGCATAGACCACCGATCCATTGGCTGATCCCTTGATGATCTCAACCTTCGCCCCTACGCTCTGGTCAGTCACCAGTTCGCCTGAATGATCCCTGATAACCGCCTGATAATTGAATGCGAGCGGCGATTGTGCAAAAAGTACGATGGCTGTCATTATCATCCCAACTGATAGTATGGTCCGTTTCATATTGCGCATCTTTATTTCATATGAAGATAAGCCTTAATTCTGGTTTCTGCCATTTCTCATGAACATCAACTTCATAATTTTCGGGATCATCCGCCGCCTGGTGAGGTATTCGATCCGGTCGTAGTGCCTGGTGCTTTTCAGGAGCTTTTCCGTGAGGAATGCGGTAACCACTTCCACATCTTCCGCCAGGATATCAAACACCTTCCTGATCCTGGCCTGCTCCACAGGGCTTTCATCATCCATGGAGACCTTGATAAAATCTGTCCTGACCATTCCAGGGCTCAGTATACCGGCCTGGATATTTCCCCCCTTCAGTTCCCTGGAAACCGATTTTGTGAAATAGTTGACTGCCCGCTTGGTTGTTCCGTAGAGGGTCAACTTCTCCATGATCCTGCCATTGCTTCCAAATCCCTCCATGTTCAATACCTTCCCGAAGCCCTGCTGCCTGAAAAAACTGATGGCTGCCCTGGTTCCGGTCATCATCCCTACAATGTTCACGGAAACCACCCTTTCAATTTCTTCATCGTCCAGGTCATGAAAGTAGCGGTGCGATTGGGGGATCCCGGCATTATTGATCCAGATATCAATTTTCCCGTACTGAGACACGGCCTTATCAATGATGGACTGGTAAGTATCCGGATGTACCACATCACCTGCAACTCCTTCCACATCTAAGTTCTGCGCTGCAAGCTCCTTCACACACCGGGCAACCGCCTCTTCGCTCCTGCCGTTGATAATGACCCGGTGGCCCCGTTTCAGCAATTCCATTGCCAGACCGTGGCCAATGCCCCTGGTGCTTCCTGTGATGACAACTGTTTTCTGTTCCATGCGGTTAAGTTCGATTGTCCGGATATGTTGGCTGCATAAATATAACAGAATTCTTCAGGTGGACCTTTCCTTGGAATACCTGAAAAACAGCACAGACAGCAAAACGATTACCAGGGCCAGCGCGGCGTGGACATGCATGGCCCTGAGCATCCCCACAGCACCACGCAGGTAACCCAGTAAAAGATTCCCCACGGTCACCCCCGCCCCGTAGTAGAAGGCCCATATAAGTGCCTGGCCGGTGGTGCGCAGGTGATCGGGGGTCCTGTCATGCACATATTCCACCACCCCCAGGAGGAAAAAAGCGATGGTGATGCAGTGGAATATGCTGAATATGATGGCCACCTGCGGATCACTGATAAAGCCGTACAGGAACATGCGCAGGAAGGTAACGGCCATAGAGAGGAGGATCATCTTTTCACCACCGATCCGTTTTGTGAGCCTGGCCCCGAGAAAAAATGCCGGGATCTCGGGGATGGCCTGAACGAAGAATACCCACCCGAGAAATGAGGAACTTGCGCCGATATCGCTGTAATAGAGATTGATAAACTGCAGCAGGGGTGCGGAGGCTATCCCGAAAAAGAAGATGATCAGCAGGAAAAGCATCAAACTGGTGTTCCGGAAAAAGATCCCGAAACTCCGGAAATTGACCAGGCTCCTCTCCTTCACCGGTTGATCAGGAAGTGTGACCAGGTTAAACAGTGACAGCAGGAGAAAAAGGAGGGCCGATACCCTGAAAATGACCGCTGTCCCCTGCCGCGCCAGGTAACCAACAAGCAGCGCAGCGGCAGCGTATCCGGCAGAGCTCCACAGCCTGAACTGGCCAAAACTGAACCTGGGATTCCCCCTGACGAATCCCATGGCCATCCCATCCACAACCGCCCCGGATGGCTGGTGAAAAACGGAAATAACCGCCACCAGGAAAACCATCCAGTGAAAGGCGACAGTCTCTCCTATGAGAAAAACCATCAAAGCACAGATGGTTGTCATAAGAAGAAGGATCCTGTTGTTCCCGTACCTGTCGGCCAGGATTCCCCAGAAAGGGACCACCAGGGCGGAAGTTGAAATGAATATGGCATTGATGGCCCCGATCTGCATGCTGCTGTACCCGATCCTGTCCAGGTGCACATTGTAAAAGGTCTGCCATCCGGCAAAAGCACCCAGCAGGAGGAAATAGAGCACCGGGAGCCTGTATTGCTCTTTTACCTGGAATGTGCGTTGACTGATGGTCCTGATGACACCCATATGCTAAAGGTAAAAAATCAGGACTTTATTTTACCGGGTATATTATCTTTACGTGTTTGTTCGCATAAACCCATCCAGACATGAGAATCAGATTCATTGCCCTTATCCTGCTTGTGGGCTCTTTTGCCACGGCCCAGACCATTGAAAACAGCCTTCTGCACGGGATGAAATTCCGGAGCATCGGTCCGGCAAAAATGAGTGGACGTGTCACATCCATCGATGTGGTGCTTTCCGACAACAGCATCATTTATGTGGGGACTTCGGCCGGCAGCCTCTGGAAATCGGTGAATGGGGGAATCACCTATGAGCCCACCTTCGAAAACCAGAAGACGGCATCGGTGGGCGAAATCGCCATCTTCCAGAAGAATCCCAACATCCTTTACCTGGGAACCGGGGAGGGAAATCCCCGGAACAGCCAGTCCCTGGGCTATGGCATGTACAAATCGCTTGATGCGGGAAAAACATGGACCCACCTCGGACTTGAGCATACAAGGACCATTGATAAAGTGATCATCCATCCTGACAATCCCGATGTTGTATGGGTGGGTGCCCAGGGAAGCGCCTGGGGCACCAGTGAGGACCGGGGAGTATACAAAACAACCGATGGGGGAATAACCTGGAAGAAGATCCTCTATACCAATATGTCCACCGGTGTTGCAGATATGGTGATGGATCCTGCCAATCCCAACAGGCTGATGGTGGCCATGTGGGACTTCCAGCGGTGGCCCTGGTTCATGAGATCAGGAGGAGAGGGTTCTGCCATCCATGTGACCTCCGATGGCGGGGAGACCTGGAAAAAACTGGGCGTAACCAACGGGATGCCGGAAGGGATGCTGGGGAAGATCGGGCTGGCCATCGCGGCAAACAGTCCCAACGTGGTCTATGCACTCATAGAGACCAAACCCGAGAATGCGCTTTTCCGCTCCGATGATGGCGGAGAGACCTTCCGGAAGACAACAAGCGAAGGCGTGGGTGACAGGCCGTTTTACTACATGGACCTGGCGGTCGATCCCACCAATGAGAACAGGGTCTACCATGTGGCCGGAGCCATTTCGGTCAGTGAGGACGGGGGCAAATCCTTCAAGGTCCTGCTGGATATGTTCTCCGGAGTGCATGTGGACCATCATGCCTTCTGGATCAACCCGGCCAATCCCAGGCACCTCCTGGACGGGAACGATGGAGGATTATACACTTCCCTTGATATGGGCCGGAAATGGCGGTTTCAGCAGAACCTTCCGGTGGGACAATACTACCATATCAACGTGGATATGGAGATCCCATATCATGTTTACGGAGGAATGCAGGACAACGGGAGCTGGTGCGGACCGGCCTACCGGTTTGCAATGATGGAAGGGATCCGGAACTGGGAATTCGAGAACATCGGCTTCGGGGACGGCTTTGATGTCATTCCCGACCCGGAAGACACCCGCTTCGGTTACTCCATGTCCCAGGGAGGATCATTTCAGCGCTATGACAGGCTCACAGGGGTTACTGCAAGCATCCAGCCGCGCCATCCCAAGGGAGAGAAGCTGAGGTTCAACTGGGATGCCGGCTTTGCCATCGATCCCCTTGACAAGCATACCATATACGGGGGAAGTCAGTTCGTGCATAAGAGCACGGACAAAGGAAATTCGTGGACCATCATCTCCCCTGACCTGACCACCAACGATCCGGAAAAACAGAAACAGCAGGAGACGGGTGGACTGACCATTGATAATACGACCGCAGAGAATCATACTTCCATCCTGGTCATTGAGCCCAGCTCCATAGAGCAGGGACTGATGTGGGTGGGTACCGATGACGGAAACATCCAGCTCACCCGGGACGGAGGAGTGACCTGGACCGATGTGACCAAAAATGTAAAGGGCGTTGCACCCAACAGCTGGGTGGCACAGATCAAAAACTCGGTCTACAACAAGGGTGAAGCCTTCGCAGTCATCGAGGACCACCGGAGGAACAACTGGACCCCATACCTCTTCCATACGGAGGATTATGGCCAATCCTGGGAACGCATGGTGGATGAGACCGATGTGTGGGGCTTTGTCCTGAGTTTTGTCCAGGACCCGGTTGAACCCAACCTCATGTTCCTGGGAACCGAATTCGGCCTCTGGTTTTCGATCAATGGAGGGGATCACTGGCAACAGTGGAAGGAAGATTTCCCTGCGGTGGCCGTGAAGGACCTGGTCATTCACCCCCGGGAACACGACCTGGTGGTGGGAACTTTCGGGCGTTCCGCCTATGTGCTGGATGACATCCGTCCATTGAGGGAGCTGGCAGCCGATCACACACTCACCAAAAAGGAGATGCACCTCTTCACTCCTCCTCCCGCATACCTCGGGGTGACCGGTTTTCATGACTTTTTCGCAGGGGCACAGGAGTCCTTTTCAGGGGAGAACAGGCCCCTGGGCGCAATCCTGAGCTACTATGCCCAGGACACCAGCGCAAAAGACAGCGTTCTGATTTCTATCAATAATTCCGAAGGAAAAGTGATCCGGGAGATCAAAACCACGGCAAAGCCGGGGATCAACAGGGTGGTCTGGGACCTGAAAACCAAAGGCAGTGTGGTTCCCGGGAAAATGGACATGTACGAAAGCTTCATGATGGGCGGGGCCCCGGCCTTTTATGGCGACTATACCGTGACCCTTAAAGCCGGAGCATTCAGCGAGCGTAAGAGCATCCGTGTACTGAAAGATCCCGCAACACCCATTTCCGATGAAGCGCTCAGGGAGAACATACGGAGGAAGGAAGCCTTCAATAAAATGGCCGATCTGCTGGTGGAGGAGTACAACAAGGTGGAGAAGGCCATCACCTCCATGAAACAGGTGCAGCCCCTTGTGGCTGAGAATGAGGAGCTGAAATCCGGACTTAAGGAGATGCTCGAAAGGGCCGAAGCGTTGAAATGGAAGATTGTCCCGAAGGTTTCCAAAGGGATCCTGGGAGACACCCCCGACCTGAAGTCCCGGTTCCTGTCACTGGCCGGTTACTATTTCAATCCCATGGTGGAACCGGAGGAGAACTCGAAGATCGCCTTCAAGGAGCTGAACGAGAAGGTGGAGAAGGTGCAGAAAGAGATCGCTGCTTTTGTCACCGATGCAGATGCATTGAAGGAGAAGGTGAATGGCAGTGAGGTGGTGATCTGGAAATAATACATTCATGGGGAAAATCACCGGGATCTGAAAAAAGGGATCCCTGACGCAACCTGGCATCCCTTCGGTACGTCCTTATATCACAAAGATGAACCTGAAAAAAATCCAGATCATGAATATACAGATCATCACGGCCACGGTTTTGCTGGTTGTCATAGCAGCCTTCCCGGCCTGTGAGAAGAAGGACCCGGTTCCCGATGGGCCTAACACCATCGAACTGAGGAAGAAATCGGCAGAGATCATCGAGGCGGACCAGCAATTCGCCTTTGAACTGTTCAACCAGGTGGTGTCGCTCAGCCAGCAGGAGAACATCATGATCTCACCGCTCAGTGTCTCCTATGCATTGGGGATGACCTACAACGGGGCTTCCGGAACCACCCTGGATGCCTTCAGGGATGTTCTCCACTTCGGGGAGCTGACCAACCAGGAGGTGAACGAAAGCTACAAGGACCTGATGGGACAACTGGTCCACCTTGACAACAAAGTGGAGTTCTCCATAGCGAACGGCATCTGGTACAAAGAGGGTTACCCTGTACTGGATGAATTCATCCGGACCAACCAGGACTATTTCGATGCGGCCGTGGAGGAACTGGATTTTTCCGATCCGGCTTCGGTGGATATCATTAACGGGTGGATCGAGCAAAAGACCAACGACAAGATCAAGGATATGCTGGATTATATCCCCTCCGATGCCATCATGTACCTGGTCAACGCCATCTACTTCAATGCCAAATGGAAGTACCAGTTCGATCCCGAAGAGACCTATACCGGTATTTTCAACCAGGAGAACGGAGCCACCCTGGATGCAGCATTCATGAAGATCAATGGCGGGTTCAATTACACCGTCAATGACCTCTTCACCGCCGTGGAATTACCCTACGGCGACAGCACCTTCTCCATGGTGGTGTTGCTGCCTTCCGGTGGACACACCACCGGCGACCTGTTGAAAGAGATGGATATAGCCCGGTGGGATGCATGGTTTGGCACACCCAACCCGGTAAACATCCGGATCGAGCTGCCCAAATTCACCTACGGGTGGAAGGACCTGCTCAACGATCCGCTGATCAACCTTGGCCTCGGTATTGCCTTTGGCAGTGGCGCAGATTTCTCCCGTATCACTCCCGGCGCAGACATCTATATTTCCAGGGTCATCCACCAGACCTTCATCGACGTGCAGGAGGAAGGCACAGAAGCGGCCGCAGCCACCATCGTGGAGCTGCTGGAAACCTCCATGCCTGCCGAACCTGTTTTCAAAGCTGACAAACCCTTCCTCTATGTGATCCGGGAGAACTCCACTTCCGCCATCCTGTTCATGGGGAAAGTGGGAAAACCGGAATACGGGAAATAGGTCCCGGACCCTCAGTTGAGGTTCTCCCAGGAGCTTCCCGTGTAGACCTTCACCTTGTTGTCCAAACTGTCATAATATATCATCCCTTTCGAAGGCGAAGGCGGGGCCGTTTCGCGCGGCTCCAGTTTCATGAAATCGTTCACGTGCAGCGGGGCTTCCGGGATAAGCATACCAATCCCACCCTGTCACCCTGAATGACCAAAGGGAACCCACCTGTGGTCTTATTCGCAAACATGAACCTGTTATTCCCCCCGTCAATCCCAACCTGGAAGTCGTCAACACCCAGCCGGTTCGATATCCATTGTGGTATATACATTATCTTCTGAAACAAAATTGAAGAACTGGTACCCGGTTTGATCATAGATGTCAAGGGATGCAGAGGGGGATGAAGTACCTATGCCCACCAGGCCCTTGTCGTAAAAAATGTGATTGTCCACCGTGCTCCACACATTGCTGAAAATCCCCTCCCTGATGGCAGATGCCGTATCCTGGAGGGCATTCTGCGTGGCATAGCTGCTCAGGTCCTGGTCACCGGTATTTACACCCGATAGATTCTCCAGTTTTACAAGGTCCGAAGCAGAGATATTTGCCGCATCACTGGCAGAAAACACCGGGTCCGTTTCAGTAACAGCCCCTGTGAACACTTCTGCTGTTTTTGCATGTAAGGCATAGGGCACACTGAGTATCTGGCTTGTACCGGTAATTGTATAATTGGTCCCTCCCCCGGAAGCCGGGTCGGTTTCTGTTTTAATGAAATAGGGGCCGTTCGCCCAGTCGATTGCCGAAAAGTCATCAGCCGTGGTTCCCGAACCTATTTCCAGGCTCACCAGTCCGTTTGTATTGGCGGTAGGCAGCTGGGTTTCAGTATATACGGCCTCCCCGCTTTCAGATCCCTGGAGAATACTTATCCGGACACCCACTGTAGTATTGGTAACCAGCTCATTGCTGCTGTTCCGGATCACCGCCTGGTAACTCACCTTTTCCGGCATCTGGTGCAGAAACAACAGCTGTCAGGATCAGGGCCATTAAGATTGTAGATACTTTTTTCATGCTGTTTTAGTGTTTTTGAATTTTAAATGTTTTGATTTCTTTATCTCCCTTAGTAACACTGATTAAATAGAGTGACGGGGGCCGGTGGCTCATCACAATATTTGTCAGTTTATCCTCCACCCTTTTGGACTCCAGGAGGATTCCCTTGCTGTCATAGAGATGGTAATTCATATGTGAGAAGCCAGGGCTCTCAATGCACAACGTAAGATGATCAGTGGCGGGATTCGGGTATGCAGAAAGTGCCAGGTCAATGCCCCGTTGGTTGGCTTTACCTGTCACCACCGAAATTTCAAATGGCTGCTGTACGCCCAGAGCTACTGAAAAACCTGCGCCGGTATGCGTGTTATAATGAACCTGGCCGACCGAGTAGGTTACCGATCCGCTGCTCCCGGTTGCTGTACCTGCCGCAGCCGGCATTACTTCCTGTCCCTGAAGGCCAGCCACCCCGGATCCAATCAGGATTACCGCAACCTTTAATTTTTTGTATTTCATAACAATAAACAGTTTGTTCTGGTGTGATATATGAGACCGTGATTCCGAAAGGAGAGGCAATGCTCCAGGAGAACTTTTGATCATTCCAAAAATAGAGAAATCGTCATCTTCTCCTGCAGCCAGTTTTCAACAATACCTGGCAAATACACAAGCAGGCTGATGTACCATGATTTGATTCGCTTTCGGTCCGGGTATGAAGGATTCGATTACATCTCGCTGATGGGCCTTGCATTGCTCGCAGGTGCATAAACCACGCCCGTCATTGATATTATTTTGGTGAAGGGTGCACCGAGGCCTCCATCCTCGCTTTCAGTACAACATCGGGATCCTTTTCGATGGCCTTGTCCATGTAATCCTGTGCTTCTTTCTCTTTACCGAGCGCTGTCAGTGCCCTGCTCAGAAGGAAACAGGCCTGGGCCTCCTGTTTTCGTCACTCTTCCCGGAGTGATTTTTGACAACATACATAATCAGCGATATAGCACTTTGTTTCTGACGTTTTCGGGTGTCCCATTCACTTGTAATGTGTTTGTACGGGAGAAAAAGAACAAGAGCGGAACGGTATGTGCAGGAACGTTTATAGGCAGCACTAAAAGCTACTCAGACAGTACAGTGAACACTTGGAACTTACCTCCTGCGGGTAAATCTGCAGGAGCTGCAGAATCAACTCAAGAAGCCCCATCCTTTTAAATAACCAATATGAATCGTAACTTTACATCAAATCAATTTTCATCCATCATGAATCTGGAGGTCAGGAAACTGAACCTTATCAACTGGATATCTTCGATACAAGAGTCAGAGCTGATCGAAAAGCTGGAAGCCTTGCAACTCGAAGGATCTGACTGGTGGGATCAGATAAGTGAAGAAGACCGCGAAGCCATCGAGGAGGGCTTGGAACAATTGGATCGTGGGAGTCTCTTAGCCGTTCTGAGGTAAGGGAGAGGATCCAGGCGAAATATAAGTTCTAATCTCTCGATTATGTCATTTCCTGTACGTTACTCCACACGAGCCTACCGGGAGTACGAGGCTATCCTTGATTATGTTTCAGAACAGTTTGGTGCAGTGGTAGCTGCCCGTGTGGATATCTATTTTGAAGAGGTGATCGATCTGATAGCAATCAATCCCAGGCTTTTTCCTTTTTCAGATAAAAGAAAAAACCTCAGGCGTTGTGTTATCAGCCCTCAAACAACGCTGTACTACCGCTTCAATGGTGAATGTGTTGAACTGGCCAGCTTCAGGGGAAACCGGATGGATCCAAGGAAACTGAACCTGTAAAGGCACTTAGTAGCCTTTGTCTTATGCCCCTTCCTTCACGCCTGTGTGCCCAGGGATTCAGTCTGGAGAGGACAAAATCTTGTGAATAAGCAGCCAGGGTGTCCCAATGACGAAAACAGGAAGCAGGCTGATGTACCATGATTTGATTCGCTTTCGGTCCGGGTATGAAGGATTCGATTACATCTCGCTGATGGGCCTTGCATTGCTCGCAGGTGCATAAACCACGCCCGTCATTGATATTATTTTGGTGAAGGGTGCACCGAGGCTGCCATCCTTGCATGCAGCACCACGTCGGGATCCTTTTCGATGGCCTTGTCCATGTAATCCTGTGCTTCTTTCTCTTTACCGAGCGCTGTCAGTGCCCTGCTCAGAAGGAAACAGGCCTGGGCCTTTTTTTCGGTTTCTCCGGAAAGCAACTCCCGTCCAAGGGATTCCGCTTCAGTTAGCAGGCGGTTCGCTTCATCCACCCTGTGAAGCTCCTTCAATGCCAGGGCTTTGTAGATCACGCTTTCGGTCTCATTCCTCACTTCCGATTCACTGATCTCTTTGAACAGGGCTTTGGCCTTTGACTTTTCACCCATGGAGGAGTAGGCTTTGCCCGTGAGGTATTGTGCGCGTGCAAACACCTCGTCGGCAAGGGCGCCTTCCCCAAGGTTTTCGGGATACTGCATTCCTTTACCAAATTCTTCCACCGCCCGGGAATATTCCCCTTTATCAAGCCACGACTCTCCCACACCATAGTGGGCCTCGGCATAAACTGCATGCGCCATGGCCCTGCTTTCCCTGGCGAAGAAATTTCTGCTGTCCATCATCTCCGCAGCCTTTTCAAACCTGCCCACCCTGAGCAACATCCGGGAATAGTTGAGCACCAGTTCATCGCGTGTACGAACGGTGGATTCCCTGTCAGAAAGCAGCTGAAGCCTCCTGTCTGATTGGCCTGCTGCATCCAGGAAGTTATCCAGCTCAAGCAGGATTCTCGCATCTGAAGGATCAGCATCTGATGCTTTCTCCAGCTTGTCTATGGCCACCTGTATGTCATGCCTCAACGCCCAGTCCACAAAGGCCAGACTCCGGAGGACCGATGCATTGGATGGATCGCTTCTGGTTGAATTCATCCAGGCTTTCTCGGCATCCTCATACCTGCGAAGGTAAAACAGGCCATTGCCCATGTATTGCCATGCACGTGCATCGGAAGGATCCATCCTCACCGCAGCCTCCAGCGCAGCAATATCTGCCGGGCAGTAGGGGAATACATAATCGGCAGGGCGCTTCCTGGCCTGTGCAAATGCCCTGGCGGCCCTCTCCCGGTTACCGTTCTTGTCATACAAATATCCCAGGTAATATTCCATCATCGGGTAGATCTCGCCTTTCGTGGAAAGGAAACGGATCCCCTCCTCAAGGATGCGAATGGCATCATCCTGCATCCCGAGCCTGTCATAAAAAACAGCTCCCTCCACATACAACTGGGATCCTGCAAAGAAGGGAGCCGGTCCGCCTGTAAATGGGGCATACCGGTCGAATTTCTCATGGATCTGCTCCACCGGGATGCTCCCGGAGATCCACTTCTCAAGCAATGCGTAGAACTCCAGCGGATCCTCTGTAAGGGCCTTCTCCAGAGCCTTTGCAGCCGCACCGCTGTCCCCGGTTTTCCTTCGGGCCACAGCCAGTGTACTGTACAAAACAGGGTGGGTGCCCCCGTCACGAATGGCTTCGTTCAGCAGGCGGACCGCCATCGGGAAGTCCTTCTGCTGCATGGCAACTACGGCCAGCTGGTACAGTGCCGGGACCTTCAGGCTGCTGATCCGGCTTGCGATTCGGAACCCGGCTGCCGCGGCATCCCAATCCCCCATGTTCAGTGCAGCCATTCCCATATAGTAATGGTTGTAGAAACCATCATTCAGGGGATCACCCTTGAGGGACCTCTCCATATGTTCAATAGCCAGTTCCCACGCTCCCCTGTGCAGGGCCAGCAGTCCCATTTCACGGTTACCCCGTGCATCCTCCGGGGCACGTTCCAGGATCTCCCGGAAATAGGACTCTGCTTCCTCTCCGAATGGGTCCTGGTAGAATCCCTTGCCCCACATGTGGAGGTCATCAATGGATGCTGCCTCCTCCGGGGAAACCCTTGGTTTGGGCAGTTCAGGGACCGGCGGATGTTCGGTGAGGGGCTGGTAGCTCATGATCAGCCGGTCGTTCCCGTCCCTGATGGTCACAACCAGGTCGGTGCGGGAGATGCCTTTGGGCAGGTTGAATTCCTCCACCAGCGGTGTGGCAGGATCCAGTGCTGTGGTCTTCCGGTAGATCTCCCGGCCGCCCGCAGTGATGTTGAGGTCACAGGCCTCCATGGCATAGACCGGTTGCACCCCGAACAGAATACCGTTTTTGCCCTTTTCGGCCAGGTTGATCACCACGTGCTCGTTGGCCCTCACAAAACCACCGATGTCTTTGACCGGATACCAGAACACGGTGTATTTCTTAACCTCCATGGGATCGAGCCAGGCATAGCCATACCCCAGGTTCTCCCAGAAAGCCCCCGTCTGTAATTCGATATAACCGCCGTCCTCATCGGAGAGCAGCTGGTCCCAGCGAAGGCCGGCCGGATGGGCACCCCATGAGAAATACTTTTTTCCCGGTGCGGTACGGTGATCGGCCACGATGACAGTACCTCCGTTCTTATCATGAGAATAACAACCATAGAAATCCTCCGTACACCCTTCCGTAAATATCGAATAGGAGCTTTTGAGGTTCTTGAACCAACTGTAATCCACCCCTCCGTAGACCGGCCAGGGTTCCACATAATGCTTTCCATGCCCGGTGATGTAGGTTCCTTCGGGGTAGATGGCCTCCATCTCTTCGGAGGTATGCATGGCCCCGTTAAGCGATGAAGCAAAGGGAACCGGGTAGGGAGCGATGCTGTAGAACCGGCCTTCAGTCTCCACGGCCAGGCTCCCCGGCCTGAGGGTGATGGCAGTTTCCCACTTCATCATCCGCACCGGTTCGATCTCCGCCACCAGCACGGTTTTTGATCCATCCTCGTTTTCGATGACCTGGTGACTGATGCGCTCAAATTGCGTATATCCGTGCCCCCCGGGGTGGTTCCACTCCAGTCCGCCCGATAGCCAGCCTGCCCTGTTGCCGATATCCCCGGGTTTGATCACGTGGTTGTAATAGATGAAATCCCACCCGTTCCGCTTGTCATAAGCCCCCTGAAGGCGGCCCCGCAGATCGGGCATGATCACGGTTTTGATATACTCATTCTCCAGGGTGATCGCTTTGTACTCCACCTCTTCCCTCTCATGACCGAAGTTATCTGCCCGGGGATAGGGATAGGTGGTGCGTTCAGCACGGAATACGTCCACTCCCGGCACCTTGAATCCCCTGAAGATGGGTTGTTTTTCATCGGGACCCATGGTATAGGTGGGCATGGTGATCATCTCTGTCTTCACACTTACCTCCTGGGCCCGCACTTCGAGGATTGGTCCGCAGGAAAAGATCCAGATGGCCAGCAGTGAGAGCCAGGGTTGCAAATCGTTGTTTCTTCATCATGAAATAAATTTATCAAGAAAATATATTAAGACAATTCAAGTCCTTTGGTATGCCTGATGGTGAGCGATCCGTCCTCGTTCAGGGGCTCGGCACAGGCCCAGCGGACCGGGTAACGGCGGCCGTAAAACTCCAGTTCGGCTGACACCCTCAGTGTCCGGTCCATGGCAAGCAGGTCTACATCCGAGTCGAATTTTTCTGACTCCCATTTTACCCCGTGAGGCAACTGGATCCTGCAGATGCGGATTCCCGCCGGCAGCGGCAGCCCGGGATCCAGTCCACCGCCTACCCTGAAACTCTTCTTTTCGTCCTCCACGTGGATCCGGAGGATCCCCGGGATGGACGCGCACCCGTCGTTTTTGATGGCGATAATCAATGCATGCGGCTCCTTTTTGGTATCCACCCAGATCCAGGTGGGCCGCACCCGGTAACCCAGCTGGCGGTCGAGCACCTGGAACCCGCGCTTGTACTTCTCCCTGTACGCGAGAATGTTGTCGGCATGTTGCCAGAGCGCCCAGTAGTTGGCGTGCAGGTCGGGGGCCTTCATCATCAGGTGGTCCCGGATGTGCTGACCTGGAATATCCTCGATCTCCGAAGGATCAGCCAGCCGGTGGTCCCTGAACCGCCCATCCTCGATCACGTTGGCCTGCCAGGGCGGATGGTGGGTCAGCATGTACGCATCACTGGGTTTGATGTATAAACCCACATTGTCACGCCGCCACCAGCAGCCTCCCCGCATGGCCGTGGCTATCACGTCCTTCATCCGGATATAGGAGGAACCTCCGTGTGCCCCCATAACCAGGGGCGTGTATTTCCACGCATCCAGCTGCTCCTCGATCATCCAGCAGAGCGTTTCGCTGGCGGTCAGCGGGTCGGGGAAGGAGGAGAATCCCTTGGCGTGCCATTCTCCCCAGGCACCATAACCGGCAAAATCCAGGCATTCCACCGTCGGATCCTCGTCATACAGGTCGGCCAGCATCCGGTTCATTTCACTGAAACTTTTTTTGAACGCGGGATGCTCGTAATGCGGCAGCTTGAGCCATCCGTTGTCGATATCCACGGCACCACCGCTCCGGTCAAGCACGAATTGAGGGACGGCATTGCCGCGTCCCGGATTGCCCAGCTGGATCCGGAAGCTAACCCGCTTGCCCAGCTCTTTGGCCAGTTTTAGCGCGTACTGCCACATCTCCGGAAGATCCAGCCTGCCTGGCCTCTGCTGGATATTGCTCCAGTCGGTCCTCATGTAGACCTGGTCACAGAAGGGAAGCCGGAGGAGCTTCTCGATGGCCTCCGCTTCCGATTGCCCGGGCACTTTCGGGGTACCGCGCTCCTCGTAAGCATAGACCTGGTAACCCATCCCAGGATTTGGCACATATGCATCCGTGGGTGAGGTAAGCATCTGGGTATGCCCGAACCTGTCCTCGGGCACCAGCGTCTCGAACATGCCCTGGTCAAGCCGGTTGTACACTTTCGGCGGGGGTGGAAAATGGTCGGCCCACTCCTCGGGCCGTACCTTGTCCGTGGCCTGTATCTTGCCTGCCGCTCCCAATCCTAAGAGCGTGGCGCTCAAACCGGTCTTCCTGATAAAACTTCTTCTGGTAAATGTCATGGTGTGTTGGTTCTTTGGTGTTTCTCAATGTCAAACATAAACTCACTCTACAAATACCGCGTCCTCCCAATCATCCGTCCGGAACGAGGTGGCGGGCAGCCCGTGTGAATTGAACAGGGTGGCATTGGCATCATTGGGCCAGAGGTACCTGGCATGCACCGGCCGTTTTATGCCCGGATGGTTCAGGATGATCGCGTTGCCTTCAAGCACCGCGGTGGCCGGACGAAAGACTCTTCTGTCATCCGAGATATAGAAGCATTTTTGGCTCTTAATACTACCCGCAAAAAAAAGTGATCCGCCTCCGGGATCAAACGTGAGCACCAACCCGCGATCGGCGGAGGTGACTGACTCCAGGACAGGCCCCTTGCTCACCACTCCTTCCTTCCCGTAGTGGTCATCCAGTGCCAGCAACGCCAGTCTCCTTCCCACTTCCCTTTTGAATGGCGGATGGATATCGTGGAGCACGCCGATATCCTGGGTGGGCGCCATCCCTGTGTCCGGAAGTTTCAGGGCCTCCTTCTGCGCCTCCGCGATCCGGGCACTACCGAACCTGTCCTGGTAATCGAAGGGGGCAATCTGCACGAAATAAAATGGAAATTCCCCGATACCCCAGGCCTCCCTCCAGGTGGTGATCATGTTGGGGAATTGCTTCTTGTAGCTTTCCGGGTCAGGCACGTTGGCCTCGCCCTGGTACCAGATGGCTCCGGCGATGGTGAAATTGAGCAGGGGCGCGATCATACCGTCGTACAGGCAGCTGATCCCTTTCTGGGGTCTCCTGTTGAAATAGACACTCTCGGGCATAACAGGCTCGCTGTTGATCAGTCCTTTCCTGAAGCCTTCAAGCTGGTTCTCGTAGTAGAGGCTGTCGGCCGGGAATGCCGCCTCGTAATACGCGAACCGCCTGGTAATGTCCGGGTTGTTCATGGATTCCCTGGCGGTCCAGGCCTCCACCGGTGTCCCCCCCCAGGTGGCCTGGACCAATCCGACCGGCACCTCCAGTTCCCGGTGCAGCCTGTTCCCGAAAAAGTAGCCCGCCGCCGAGAAGGCCAACACCGACTCGGGGGAGCACACTTCCCATGTTCCCTCGCAGTCTTCCCGGGGCTCATCTGCCGTGGTGGGCGTCAACCTGAATAAACGTATTTCCGGCAGGTCAGCAGCGAGCGCTTCTTCCCTGAAATTGACCACCGGTTTCTGCCTTCCCGTCCAGCCCAAGGGCTTGGCCATGTTGGATTGCCCGGAACAGAGCCATACCTCGCCCAACAACACATTCTTAATCTCCTTCGTTTCAGAGCCCCTGATAACGATCCTGTAAGGGCCCTTATTACCTGGCGTAGTCATGGTTACCTCCCAGTTTCCACCCGGCCCTGCAGTTGTCCTGGCACGGCCGCGGGACCATGAGGCCTGCACCTCGATAACCTGGCCGGGTGTATCCCAGCCCCAGATCTTCACCTGGCTTTCTTTCTGCAGGCACATGTTGTCGGAAAGAATCGACGGGAGTTTCAGCTGTGCCCCCAATGGAAGGGTGGCAAGCAGCAGGAACAATCTGATCAGTCGTTTCATGAGCGTAAAAAAAGAAAACAATTTACACGGAATTTCAACACCGGTGAAACTTTGCATGCTCTTTGGAAAAAGAATGCAAACAAGATGAACCTGCCGGGACGGGTGTTTCATATCAAAATGGGTTTCCCACCTTGTAAGTCCCTGGGCCCACATCAGGTGTACAGCGTGTGGCCTGTCACCTGTCCCCGGTTATCCTCGCAGCCACAGTGACCGTGCCCACCGGGTACCACTTCCCGTAAGATGGCCCTTCCAGGCTAAGTTCCAGTCCGGGTTCACCCTTCTTTGTGTCGAAAATGGACACGGCCAGCAGCATGGTGCCGGTCTCTTCCCCCGGGGACAGCTGGCTACTGTAATGGTACTCCCCGCCCTTTATCCATTTCCCGGGATCCACATCCTGGACAACAGTCTGGCTGATCACTCTTTTTGTGTCCGGGTCCAGCAGGGCAAACGCCACCCTGTACTTCCGGTCCCAGTTGGGATGGTTGTTGGGCAGCACCCCTACCCCCATGTTTTTCCAGCTGTGCCCGATGGTCATCACCCCGCCCGAAGGTACCCTTTCAGGATAGGTGATCCTGTCCGGACAGAGGCGGTAGCCTCCATGGGTAATAAACCGCTGTACCTCTCCGGGCAGCTCCTCGATCCAGAACCGTGCCTCCCGGGGCACCCTGAGGTCGAAGGTGTTGGCATGGTACGCGAGTGCATCGTCAAGCCCCACGGTCAGCGCTTCCTGCCAGGAGTTCATTTGATGAAGTTGATCGTTTGTGAACCAGTGCTTTGTATCGCCAACAGGGTTGGTAAACCAGTAACAACCCTCCCCGATCAGGGGTGAATCCGGGAAAAAATAATTCAGCATCATATCCCGGTCTCCCTCTGAAAACCAGTGACTTCCGAGCCCGTCTCTCCTGGGAAGAAATCCACGCTGCTCGTACACCGGTTCCTTTGCAATTTCAAAGTCGCTGATGATGGTGGGATCGGGATGATGGTGGGCCAGGTTATACACGGTCAGGATATGGTTGAAATGCCTGTGGTAGATCCCCGTGAGCTGATCGATCAGGAACGGCAGGTCCCGGTCATCCTGTAGGTTGATGTGGTGGCCCTCGCCCCACCAGCCGGCCCCGAACCCATCGATGAAATCGGTCACATCGGGATCATCATACTCTTTGGCAAATGCTTCGATGAACTTGTCGAACCTGGCAAGAAAAATGGGATCCTCGGGGTGGGCATCCCTGACACGGTGCGGTTCGCCGAATTTCTCGCCGGTGTCCCATGAAAACTTTGCTCCCGCGTCAAACACATATTGCGGGGTTCCCTGCTTGGCCCGGCTCCGGGTGGCATGGTAGATCCTGAATGCCAGTTTCAGATTCCGTTTTTTGGCCTCCTCAATGAAGCGGATGTATTCCGGGTTATGGATCCAGGCATATTTCCCCTCCTCGGGTTCAAGGGAAGACCAGAGGATACGTATGTAGAGGTGGGTCGCGTACTCATGGGCCCGGACGCTGTCCATCGCTTTCCAGAAATTGGCAGGGGTCACCGAGGGGTACCGCTCCCGGTAGGTCTCATCGAACTCCCACCCCTCGCAATAAAGCCCCCATCCCACGCAGGGATTTCGTAACACCCGCAGTGAATCCGGCTGGAAGGTTACGGTGGTCCGCTTTTCCGGATGACTGCAGGAGAGTAAACAGACCAGGGAAATGCACAGGGTACAAATAGCTGCAAACCTGCTTATTGCAAAGTATTTCATCGTAGTACCCATCAATTGCTCACTCTTTATCCAGTGCCCGGTTCCTGTTGAGCTCTGTTTTCAGTGAGCTGACCATATCCGGGTACTCACCTGACAGGTCTTCTGCCTCAACCGGATCTCGTTCAATATTGAAGAGCTCATAACGTTCTGCTGTTTGATCCCCCCGGCTATCACTGCGAACCAGCTTCCAGGGCCCCTTCCGGACCGCCTGCTGCCGCGAAGTACCCCAGTACAGGGTCCGCTCCCCCCCTGATGGATCCCCTTCCAGGATGGGCATCACATCCATTCCTTCAACATTCATCCGGGCAGGGACTTCGGCACCTGCTAGACGTGCAAGGGTGGGTACCCAGTCACACACATGGACAGATGTATTGATGGTCCCGGGACTGAAACGTGCAGGCCATTTCACCAGGGCAGGAACGCGGATACCTCCTTCGTAGAACGAACCCTTAAAGCTCCTGAGCGGGGTATTGTCCCCCAGCGAGTCCGACAATGCATAGGTCATGTTGTATTCGTCCGGGGGGATCAGCCACCCTGATCCGGTGGCGCCGAAATCACTTCCGTGCTGTCCGCCATTGTCACTCATAAAGATCACGATGGTATTCTCCGCGATCCCCTCCTCCTCCAGGCAACCGATGATCTCCCCCATGCTTTCGTCCAGATGGGTCATGGAAGCGGCAAAGAAAAGGCGGGAATTGTTTTCAATGATGCCCTCGTAGAGATCGGTATACACCTTAGGTTCCTGGCAGGGAACATGCGGAGCGCTGTATGGCACGTAGAGGAAAAAGGGTTTTGATCTGTCCCGGAGCTCGGTAATGAAGCTGACGGCTTCCCTGGTGATCAGGTCAGTGACATGACCATGCTCCTCGATAAGCTCTCCGTTCCTTTGCCAATGCCTGATCCCACTCCCGTCGCCGTGCCAGTTCCCCACCAGGTGGCTGTAGGAATCGATCCAGGGCCCCGTGTACCCGTAGGCGTGATCGAAGCCGAAACAGTTGGGGAGTTGGTCGGGCTCCATGCCCAGGTGCCATTTCCCGTCTATGCAGGTTTCATACCCCGCTGACTTCAATACCGAGGCAAGCATGGGGGTCCCCTCCTCAAACCTGAAGTCGGTGTAGGGCTGAAGGGGGCCCGTGAGCCCGAACCGGGAAGGGGGACGCCCCGTCATCAGGGCGGCCCGGGTGGGCGAGCAACAGTGGTAGACGTAAAACTGATCGAGTACCAGACCCTCCCCGGCAAGCCGGTCGATGTGGGGTGTCTTGATGACCGAACCACGGTAGCCCACGTCATTAAATCCCGCGTCATCCGCGAGGAAGATCACGATATTGGGCCGGTCGTCCGGTTGTTCAGGACCGCAACCGGGAATGAGCAGGAAGCTGAGCAGCATCCCTGCCAATAGATTGAAAATTACAGTACTTCTCATCTGTTTAGGTGTTTAAGTTTAAAGGTTAAAGGTTCACCCCGGAGCCCTGCAGGGTAGCATCGTGGTCCCACAGGATCAGCCAGGGATCCCTGGTGGAGCGCTGAAACTCCTTCAGTTTTTCTTTCATCTCCTTCAGGACTTCAGCGTACTCCTTCTCGTCGGCCAGGTTTTTCAATTCTAAAGGATCAGTGGAAATGTGGTAGAGTTCAAACTCCGGACGGAAGAGGTAGTCCTGCACGGACCGCTGCCCGAAATCAATGGCCCCGTTCCGGTAGATCCCCTGCCAGGTGGAGGAGGCCCACAGGTCCGAGGCGAAAGGGGTACTCCTGGCGCCATGCCGCATTCCATATCATCTTGTATTCACGGGTGCGGCGGACACGCATGGGGTAGTACATGGTGATCTCGTGGAATGTGTGGGAAGCGTAGACCTCGTCCCACCCTTCCGGGTCGGTCTCTCCGAGGATTTCCCGAAACGAACGTCCGTGAAATTGGTTCGCCCGGTGATCCAGTCCCGCCATCTCCAGGATGGTGGGTGCCAGGTCGGCCCATGTAATCATGGCATGGTTCACGATCCCCTTTGCATCTGCCGAGGGATCCCTGACTATGCACGGTAACCTGATCCCCGGTTCGTACAGGGTGGTCTTGGCCCCGGGGAAAGCGATCCCGTTGTCGGAGATATAAATGACAATGGTGTGCTCCTTCTTACCGGTCTCTTCCAGCAAAGCCATCAGCCGTCCAAAACCCTGGTCGATCCGGGAGACCGACTGGTAGTACTGGGCCAGCTCCTCCCTGCACAGCCTGGTATCGGGAAGGAAACCGGGGACGATCACATCTTCCGGGTCATAGACCACCGTCTCCACACCTACATATCCCCCCTCCCTGTTCCCGAAATTGTTGGGGCTGTCCCATGGATCTGGAGTAAACGGTGATCCCCTGTGGGGGTCGTCGGTGCAGAAATAGAGGAAAAAGGGGTCCTCCGATTGCAACACCTCCCTGCACGCCTCAGCCATCTCCACCGTGTTGCGCGGGTCAGCCTTCAGCACCTCCCGGAAGGAGTAAACCGATTCGGGAGCCAGGTGGTACTTGCCGATCCTGGCGGTCAGGTACCCGCCCTGTTCCATCAATACCGGAAGGGATGGCACCGTATCATACGTGCTGAAATGGTGGTACTCGTGCACATGCCCGTAGGAGCCTGTGGCATGGCCGTATTTTCCGGTGAGGATCACCGACCTGCTTGCCGCGCAGCTGGCGCTGGTGCAGAACGCGTGGTCGAACCTGACCCCCTCTTCCGACAGCCTGTCCAGGTTGGGGGTCATGATCACCGGGTTCCCGTAGCAACCCAGGGCATCCGTCCCGTGGTCGTCCGAGACGAACAGGATGATGTTGGGGCGTTCCTCCGCTACCCCGTGCCCCGGCTGCCGGCACCCCCCTGTCAGGATCGACATTATAATTAAAAAAAGGTAGCATGTTCTTTTCATATGCATATGATATGGGCAAAACCCGGGTGCAGAAACAGCACAGTTCGCAGGTGGTTCTAAAAAAGGCCCGGGCGAGGGTACTCACCCGGGCCGTGTTCAACTCATATCGCGTTCGTGTGACGCGTTGACTTCTGTGGCCTAGAGGTAACCCTGGTTCTGGGTAATCTTGCCGTTGCTCAGGTCGATCTGCGCCTGTGGGATGGGCAGATACTCATCCTGGTTGGCGTCGAAGCCCATGCCCGACAACTCATCATCGGCCAGTCCCCACCTGACCAGGTCGAAGAAACGTTTCTGCTCCATGGCCAGTTCCACGCGCCGCTCGTGCACCAGGGCATCGAATGCCGCCTGCTGGTCGGCGAAATCACCCAATGGTGTGACCTGTACATCGGCCCGGGCACGCACGGTATTGATATCATCCCTGGCACCCCCCAGGTCATTCAGACGGAGGCTGGCCTCGGCCCTCATAAGGTAAACCTCTGCTATCCGGATGATGGGCCAGTCCCGGCCCGCATTCCGCTTGTGGGTATTGGGAACCCAGTTCCCCTCGTACCAAAGTTTCCTGGGACCGTAAAGGGGATTGCCATCGGGACCCGTCTCAGAATGGTAGCCCGCGGAATCCACTACCTGCCCTTCGATGGTATCCCCGGGAGTTGCACAGGTGTACTTCTTCCTCGGATCGTCAGCCTCGAACTCATCATACAGGTCCTTGGTGATCCCCCGTAACTGCCAGCCCCCAAAGGGACGGGCCCGTGACCATACAGGCACCTCGGTACCCTCTGAGGATTCCCAGCTGGACATCCCGTAAGCGGCCTGTGCACCAGTGACCAATCCCCCGTCCACGTTGCGCCAGGACCAGACCGTCTCCTTGGTCTCGTCCACGTTGAAGGCATTCAGGAACACGGGGTCCAGTTCATACTCAGTGGAGGTGATCACCTCATCGGCCAGGTCGTAGGCCTGCTGCCATTCTTCCTGGAAGAGGTGGACCAGTGCCTTTGTGGAAAGGGCTGCTCCCCTGGTGGCCCGGCCGTAATCGGAGTTGGCATACCCCGACCTCTCGGGTAACACGGCAGCAGCATCGGTCAGGTCCTGCTCGATCTGGGCCCAGAACTCCTCGATGGTCGACTGCCCGATCTCCAGGGCTTTCGCATCGGCCGGCAGCACTTCCACGACCAGGGGCACGTTGTACCACATTTGATGCATGGTAAAGTAGTAGTGGGCCCGGAGGAACTTCCCCTCGGCCACGATCCTGTCCCTGGTTACGGGATCGATCATCTCTTCGGTCATGGCCGCAACGTCATTGACCACCCGGTTACATCTCCTGACAGCCTCGTAATAGTACTCCCAGGCAAACGCGACCGTTTCATTGTCAGCCAGCGTGCTGTAATCCTTGAAGCCCCGGCTTTCCCGGTTCCAGCCATCATCTGATTTGATATCGCATGCAAGGAAGAGCGTGCGGTGGGTAGTGTGCCGCTTGGTGAGCATGTCGTAGGCGGCGTTCAGGTACTCAAGGGCCTGCACTTCGGTGCTCAGGTAGCCGTCAGCACTCAGAACGCCCACGGGGTCATCATCCAGCACATTACATCCCGAAAAGGCGAAAAGGATGATGAATACCATCATGGAATATATATTCTTGTTTTTCATTGCAAAAGTTTTAGATGGTTAGAATGTAATGTCCAATCCAATCATGAATGTCCTGGGCACGGGGTACACTCCGGTATCCCAACCGAGGTTCAGGTCGCGCTGGAAAGTATCG
Source organism: uncultured Bacteroidota bacterium (assembly GCA_963793455.1). Taxonomy (GTDB): domain Bacteria; phylum Bacteroidota; class Bacteroidia; order Bacteroidales. Next base: position 116,619 of record CAWCAK010000009.1, read on the forward strand.
CCACTGGCGGCCCTGACCTCGGGGTTGGAACCACTGTACTGGGTGAAGGTGTACAGGTTCTGGACCGTGACATAGGCCCGCAAGGAAGAGAGCTTCAGTCTTTTCGCGACATTTCCTGGCAGCGAGTACCCCAGCTGAATGGTGCTCAGTCTCAGGTAATCGCCTTTCTCGATAAAGTAATCGGAGCCCCTCACATTGTGCGCGGGGTCGTTATAGACCACCCGGGGCACCGTGGTGCTGGTCCCCTCGCCGGTCCACCGGTCCAGGATATCCACGTGTTTGTTGACGGGCAGCGAGCTCATCAGGTCCATCCGCAGGGCATTGTAAATCTGGACACCCAGGGCGCCGTGGGCCGTGATGGAAAAGTCAAAATCCTTGTAGCCCACGAAAATATTGAACCCGTACACGAAATCGGGGAAACCGTCTCCCAGGAAGACCCGGTCATCGGCATTGATGACGTTGTCGCCGTTCTGGTCCACCCACTTGATGTCGCCGGGAGCGGTGTTGTCCTCCTGGGTGGGGCTGTTGCTGACCTCATCCGGGGTCTGGAATATGCCCTCCATCTCGTACCCGTAGTAGCTGGAGATGGGATAGCCCACCGCCGTCCTCAGGGGAGAATTACTGGGCAGGATGATCCTGTTGAAAGCAGCCGTCCCGATGAGGAATTCGGTTTCACCAAGGTCGGTTACCTCGTTCTTCAGGTAGGTACCGTTCAGACCCACGGAGACGTTCCAGTTGCTGTTCTTCAGGATGTAGTAGTCGATACTGGCCTCGAATCCCGTGGCATTGACGGTTCCCACGTTCACATACGGGGGGGCCGCGCGTCCGCCCAGGTCAGCCAGCTGAACCGGAAGCAGCAGGTCTTGCGTGTTGTTGTTGAAGTATTCTGCAGTCAGTGACAACTTTCCGAAAAGAGATACATCCAACCCGATGTTCAGCATGGTGGTGGTCTCCCAGGTGATGTCACGGTTCCCGCGTGCAGACTCGGCAGTACCGCTGACCACGGAACCGTCTCCCGGGCCAAGCACGTAATTGGATTGCTGTGGCTCGATGATGTCCAGGTAGGGGTAGTTGGAACCGAGGGACTGGTTCCCCACCTGGCCCCAGCTGCCACGCAGCTTCATGAAGTCGATACCGCTAACGCCGGACATGAATTCCTCCTCGGTGATGTTCCATCCGAGACCAATGGAGGGGAAGTAACCCCAGCGGTTGTCTACCATGAACTTGGATGAGCCGTCCGCCCTCATTGTGGCGGTCACCAGGTACCTGTCCTTGTAATCATAATTCACCCGCGCAAAGAAGGATTGCAGTGAGCTGTTTGAGCCGGTTCCTCCATTGGTGGTCACGGTTGGATCTCCGAAATCGAGAAAACGGAAAGCCGGGTCCTCGTTCACGAGGGCTATTCGACTGGCATTGTACGACCTGCCCTTGCTTTTCTGGATCGATGATCCCAGCATGATATTGAGGCTGCTCTCACCAAGTTCCGCGTCATAGGTCAGGAAATTGTCCCACAGAATGGTCTGTCCCATGTTGCTGGTCTCCCTGATATCACTGTCAATTTCGGGTTCAGGGTAATAGCGGTAAGGACTAAAAGCATGATTGCCGGACATGAAGTAATTGAATCCCAACTGGGTCTTGAATTCAAGACCCTTGAAAATATTGAAATTCAGGTAGGTATTCCCGAATGTCCTGAGTCCCGAGGTGATGTTTTCACCCTGTACGCTCCGCATGGGGTATTGGTTGCCATAGAAACTAACCTCCGTGCCAATGGCGCCCAACCCGGGGCCGTCATTCGCGTTCAGCGGGATCTGAGGGGCCGCTTCAGCGGCGCTCAGGATGATCCCTCCCCAACCGGATGCTGCATGTGTCGAGACATTGTGAAAGTCCTCGTACATGAAGGTCACATTCTCACCGAAGGTGAGCCACTTGGTCAGGAACATCTCCGTGTTGGCCGTTAAGTTGACACGGTTCTGCTTGGAGGTCTTGATGGTCCCATCAATGGTCCTGAAGCTGCCTGAAAGGTAGTAGGAGATCCTGTCGGATCCTCCCATGCCGGAGATGCTTCCCACGTGGGAGAGCCCTGTTTGGGAGATCGCATCCTGCCAGTCATTGTCTTCCGGTACAAAATTGGTGATCTCATCCGAGATGGACCCCTCGGTGATGATCCCCTGCGCAACGGCATTGTCGACGGCCTCATTCATGATGTCACGGTACTGGTCGGCGTTCAGCAGGTCGATCTTTTTCCCCATGGTGGCCACACCAAACTGGTAGCTGGCCTGGATCTGGGCCTTCTGGTTGGCCTGTCCCTTCTTGGTCCTGATCAGGATCACCCCGTTGGAGGCCCTGTTCCCGTAAATCGCGGTGGCGGAAGCGTCCTTCAGGACATCCACCGACTGGATAATGGACGGATCGATGTTGTTCAGGCTGCCCACCGGCACACCATCCACTACCAGCAACGGCTCGTTGTTGGTAATGGTACCGAGGCCCCGGACCCTGATATCCACCCTGCCACCGGGTGAACCGTCCGTCTGAACGGTCACCCCGGGGATCTTGCCCTGGATGGCCCGGTCGATACTGGCAAAGGTCTTGTTGTCGATCTCCGTCATATTCAGGTGCCCCACCGATCCGGTCAGCTCCTTCTTCCCGATGGATCCGTAACCCACGACAACCACCTCGTCGATACCGAGCACATCCGATTCCATCACGACATCCATCTGTGCCTGGTTGCCCACTGTGATCTCATGGGAAATGTAACCCACATAAGAAAAAACGAGGATATCCGAAGAACCGCCCACCACCAGGTAGAAGTTCCCCTCCAGGTCGGTGACGGTTCCCCTTGTTGTTCCCTTGATCCGGATGCTTACGCCGGGCAGGGAATTACCCTCCTCGTCCTTCACGCTACCTGTCACCGTGTTTTCCTGAACAGCCGGTGCGGCCTCTTCGTCGATCATTTCCGTCGGGGCAATAAGGATCAGCTTGTCCGCGTAAATCTTGTGCGAAACATTCTCCCCGGCAAAGAGGAGGTCCATGACCTCGTCCACGGTCTTGTCCTCCAGGTTGATCATTACCTCGCGCTCCACATCCACCTGTTCACGCTGGTAGAAGAACCGGAAATCGCTTTTTTCTTCGATCTCCCGGAGCACCTGGGCCACCTGTTTTCCCCGGGCATCCACCGTTAACAGCGTAGCCTGGGAGTAGCTCACTGCAGATACCTGCAGTATTCCGATGAGCAAAAGCAGTAAAGAAAATTTCATCTTTAACAGCAATTGTGGTCTCTTTCTTAAAGAATGAAAGATCCCGGATTTAATTCTTTTCATAGATTTGTAGTGTTGAGTGTTTGTGAATAAATGGTGTGATCGCACCGTTTGTTAGCACTTTAAGGCCGGCAGCGTGTTACAGCACCTGCCGGCTTCGTGTTAGTAGGTTGTAGTTTAGTCCATGTAACCTCCTTTGTTAATTGTTACTTGATACTTGTATTGTCTGGCCATTCACTTGATACGCAATAGGCAATGTCTTCCTGAGCAGCTCCATGATCTCCAGGATCCCCTCGTTCTTGATGGTACCATCATAATGGTAGTTCAGGATGGAGGGATTCATCACGCTGATATCCACCCCGTATTTCCTTTCCAGGAGGATGACCAGCTCCTTAACAGACATGTTGATGAAAATGAGTTTATTGTCCTTCCATGAGGAGTAATACCCTGGTTTGACCGTGCCGGTGGCAACAGTATTGCTTTCCCGGTCGTAGACCAGTTGCTGACCCGGAAGCAGGTTTCTGTCAGATCCTATTTTAAAACGGTCCGTGGAAGGGATGCAGACTTCGCCTTCCTCGAGGGTTGTCACGATAGTCCTGTCCCCTTTGTAAGCCTTCACGTTGAATTCCGTCCCGGTCACCCTGAGATCGTAGTAGGGTGTATGGACCACAAAGGGCCTATTCCTGTTTTCGGTGACGCTGAACCAGGCCTCCCCGTTCAGGAACACCTCCCTTTTACGTCCGGTGGCGGCCTGATCATACCTCAGTTCTGTTCCCGAATTCAGGAAGACCAGGGTGCTATCGGGCAGGACCATCTGCGCCACGGAACCATTCGGTGCGATAAAGGTGTTTAGCAGTTCCTTGTTCCGGCCATTGATCCCCGGCATCAAGCCCAGGATGATCCCGATGGCCAGCACTGCAGCAACTTTCGAAATATTCACCATCAAACTCCTCACCTTTTTCTGCCTGATGGATTTCAGATCGGGGCTGATCTGCTGCCGGATCCTCTCCAGCACAGCACCGAGATCGCCTTTTGCCTCCTCCGCGGGCAACCTGAAATCCCCGCTGTTCCAGTGCGCCTCAAGTATCCTCTCCAGTTCCGAATTCAGCCGGAATTCATTGTCGTCCCTTAAAAGCATAAAAATCTCTCCGAGCTCCTCCCTGGTGTTCTCCCCCTGCAGGTACTTATTGATCAGCTTTTCCAGACGTTCTGTTTTTTTCATATTCTCACTTGAAGAAGTAAGGCAGGTTAAATACCCCTCCGGGAGGAGGGGTACCTAAACTAACCTACTTCACCTAAAACTACCAATCCATCGAAATGGTGTCTCTAAGATACCATACGTGGAAAGTCAGCTTACCCCCCAAAAGGGAAGCAAAAAAACAAGCAAAGTAGGCAGGATTTCAGCCCCCAGCACCCTCCTTATCTTCTTCAGGGAGAGCGTGATCTGGTTTTCAACTGTCTTGACCGAAATATTCATCCTTTCGGAGATCTCCCTGTTGGAAAACCCGCTGTAACGGCTCAGAATGAAGATCTCTCTTCTTTTTTCAGGAAGGGTATCGATGATCGCTTCGATCTGACCCTGGATGATGTTCCGCTCTGCCAGCGGCGAAAACGTGGCAGGCTGCTGGCTGTAATGCTGTTCCAGGTGCCTGATATAATCCCTGTTTTTCAGCCGCTCCCGCAGCAGGTCAATGCTGATATGGTACGCGATCTTGAACAGGTAAGATTTGAACGACTTTTCCGGGTCCACCTCTGCACGCTTCTGCCAGATCCGCAGGAACACCTCCTGGACAACTCCTTCAGCGTCCAGCTTGTTCTTCAGCAGGGAGAATGAAAACCCGTACACATGCGGGGCATGTTTTTCAAACAATGCACTGAAGGATGCGGCATTGCCCTTATGTAGCTGAAAAACAAGGGAAGTTTCCTCTTTTTCAGACATGCTAGTTTTAAGTTAGTTGGTGGCTGCTAATTAACCGCTTTAAATGTAATAAAAGAAAACATGGATGTCAACATACCTGTCTGCCGAAATGCCGGTGTTTAATATGTAGCCGATCATGGCAGTTTAGACCCGATCCAGATTATCTTCTGTTTGGGGGATAATCCCTATTATACCGTATTACCTGAAGATCAGGAACTGATCCAGCCGGTGATCCGGAATTTTCATCCATGACCCGGAACCGCGAAGCACGATTCAGGTCTGCACACAACCACTGATCCTGAAATTTATATTAATATTACGAACTAATCAAAAAAGGGCGAAATGAAGAAACGGATATTGCTTATCATCATTTTAACCACCATCATCGTTTTACCAGGATACGGAAATCCTCAGGCCGGCGGCTCCGGAAAACAACCCAACATCGTATTCATCCTCTCCGACGACCACAGTGTTCCTTACGTGGGGTGCTATGGCAATCCCGATATGCATACCCCGAACCTTGACCGGTTGGCAGCCGAGGGCATCCGCTTCAACAGGGCCTACACCACAGCGCCCCAGTGCGTGCTGTCAAGGGCCGGGATCATGACAGGGCGGTCCACGCTGGACGTGCGGATGACCCGGTTCAGCGCCCCGCTCCACCGGGACATTCTCTCCTTTCCCGAGGTATTACGGGATGCCGGGTACTACACCGGGATCTGCGGCCGCGGCTTCCACCTGGACGGCAACCAGACAAACAGGCTTCCTTTGATGAATGAGGTGCTTAAAAAGTACAACCTGGCCACCTTCGAGGACCGGGTCGACCACCTGCATCACGGCAGGGATGGAGGCAACCATGCTGAATTCGTCAAATTCCTCGATGAGGTACCCGAGGAGAAACCCTTCTTTATCCAGATCAACTATTCCGATCCCCACAGGATATTCACCGCACCGGAATATGCACCCGATCCTGCAACAATCACGGTGCCCGGTACCCTCCCCGACCTGGACTTTATCAGGGAGGACCTGGCACAGCACATTGGCGAGATCAACCGTTTTGACCAGCGCGTGGGGGAGATCCTGGATGAGATCGAAAAGCGGGGGATCAGTGACAACACCCTGGTGGTATTCATAGGAGATAACGGGGCTGCGTTGCTGAGGGGTAAGGGTACGCTTTTCGAATGCGGGTTGAACGTGCCACTCATTGCCCGTTGGCCGGGTCATATCAAGCCGGGAATTGTTTCGGATGGCCTCGTATCGGGCGAGGATATCGGACCCACCTTTATTGATGTGGCCGGGGGCGAGATCCCGGAAAAAATGACCGGAATCAGTTTCGCGGAATCATTCGGCGGACAAGATTACAAGGGACATGATCATGTTTTCGCCGTACGGGGCGCCCACGCGTCGGGCCCTCCCATCAGCACGGTTTCCTTCGACCTGAGCAGGACTGTGATCGGGAAACGTTACAAATTGATTTACAGGGCTCTGTGGCAACTCCCCTTTGAACCGGTGGATATCTTCAAATCGACCGACTGGTGGGAGACCATGAAACAGATGGCAGCCAGCGGAGAGCTGGAGGAACCCTGGAATACACTCTATTTTTCACCCCAGCGTCCCATGTATGACCTGTATGACCTGGAAGAGGACCCCTACGAGCTCCACAACCTGGCCGGGAAAGAAGCATACAAGGAGATAGAAAAGGAATTGAAGGGGGAGCTGATTGAATGGATGATCCTCAACCAGGATTTCCTTCCCCTCCCCCTGGTTCCCGCAGATGAAAACGCGGACGTGAGAAGCTTCATGTAAAATGACAAACCAAATTAACCAGCAAAAATGAGCACAAAATCAACTTGTAAGAAGCCAATGAAAGGATTCATCCTGGCAACCCTGGTACTGCTGCTGTCTGCCTGCAGCAGCCACCCTTCCTGGTGGGAAACCAACAAGGCCCTGATCGAAAAGCACGGGCTTGAAATCCGCGAACGCCCCGACCGCCCCGACACAAAAGTGGTCCCCAGCCTGGAGGCCGGTACTGTCGCTTCCCTCGCGGAAATTGAACCCGTAGAACTTCACCCCGGCGTCCACTCAAGGATCTACTGGGGCAGCGGAGTGCTTGTGGCTGTCAGTGAACTTGAGCCCAATGCCACAATCCCCCAAGAGACCCTGCAATCGAACCGGTTTGTCTTTGTCACCGATGGAGAGATCCGGCAGCACACCGGGGGTGAATCTGTTTTCCTGACCTCCCGGAAGCGGGAAGCCCCTGACGGCACCCACGCCGCCACTCCACGCACAGATTTTGTCTACCTGGAAAAAGGGAGCGATAACAGCGTAGTGGCCGGTGAAGGGGGTGCCACCATCCTCGAAGTCTACAGTCCGGTCAGGACCGATTATATGGAAAAAGCAGGGGCCGCACAACTCCCCGCAGAGGTGAAGATCCCCGATTTTCCGGTGCCTCCCACCGTGGAGCCAGGCAAGGTGTATGACCTGTACGACCTCCAGTACACGGAGCTGGTCCCGGGTGCCAACTCAAGGATCATTGCAGGGAAGAACATCCAGCTGAGTTTCCTGACCATGGATCCCGGCTCCTCTTTTGCCGAGCATATCCACCCCGAAGAACAACTGATGCTGGTATTCCGTGGTGGCATTGACGAGATCATCATGGATGGAGTTACTTTGATGGAGAAGGACCACCAGTTGTTGCTTCCCGGCAACATGGTGCACGGGGGTACCAATGGTCCCCTGGGTTGCGATGTGCTCGACATCTTCTGGCCTTCGCGCGCCGACTATGATGCATCCATGCAGAAAAGGCTCTCAGCCTACCACACCATCATACCGGAGGATGCAACCGTAGCGTTACTCATCGATGGTGCGAAAGAGGGGCCGGGGCTCACCTTTACGGAGGGACCCTGCTGGCTGAACGGAAAGCTCTACTTCTCAAACATGTATTTCGACCAGGGCTGGGGAGGAGACCCGGCGAAAAGCTCCATCGTGGAAATGGAACCGGATGGCACATACCATTACATCACCTCCGGGAAGATGCAGGCCAATGGGCTGGCCGCCCTTGATAACGGCAACCTGGCAGTGTGCAACATGTTCGGACACAAGGTGGTGGAGATGACCACCGGCGGCAGGGTTACAGGCACGCTGGCCGGAAGTTATGAAGGGAAACAGCTCGATGGTCCCAACGACCTGGTGGTGGATGCCAGGGGTGGCATCTATTTTACGGATCCCCAGTTCACCCCGGATGCTGTGAAGAACCAGCCGGGCCGTTGTGTCTATTACCTCAGTCCGGAAGACAAGCTTACAAGAATTATTGAACCCGACGTTTTTGCCATGCCCAACGGGGTGATCCTCAGCCCGGACGGAAAGACCCTGTACGTGAACAACACCTATGATGACGAATCGTGGTGGAACGTGGACAGCGACAAGGACCAGTTTGTCTGGGCCTACGATGTCAAAGAGGACGGGACCGTGGAAGATGGCCGGGCCTTTGCCAGGCTGTTCCTGACAGAAGATGTGCTTGACCGGAAGGGGAAAACCACCAGTGCCGACGGCATGGCCGTGGACACCGAAGGCAACCTCTATGTGGCCACACTGGCAGGACTGCAGATCTTCGATTCGGAGGGTGTATTCGTGGGGATTGTCAATGTCCCCACCTTCCCGGTGAGCGTATGTTTCGGCGGCGAAGATATGCAGACCCTCTATATCACCAGTTATAACAGGATCTACAGCATCAGGACACATCAGAAAGGATTCATTCAGCACAGGTAAGACCGGACAGAGCAACAAGGAGAAAGCCTAATGAATCAAAAGAAGAACCCTCTGAGCAGGCGTGCATACATGAAGACCCTGGGGGCAGGTGCGCTGGGAGGCACATGCCTGGGCATGGCGGCGGGATGTAGCGGCAACACCGCGGCACCTGTCCCCGCTGCAGTGGCAAAAGATCCGCTGAAACGGAAAGAGGAGCCGGCAACGGTCAGCCTGGCCAAAGGGGATGACCGGAAAGAGATCGTGTACAGGTCCATGATGAACCTGAAAGAGGATATCGTCAGGGCAATCGGTTCAAAAAAGGTCCTGGTCAAACCCAACATGGTGGTGGCTGGAAATCCCGGGTGTGCCACCCATCCCGATGCGGTAAGGGCTGTCCTCGATTTCCTCCGGGAACATACCCACGCAGAGGTGGTGGTCGGGGAATCGACGGCGGACAGGGATACCTCTACCATGGAGTGTTTCGAGCAGTATGGGTATTTCCCGCTTCGGGACGAATACGGAGTGGAACTGATCGACCTGAATAAAGAACCCCACGAAACACGGTTTATCCTGGGTCCGGACAACACATCTGTTCCCGTCCGGGTCATTTCGGCCTTGATGGACCCTGAACTGTTCCTGATTTCGGTCCCCCGGATGAAGGTCCACCTCCATGCCTACGTGACCCTCTCCCTGAAGAACGTGCTGATGGCGGCACCAAAGAACGATTATGCAGAACCTGAGAAGGGATGGGCCAACGGGGATAAATATGCCATGCATATAACCAAGGAATCCCCACCCACCGATCCCCTCTTTTATAACCTCTACCTGATGAGCCACCACGTCTACCCTGACCTTGCAGTAATCGACGGGTATGAAGGCATGACCGAACACGGGCCCATCGGGGGCCCGCTGGTCATATCGCAGGTAGCGGTGACCAGCCTGGATGCCCTGGCTGCCGATGTGACCGGGACCAGGGTCATGGGGCTGGACCCCACCATTGTCCCCCTGTTCAATTTCATGAAGGAGGCGGGGATCGGGCAGGGCGATCCGGCGAAGATCAATGTAACGGGAACACCACTTGCCGATTGTATTTACCAGTATAAACCTGCACGCTCCATGGAGCAGACCGCCAGTGTGGATGTGCAGGGTTTATTTGAACCAATGAGGAAATCACATGTCCACAAAGCGTAGAACCTATCTTCTTTTCTGTATCCTGCTTTTCGCCTTCGGGGCGATCCTGATCACCATCCTGACCCTTACCGGAGGCCACTCCCCTGGCGGTCCCCTGCTGATCCTCTTTTTCGCCTGCCTGGCCCTCTATTTTATGGGGCACTCCAAGCTCAAAGCATACGCGTTCACCATCTGGGTATTCGCAGCCGTGGCCGCATCCATGATCTACCCGTCGGCATTCGATAAATGGTTCGGCCTCAACCTGGCTATCCTGATCGTCCCGTTGATCCAGATCATCATGTTCGGTATGGGTACCACCCTGAATATCAACGATTTCGCACGGGTCCTCAAGATGCCCGGACCGGTTTTTATCGGGATTTTTCTCCAGTTCCTGATCATGCCTTCCCTGGCCATGGGGCTTATCTTCCTGTTCGGTTTTGAGCCGGAGATCGCCGCCGGGATCGTCCTGATCGGTTCCTGCCCGGGAGGGGTGGCTTCCAACCTGATGGCTTACCTGGCCAAGGGGAACGTGGCCCTTTCGGTAACCATGACCTCCTTCTCCACACTGCTGTCGCCCGTAATGACGCCCCTGCTGATGAAGGTGCTGGCCGGACGGATGGTCCCCATCAACTTCGTGGAGATGATGTTCTCGATACTGAATATGATCATTGTCCCCATCCTTGCCGGCCTGCTGGCCAACACCATCCTCTACGGAAAAGGAAAGTGGGTACAGCACAAAGGCTGGCTCCTGGGCCTGGGCATTGCCTGCCTGCTGCTTGCCATGCTCAGCATCAGGCTGGAACCATCGGCCCTCGGTCCTTTCTCCCTTGTGAAAGGGGGACTGGTCATCGGTTTTGCACTGATCGGGATTGTCTCCCTGGCAAAACTTGTGGTGGGGATCTTCAAAGGGCCTTCCGACTGGATGGACAAGGTGCTACCGGTGGTCTCCATGGCCGGGATCTGTTACATCATTGCCATCATCACTGCCAGGAGCAGTGAAAAGCTGCTTTCGGTTGGACTCCTGCTGGTGGCGGCTTCCATCCTGCACAACCTGTCCGGCTACCTGCTGGGTTACTGGATATCAAGGCTCTTCAAACTCCGGGAAGCCGATTGCCGCACAGTGGCCTTCGAGGTGGGGATGCAGAACGGGGGCATGGCTTCGGGGCTCGCCATGAGCGTGCTCAAAAGCCCCCTGGCTGCCCTTGCCCCGGCCATCTTCGGACCCTGGATGAATGTTTCGGGATCGGTCCTGGCCACCTTCTGGCAGAGCAGAACCGGCAAGAAGGGGACCCGGGACAGATAGGCAGAATCACAAATCCTCAACCAAGAAAACCTGAATATGAAACATCTGATCAGTTTTTGCTTCCTTTTTTGCATATGGGCCCAGACCCTGCCCGCCCAGACCGGCAGGTGGGAAAAGGAGCTGTCCGGCGAAGAATGGCGTTTGTGGCTCGACCGGTCCGCCCAGTGGTACAACGATGATATCCATCTTCCCCCGGTGAACCTCTCCTCCCTGCCTGTCAATCCCCCCACCTGCGGATGGGAACGGTTACACGGGATGGAAGCGCTCAGTGTCAGTGTCCCCGGGACCGTGGAAGAACACTACTGGGGCGAGATCGGCGGCGCCGTTCCCGACACCGGCGGCAACTACGTGGGTGTTTCCTGGTGGAGCACCACCTTTCAGGCCGACCCGGCCCTGGAAGGAAAACGGATCACCCTCTGGTTCGCATCAGTAAACCTGAGGGCAGAGGTGTTTGTGAACGGCCGGCTGACCGGGTATGATGTGATCGGCAACACCCCGTTCGAGGTCGACATCACCGGTGCGGTGCAGTTCGGTAAGGAGAACCGGCTGGATGTGCGCATCACCGACCCTGTGGGGAACTTCTCCTGGGATGACAACATCCTGATGCGGTGGGGTCAGCACCTGATCCCGGCCGTACACGGCTTTGGAGGGATCACCGGACCGGTCATCCTGCGGGCCACCGGCCGCGTGGTGGTGGAGGATGTGTATGTGCAGAACCAGCCCGATCCAAAAACGGTGAAGGTATTTGTCACCCTGAACAACCTTACCGGAAAAACCCAGAAGGGATCAGTGGCCCTGGACATCCACAAATGGAAAGCTTCTTCGGATGTGATCTGGAACCAGGAACAGAAAGCCAGTATTCCACCCGGCAGGAAGAGCATCAGCTTCACTGCCAATGTCCCGGAGGCAGAACTCTGGGAGCTTTCAGGGTATCAGAAACTTGAAAAGGCCAGCATGTATGAGGTCCGGGCCTCCTTCCGGGGGCGGAAGAGCGGGGACAGCCAGAGCCAGCGGTTCGGATTCCGCTGGTTCGATATCGGGGAGAAGGAGGGCGACCAGCGGTTCTACCTGAATGGAAAACGCCTCTTTATCCTTGCAGCCATGACCCGCGGTTTCTGGCCCGGGAACGGGATCTTCCCAACGCCTGAAATGGCCCGGCGGGACATGGAACAGATGGCGAATCTGGGGATGAACATGATGCTCCTGCACCGGGCCATCGGTCAGCCCGAAGTGATCGAATATGCCGATACCATGGGACTGCTTACCTACGAGGAGCCCGGTGGATACAGGGTCGCCCCCAACCAGGATGACCGGATAGAGGGGCCCGACGCCCAGGCCCTGGAACTTCGCAGGGAAAAACTCCGCAGGATGGTGATCCGTGACCGTTCCTGCCCGTCCATGCTCATCTACAACCTGAAGAATGAAGCGAGGAACCCTCCCGATGAGGATGATATCAGGAATGTCCGGATGGTCCATGAACTGGATCCTTCGCGGATCATCACCTACAACAGCGACCGGAACAGGCAGACAGAATACTACGAGGTGCTGGAGAGCGATCCCTACAAGCTGCATATGCGGCCCTTCGACGACAAGCTCTGGTACGAAGGGTGGTGGGACCACCACCACTGGTATGCCTATCCGGGCTATGTGGATGTGAATTACAACAATCCCCAATTCTATCTGCGCGGGGTGGTCAACGCTCCCCGGGCGCCGCAACCGCAGGATTCACTCTACCGGCTCGATAAAAGCGAGGTGATCTTCTTCGGGGAAGAGGGGGCATTCGGTACCATGGTCCGGCTTGATAAGATCACAAAGGACCTGGAGGGAACCGGTGCCACCGGTTTCCGCGAACAGGAACACATCGACTGGTTCAGGCATTACGACCGTTTCCTGGACGAGACCGGTTACAGGTCGGCCTTCGCCTCGGTGGATGAGCTGACCCTCAGCATGGGGAGGAACCTCCACTATTTCCATGGCAGGAACATCGAGAACATCCGCATGGGCAACATCGCCGATGCCTATAACATGAATGGCTGGGGATCGGCATCCACCCGCACCGATGTGGTGGATATGTACCGGAATCCAACCGCCGATCCTTCCATCATCGCGCGTTACACCAGGCCCCTCTATGTGGCCGTAAAGCTCAGAAATAAAGTGGTGCCCGCCGGGGCATCGCCCGTGGTGGATTTCTTCATTGTCAACCAGGAGGACGTGCAGGGTGAACATACCCTTTCGGTCAGGGTCACCGGTCCGGATGGAACGCAGATCCTCTCCGGGAAAGAACAGGTGAAAGTTACCGGCGGGGAGACCTTCGGGGAGCTGCTCCTGGAGGGTATGGAACTCCCCTCCCTGGAGGCAGAAGGCTACTACAGGGTGGAGGCTGCTCTGGAAAAGGATGGCAGGGAAGTAACCGCCGGGGATGATGATGTCTTCGTGGTGGATTACCTGTCTCCCATTCAGGAAACCGCCCCCCCCCTACCCCGGATCTCCGTGCTGGAATCGGACGGGGTGGTGAAAGAATTCCTGGAAAAATCCCGGGGCATCACTGCCGCGGACCATTCAGGCATTTCTGATGACGCGGAGGTGATCATCATCGGAAGGCATGATCCCGGTATGATTGACAAAGCGGTCGCAGATGGAATCCTTGATCAGGTAAGCCGGGGTGCCACCCTGATCGTCCTGGAGCATGCAGACCGCTTCGCGGAACTGATCCAGTCCAGGCTGAAAGTCAGACCGGCCTTCTACAAGGGAGGCGGGATCAGGGAGAGGAGAACCGGAGGACGCCAGTTCGTGGGGTACAGTCCCTACCTGGAAGGATTGCCGCAGGCCCAGGGAATGAGCTGGGAATACCAGTATTTCTACAGCACTCCCTCCCGCGGAGGGAACGGGATGGTCTCCGGTCTCAGGCTCGACACCCGGCAATCGGACTGGATCGTTTCAGTGGGGGCCCAGAATACCAAGGAGATTCTGTGCGCCCTGAACCGCATTCCCATCGGAAAGGGCCAGGTATTCCTTTCCACCCTGAACATCATCCCCGGGCTTGCCACCAGCCAGCCCAGTGCGGTGGTGGCAAAAAAATTGTTCCTGAACCTTGTTGAAAAACCTTGAATCGACCGGCAATGAAAAGACACAAAACCAGCGGATTTCTTTTAGCGCTCTTACTGGCGCTCCTCACGACGGAGCACTCCCTCGGACAACAGGATCAGAAGTATTTCCTGCGTGCCCCCGACGTGCTGCCAGGCACGCTGCCGGAAATGCGCACGCCCGGATTCTGGATCGGGAAATGCGACCATCCCGACCGGGTGATCCTCTCCCCGGGAAAAATCGGGGAGATGAACCTGGAATACCGGACAAGGATGAAGGATCTGCCCTCCCTGGAACACGGGTTGGACAGGGCCATCGAGAAAGAGGTGGGAAATTGGAGCGGGCTCCTGGCCGTACCTCCCGACCTGGATGCCATGTCTCCCACGGCCATCGCCGTGCTGGCAAAAGAGATGGTCGATTCCCAGGTCCGGGCACTCAGGAAAAAAACCCACGGGAACATCCTCTCCATAGAGTATGCGCCGTGGGAAATCGATGCCATGGAACAGGAGATGGCCATTGACCATATCGGGCATTCCCTGGAGGTCCGACGGGGGACCACGGTACGGGATTGCCGGATCAGGGTGGTCCCTACCCTCCGTCCAGAGCACGTGGCCGTGGGGGACAAAGGCAGGGCCAGGTGGGACATGTTCAACCTGGACATCGTACCCATTTCGGACCCCGTCCGGATCCTGCACGCGTCGGAAACCGGGGCGTACCTGCTGGTACTCTCTTCCCGGGGGTACGGATGGATCCGGTCAGAGGATATCGCGCTCACCGGCCCTTCAGCAAACGGGGATGACGTGCTGCCGGAAGATTTCCTCCTGTGCACGGGCGAAAGGGTGCCTTATTATACCGGGCCCGGCTGCGAGGTGGCCTCCGGGTGGCTCAGAATGGGTGACAGAATCGGATACAAGATGCATGGGGACCGGATCGCCGTGCTTGTTCCCTGCCGGAAAACGGACGGAACCCTGGTCATGGAGCAGGCATGGCTCAGGGAAGACGCGGACGTTCACCGGGGCTTTCTTCCCTATACCGCCAGGAACATCATCAACCAGACCTTCAAGCTCCTTGATCAGGCATACGACTACACGGGGGCATGGTTCGGCAGGAACCACGCGACCATCCTCAGGGACCTCTTCGCCTGCTTTGGTTTCGACCTGCCCGGGAACGGGATATTGATGAAAGCCTACAACCCGGCGGGGATCATCGGTCCCGACCAGGGGAAGGAGGCGCAGTACAGGGCAATCATGGACAATGAGCCATTCGTGACGATCCAGATCGGCGGTGGACACAGCCAGCTCTACCTGGGCAACCACGGGGAGACTCCCTATGTATTCGATACCCACGGGTATACATATACCGGGAAAGACGGAAAGGAGTACGTCATCAGGCGCAGCTGCGTATACACGCCCGAGCTGCCTTCCTACCTGCTAAAAAATGACATCATCTTCGTAAAGCTGGCACCGTGAACCAGAAAAGAACACAGACGACCCTGCTCACCCTCACTACCGTCGTTGCTGCGCTGTTCTTCAGCGCCTGTGGAAATGATTCGGACTCCAGCGAACCAGATTACCCATTATACATCTGCTCTCTGGAAAGGAAGATCCCTTACACGGACCGGGAAGTAAGCGCACTGGCCAGCTGGTTCGGCCAGCTCAACACAGCCACGGGGCCGGAACTGGTGGACAAGCTCAAGGAATTGAATCCCCGGTTCACGGCCATCGCCCCGGTGAACAGCAGCTACTGCAGCAGCGGCAAACCCGATTTCCACACCTTTGAATCGAAATACCGGGCCGGGATCTCCATGTACAAAGCGGCCACCCTCGCGGAACCACTTCAAAGGGACCAGAAAACTTTCGTACTGAAGGCAATCCCTCACGAGGAGATCGAGGCCATTGCGGCGGCAGTCGGAGTCGAGGGACACGAGGGAGCCGGTATTGGCACAGGCATCCGCCAGAGTCCCAGGCTCTCCTTCAGGCCAAGCACGACCAAAGGGCAGACCAGCGACCTGGAGAACAGTATCGAGAAATACGTGACCTGGATCCAGGCCGGGGATGAATACATGCGGGTGGAAGCGTGGGATTCGTTGTCAGGAGAGATCACGGTCACCCGGGGATTCGACGGGACGGAGCCCTTAAACCATGCAGCAGGGACACCTGTTCTGTCCCCGGTCTACATAGGGGTACTGGGTCATACCTGGTCCGGATATTTCCCCGGCGGGTTCCAGAACATGCTCAGGTATGCTCTCAGGATAGACCATCCGGATGTGCACCGGTTCAAGGCCAACGAGGTGATCGACAGGATCAGGACCCACCACCTTGACGGGGTCTGGCTCGACATCATGGGGTATAACTTCTTCAACCAGAGTAACATGCATGGAGAACAGGTGATCCCCTGGAACTTCGAAAAGAAGATGCCATACACCGCCGGGGATTACCGCGACAACCAGCAGCGAAAGGCGGAGGGTATCCGGGAGGTGGTCGAGCGTGAACTGGGGCGCAAGGTGATACTCCTGGCGAATAATTTCAGCAACAAGTACTTCCCCTACCAGGGTGGAGGCGAACGGCTGCTGCAATCCACCAAGCTTCAGCCCACGCCCATCGACGGCATGATCCTGGAAGGGATCGGGGGCGAGTACCTCCATGACAATTTCCGCACGGGGCCTCCATGGTTGAAATCCTTCAACAGATGATCGACATGCAGGCCAAGGGATACGCCACCTTCTGCTCGTCCGACAACAACCTGGTTCGCAGGGCGGAGACCCTGGAAGAGCTGGAGACCAAGCAGCAGCACGAGTCCTACGCGTACGCAGCATTCCTCATGGCCGTGGAGCCGGGAGGAACGCTGCGGTTCGGCATTGACGCATACAGGGAGCCCTCCCCTGACAACCCCGAGCCCCATCTATGGATCCATCCACAATACTTTCTAGGGATCGGGAAACCCATGGAATCGGTGAGCCCGGACCAGGTGGAATCCTACCGGATCAGCGGCAGCGAGACCTTTTGCAGGGAATTCGAACACGCGTTTGTATTCCTGAACACCTCTGACAGCAAGTCAGATACCATCAACCTGGGAATGCTGGGTAAAATCGGCGGGCAATTGAACGACCAGGGGAACGACAAACTTTTAGAAATCCTGGAGATAGGTCCGCACAGCGGGATGATCCTGATGAAATAATAGATCATGCATACCGTAAAACGATACAACCTCTTCCTATCCCGGTTGAAAGCCCGGATGAAAGCCCTGCGCCTCCCGCCCAGGGCAATATTCTACCTGCTGGGAATCATATCTACCATATGGTTCCTCATCAGGGTTATCCCGAAACCTTCCCGCGCCAGCTACCCCTGCATGAGGGTGGCAGCGCCATTTATGTCTGGATTTGTGGTATACCTCCTTTCACTGGGGGGTATTGCCGCCGCCCTGCGCAAAGCAAAGCAGCATATGGTGCGTGCCCGCTACATCGCGGCCGGCACCTTTGTGCTGGTGGCCCTTGCCGTATTGGTTTTTAACCTTGCACTGGGCAGCCAGGATGCCTCTGCCCTCGCCCCGGGGAAGACCGGACCCGATGACGGGCCCAACCAGCCCATGGGAGAAGGTGTGGGGGTCCACCCGGGAAGGGTGGTATGGGCATGGGATCCGGATGCCACCGATGAAGATTGCATGGGCTATTATTTTAATCCCCTGTACAGTCAACCGGGAAGCGATCGGGGAGATGTTCGATAAATCTATCAAACAGCTTGCCGGTGAACCTGAAATTGCAGCATCCTGGGATGCCCTTTTTCGCAATTTTAATGGCAGGAAACATTCCGAAGAAAGGGGATATACCCCTGGTGAAAAGATCTTTATCAAGATCAATCAGACATCGGGCCGGGGCAGAATCAGAACCAGGGAGAGGGAAAAAGGGAATTACGACGTGCTCTCTAAAGCCCCCCTGGAGGGTCCTCCCTCCATGACATGTCAAACCACACCCTACATCGCACTGGAGCTGTTAAGGCATCTGGTGAACGAGTGCGGGATCAACCAGTCCGATATCGCCATCGGCGATCCCCAGAATCCCACCCTGGGGCACAATGTTGATGCCTGGTCAGCGGAATTCCCGGATGTGGTGTATACGGACAACATGTTCGGCACACACGGGCGGACCCTGATCCGGGCCACAGAGGAGGAGCTCCTGTTCTACTCTGACAGGGTCCACAGGGACAAACTCTATGACATTATCGAGCAGGCCGACTACATGATCAACCTGACCAATTTCAAACCACATTCCCGTGCCGGGATTACCCTGACCGCCAAGAATCATTTCGGATCCCAGGCCAGGCAGAGTGCCAATCACCTGCATTATTCCCTTATTTGCCCCGTAATAGGTGGATCTCCCACCAATGGCGGGTACGGTAAATACAGGGGGATGGTGGACCTGATGGGCAGCAAGTACCTGGGACGGAACACGCTGGTTTTTATCATAGACGGATTGTTCGGGGGCGGTTCCGGGGAGGGAGGACCCCCGGTAAAATACTTCATGGCCCCGTTCCACAACGACTGGAGCAATTCGATCTTTATATCGGATGACCAGGTGGCACTTGAATCGGTATGCTATGATTTTCTCAGGACAGAATGGAACGGTAAAATACAAGCACAGTCCCACCAACAGCCGTCATGAATCCCTGGCGGCAGTCAATGGCGTGGATGATTACCTCCACCAGGCAGCCGACAGTGCCAACTGGCCGGAGGGGATCATGTATGATCCTGACAACAGCGGCAATCCGTTGCCCGGCCTGGGTGTTCATGAACACTGGAACGATCCCTTGAGAAAACAGTATTCCCGCAACCTGGGCGGCTCACAGGGAATCGAACTGGTGGCGATCCCCTCCAGGCTGGTGGGAGAACGCGCTGCCAGGATGGCCTCGAGGAACAGCAGGAAAATGGCGGACATACCTGCCGCGGAAGAGATCCATGAGGAACCCGTGACGGATGTATACGAGACCGGTACCGGTGAATCCAAATTCCTCTCCGTGTTGCATAAGCCTTTCAGTAAAGGGGTTGCTTTCAAGAAGTTTTATTCCGGCTTTATCAGTGAAGATGATGATACAAAGTGGTTCCTGACAGATACGGGGATCGCTTACGGACGGTTCAGATTTTTTGACAGACTCATTGACCCCCCGGTAAAGAACATGCAGCAGTTCGCCTACCAGTACTCCCCTGATGGTTCAAAGGTCTGGTTCGCCACACCCGGGGGCGTGATGGTTGCACATATGCCCTACGCGGAGGATTCCACTATAGCAATAACTTATAATACAGCTAACTCTTCCATCCTGGGTGACAGTATCGTTCAGATAGCTACCGGTCCCGGTGAACTGGTATGGATCGGATCTGACAAA
Organism: uncultured Bacteroidota bacterium; assembly: GCA_963793455.1. Classification (GTDB taxonomy): domain Bacteria; phylum Bacteroidota; class Bacteroidia; order Bacteroidales. The sequence continues at coordinate 136,467 of CAWCAK010000009.1, forward strand.
GGCATTTCCGGCCTGGATAAAGCCACATGGCTCACCAACGCATACGATGACCAGTACCCGGAAGGTTTCTTCGGTTATTATCCAATCACCACCATGGCTGCCAACCAGGAGGGAGATTCGCTCCTTGTGGCCACCCGTGGTGCAGGGGTTGGGAGGTTTTACAGGAACGATGTGGATGGTATCTCCGGGGCCTCTCCCTATGCCCGGTGGGGGCCCTGTTTGCTGCCTTCGGACAACGTTTACAGTATCTGCATCGACGGGAACACACAATGGTATGGCACCGATCAGGGACTTGCCAGGCATGTTGGATCTGATTACATGGAAAACTGGACCGCCTTTACCACAAAGGAGGGGCTGGTGAATAACTTCGTTCAGGCCATTGCCATCGATCATTCAGGAAAGCTGTGGGTGGGTACCAGGGGCGGGATCTCCGTGCTGGACGGTTCCGTCTGGACAAATTACACCACCCGGGACGGTTTGACCAGCAATAATATCCTATGTATCGTGTGTGACCATGTCGGGGATGTCTACCTGGGAACCGATAACGGATTTATGGTATACAATGCAGGCAATCTGATCTGTTTCCAATAATAAAAAATAATCATACCGAATGAACACACTGAAAAATGTTCGCATTCCTGGTGATGGTGGTACTGTTGTGCTCCTGCAATCCGGGCACCCAGCAACCACAGCAGCCCAACGTCCTGTTTATTCTGATGGACGACCTGGGATACGGCCACTTTGGCCCCAACAACGATACGCTGGAGGTTGCGGATTACGATCCATTCTACAAACACCTGGAGGACAGCCTGCAGGGCTACTCCATGGACAAAGCGCTGGAGTTCACCCGGAGGGCGACCCCCACCCTCGCGAGCCTGGCAGAGCAAGGGATCCGCTTTACCAGGGCCCATACCACCTGCAATGTTTGCTCACCTTCCAGGCTCGGTATCGCCACCGCTACCCTGCAGACCAGGTTCGGTGTTTACACCAATGGCGAGCGCTGTATAGAGCCGGGCAGGCACCTTGCCCTGCAGATGAAAGAGATGGGCTACAGCACGGCGCACATCGGGAAATGGCATATCGGACACCCCGATGGCCAGATTCTGAAGGGCATCCTGAGGGAGCATGGCATGGATGAACGGACCGGCTACGGGAAGCTCAGCAAGGAGTACCCGGAGGTTTTCGCCGAGGTGGAGGCGTCAGGGTACCGCGGATCCGTGATCGAGGAGGACAATCCCAGGAATCACGGATTCGATTACTACTTCGGGTATAATTACTGGGGCTGCCAGTTTTACAATTCCACCCATGTCTGGGAGAATTTCAACCATGCAGAGAAAATGAAAGGATACAATACCGACGTTTTTACCGACAGGGCCATGACATTCATGGAGGAGCAGATCGACCAGGGTGATCCATTCTACGTGCAGCTTCATTACCATGCGGTCCACGACTCCCTGGAACCGAGGGCCCCGGACCTCTATTTCGACAGGTTTGATTCGGACGTCTACCACCTGAACAACTTCTACGCCCATATTTACGGGGTTGATTATAACGTGAACCGGATCGTCGAATTCCTGAAGAAAAAGGGACAATACGAAAACACCCTGATCCTCTTCACATCCGACAACGGGGCCATGTCCATGGGGGCCTATGACGGGATCAAGACAGGATCCCCCCTTCCGGCCAATGCCCCCTTCTCAGGGCACAAAGGAACCTACTACCAGGGAGGGATCCGGGTTCCCATGTTCGCCCACTGGCCCGCGGGAATTGAACATACGGGGATCTCCCACCAGCTGGTCTCCACGATGGATATCCTGCCCACGGCCCTTGAAGCTGCAGGAGGCACCGTCCCGGAAGGCATCGACGGGAAGAGCCTCATGCCCCTTTTCAGTGATCCCGATGGAGTACAGTTACACGACTACCTGATCTGGGCGGGCGACCATGGCCACAGCCAGGGATACCTGGTCAAGAAGACCAACAAGACCCATTACACGGTAGGGCGGTACGGAACATCTGCCTGGGTGGTCATCCAGGGGGATTACCTGCTGCGTTTCGCCGGGGACCTGGTGCCGGGGATCTACCTGGAACATATGGAAGGCAGGGGCCCTGTGGTGGAGCTTTACAATATCGCCCGGGATCCTGCCGAACGGCACAACCTGGCGGAACAAATGCCTGAAAAAGCCAGGGAGATGTCAGCCCTCTTTTTCAAGGAATCGGCCGGTTTCAAACACCCGATAAGCTGGAATGAGGAGAAATGGAACCAGATGATGCACTCGCGGGAATTCTTTGAATAGGCTGGAGGGTGAGGAGAGTCAACAAGAAGAGAACACGTGTGATCCTTCCCGGGATCTTGCTATTGGCAATACCCCTGGTAAGCCTGATGGCCCGGGACACACCCGGGGAAACCGTCCGGTTTTCCAAACGACAGCTGTTCCTCCATCCCCATGAAGGGTGCGCCATCGCTGACCTGAACCTGGATGGCCATCCCGATATCGTCTCAAGTCCCTACATCTTCTGGGGACCGGAATTCATCCCCCAGGTTTTCCGGCCCAACCACCTCTCAACGGATTATATCCGTGCCAACAGCGACCATGTCCATGACGTGGATCAGGACGGGTTTCCCGATATCATCATCGGTGGCTGGGACACCGAGGGGATGGTCTGGTACAGGAACCCGGGAAACAGCGCCCATCAGCGGGGCAAACCCTGGGAGATTCACCAGCCATGGCAGTCAGGCACGCTTGCACGCACCGGGGGCAAAATGGAAATGTTCGGCTTGCATGACTATGACAAGGATGGCGTTCCCGAACTCCATGGCAGTTGCTGGAACATTGAGGAACCCCAGAGGATCTGGAGTTCAGTAAAACACGGGAGGGAAAACCAGTGCTGGTACCATTCATCCTGGGCAGGGAAGGCGGGGGCCACGGATTTGCTTTCGGGGATGTGAACGGGGACGGAAGGGAGGACCTGCTGTGTGAGATCGGCTGGTATGAACGGCCTGAAGGCGACCCGTTTGCCGCTCCCTGGAGGTTGCACCCGGAGACCGACCTGAGAGCGCTGCATCCCAGCTGCCCGTTTGTGACCCGGGACCTGAACGGGGATGGCCGCCTCGACATCATTTTTGGAAGGGCTCACGAGTATGGGCTCTACTGGTGGGAACAGCTGGAACCTGATCCGGATGGTACCACCCGTTGGAAACAGCATACCATCGATGAATCATGGTCCCAGGTGCATGTGCTCACCTGGGCTGACCTGGATAATGACGGCAATGAAGAACTGATTGCCGGAAAATGCATCTGGGCACATAACGGAAATGATCCCGGTTATGACGATCCCCCCGTGGTCTATTATTACTCCTGGGATGAGGCCACCCTCTCCTTTACACGGCACACCATTGCCGGTCCGGAGGAAGCGGATTGCCCTGGGAAGGCAGTATCCGTGGGTGACCTGAACGGCGACGGACGGGTGGACATAGTCACAGCCGCCGAAAACGGCCTGTGGATCCTCTTCAACGAAGGAAACTGATACACGAAGCCTCAAAGACACATGTTTCAATCTCGCAGCATTCATCAGTGAAGCTGTAGCTATTCGCAGCGGAGACTTTCGGAAGGATTGGTCCGGGCTGCACGCTGAATCTGCAGCCCGATGGTAATAAAGGCCACCAGCATGGCGATCACTCCCCCGGTCAGGAGCAGCCACCAGTGTAACCGGATCCGGTATGGATAGTTTTCCAGCCAGCTGTTCATCAACATGTATGAGACCGGTACCGATAGCAGCAGCGATACCATGATCCATTTCAGGAATTGGGAAGAGATCATCACCAGGATATCACTGAACCGTGCTCCCACGATTTTACGGATTCCGATCTCCTTGGTCCGCTGTTCGATGGAGAAACCGGTAAGCCCGATCAGTCCCATGATCGAAATCAGTAATCCGATAAAAGTGAAAAACAGAATGATCCTTCGCATGGCCCGGTCCGAATCATACATTTTAGCAATACTCTCCTCCAGGAAATTGATTTCAAGAGGGGCCGGAGGCTCATGGTTGTTCCAGTGCTCTGCGAGGGCTTTTTCAATGTTCCTGAAATCCTCCGTATCGATCCTTAACATGGCCCAGTTGCAATTAACGGGATTGCAGATCATGATCTGGGGCTCGATGTCCATGTGCAGGGAACGGTAATGGTAGTCCTTTGCAACACCGATCACCCTGGAACTGATATAGGTAGAATCGTTTCGGAGTTGCCTGAACTCCATCCCCACCGGGTTCCCGATGCCGGTTTCCCTGACAGCCGCCTCATTCAGGATGATCGCCGATGAGTCAGATCCAAATTCCCTGGAAAAAACACGGCCCTCACTCATCTCCAGCTGCAGGGTCGAGAAATAGTCATACCCCACAAACAAAGCCCTGAACAATGTTTCCGTTGACAGGTCCTGACCCTCCCACCTGAACCGGCTGTTGGAGAAATTATATCCGCGGGTGGGAAGTGCACCGGTGCGGGTCATTGATTTTACGGCCGGGTAATTCATCATCTCCTCCCTGATGGAGGGGTAATGCTCCTGGAATCCGTCCGACATTGAAAAATAGATAACTCCCTCCTGGCTGTAGCCCAGGTCTTTGTTCAACATAAAGGTGATCTGGGTGGAGACAATCAGGGTCACCGTGATCAGGATGATGGAGACCGCAAACTGGAAAATGACCAGTGCTCTGCGGAATCCGCCCCTGGTCTTCACCCTCTCTGAAGCACCTCTCAGCGCACTGATGGGTTTGAGGGAGGAGAGGTGAAAAGCAGGATAGAGCCCGGAGAGCACCCCGGTAAACACAGCAAATCCGGCCAGCAGCAGATAGACCTCCGGACGGGTGTAATCGATATTGATCCCGGTTTGGGTGATGTTGTTGAATACAGGACGGGCCAGCTCAACCAGCATCATGGCCACCAGGACGGAGATCAGGGAGATCACCACAGCCTCACCGATAAATTGTCCAACCAGGTTCATTTTCAAACCTCCCAGTGTCTTCTTCATCCCAATCTCCCTCATTCGTCCGGAGGACCTGGCCGTGGCCAGGTTCATGAAGTTGATACAGGCGATCAGGATCAGGAAGATCCCGATGGCCATAAAGGTTTTCAGGTATTTCCCATCCATGGTGTTGGAACCATCAAAATCATAGCCGGTGGTCAGGTGGATCTCGCTAACCGGTTGCAGGTCCAGGGTGGCAAACTCTTCCAGGGTAGGTTTGGGTTGAAGGAAATCCGCTATCTTTTGAACCGCCTGCTCCCTCTGGATACCTTCGGTCAGGGCCACATAGGTAAAGTAGCCACTATTGCCCCACTGATCGATACCATAACCCAGGGTTCCCAGGTGTTCAAAAGGGATCACATAGTCGAACCACCAGTGGCTCTGTTTGGGATAGTCCTCAAAAACAGCTGTTACGGTAAAGTCCCTGTCAGAAATTGCGTGCAGGACCTGCCCGATGGGATCCCGGTCCCCGAAGTATTTCCTGGCCATGCTCTCTGAGATAGCTATATGATTGGGCTCAGAAAGTGGATCATGGGTTTGTTTCCGGGTCACCTTCACCGAAAACATTCGGAAAAAGCCGGGATCAGCGTAGGTCCCTCTTTCCTGTACCAGCTCCCTCTCTTTCTCAAATTGCAGTCCCGAGCCCAGTAACCTGCAATATGCACTGATCTCGGGCACCTCCTCCACCAGGCCTGGACCCAGTGGTCCCTGGGTAATGCACCAGGTGGTCATCTCCTCAAACCTGATATGCTGGATCACCCTGTATACACTGTCCGAATGTGTGTTGGACTTATCAAACTGCAGGTGGTAGTTCACCCACAGGAGCAGCAGGATCGAGCAGGCCATCCCCACAGCAAGGCCTAAGATATTAATGAGGGATATCCCTTTATATTTCCAGATATTCCGGAAGATCAGTTTGAAGGTTACCAGTAGCATCGTATAAATATATTTTGTTTTCTCAATATTTCCCAAAAACATGCCAGGATTTACATCTTTCTGTCTGTCTGCCGTTTAAATGATATTCAGTGCGGATGGAGAGGGCCATATGTGTTGCGAATATGCAACACTTATTGTGCGGTATCGATACAATCATTACATTTATGCAAAGCCAGGTCCATGGAAACAGAAAAGGCCAGCATTATTGTTGTAGATGATGATCCGGGCATCCTTCACGGTGCCAGGATGTTTCTCAAGCAGGTATTTTCCGAAGTCCAGGTTACCGGGGATCCACACACCATGATGGAGCAGCTCCGGGAGGGAGGAATCGATGTGGTTTTGCTTGACATGAATTTCAGTCGCGGAGAGATGGACGGGAAAGAAGGGATCGGCCTGCTTCAACAGATCCTGGAACTGGATCCCGGCATGCCCGTGATCCTTATCACGGCCTACGGGGATTTTGATCTTGCAGTCAGGGCCATCAAAGAAGGAGCCTATGATTTCCTGGTAAAACCATGGAAGAACCAGCGGATGTATGCTTCCATACTATCGGCATTAAAATTCCGCCAATCGCAGATGGATGCAAGGACCTACCGGGAGACCGCCCACCTGCTGGAGAACGACAGCGGTCAGGATTACAGCCACTTTATCGGGGAATCGATGGCCATGAAAAGGGTCAGTGAGATGATCCGCAGGGTGGGCCCCACCGATGCAGACGTGCTTATCACAGGGGAAAACGGTACCGGCAAAGAGATGGCTGCAAGGCACCTGCACATGCATTCCGGCAGGTCCGGACATGTATTCCTCAAGGTGGATATCGGATCGCTCAATGAGAACCTTTTTGAAAGCGAACTGTTCGGACATGTGAAAGGGGCCTATACCGATGCCGGTGAACAGAAAACCGGCCGATTTGAACTGGCTTCAGGAGGCACCATGTTCATTGATGAAATAGGAAACCTGGACCTGAGGTTGCAGGCCAAGATCCTGAGTGTTCTTCAGAACAGGGAAATTTACAGGGTGGGCAGCTCAAAAGCCATCCCGGTGGATATCAGGCTCATTTGCGCAACCAACCGGAACCTTCCGGAAATGGTAAGGGAAGGAAGCTTCCGGGAGGATCTCTATTACAGGATCAACATGTTCGAGATCAGGATCCCGCCCCTGCGTGACAGGCTGGATGACCTTCCTTCCCTTGTAAACCACTTTCTGGAATTATTCCGGAAGAAGTATAACAAACCCGGACTCAGGCTATCCGCGTCAGTCATGGGAAAGCTCAGGAAGTACGACTGGCCGGGGAACATCAGGGAATTGAAGAATTCCATCGAAAGGGCCGTGATCCTTGAGAATGGCGGTCAACTCACCGCCGATTCCCTCTTTCCGTCCAGGCAAACACCTGATAGGCGGGATACGCCAAAGAGCCTTAACCTGGTGGAGAATGAAAAGCGGCTTATTCTGGATGTTATAAAGCTGAACCGGGGAAACATGACCCGGGCAGCCCGGGACCTGGGATTGGAGCGGACCGCCCTCTACCGGAGGATGAAGAAATACGGATTGTAGTACGGACCCATGTTGCTGAAAAGATTCTATATAAATTTGATTGTCAGGATGGTGCTGATTCTCTTCACCATGGTGCTGCAGGCATTTTCCATCCGGGACATCATAGGCGGACAGATGCTCTTCACCTTTGTTGTGCTGACTGGCATACTCGTGCTGCAGGTAGTACTCCTGTTCCTCTATATCAAAAAGACCAACAGACTGCTCACCAGGCTGGTTCTTTCGGTCTCCAACGAGGACTTTTCACAGACCCTGGGGGAGGCTGGAACGGCCCATCAGGATTTCAAGCAGGCCCTCAATACCATCGTGGAGAAGTACCAGTCGGTCTACATGGAGAAAGAGAGCCAGACCTTCCTGATGCACCACCTGGTCCAGGCCATCCCTGCGGGGATCATGGTAGTGAACCAGGAAGGCATCCTCCTGCTGAAGAACCGGGCCATTGAAGTCCTCCTGGACCTCCGGGAAGCAAGGACCATGGAAGAGGTCAAAGCAGGCCAGCCCGGACTGTACAAGAAGATCCTTGAACCGGCCATCCCCGGGAACTACGCCTATGAACTTGCCGGCGGGGGCGAAAAAAAGAAACTGTCGGTCACCCTGAAAGAGCTGCTTTTGATGAACAGACCTTTTAAGATCATCCTCGTTCAGGACATCAGTAAGGAAGTGGATGCCGGAGAAATCGATGCCATCCGGAGGTTGCTCCGGATCCTTACCCATGAGATCATGAACTCCCTTACCCCGGTCCAAACCCTCACTGAAACCATCACCATGCTGATGACCGGTGAGGATGGCAGTGCCAGGGATCAGGAACAATTAAGCCGGAAGAGCTACCTTGACATCCTGGAATCTGTACAGACGATCCGGAAACGAACAGAGGGACTGGATCACTTTGTGAACCGGTTCAGGACCCTGACACAGATTTCTGAGTCCCTGGAAACCAGGGAGGTAACAGTAAGAAAACTGTTTGATTCAGTGTGTTTGGTCATGCATACCAGCCTGGCAGGGGTGTCTCTTACGGTAGAGGTTGAAAGTGAAGGCCTCTTTTTGCAGGCAGATGCCGTCCTGGTAGAACAGGTACTGATCAACCTGGTCACAAATGCCCTCACTGCCATGGACCGTACCCGGGAGCCCCGGTTGACACTGCGGGCATTTTCCCGGGGATCCCATGTGGTGATCCAGGTATCGGACAATGGCACCGGGATCCCGGAGGAAAAACTGGCAGATATATTCATGCCTTTTTACAGCACCAAGCAGCAGGCTTCCGGGATCGGGTTAAGCTTTGTGAAGCAGGTACTCCGGCTTCACAATGCCTCCATCTCTGTGAAGTCCGCGCCGGGCCGGGGCAGCACCTTCACCATGGAATTTTGAATGAACCCAGGGAAAAATCAACAGGATCTAACATGGAATATTGCTATTTAAACGGACACATCACAACCTACGACCAGTGCAGGCTGCATATCTCTGACCTCCAGATCCAGCGGGGGTACGGGGTCTTTGACTTTTTCCGGGTTCGCGGCGGACAGATCCCCTGGCTGGAGGACTATACCGGCAGGCTGTTCAACTCCATCAGGCTATCGGGGATCGGGTGCGATCTCACAAGGGAGGGATTCACTGCTGCCATTCACGATTTGCTTCAAAGGAATGGCGACGGAGAAAGTGCCTTCAAGGTGCTGGTAACCGGCGGCTATTCCGGGAACCTGGAGAGTGTCACAGGCAGTGCCAACGTGGTCATCCTGCAGGTCCCGTGGGAACCACTTGCTCCTGAATCCTTCCAACTGGGGGTCGGCCTGGTGAGCGAGGAATATGTGCGGCCCAATCCTGAGATCAAAACCCTGTACTATTTCAATACCCTCAGGCTTCAGGAAAAGATGAAAGCGCACCGGGCTGTGGACGTGCTGTACCACCAGGATTTGGTCACTGAATGCTCCCGGGCCAGTGTATTTTTCGTGAAGGACGGGAACATATTCACAACCAGGACCAATATCCTGACCGGGATTATCCGTAAACAGGTGCTTTCCGCCTTCGGGGAGATCCGGTTGGAGGACTTCGCCTTCGAACACCTTTTCGGGGTGGACGAGATATTTATTACCAGCACCTCACGCGATATCACCCCGGTGGTCTCAGTGGACGGCCGGAAGATCGGTAACGGGAAGCCCGGCCCTTTTACGCGGGAGATCCAGGCCACATTCCTTGAGCTGGAAAGGACCCGTTGAACCGGCACTCAGTGCTTCATCCAGCTGAAATCAACAACATGGTTCCTGTCCACCGTGTCCCGCTCCGGAAAGTGGGGGCCTGAGGGCCGCCCCAGGTGGTAATCGTCGTACCAGAAATACTCATCACTGGTGGAAATATGCCCGGTATTACATCCCCCGAAGAAGGTGGCAAACTCGGCCTGTGCCCAGGTGGCCTTCTCTTCATGCTCCAGCTCGTAGCTTTCATGAATAAACATGATCCCGGTTTTCCTGAAGTACATCCTGCCGTTCATCCATCCCTGGATCATCCCATCACTGTTGGCCTTTCCTTCGGTAAAGCTATTGGGTGTCAGCAACACGAACACACTGAACCATTCATCATTGGGAATGATCGCAGCATCTCCCTTCACACTGTCGATCTCATTCCATTTGTTAAACTCGGCGTAATCAAGTGCCGGGACCATCGCAACCATCGTATGGATAGACCTGGTGATAGACATAACTTACAATGACCGGGGCATTTTTGGTTTCAGGTTTCGGCTGACTCCACATCAGAATATGGCTGAATCCCTCGGTGGAATCGGGTGCACAGGCGCCCTCTCCATGTTCCTTGCCCATTAACAGCGTGAACCCGAACTTCCCCCCTTTTGCATAATCATCCACGGAAAATTTCGCATTGAATCCGTAACCAATTGTTCCTGTGGAATATTCCGGGTCCACAAGGTTTTCAACGTTGAATGTGAACCGTTCTCCCGAGCCCCAGCTCCACAGGTTGAGGGGTGCACCTTCCCAGTTATTACACGTGGAATCGGGTGCTGTTCCCTTGTTTCCCCTGAAGTAGGTAACCAGCACTGCTTTAGTATTGTTGCTTCCGTCTCCATCCACGGATGATCCGATACTCAGGGAATCTTCGCTGTTGGTCTTCCACGAATCGGCCCAGGGAGCAATGCCCATGGGCCAGTCATGTACCTGTGATGCCGAGTCGTACCTCCCGGGGAGGGAGTTCTCAAAGTCCTGTGAGAAATAGGAGATAAACGAATCCTCCTGTCCATGCAGGCAAAGTCCTCCCGCCATGATCAGAACAGGCCATATGATGATCAGGGTCTTCTTCATTCCGGATTTTTTACGCATCGTACGGACAAACCGTATACTTTCTTATAGAAATAGCGGTTGATATCCCCGTTGGTATAGTTCATATACCGTCCCCATGCATGCCCGCCATCACGCTCCGACGCACTCCAGAAGAAGGCATTGCCGGAGATACCGAAATAGGCACCGCTTTCGAGGCGGAAACCTCCCGGCAGTGCTGTGAACCCATGTTCATTTGAAGCATCCTTATTGGGTTTGGCCCAATGTTCCGTGCCGGTTTTTTTTAGCTGTCCGCCCTCACTCTCCCCCCTCCATCCCTGTTCCTGCACAGTGGAGGCACCCATCCCCAGCTCCATCTCCAGTTGTCTCCATTCCGCATCACCTGGCAGGTGCCATCCTTCGGGGCAGATCCCCTGGATCTCTCCGGGAATGGCGTCCTGACCGGCTTGCCCCCTGGAAGCCGCCGCCCAGGAGTATAAAGCGCCATAGGTTTGCCTGTGCTCCTTTTGGCTGTAATACCAGCAGTAAGCCTTATCACCGGGGGTTAAAACATCCCATTCCGACTCGCTCTGTTTTTCGGGAACGGGCGAACCATCAGCATAGCGTGTAGCCTTCAGGTTCTCTGTCATCCATACCTGCCCGCCAATGTCGACAGTACTGTAACTGTTCCCGTCAATATCCTCCACCGTACCTATCCCGATCATGTCCTTGATCATGGCAACCTCCGCAAGCAGGTCTTCCAGGTTGGCACCATCCAGAAAAATATCCCCTTCCACTTTCAGGTTTCCATGCACTTCCAGTCTTTCCGAAGGTGATCCTGTTCCGATGCCAACCTGGCCGTCGGTATAACTGATGCTGCCACTCGATTCATCCCATTTTGAATCCCCAGGTTCGCCAGGAAGGCCCTGCTCGCCTTTCTCGCCCTGATCGCCCTGATCGCCCTTCTCGCCTTGATCACCCTTAGCGCCTTGATCGCCCCGTTCACCCTGCTCCCCTTCTGGTCCCGGGGGACCTTCATTGCCCGATTCCGCGTAGAGTGCGTACGGGACACTGAGCAGGGGACTGGAATCCAGTAAATGGCCATCCACAGTGATTTCCAGAAAATAGGGTCCGGCACCCCAGTCAACCGCTGACAGGTCATCACTGCCCTCTCCCTGCCCTATGACCAGGTTCACCAGTCCGAATTGACTGGTGGTGGCCTGGTGGGTTTCAAGGTATGCAGAATAGCCCGAAGTATCGACGATGCCCACCTGGATCCCGACGGCCTGGTTGGCCATCAGCGTTCCATCCGCATTCCGGAGAATCGCCTGGTAGTTGAATGCACCAGGGGCCTGGGAATAAGTAAGCGTACATACCAGTATGATGACCAGTGCAAAAAAAAGTCTTCTCATATCGGGTCCGGAATAGGGAACATAAAGGTACTCCGTAGAAAAGTGAATGTCAAACCGGCTGGGAAAACTTCGGGCTCCTGTTACCCAATTTCCCTGGAAAATTGTAACTTTTGCTGAGAAAAAATCAAGTCGTGAAAAAAGTGATTCTTATTGCCATGGGTATAACGGCTACCGTTGCATTAACTTCCTGCGACAAGCTCAGTGAATATTGTGCCGAATGCACCGAAGCCTTCACAGGCTATACGCCATCTGATTTTTGCGGAACGGAGGCACAGGTAGATGCCTACATCAGAGAGCTGAAAAGCGCAGGCAGTGCGGTCGGCCAGAGCTGGAGCTGCACAAAGTACAGGAATTAACCGGAACACCGGCTGGTTACTCATAGTATTCAAAGGCATCAATGATGTCGAGGTAGACCCCGTCGAAACCCGCATACAGGATCCTGCCCAGGTAGGAATCCTGGCTCCCGTAAATAATCTCCTGCCAGGCTTCTTCCCAGTACCAGACCTTGTAGTTCCCCTCCCAGTGAGGATTTTCTCCATCCATCCATGTGGGAGGATCCCTCTTCCATTCATCCTTCCAGTAATACCTGTAATCCTCGGCCTCACCAATGGACATGTAGGCGACCACCATCCGGATCCCCCCGTTGGCCTTGTTGTGCAACCGGCCGATCTCACCGGGTGAAAACAGGAGATCCTCAGCGAAAAAGAGGTCCATGATCAGCAGGTCATAATTGGTGGCGGTGACAGCCAGGATGAAATCTTCCTTTGTACTGAAACTCTCAGGATTGATCAGGTAGAGGAAGTTACGCACCTCCTGCAGCTCCGTGATTTCTGCGTCATTCTCCCCAAAGACCGGGGCCGGGTACACCGGGATGCGGTCCAGCTCCCTGCTGGAAGCTGCAAATGACACATACCCCGCTGCATGGTTCTGTGCATAGGAATCATCCATCTTCGAATGCGTTGAGCAGTAATCCGTAACCAGGATCGTGTTCCCCTGCCCCAGAGACCTGTCCAGGAAGGAGCGAAGGTATTCATTCTCAGTCCCCGGGGTGGCTTTGTCATCTTTGTCATACCCGTAGAACAGGTCCTCCTGTCCGTGCCCGTCAATGGCCTCCAGGTAACCTGTATGGACCGGGTCATCAGATTCCCCGCCGGTAACTACAAGCTCAATCCCGTTCTGGGGGATCACAACAAATGAAGGATCAAAAGCCTTTGCATATTCGCTGATCCCGGTCACTAAATCCCTCATCTCTTCCCGCAGGTCAATATCGGGTGGAATATCGTCCTGGCAACCAACCACTATTGCAGCGGTAACCAGGCAGAAAAGCAAGTTCTTTCATTTTTTGTCCATATTTTTC
>CAWCAK010000010.1:0-175837 GCA_963793455.1 uncultured Bacteroidota bacterium
TTCTACCCACCCTTCTACCAACTTAAGAAGTTTTATAATGAATTAGCCATCTCCCTCTTTATCGCCTCCAACACATTCAAGAAATCCATTGTTATATAGTTAATTACAGGGTATCATGCTGAATAAACTTGTTTTTTACAGCATTGTTCAATACATTTGTATGACCACGTTACGTGGACAAAAGAGAAAGATGGACAAAATAAAAGACAACCTACTTCATACAGTCATTACTGAAGTTCTTGCTGACCAAAAAATAAATGCTTTCTGGGAAGAGAAAGCTGAGCAAGATATTGATGGCATAATAAAGCTTGAGTTCAAAGGTCATACTCTGAAATTTAATGTTGAAATTAGAAAGGAAATTCGGGAATATCAGCTTACAAAGCTGTTTAATATAAAACAGGAGTATAATCCCTTCATGGTTATTGCAGAGAATATCTTTCCAAAGATTAGAAGCACACTTGTGGAGCATGGGATAGCATATATTGTTTTGGACGGGAGCATAAATATTGAAACTGATAATATCCTTCTCAAGGTTGATGGAAAACGCAAAATGCATCATCATCAAGATAAATATGGAAGAGCGTTTACAAAGGCTGGACTAAAGGCATTACTTCTGTTATTAACTAATGAGAATGACATAAATGATACTCATCGTGCGATAGCAAAAAATGCTGGCATTGCACATGGGAATGTACAATATATACTAGAAGGTCTAAAAGAACAGGGATTTGCTTTACAGCTAAATAAGAAAGAATTGAAACTGACAAATAAAGATCAGTTACTTCAGAAATGGATTACTGCTTATGCTGAAAAGCTTAAACCCGCTTTGAAGGTTGGCAATTTCAGATTTAATAATCCAGCTGATTTTAAGGGATGGAAGGAAATAAACCTGAATAAGAGTCAATGGGGGGGTGAACCCGCTGGGAATATCTATACTAAATTCCTGCAACCAGAATATTTAACACTGTATACAAATGAGAAGAAGGCTGATTTAATTAAGAATTACAGACTTATTCCTGATCCGGAAGGTAAAGTGATTGTTTATGAGAAATTCTGGAAAGAAATGGAACCAGGTAAAATTGTTGTTCCTCCTATTATTGCTTACGCAGATTTATTGGCCACTGGAAAAAAGAGATGCATAGAAACTGCACAGAAGATATATGAGCAATTTATTGAAAATACCCTTTAGTAAGATTCGTGAAGAGGGTCAATTCAAAGAAATATTTCTGGCACTTGAACGTGGATTTATCAAATTTGGAATCGACTTCTACCTCGTTGGTGCGACAGCAAGAGACCTATGGATGAAAGGCATTCATGACCTTCCACCAAAAAGAGCAACAAGCGATATTGATTTTGGAATAATGATAAAGGATTCTTTCGTTTTCGATGATCTTAAAAGCTATTTGATTGAAGAGGAAGGATTCATCCCCTCGAAAGGCAACGAATTTGTTCTAATATGGAAGGATAAATCACAAGTTGACCTAATACCATTTGGAGATCTTGAAAGTGAAGGAATTGTCACCGTAAAGGGAACTGGTTTTACCAGTATGAATGTAGAAGGTTTTAAAGAAGTATATGAGCAAGCTTCAGAGGAGATTATTACAGAAGATCAAAGATTTAAGGTCTGTACCTTGCCAGGTATAGTGATTCTGAAGCTTATTGCCTGGGATGACAGGCCGGAGGTTAGAAGAGATGATATTGATGACATTGCTGAGATTATCAAGAATTATTTTCATCTAAATGATGAGGTAATCTTTGAGCAACATAGTGATTTGTTTACAGATGATATTGAATTGGCTGAGATAGCCTCCCAATTCCTGGGTAGGGAGATTGGTAAGATAGTATCTGGAAATCCTAAGCTTGTTGAACGGATTAAAGGAATTCTTGAGAATGGATTGAATGATGACAATAACCTGGCAGAATTGTTTGCCAGTGAATCCGATGAGACAATAGAATATTCAAAAAGCTTGATTTCCCATATAAAGAAAGGCATTGAAGAAGTAACTTCTGAGAGTAAATAGCCATGGAAGAGGGAAAAAAGAAGAAGCTGGTCAAATTGCCTCCAGAAGTACTTGCAGATGCCTTGTTAAAAATGACTGAACATGATGATATGGCAAAGCGTTTGGTCGAGCGGCTTATCAGTGAACCGGATGTTATCATCAAAAGTTTCAGGAGAAAGATCAGTGGCCTGAAGCGGAGAAAGAAGTTTATTCACAGGAAAGAATCAAGGAGATTTGCAGCTGAACTTGACCATTTACTTGAAGATATGGAACAAGCAAAACCTGATCCTGGTGTTGGGATGTCTTTGATTGTCTCTTTTCTTGAGACCGATCAGACTATTTTTGGAAACTGCGATGATTCCAGTGGTTACATAAGTGATGTGTACAGATATGGAGCACGTAGTTTATTTACTCAGTACGCTTCCAGATGCACGGATAAGAAAAAAGTTCTTGATCTGCTGATAAAAACCTATTCAAATGATCCCTACAGTATAAGGGAAGGATTGATTGACAAGGGACTGGAAATGCTGGGAGAAGAGGAAGCAAATAATGCCATCCATATTTTCGAATTATTGTCAGAGGAAGTGGAGGATGAATATCAAAAGGGCCATTATTTCAGGGCCATCGAATCTCTGGCGAGGCAAACAGGAAATGCGGAGCTTTTTGAGAGAATTAGAATGCAATCAACGGAAGAGCCAAGCGTTTCAAGTTGTATTGATATTGGGAGAGTTTACCTGGAATCTGGTTTCCCCCAGAAAGCCTTAGAGTGGATCAATAGGATTTCTTCCTATGAGACTTTCATGGATAGGGAGAGGCGTGAGATTCTTCAGGAGATTTATGGACAGTTGGGCGATTCAAAGAAGGAGGCTGAATTGGCCTGGCTCTCATTCAGAAAAAGCAGAAATCTGCATACCCTGGAAAAGCTTTTGAAAGTAATAGGAGAGGAGGAAAGAGAGCTGGTGATTGATGATGAGGCCGGCTTTATAATAGATGATGGGAAAGTAGATTATTCCGATATCAAATTTCTTATTGATGTTAAGAAATTTGATGAGGCTGAAATATGTATTCTGGTCATGGCTGGTACCGAAACTCTGAACGGTCGCTTCTATGAAACCTTATTACCAATGGCAAAATCCATGGAATCAGAAGCCAGGATGTTGGCTGCATATGTAATCTACAGAGCATTGCTTGAATCCATACTTGACAGGAAGTTTTATAAGGCCTATCCGCATGCTGCGAAATATCTAAAGAAGCTTGACCATCTTGCTGCAGAAATCGAAGATTGGCAAGATCTTGGAGAACATGGGATGTATCATGTGTGGCTGAATCAGGTCCATGGAAAGAAAAGTAGTTTTTGGAAGCACTACAGAGGTGAATAAATACCTTGGGTTGTCATCAAAAAAGTAAACAGATACTTTTTGGGGCAAACAAAATGCTCATATTTTGTGGCTCGTTGATCCATAAGCGCATCAGAATCAGCGCAATGAAATATAAAGATGTAATTGGATGCCTAAAAAAGGCAATAGGCTACACTCCGCTACCGGCCTCAATATAAAAACCGAACTTTCTGATAATAAAGGAGTTCGGTTTTTTGATTTACCCCTGTTGGCGTACAGTTGGCATATTTTCTGAAAGCTTTCGGATTTCAAAGATTCTGCTTCAAATTCTTACCCAGATTATTGCAAAACGGTTATTTCCATACATGAACCTAAGAGAAAATATTTTGATATTGATTCTCAATTAATTGTATTTCTTCGTTATTGAGAGCAGAGAATTCCTTTGTTTGAGCCCGATCTGATAATTTACCATTGTTTTGTTCAAGGAATCGGATCAGTATGGCCACTGTTTTATCCGGCATATCAAAATTATCATCCAACCAGGCTTTCATTTGATCAAAATGCTCCAAATATGAAACTTCTTTCGGAATAATTTCCTTAATCGTATATTCTATGCAATCAAATAGAAACTCAGCCTGCATTGTCGCATCAAAGTATTTATAATAATCAGCTGTATCATTGATAACCTCGACATTATGATCCTGTGTTGTCCTCCATTCAATGAAATCAAGGAGTGGATGTGAATAGCTTTCAAGCACCCTCCGATAATCATCAATTTGTCCTAATATAGCTGCCGATACAGGGAATATAATCCCTTGTGGTGTGAACTTCATTTTCGCAAGAATATGATGAATGAGGTATCTGTGAATTCTTCCATTGGCATCTACGAATGGATGAATGAAGACAAATCCAAAAGAAATAATTGCTGCAGTTAAAACAGCATGAAATTCGGAATTCTCCAATTTATTATTAGTTTTAACCAGACCATCCAGTAGCTCATCAAGATTCTGCCATCTTGCTGATATATGTTCCGGTAGTGGTTCACCGGTAGTTCTGTCGTGCTCTCCAGCAAACCCACCTTCCTCACGGAATCCCATATTTGTGAACCTATCATTCTCGATAACAATTTGTTGAAGACGGATTAGTTCTTCTTTTGATAGTGAAAGGTTCCCTGCCTGTCCGATCACCTTGCCCCATCTGGTTGCTCGGCTGTTTGACGGGGTTTCACCTTCAATATTAAATGAAGCTTTAGAGTCTTTTTGTAATAGAAAGGCGGAAGTTCTTTGTAAAATATCGTTATGGATATTTCGTACTATACCTGTGGTTTTTTCTGAAAGATCGTCCTTTATATATTTTTCCAGTTTTTCGCTCCTATTCACTAATGGACAGAAATTTATTGTGCCCGGGAGATTGTTTCTCACTCGATGGCGTGGTGAATTATCACCTTTCCCTATTGTATACTGCAGGTTCTCATCCAACAAAGGAACGTAATTACCTTCTTTCAGGTCAGGAAGATCTAAGGCCTTTTGTATTAGCCATTCATAAAGAAACCATATCCTCCGACTGAATTGACTCAATGGTTCATTCTTAACCATTTCTTCAATAACTACTTCATCTAAAGATTCAAAGAGTTTCGGGCTTGTCGTGGAAGAACTTTATAAGAGCTAATGTGTTTGGGGAAGGCATTGGAAGGCCCAATGTTTCAATAATAGCTCCATATCCAACCAATGTTCCTTTTTCAGGAGCCTGCCTTCCGTGAAAAACAATTAAAATATCACCCAATCCATGAATATTGCTTATTATTGATGAGTAGAGGATAAGATTTCCGCATAATTTCTTAAAGAGATAATGAAAAAGGATTCGATGAATCCAATCACTATCGTCTCAAGAGCTTCTGCAAGCGACAGATGGTGTAAAAGAGGTACAGAAGCATCCAGATTTTCTGTCAATTTTCAGTAAAAAGTGTCTCAAGAATTGCTTATTTAATCGTTTAAGCATATATTTGGTTCAAATCAGATTTAATCAGGTCGTTTACTTGAGTTAAACTGTAAAAAATTGCTGGTGCTATGCAGAAAAGGGTTTCCATGAAGGATATTGCGAACAAGGTTGGAGTTTCCATTGCCCTGGTATCCTATGTATTGAATGGCCAGGAAAAGGAAAAAAGAGTCGGTGCCGAAGTGGTGAAGAAGATTAGAGAAGCAGCAGAGGAATTGAACTATCAGCCCAATCAGATAGCCCGAAGTCTGAGGATGAAATCGACCAAAACCATCGGTTTGGTGGTAGCTGACATTGCGAACCCCTTCTTTGGGCATCTGGCAAGAATCATTGAGAATGAAGCTAATAACTTTGGATATACAGTACTGTTTGGCAGCTCAGATGAAGATGATTTTAAGTCTGAGTCTGTGATCAACACCCTGTTAAACAGACAGGTGGACGGTTTTATTATTGTTCCGACAGAAGGTTCAATCGACCAGATAAGAAGCCTTGTAAAGAAAAAGGTTCCGCTGGTACTTGTCGACAGATACTTCCCGGAAGTCAATACCAACCATGTCTTCCTCGACAATTTTCAGGCAACCTTTGAAGCAACATCGCACCTTATTGCAGAGGGATATATCGACATTGGCATGCTTGCTTACAAAAACAGCCTGATTCACATGAGAGAACGGATCAGGGGCTATAAAGAAGCCATGGCCGCAAACAAACTGATTGACCATATCAATATCATTGAAATTAACTATGACCTGGACAATGAAGAGTTTTCGGAGTTATTCGATGAACTGGATGTTAAAGCTAAAAATAGAAGCGCCCTCATTTTTGCCACCAATGCCCTTTCCCTGAGTGGATTATATTGCATTAACAAGAAATGTCTGAAAATACCTGAAGATTGTGCTTTCATCGGGTTTGACGGCGGTGAGAGCTTTGATTTGTTCAATCCACCTTTAAGCTATGTACAACAACCCCTCGAAGAAATGGGGAAAGAATCATTCAGCATTCTCATGAATGCCATTGCAGGATCAACTAAAATCACTCAAATCATGCTAAGTCCGTCTCTGATTATCAGAGGGTCAAGCGGTTGCTAACCTTTTTTTCTGTCATTTGCTTAATCGATTATGCAAAACCTTAAACATGAATAGAAATGAGTAACAGACTTATTGGCCGTTTGCCAAAAGTGGGCATTAGACCTGTCATCGATGGTCGCGAAGATGGAATCAGGGAATCCCTGGAGGAACAAACAATGGAAATGGCTGAGGCTGCAGCCCGGCTTATTGAAGAAAATCTCAGGTTCCCCACGGGTGAAAAGGTGTCGTGTGTGATTGCTGAAAATACCATCGGAGGCGTGGCCGACGCAGCATTATGTTCCGACCTTTTTGCCAGGGAAGGCGTAGGTGTTTCGCTGACAGTTACTCCTTGCTGGTGCTATGGAACGGAAGTCATGGATACTGATCCAATGATCCCGAAGGCCATCTGGGGATTTAACGGAACAGAACGACCTGGCGCTGTTTACCTGGCGGCTGCCCTGGCAGGCTATAACCAGAAAGGAATCCCGGCCTTTGGAATTTACGGGAAAGATGTGCAGGATGCCGGGGACCACTCGGTCCCTGCGGATGTGAAGGAAAAGATCCTGCGCTTTGTGAAGGCAGGGCTGGCCATAGCTCAGATGAAGGGAAAAACATACCTCTCACTGGGGTATGCATCCATGGGCATTGTAGGCTCCATGGTGGATACCGATTTCTTCCAGGATTACCTGGGCATGCGGACCGAGTTTGTAGATATGACAGAAATCCTGCGCAGGATCGAACTTAACATATATGACAAACAGGAATACAAGAAAGCCCTGAGCTGGACCATAGAGAACTGCAAGGAAGGGCCCGATCTGAATAAAAAGCCCTCAGATAAAAAGAGAAAAGACTGGGAATGGGAAATAGTCGTAAAGATGACCCTGATCATACGCGATCTGATGATCGGGAATGCCCAACTATCTGCTTTAGGTTTCGGTGAAGAGGCCAAGGGCAGGAATGCAATTGCAGGAGGTTTCCAGGGGCAGCGACACTGGACGGATTACTATCCCAATGGCGATTTTACTGAGGCCATTCTGAATTCGTCATTTGATTGGAACGGGATCAGGGCACCTTTCGTTTTTGCCACCGAAAATGACAGTCTTAATGGGGTATCCATGCTATTGGGTCATTTGTTGACAAATACCTCCCAGATCTTTTCGGATGTACGAACATACTGGAGTCCCGAATCCGTGAAAAGAGTTACAGGCTATGAATTAAATGGATTGGCATCTGAAGGTTTTATCCATTTAATAAATTCTGGTTCAACCACCCTGGATGCCACTGCACAACAACGCGATGAACAGGGTAATCCAGTGATGAAACCGTGGTGGGATGTTCAACAGGAGGAAGTTGATAGATGCCTTGCAAACACCCGCTGGTGCCCGGCAAATAAAGAGTACTTCAGGGGGGGAGGCTTTTCATCACAGTTCAAAACGGCAGGCCAAATGCCAGTCACGATGTCCAGAATAAACCTGATCAAAGGCCAGGGGCCTGTCTTGCAACTGGCTGAAGGGTGGACCATTGAACTTCCCGAGGAACTGCATGCAATCCTTGACAAACGTACAGATCCCACCTGGCCTACTACATGGTTTGTTCCCAGAACCAATCAGGAAGGGCCCTTCAGGGATGTCTATTCGGTGATGGCCAACTGGGGCGCCAACCATGGGGCCATCTCCTACGGACATATCGGGGCAGACCTTATTACCCTGGCTTCAGCATTAAGAATACCTGTATGTATGCACAACGTTGAAGCGGAATCAATTTTCAGGCCCAGTGCATGGAGCGCCTTTGGAAGCCACAATGAAAGCGCTGATTTCAGAGCCTGCAATAATCTTGGACCACTTTACTCAGGATAATTGAAAACGGTAGTCATGATGAATACAATCTCATTCTTTAACCCAAGAAGGGCAGTAACATATGCATTCATCCTTATCCTGGTGAGCTGTTCATCCTCGGGAAATAAAAAAGACCCTCAGATGAAACACTCGTATAGCAAAGGAAGCTACGGCTATGATGTGGACTTCCTCACCAGAAACAACTTTGATTTCATTGAACTCAAGGATCAGGAAGGTAGTGCCCTCATCTTAATTGTCCCTGAATTGCAGGGAAGGGTTATGACAAGCAGTGCCAATGGCATGGAAGGAAAGAGTTTTGGCTGGATCAATTACTCCTATATCGAATCCGGAAAGAGGAATGATCAGTTTAACCCCTTTGGCGGGGAAGAGCGCTTATGGCTGGGCCCGGAAGGAGGGGATTATTCCATCTATTTTCAACAGGGAACCGAACAGGTTTTTCCCAATTGGCAGGTGCCTAAAGAACTTGATACAGAACCCTTTGATATTATTTCCCAGAACACTCATTCCATAAGCTTAAAGAAAGCATTCTCTCTGGTCAATGCATCCGGAACAAGCTTGCATATAGGCGTTGAAAGGAAGGTGAGTATGATGAGTCCTGATGAGGTCAGGGACGCCCTGAATCTGATCATCGATGATTCCCTGAAACTGGTAGCCTACGAATCATATAATACTTTGATGAACCAGGGGGAATCAGGCTGGAATGCCCAAAGCGGTTTCCTGTCTCTATGGTTACTCTCCATGTTTAATCCCTCCTCTGAAGGAGTGGTGTGCATCCCAATCAGGACGGGGCCTGAAAGTGAATTAGGCAAAAAAGTGAGTGATGAATATTTTGGTAAAGTTCCTGCGGATCGTCTGAAAATAGAAAAAGATGCCATCCTATTTAAGACCGATGGAACCTATCGGAGCAAGATTGGTGTATCTTCCAGAAGAGCTCTTCAATGGAGTCTGGCTTACGATCCCGGAAATAAAGCGTTGACAGTGCTGTGGTATTCCGATCCGGAAAAAGCAGGGCCCTACGTCAATTCTAAATGGGGAAAACAGGATGATCCTTTGGTCGGAGATGTGATCAACTCATACAACGATGGCCCAACAGAAGATGGATCTGTAATGGGACCCTTCTTTGAAATCGAGAGTTCATCTCCGGCTGCCATGCTTTCACCGGGTGAAAGACTTACCCACATTCAGCGCATTTTCCACTTTACCGGTAATGAAGATCAATTGAATGAAATTACCCTGCACCTGGCCAATACATCCATTGATGAATTGAAAGGAGCATTTAAATAGGACTCAAAGACATAAAAACCTGATATGATTTTGTAGAACTCATCATGGAGAAACAACGAATGATCCCTAAAGGCATTGTGCTGCCTTTCATCCTTCTGTCCAGCCTGTTTTTTGCATGGGCTGTGCCCAACAATCTGACAGACACCATGCTTGCAGCCTTTAAGCGAATCATGAGCCTGTCTGACTCTAAAACGGCCTGGATACAGGTAGCCTGCTACCTGCTTGGCTATGGATGCTTTGCCATACCAGGGGCCATGTTCATTAAGAAGTATACCTATAAATCAGGGGTATTGCTGGGCTTGGGGCTTTATAGCCTGGGTGCCTTTATGTTCTACCCTGCCATGCTCTTTTCTGAAGTAAATATCAGCATCAGCTTCTTCATGTTTCTTTTCGCCATCATCATACTGTTTGCAGGGCTTTCCATTCTTGAGACCTCTGCAAATTCCTACGTATGTGCCATTGGACCTGCACAAACAGCCACACAACGTCTGAATTTTGCACAATCCTTCAACCCATTCGGGGCCATCACCGGAGTAGTGGTTAGCCAGGTATTCATCCTTTCCAGGCTAAACACATTAACTGCGGCTGAGAGGGCGGCACTTCCAGCCGCTGAGCTGATAAAAATTCAGGGCGGTGAATTGCATGCAGTAAGCATGGCCTATATGACCATAGGCCTGGTGATGTGCCTTCTTTTCCTGGCCATCTTGTTTACCAGAATGCCGCCATTAAAGGAAGAAAACAGCAACATTGATTTCCTGGGTACTTTCAAACGACTGGCAAAAAACAGGAATTATGCCTGGGCTGTAATCGCTCAGTTTTTCTATGTGGGCGCCCAGATTGCAGTGTGGTCATTCATCATCAGATATGCCATGCAACAATTGCAGCTTGACGCAGTCATTGCCAGCCTGGGAGAACAAGCTACTCCGGACCAAATCATAGCCGGCTTGCGCAACCTGGAACCGCTGGCTGCAGGATTCTATAATGTTTGTGACTGGTTAGGGCTAGATGTGCTTCTACCGAGAACACCCGAGCAGGCCGGAGCTACCTACTACATCATGTCTCTGCTTTTGTTTGTACTTGGACGATTCATTTGTACCGGACTGATGAATTTCATCAAGCCCAGGAACCTGTTAACTGCCCTCGCCCTGCTGGCAGTGTCGTTGTGTTTGATAACCATATACGGTCAGGGTCAGATCGGAATTTATGCCCTGATTGGCGTTTCGGGCTGCATGTCGCTCATGTTTCCCACCATCTACGGTCTGGGCATTGATGGATTGGGCGAGGATACAAAAATAGGAGGAGCGGGAATGGTTATGGCCATTGCAGGAGCTGCATTTCTGACCCAGATTCAGGGGATCGTATCGGATCAGTCAGGGAACATAGAACTCGCCTATTGGGTACCTGCAATTGCGTTTATGATCATCACTTACTATGCAGCTATTGTTAGCCGGAAAAAGAAAGTACTATGAAAACCTTGAAATTCAATGTTCTGATTTTTCTCTTGTCTCTCTGCTTGGCTGGGACAAGATGCCAATCGTCTGACACTGAAATACTCTGGGACACTTTTGGGGTGCCACACATTTTCGCCAGGACTACTGAAGAGATGTATTTAGCTTTTGGTGAGGCACAGATGCAGAATCATGCCAACCTCATTTTAAAACTCTACGGGCAGGCCCGTGGCCGGGCAGCGGAGTACTGGGGAGAAGAATTCATTGAATCTGACAGAAAGATCCGGCTGTTCAATATCCCGGATAAAGCTGCAAAGGTTTACCAGGATCAGGAACAAGAGTTCAGCTCTTACCTGGATGCCTTTGTGGCCGGTATCAATCACTATGCAGACACGCACAAAGAACAGATCGAAGAGAAATACCTGAAGGTATTGCCAGTGACCCCTACGGATGTGATCGGACATACGCTGCGCGTGATTTCCCTGGAATTTCTGGCTGCCAATGATATTTACCTTGCCGGGAATGTCCTGCCCAAAGGATCCAATGCCTATGCCATTGCGCCCTCGAAATCAGAAAGCGGAAACGCGATGCTGGTTATAAATCCCCACCTGCCGTGGTCTGATTTTTTTCTTTGGTTCGAATCTCATCTGAATTCACCCGGATTCAGTTCCTATGGCATCTCCCTCGTGGGCATGCCTTCCTTGACCCTGGCTTTCAATACATTATCTGGGATGGGCCCACACGGTCAATCCCATTGATGCATCTGACAGGTATGAACTCACATTAAAGGATGGCGGATATATCCTGGATGGAAAGGTTCTTCCTTTTGAGAAAAAGAAAGTAAGCCTGAAAGTGCTTCAGAGCGATGGTTCATGTATTGATCAAAAGATGGAATTTAAATATTCAAAGCACGGACCAATCGTCGGACAAAACGAGAAAAACGCCTATGCAGTGCGCATTGCAGGCATGGAAAACGCAGGAATTTTTCAGCAGTATCATTTGATGGCCGGTGCAAAAAGTTTACAGGAATTTGAATCAGCCCTGAGAATGCTTCAGAATCCCATGTTTAATGTGATTTATGCTGACAGGGAAGGAAATATTTTCTATCTATTCAACGGAAATATACCTGTAAGAGCGGAAGGGGATTTTGGTTTCTGGAAAGGCACCATTGATGGAACGGCTTCGAAATATATATGGGATAAGACCCATCCCTACGAAGATTTACCCAGGGTACTGAACCCGTCCTCCGGATTTATCCAGAATTGCAACGATGCGCCCTGGACCTGCACCGATCCCCCGGTATTGCATTCAGAGGATTTCCCTGCCTATTTTTCGAGTGGAGGAACTTTCCTGAGACCACAACGTGCGGTAAATATGGTTCGCAATAATCCATCCATTAGCTTCCGGGAACTGGTCGCCATGAAGCACAATACGGGAATGGAAGCAGCCGATCGTTTTCTGGATGATCTGCTACTGGCGGTCCATAAATACCCGGATCCATTAAGCCTTGAAGCAGCCGATGTTCTCAGGGCCTGGGACCGGCAAACTGAATCAGAAAGCAAAGGCGCCGTCCTGTTTGCCTTATGGTGGGACAGGGTAAATGCTTCCTTGTTTGCCGAATCCTGGAACCCGATGGATCCCTTTAACACCCCCAAAGGCCTCAGGGAAGAAGAAAAGGCCGTTGAATTGCTGCGTAAAGCAGCCAACGACATATTGACCCGCAATGGCGCCCTGGATGTTTCCTGGGGGGAGGTACATCGTTTAAGGATCAATGATATCGACCTCCCGGCCAACGGTGGTCCCGGTGATTACGGCATTTTCAGGACCCTCTACTTTGCCGAGGACAGCGACCATAAGAGAAGGGCCATTGCAGGGGAGACATTCGTGGCTGTGGTAGAATTCGGCGAGAACGTGAGTGCAAAGGTGCTCCTGGGCTATGGAAATGCCACACAGCCGGGGAATCCGCATATCGGGGATCAGCTGGGCATGCTGTCCGAGAAGAAGCTGCGACCCGCCTTACTGACAAAAGAACTGATACTCCCCTTTCTTGAAAAGAGGGAGATACTTTTTACCCATGGCGAAGAATAACCCGATAATCAATACCTAAAGCAATGAGAAAAAAGAACAGACCCTTGTTAAGTCACCTGATTGCCAAGTACCTTCCGGTCCTCATTTTCATTCTGTTTTTCACCGGATTGCTCGCTCTCCCTGCCCTGGCAGAAAGGGGTATATCTTCTACTATACAGGCACATACTGTCACCGGAACGGTGCTTGATGCAGCAGACGGGTCCCCCCTGCCCGGTGTTAATATCAGTGTGAAAGGAACCACCATTGGAACCATCTCTGATCCTGATGGCAACTATTCCATTGATGCCCCCGGTGAGGATGCCATACTATCCTTTTCCTATATGGGATACCTGAACCAGGAGATCGCTTTGAATGGAAGGAGCTTCATTGATGTTCAAATGGAGGTAGATGCACAAACCTTTGAGGAGGTGGTGGTCATCGGTTATGGTACGCAGAAGAAAGTGAATCTTTCCGGAGCAGTGGATGTTGTCAACGCCAAAGCCATTGAAAACCGCCCGGTATCCAATGTGAGCCAGGCACTTCAGGGACTCTCTCCCAACCTGAATATCACCGTTGGTGCTGATGGCGGAGAAGTTGGAGCCAGAATGAACATGAATATAAGGGGCATGGGATCCATCAACGGTGGAGAACCATATGTGCTGGTTGATGGCATTGAGCAGGATCTCTATAAAGTGAATCCGGCCGATATCGAAAGCATTTCTGTATTAAAAGATGCAGCTGCCTCGGCCATTTACGGTGCCAGAGCAGCCTTTGGTGTGGTGCTTGTGACTACAAAAAAAGGCAGCACTGATGGAATAAGGGTGAATTATTCAAACAACTTCTCCTTTACAGCACCAACCATCGTCCCTCATTCTGTTAATTCAATTCAATTTGCAGAGTATTTCAATGAAGCATGCAGGAACTCAAATGTCCCGCTCATGTTTGTTCCGGTGATCATCGATTATATGAAACAATATCAGGCCGGTGAGATTGATTACTGGACCATTCCAGCACCCTTTAACCCTCAGGTCTGGCTGAGTTATAATGGCTCCTGGGCAAATACCGATTGGTATGAGGAGTCCTATAAACAATGGGTTCCAAACAATATCACACAATCTGAGTGTAAGCGGGGGAAACCAGAATACCCAGTTTTACATTTCCGGTTCAACATACCACCAGGATGGATTGCTCAGATATGGTGAGGATAGTCATGTCAGAAATACCATCAATACCAAAGTAAATACCAGGGTATATGACTGGCTGCGTTTCAATTTGTCCAGCAAATTCAGCCGAACCAATATCTCCCGTCCCAGCTATGACAAAGGCTTATTCTACTATAGCCTGTCCCGGCAATGGCCCACCAATGCTCCCTATTACCCGGATGGCAACCTGGCCGGGGAAGCGACTCAGATCTGGCTGGAACAGGGTGGAATGTACGATGAAAACCAAAATGAATACATCATCGTTCCCGGAGTTGAAATCGAACCCGTTAAAGGGTGGACCATATACGGGAATTATCGATGGAAAATGAATCCGTCAGGGTATACCAACCATGTAGCAAAAGTATATGGAACAGATGCTTATGGCTTATACCATCTCTTGGCTCCGGGAACCAACAGTTTTACCATGGCATCCTATTACAGTACCTACAGTTCGCCCAATATATATTCCACCTACCAGAGACGAACAGGAGGTCACAATTTTACCATCATGGCAGGATTTGAACAGGAATTGTACAAATACAGCTGGAACTCTGCCAAAAGGTATGACCTGGTAAGTGATGAGGTCCCTTCGATCCCTACTGCTACTGGCAAACAAGAAAATGATGGAGGAATGGGCCACTATTCCACCAGGAGCTTTTTTGGCCGTTTGAATTATAGCCTCAATGACAAATACCTCTTTGAGCTTTCAGCCCGGTATGATGGTTCCTCAAAATTCCCCGAAGACTACCGCTGGGGCGTATTCCCATCAGGATCTGCAGCTTACATCATTTCAAAGGAGAATTTCTGGAGTCCCATTCATCAGGTGGTGAATATGTTGAAGGTAAGGGCATCTTATGGTTCATTGGGGAACCAGGATGTGGAGAATTACCTCTATGTGGAGCGATTGCCTTTCCATACAAATCTACCCTAGATCATGGATGATGTACGGCCAAATTATGTACAGATGGCCGGACTGATCAGTCCGGGTATCACCTGGGAAAAGGTAAGGACTTCCAATATTGGTATTGATGCAGGTTTTTTTAAAAACAGGCTGAATGTCTCCTTTGACTATTTCATTCGCAATACACTGGATATGCTCGGTCCGGCGGAATCCTATCCCGGTAGTGTTGGGAACCGAAGTTCCAAAATCGAACAATGCCAATTTAAGAACAACCGGATTTGAGTTGGTGTTGGAATGGAGGGACAGGATACAGGATTTTTCCTATTCAGCCAAAGTTCCTGCTTGCCGATGCCACTTCAACCATTACCAGTTACTACAATCCGCAGAAACTGCTTAGCGGGGCTTTCTATGAAGGGGCCCAACTTGGGGAGATCTGGGGATTCACCACCGTGGGTTTGTTTGAATCTGATGAACAGGCCCAGGATCCGTCGCACGATCAGTCCTATTTGTCGCCCTGAGATTGGAGGGCAGGTGATGTTCATTATGAGGACATGAATCAATGATGGTAAAATTGATATTGGAACAAATACGGTTGACAACCCGGGAGATCAGTCAATCATCGGGAACTCAACTCCCCGATATACTTTTAGTGCAATCCTGGGTGCATCATGGAAGGGATTTGATTTTAATATGCTCTGGCAGGGTGTCGCAAAAAGGGAGCTTGCTCTGGACGGATCGCTTTTCTGGGGCATCGTTGGGAACAAATGGTGGAATATTGGCCTGGAGGAACACATGGATTATTGGACCGAAGAGAATACTGATGCATACTGGCCCCGTCCTTATTTTGAAAACTGGGAAGACAAAAACCATCAGACCCAAACCCGGTATCTGCAAAATGGTGCATATATGCGACTGAAATCACTTCAGCTGGGATACACCCTCCCGTCAAGCCTGACACAAAAAGTAAAAATCAAAAATCTGAGGATCTATCTTGTCGGGAGAGAACCTGCTTACATTCACAAAACTGATTACTGTTTTCGATCCTGAACTTACAGGTGGCTCATATGGCAGTGGTACCATGTACCCACTGCAAAAAGTTCTTTCGTTGGGTCTTAATGTGACATTTTAAATCTGTAAAATGAAGTACCATGAAAAGATATATATCATTACCGGTCTATTTGTGTATTCATTCTGTGTGGTCCTGCTCCGAGGATTTTCTTGAAAGATATCCACTGGATGAATTATCTCCCAGTGAATATTTTCAAGACTGCCAATGATCTGAAATTATATGCCAACAGTTTCTATACGCTTGTTGCCCTCCCACTCTGGTTATGGCGGAGGAACTTTCTGGTAGCGAGCAAAACAGTGACAACCTGGTTCCTTCGGTACCCGGATATGCGCCTGTCAGGTATACGCACATTACCTTCCAGTGGTGGCGGATGGGACTGGAGCAATATACGCGAGGCAAATTATTTCCTGGATCATGTTACGAAAATCTGACGGATACCCTGGATGCAGGAATTTACATCGCCGAAGTCAAATTCTTCAAAGCTATTCTCTATTTTGAAATGTTAAAAACCTTTGGTGATCGTTCCCTGGTTCAGCCATGCACTGGATACAGAGTCCCCTGAATTATTTGCTCCCCGTGAGAGCCGAAAGGTGGTAGTGGATTCAATCATTGGCATGCCTTGATGATGCCATTGCCGGTTTAAAGGTGAAGGGTCGAAGACAGAACCCTTCCGGATCAATAAGGAAACTGCCATTCCTTTTAAAGGCCAGGGTATGCCTCTATGAAGGGACCTGGGAAAAATACCATCAGGGCACACCATTTGGAGTGACCGGTGAAGATGGGTACAGATTTTATTGCAATGGCAGCGGATGCAGCTGAGCAACTGATGCAAACGGGAACGGCAGGCCTGGATAAGTCCAGGCCCTGAGAATAGCAGCATATTGGTCGCTTTTTAACCAGCTTGATTATACAGGTAATCCTGAAGTATTGCTGTGGAGAAAATATGATGTGGGACTCGAGGTCACCCATCATCTGGGCCAGTACCTGCCAAATGCAGGAGGGGACATAGGGATTACAAAAGCTATTGCTGATGATTACTTATGCATCGACGGTCAACCGATTTCCACCAGCCCCCTGTTTCGGGATATGATTCACTTTCCCTGGAGGCACAGAACCGGGATCCGCGCATTTGCCCAGACCATTTTCCTTCCGGGTGATCTTCAGAACCATCAACCGCCCTGGAGGCGGCGAAGATTTGATATTCGACAAACCACCCCTTGATGGAGTTGGCCAATGGCGCGCTACCACAGGATATTGTTTGTACAAAGGGGTCAACACGGAATATGCCCAGCAGGAAGGTGTGGGTTGGATGGGATCCATCATATTTCGTTATGCTGAGGCGTTGCTGATTTATGCAGAGGCCAAGGCCGAACTTGGTACAATTACCCAGGGATGATATTGATATTACTGTGAATCTGCTCCGCGACCGGGTGGGTATGGTTCACCTGGATCTGAGCAATATAACAGCAGATCCGGATTGGGATTTCCCGGATCTCTCCCCGGTAATCAATGAGATCAGGCGTGAAAGGCGCGTTGAACTGGCATTTGAAAATGCACGATGGGATGACCTGGCCCGCTGGAGGGCCCATCATCTCATCGTCAATCAGCGACCCAGAGGAATAAAGTACATGGGTTCAAACCTGGAAGGAAAATACTTTGCCATTGACGGAAGCGGAGATCCAGGCATCATCGTTGGGGAAAATCTGTATGTGGACGACGAAGGATTTGTGGATCCTTACCAGATACTTTTACCCTCGGGATTCGGATTTAATCCGGAACGTGATTATCTTTCTCCCATTCCCAGCGATGAACTGACTTTAAATGACAGCCTTGACCAGAATCCCGGATGGTGAGGGTTAGAAGAATGAAAAAAGGTGGCACGCGGATCAGTGCAACCAGGGCATTGGTCTTGACCTTTGTATTGGTTTTGTTGCTGCCTGCTTTTATGTGGGAGTTGTGAGAAAAGGGTAACCCTTGATGACTTGATTGAAGAAATGCACGACCGGGATAGACTGAGTTTCTTCCCGGAACAAGAATACAAACATCTGCAGTTCAGCAGTTATAATCGTGCTTCAGTCTCGCCGGATCAGGAAGGATGGTATGAGAATTTCGACATGTCCCACTTTCTCAGGGTAGAAACCCATGGGGGAAGAAGGGAATTCGTTTTGCTGGATACAGAAGGTCCCGGTGCCATCGTGAGATGGTGGATGACTTTTTACAAGGCCCAGCATGGTATTTTGAGGGTCTATATGGATCATGATACCATTCCCGTGGTAGAGGGTGCTCCCAATGAACTTTTAAGCGGCCCCCAACTAGCCTTGCCCCCGCTGGCCGTTTCAGTTCAGGAAGGGGCCCCTCTGGGTGAAGAAGGCAGGGATTATGACCACAATTTTTATGTCCCCCTGCCCTTTGCCAGTCACTGCAAAGTGACCTATGAAAACGATTCCATTGTGCTTCGCCATGAGCTGGAAGGTACCTGTATCGAGGAAGGATATTACTGGCCCGATGTTTTTTACAACATCGGATGCAGACTCTACAATCAACCTGTTGAGGTGGTTTCAGTCACCCGAAAAGCCCTTGCTTTAGCCAAACCACGGCTGGAAGAAGCCGGAAGATTGCTGGAAGATCACAGGGCAGAATCAATGTTCGAAGAAGGTTTTAGTCAGGTCCTGCACCAGGGTGATTCGGTAGTCGTTTCCGTTCATAGGACTCACTCAGCCATCAGTCAACTAAAGATTGAACTGGAAGCCAAAGATATGGCCCAGGCCCTGCGTTCTGTGGTGCTAAAAGCTTCTTTTGACGGATACCAGACCATCTGGGCCCCTGTCGGTGATTTTTTCGGAACGGGTTATAGCCTGAATCCCCATCAAAGCTGGATGAACCATAGAGAAAACAACGGCAGTATGGAGTCATTGTGGCTTATGCCATTCAGAGACTCCTGTCAGCTGGTGGTCACAAATCATAGTGACTTCCCGGTAAGTGTGAAGGGGAGCATCGGACTGAAATCCTACAGATGGTCTTCACACAGCATGTATTTTGGTACATCCTGGCATGAATATCACCAGATCCAAAGCAGAGATGAAATGGGCTCTCCCTTTGACCTGAATTTCATTGAAATCAAAGGGAAAGGCGTGTATGTAGGGGACCAGGTGACCCTGTATAACAGCACCTATCATTGGTGGGGAGAAGGAGATGAGAAAATATTTGTGGACGGGGAGGACTTTCCTTCCAGTTTTGGGACCGGTTCCGAGGATTACTATGGATATTCCTTTGCAAGATCCAAACCCTTTTCTCATCCCTTTGTTTGCCAGCCGGAAGGAACGGGAAATACTGGCCGGGGCCTGACAGTAAATATGCGCCATCGCTCCCTGGATGCCATTCCATTCCATTCTTCGATCAGCTCAAACATTGAATTGTGGCACTGGGCAAATGTGACCATCAATGT
Organism: uncultured Bacteroidota bacterium; assembly: GCA_963793455.1. Taxonomy (GTDB): domain Bacteria; phylum Bacteroidota; class Bacteroidia; order Bacteroidales. The sequence continues at coordinate 19,669 of CAWCAK010000010.1, forward strand.
GGCACTAACCGCATACTGGTATGTGAGCGTTCCCTTCGAAATTAATCTTACCCCCAACATACAGGCAGTTCAACTTCCTGTAACAGGGGTTACCAAAGGTATTACGTCTCATCTTCCAGCTGTAAAAGGGAAGAATTGTTCTACGATGCTGAAGATTTTGAGACAGTAGAAAAAATTGATGCTCATTTTCACTATCTCACGCCGGATGACCGATTCATGAAATTTGCTGTTTCGCAGAATTTCAAAATTCTTACTCCCAATTGGGATGGAGAGTATTCCATCGACGAACAATTGCACATTGCACAGAAAATCCGGTCAGCTTACCAGGGTCAATTTGCTTTCTTCGGTACATTTTCTGTGAATGGATTTGGGAAACAGGATTTCGCTTCGAAGACCATTTCCCGTATAGATAGCTGCCTGCAGGCAGGTGCGGTTGGAATGAAGATCTGGAAGAACATCGGCATGGTACTTCAGGATTCATCCGGCAGATTTGTGATGGCGGATGATCCTGCGTTTGAGCCGGTGTTCCAATACCTTGAATCAAATCAGATCCCAGTCATGGCACACCTCGGAGAACCAAAGGATTGCTGGTTACCGGAAGAGGAAATGACCAATCCCTCAAATGCATATTATTACCGAAACCACCCTCAATACCATATGTACCTGCACCCCGAGGTACCCTCGTATGAAGCGCAAATAAAAGCACGGGACAATCTTCTGGAAAAGCATCCGGAGCTGGATTTTATCGGTGCTCACCTGGGTAGTCTTGAATGGAGTATTGATGAGCTGGCCAAACGATTTGACAAATATCCAAATCTTAAAGTCGACCTGTCCGCCCGAATGTACCATCTGCAGTACCAGTCAGAAATCGACAGGGAAAAAGTACGCGACTTCCTGATCAAATACCAGGACCGGATATTGTATGGCACAGACAATGAGGTGCATGATGTGCCGGAATCAGATCTGCCCAAAAAGCTGGAACAAATACGGGAAGGATGGATTTCGCACTGGATCTATTTATGTACCGACTCTTCGCTGAACGTAAAAGGTTTGCAGCTTCCCCGTGAAGTCATCGATAAAATATATTATAAAAATGCGGAAAAATACTTTTGACGGCCTTCGGCTCATCACCTTTCTGATCCTTCCCATGCTGCTGAACTCATGCCGCCAGGATCCGGACATCGTGAACACTTCAAGTCTGCTGAAGGAAATGAGCGATTTATCCAGGTTGGCCGAATGGCCGGAACATGCCTACAGGACTGTTCAGTACTCATCCTATGACAGGAGAAGCACCCATCGGGATGCTGCCTTCTGGTTTGCCAATGAAGACGGGTTTGGAAATGAACCCGTACCCGGATTTGAGGAAATCCTTAAAGAACCGGGTAAGGAGGGCATCGGAGAATACCTGATCTGTGATCTGAAAGGCCCCGGAGCCATAGTGAGGCTCTGGACGGCCGGCATCAGCGGGAACATCCGGTTTTACCTCGACGATACGGAAGAACCGGTGTATGAAGGGAGTGCTGAGGATTTCTTTTGGAAAACCCTGGATATCCTGAGCGGTCAGCCAGGCATGATGGACTCCCTGCATTCCTTCAGACAATTCGATGCAGTATATTTCCCCATCCCTTTTGCAGATCGCTGCCGCATAGAATGGATTGGCGATACGAAAAAAATACATTTTTACCACGTGGGTGTCCGGCTCTATGATCCGGGGATCAGGGTGGAGACTCTCCAGAGGGAAAATATCTCCTCATGCCTGCCCGTGTTGAAGGATATCAACCTGAAACTACAGGAATACAATCTGGATGAAAGCCCAGAACCCCGGCAGCAACATTTGCTTGATCTGAAAATCCCCGCTTCTCATACTGCAGAACTCTTCAGTAAGGAAGGACCGGCAGCCATTCGAGGCATCTCCTTGAAATTGAATACAGAGGTCAGCGAAAGCACCCTGAGACAATCAGTCCTGCGCATCTATTTCGATGGGTCATCCAGGCCCCAGGTAGAATCACCACTGGGAGATTTTTTTGGTGCCGCACCAGGGATTTATACATTCCATTCTTTCCCTGTATCTATCGCCACCGACAGCACCTTTGTATGCAGGTTCATCATGCCTTTCCAAGCCGCTGTCCGCATGGAGATGGAAAACACTTCAGAGGAGGGAATCGGGGTAAGCGGGTCGGTGATAACCACCCCCTATGCATGGAAGGACGCTTCTTCCATGCATTTCCATGCGCAATGGAAAATAGATGATGACCTGACCGCTCAGCCTATGGGCAATCAAGAGTCCCGGATAGAAGATATTCTATATGCGGCAGTGGAGGGAAAAGGAAGAATCGTTGGTGCTGCAGCTTTCATATACAATCCCAGCAATGTACCCACTTCATGGGGAAACTGGTGGGGAGAAGGCGATGAAAAGATCTTCATTGACCGGGATACGTTTCCATCTTTTTTTGGTACCGGGTCTGAGGATTACTATAATTATTCATGGTCGTCGTCACGCCTGTTTTCTTACGCGTACTGTGGGCAGCCGCGAAATGACGGACCGGGCAACCGCGGTTATGCTTCAAATTTCAGATGGCATATTCTCGACGACATCCCCTTTCATGAAAAGTTTGACTTATACATGGAGCTGGGCCATCATGGAAGGGTTCCGGGATTTTCGTATGGTAGAATGGTCTATTATTACGCTTTACCTGGCAGCCTGGAACAACACCCGCAGTTGACAGCTGACGATCTGCGCGGGATTCGTTACCAAACATGGAAACCAGAGGCTTTTGCCGGATCGGCAGGCTATGAGTTTATACAGGCAGAGGATCTTCTTGCTCCTGGATTGAACCTGGAACTTGAAAGGGGCGGTATTTATGCTGGCAAAGGCGCCATGATCTGGAAACCCGCAAGCATTGGGGAGAAGATCTCCTTTCAGATAGAGACTGAAAAGACAGGGGTGCCATGCAGAATCGGGCTGACATGCCCGCATGGTCCCGAGGGTGGTAAGGTCTCCTTCAATATCAACGGATCCCGGATAAAATTTTCCGGCATGGAAGTCATTGATCTGTATGCAAGCCATCAAATTCTCGATAACCATCTGTCAGAGCAACTGCTTCTTCAATCCGGGGAAAACACGATCGAAATAGTATCCATGGAGGAGATACCTTTCAGGCACGTGGGGATTGATTTTATCTGGGTGCCCGTTAATGATAAATAGGCTGGCCCTGAAAAACCTGAATGAGCATGCAAGCATTAAAAAACATCCATGAAGGATTGGGTATTTTCCAGGTGAGGAACAGTACAATCCTGTCGGGTAAAAGGGTAATTTCCGTTGATGCCCTGAGGGGTTTTGACATGTTCTGGATCATGGGTGGGGACCTTGCTTTCAAGGGTTTGGATAATATATTCCAGAACCGGATCTCCGGCTTTCTTAAAACACAGATGGACCACGTAGATTGGTTCGGATTTCACTTCTACGACATCATTATGCCTCTTTTCCTGTTTCTGGTGGGTGTTTCCATGGTATACTCCTACAGAAAAAGATTGTCGGGGGCCACGTCGGATCGCCCTATTTGGAAACATACCCTCCAGCGGGTGCTCATTCTGTGGATACTGGGCATGGTAGTCCAGGGAAACCTGTTGACCTATGATATTCATAAAATACATTTCTATACCAACACACTGCAGGCCATTGCTGCAGGTTATCTGATTGCCACCGTGTTTGTCTTGTACCTGCCGGTAACTTACCAGATTCTTGCCACCCTGGGGCTTCTGACTGTCTATTGGGCCATCATTGCACTCGTACCTGTTGGGGGGAATACCCTGGGGGCCTACGATCCTGAGGGAAATGTGGCCATGTTTGTGGAAAAATCAGTGATGGGCCGTTTCATTGGCTGGGGTTCATACACCTGGATCGTCTCCACCCTGAATTTCGGGGCCACTGTTATGCTGGGAGTATTTTCAGGATATATGATGCAGGCCAGGGTCAAACGGTACAGGAAATTCTGGAATTTCCTTTTATTCGGGAGTATCCTGATGGCATTGGGATTAATCATGAACCTGTGGCATCCCATCATCAAAAAAATCTGGACAAGTTCCTTTGTGCTTTTCTCCGGGGGAATCTGTGTGCTGATGCTGGGCATATTCTACCTGGTAATCGATGTCTGGGGCTTAAGTAAAGGCACCCGATGGTTAATCATCCTCGGGTCAAACGCTATTTTTGGATATGTTGCCTGGCATCTGTTTGGAAACAATTTTGTGGGAATGGCAGAAGTATTTCTGAGAGGTTCAACCCAGTGGTTTGAAAACGGGTTCGATACCTTAAGGTATTTTGGTGGATTTATGATCATCTACCTGTTGATGTGGTACATGTATCGAAATAAGACTTTCATTAAGATCTAATATAACCTGAAGGATAGCAGCAATGAAAACCAACAGAAGAAGTTTTTTTAAAATGTTCTCAGCAGGCAGTGCAGGTCTCTTGTCTGGCGGCTTTTCAGCCTGCAATCCTGTGACTTATGGCCATGGGGACCATCCTCTATCTTACATCAAAGAGGAGTCGGAAAAAGCACACAGCCAGCTTTTTAACATGAGTGGCTTCAAAGCTCCCAGGATTGAAACTGTTGGAGTGGGGATCATTGGCCTGGGTATGCGGGGACCGGGGGCCGTCGAAAGAATGTGCTACCTGGAGGGTGTTGAGATCAGGGCATTATGCGACAAACAAGCCGACCGGGTACAAAAGGCACAGGGCATTCTTGAGTCGCATGGTCTTTCGAGAGCCAGAGCATATAGCGGGAGCGAGGATGCCTGGATGGAATTGTGCCAGAATCGTGATATCGACCTGGTATACATCTGTACTCCCTGGAGCCTGCATACTCCCATGGCTGTTGAAGCCATGGAAAACGGTAAACATGCAGCTGTAGAGGTTCCCGCAGCCACCACACTTGAGGATGCGTGGTTGCTTGTCGAAACCTCGGAGAAAACAAAACGGCATTGCATGATGCTTGAAAACTGCTGTTATGATTTTTTCGAGTTGCTTACCTTGAGATTGGTGCGGGAAGGATTCTTCGGTGAGATCACCCATGTGGAAGGGGCATACATCCACGATCTGATCTCTTTGAATTTCAGTAAAAATGCCTACTCGGATATGTGGCGCCTGGAGGAGAACCGGCACCGAAATGGCAATCTCTATCCGACACACGGACTCGGACCGGTGTGCCAGGCATTAAGTATCAACAGGGGGGATAAAATGGAATACCTGACTTCCATGTCAACTTTCGATTTCCAGATGGCTCCAATGGCTGAACAACTGGCTGCTGAGGATCCGTTCTTTGAGAAATTTGCTACCCGCACCTACCGGGGCAACATGAACTCCACACTCATTCGAACTGCAAATGGAAAAACCATGATGCTTCAGCACGATACAAGCTCTCCCAGGCCCTATTCCCGGATTCACCTGATCTCCGGAACCCTGGGCATGGCTCGTAAATGGCCTGAACCAGAAAGAATTGCCCTGGGACACCATTGGTTGGACAAGGAAGAATTAGAACAAATCACCAGTCAATACACCCCTGAAATTATGAAGAGGGTGGGGGAGGTGGCCAAGGAAATCGGGGGCCATGGAGGCATGGATTTCATCATGGACTGGAGGCTGATTGATTGTTTGCGCAATGGGCTTCCTCTTGATCAGGACGTATATGATGCAGCCCTGTGGAGCAGCGTTGCACCTCTGAGTGAGTGGTCTGTGTCGAACCGCTCCAACTCCATCATGGTCCCGGACTTTACCTGTGGGGCTTTTCATAAAAATATACCAGTGGATCTGCAAACGGAATCTGGAGGGAATACCGGGGTGAGAATCCCTGAGCATACAAAATCCACCGAACAGCTCGTTCTGTGATGGCCAATCAACGTTCATAACCATTCAAAAATCATGAAGAAACAAAACCTTCACTCCTGTCTGATGAAATTACTGGCTTTGCTTCCACTCTATTTCTTTTCAAATTTACCAGCGTTTTCAAATACGGATACAATTCAGGATTCGAACACGAAACATCAGTATAACGGATCCTATTCCGGAAAGTACCTCGATCACATTGCTTTTCCCATTGGTGGAATAGGTTCCGGAATGTTCTGTCTGGAAGGTACAGGTGCCGTATCCCATGTATCCCTGAACCATAAACCCGAGATGTTCAATGAACCATTTGCCTTTGCAGCCATCAGTGTAAAAGGAGTAAAGAACGGGGCAAAGATCCTGGAAAGCCAGGTACCGGAATGGAAGCTGTTTGGACCGGCTGGAACTGGACTTGGATCTCCCGGGAAAAGTTACGGACTGCCCCGATTTGAAAAAGGGCGTTTCCTGGCGCGCTTTCCCTTCGCCACATTGGACCTGGAAGATCACGACATCCCCTTGGAGGTCAAAGTTGTGGGCTGGAGCCCTTTCATACCTGGTGATGAGGATAATTCCAGTCTACCCGCAGGCGTACTGGAATATATCTTTGAGAACCATACTGCGGAGGAAGTAGAGGCTGTTTTCTCCTGGAACTCCAGAAACTTTGTGGCCGAATGGGTAGGCCGCATTACTGAAATTGAAAATGGATTCATTCTAACGAATAATCCACCGGATTCAGGCAACACAGGTTTTTCTGTTTTTATTCAGGATGATCATACGACCGTCGATTATTGCTGGTTCAGAGGTGAATGGTTCGATCCCCACATGATGTTGTGGAAAAATATTGAAGAGGGTAAGGTGATTCACAATCCTGCCGTAGATGATGCTGCCCCGGGTGCTTCTATCTATGTACCCTTTAAGCTGCAGCCAGGTGAGAGCAAGCGTATTGCAGTTAATTTCTGTTGGTACCAGCCTCAGACCGGCCTTTCTATTGGAACGGTAGCCGGAACGGAAGAGAAACTTCCTTTTTACCAGCCCTGGTATGCCCATCGCTTTGAAAACCTGCATGATGTGATAAAATACTGGTCTGCAAACATGGAAGAACTGAGGAGGAAAAGTGGGGCTTTCCGGGATGCATTTTTCTCATCCACCCTTCCACCTGAAGTTTTGGAAGCTGTTGCTGCCAACCTGTGCATTCTTAAATCTCCCACCATCCTGAGGCAGGCAGACGGCAGGCTATGGGCCTGGGAGGGCTGTGCTGATAACCAGGGCAGCTGTCACGGGAGTTGCACCCATGTCTGGAATTATGCACAAGCCCTGCCACACCTTTTCCCGGGACTTGAAAGAACCTTTCGTGAAACTGAGTTCAGGGTCAGCCAGAATGCTGCGGGTCATCAAAACTTCAGGGTGAATCTTCCCATTTCCGAGCCCCCGCATAACTTTCATTCAGCGGCCGACGGTCAGCTGGGTGGCATCATGAAGGCTTACAGGGACTGGAGGATTGGTGGAGACACAGAATGGATCAGGGAGTTATATCCCCTGATTAAGGCAAGCCTGGACTACTGCATTGAAGAATGGGATCCGGGTTTTAATGGATATCTGGAGGAACCCCACCACAACACCTACGATATTGAATTCTGGGGTCCGGATGGAATGTGCACAAGTTTTTACCTGGGTGCCCTGACTGCTTTTATCGAGATGAGTCAGGCTGTAAAAGCACCCTTCGATCAATATGAGACACTCCTCAGAAAGGGGATTACGTTTTTTGAAAAAGAGTTATATGATGGTGAGTATTTCATTCAAAAAGTGAAATATGAAGGATTAAGATCGCCCAGTCCCATTGACGCTGCGAAGAAAAGTTATCGGACAAACTATTCTGCTGAAGCGCTTGAGCTGCTAAAACAGGAAGGTCCAAAATACCAGTATGGTACAGGTTGCCTGTCAGACGGAATCCTTGGAATGTGGCTGGCGACGGTGTGCGGCCTGGAAGAGGCGGTAGATCAAAACATGGTACGCAGTCACTTACTCGCCGTGCATAAATACAATCTAAGGAAAAGTCTGATCGATCATCCCAATCCCCAGAGACCCACGTATGCTGCCGGGAAAGAGGGAGGCTTACTCCTCTGTACCTGGCCCAAAGGGGGTAAATTTTCACTTCCGTTTATATACAGCAATGAGGTTTGGACCGGAATAGAATACCAGGTGGCCAGTCACCTGATGTTTAAGGGTGAAGTGGATCGTGGATTGGAGATTGTCCGGACCTGCAGAAACCGTTATAATGGTGTGGTAAGGAATCCTTTTAATGAGTACGAATGTGGAAACTGGTATGCCCGTGCCTTGTCGAGCTATTCCTTGCTGGAAGGGCTCACAGGAGTGAGATACGATGCAGTGGACAGGATCTTGTACGTGGATTCAAGGATAGGTGATTTTACCAGTTTTCTATCTACTGAAACAGGATTTGGTAATGTGGGGCTCAAGGATGGAAAGCCTTTTCTTGAGGTGGTTGAGGGCAGCATTGATGCATTAAAGGTGATGGTTTCAGGAATTGAAAAGCCATTGACGGATAAGCCATAGTCAGCAATCTCTGTATTCACCAGTCCTATCTGCAGCGCCCTCTCAGCGCTAATTTTCTCTCCCGATCAGTCGGGGCAGACGATAGGATCCGCCAAACGCGGGAATCATTCCAAGATATCGGCTCCGGTGGAGAAACTTCGACTACGTCCTGTGATCACAATGACCTTTACGGCAGAGTTATCCAATACTTCTTTCATGGATCGTTCAGGTTCTTTGAGAAGATCTATTTTGAGAGCGTTGGACGGAGGATGATTCAATGCAATCAGGGCCATCCTGTTTGAAACCTCGGTTATATGAACAAGTGCTTTCATTGGGACCGCAAAAACTGGCTTTAATGATTACGATGGGATTTCGTGTTCCTTCCAGACAAGGATGCTCCCAGCCCCATGATCCAGAAAACCTGCGGGTAAAAAACCCAACGCTCTACACCTCCGACACCCAGCGCCGGCACGAGCCGGATGGAAAAAAAGAGCAGAAATAATGACAGAATACCGAAGAACATGAACACATATTTCAGGGGCTGGCCAACCAGGCGGAAAGATAATACAGCTCCCATTCCTCCCGACAAAAAGATTACATGGGCAAATATTCCATGCCATGGAGCCACGTTTCCGGGGAATAGACCTACGCCCAGAAGTCCCAATCCAAAAAGAAATATAAAAACGGTGCATAGTGGCCTGCGATACGCCATGAAGGTAAGAACGGCGGCAGGCATTATCAGTAACCCGCTTAAGATCATGGAGAGATTAAAAATGGTTCCCGAGGGCTGAGGTGTCGGGGTACCCGGAGGCAGTGCTGCCGCCAGTTCGCTGATGTAGTTCTCACGGGTAGTAAAGTCCAGTGAGTAAAGCATTTCTCCTGTAATAATTCCCATAAAAATCACAAATCCGGCCACAAAGAAAAATATGCCGGAGTTTGAGACAATTCCTCCGTGATCGTTTCTGCCAACCTTATGTAGATCCATTCGAATATCTCTTAGTTCTTATCTCTCTGGGATTTACCCTTTCGGTCCATGGAATATACCGGAAGATTAATGGACGAGGGTGTATCCAATCCGAAATACACCTTTTGCCTTGCACTGCGTATTTCCGAAGCACAACTAATAGGATCGCAAGTATTCAGGCTTCGGTTATACCTCGGAAACCAGCTTGAGGAAATAACCACCCTCAGGGAATGCCCTGGATTCAGTTGGTATCCGGTGGACCATACTGATATGTCCTTCCTTTGGGGCTGATCATGATGAAATTCAACACGGGCAATCCCTTCCTGGATGTTGATGATTTTCCCGTCTGGGAACACATCCTGTAGTTCCACGAAAAAATGGGTACAGGGAGCGTCGCTTGACACCCACAGTGTTGCAGAAACGGGGCCCAGAAGGATCAAGGGCTCTACCTGCGGTTCCTTCTTAAACACAAGCTGATCCAACCTTTGAACATTCGCATTCTGCCTGGCCGGTCCCACTGCCTCTCCCAGCACGGTTCCACCGTGACTGGGAAATGGATCACCCGGATTGTATTCATAATCATAGAAGCCCTTTCCCTCAGGTTTTTCCAGGCCCAAGTACCCCCCCTCACCCAGATAATATGGGATGATACGGGTTTCGGACGGAGGCCATGCCTCAGTGCCGACATATTCATTCCTCTCCAGGATGAAAAGATTATACCGGTTATTTTTAAGAGGAGAAGTGAGCCTGTTTTTCTTACCCTTCAGGTGCTTCCTGACGTACTTGAATATCTTCTGAGGTTTTCCCGTTCTTTTAGTGCCCCCATAATCATTGGGCTCGCCCAGAGGACCATGGGCCCAGGGCCCCACAATCAGGCGGCTTTCTGTATCACCTGATGTAACGGCTGCTTGAAAATCAGTGATTTGTGCATCAAGAAAGATATCGTACCAGCCGGCCAATGAGATCATCGGAGATGTGGCAATCCCTCTGAAATCCATTGATTCCCAGTATTTATCATAATTCTCATGGGCAAGCCAGTCGTTCAAGAACGGGACGTCAGACAGGGTGGAATCATCAGCAGTGGACAGGGGCAAATGCATGAAACTGGCCTTGAATTCTTCCGGAGTCAGCTGATTCTGGGAGGCCGAAGCATTCTGAAGTCCCCACCGGAAAGCGGACTGCAGGGAGAAAACACCTCCTGGATACAGGAATTCATAAAGATTTGATCCCGCGACAACAAGGGTTAAAAAATCAAGCGAGTCGGATATGGCCCATTGGGCAATTCCCTGATAACTGCTTCCCCACCCTGAGATTACTCCGTTGGACCAGGGCTGTTCCCTGATCCACCGCAGGGTGGTTAAACCATCGGATCGCTCATTGATAAACGGATAGAACGCTCCTTCGGATTTGAATTTACCCCTGCAGTCCTGCACCACCACTGCAATTCCAAACAGGCCAAAAGCCTTTCCCAGCCATTGCTCCACGGACTTATTGTAGGGAGTTCGAACCAAAACGACCGGGTGACTGCCATGTTTTCTCGGAAGGTAGATGTCTGTAGCCAGGAGCACTCCGTCATCCATGGGAATTTTAATATTCAGCGTATTTTGAATTTATTTCCGTTGCTGGCCCGGAATGTTGAGCATCCAGGGAGACCAATGCAGCAAGGAGGCAAAGAACCATGGACTGGCGAAGATTCAAAGATGGCATAAGGCAGGTTTTTGGTCAGGATATTATTGCTGAAGAGGCCGCAGGATCATGATAAATCCCCTGCGGCCCTCCAATCCTTTAAACTACTTTAAGACTGAGTACTTCCTATTTGGGTACCAATGTCATATGGAACATCAGGGTAGGGTAGTCGATACCACCCACTGGATCGGCCCAATAGGCACAAATAAATATGGCCACCCTCATTTGATCAGGTGTGATGGACGTAATAATATACTTCCGAACTACAGGATTATCAAGAATTCCGAAATATGCATCGCCTGAGATGTCTATCCACTGCTTGTCAGAAAAGGTCACATCATAGGTGGCAGCTGGAACATCAGCTCCCCCGTAGGGTGCGGCTGTCACGACCAGGTCGTCTTCATGGAGGGTCCAGGTAGAACTTATTGGGGAAGCCCAGGCCTTGGTACATAAACCGAGATCGTCTGCGGCTGCAGTCTGTACAACTTCACCAGTCACTCCACCGTACTGGCTCCACATCAGATTGGCTAGGGAAGCCCCGTTCTTATTGTCCACCGTATATGTGCCGTCGGACTTAAAGGTGAACTCATCGTTGTATTCCTCGGGGAATCCAATGACCGTGAGCAGATTCTCGGCTCCAGCAAGCAGGATGGTCATGGATGGTTCCACGCCACTTCCGCCGTCAACACCTTCGGTATAGGTCGGGCTCAATACCCAGGTTTTGCCATTGGTAGCTGTTGGTCCGCCGGTAAGCATTTCGTCAAATCCGGGGAGAATCGCCACATCTTCTGAAGCAGTGGCATCCCCTCCTCCACCGGTGACCTTGAGGGTTACTGTATATGTTCCTGATACAACATAGGAATGTACTGGATTGGCTTCGGTACTGGTCGAACCATCCCCAAATTCCCACATATAGCTGTCTGTATCCGTGGTCACCGAGGTGAAAGTCACTTCAGACCCATCTACCTCAAAGGTGAAAGAGACTGTGGGTGCAGCTATTTCTTCCTCACAGGAACTCAAACCAATCATTGGAATGAGTAAGGCCAGGCAATAAATAAACAGGTTTTTTTTCATGTCCGGGAGTTTTAATAATTAGGAGATTATCTATGTAAATTGTTAAATCTTAAGGTTCAGCTTCAAATATATGCTTAAACGTTTAAATTGTCAAGTAATTCACGCACTATTTTCAATATTCAACCAGGCAAGTATTGGTAATCCTGGGATGTATCGCTGTAAAGAGCTGTTAACATGATTTTTATATGTAGTTCCAATATCAGAAATCAAAAAAAGATTTGCTGATGTAATGAAGTATGAAAGCACATTCAGGTGAGCATAATTCCAATCATCAGGTGTTTTAACCACTACATCCAGCAAATTTTAATTAATCGTTTAACTAAAGCGTTTTAAGGCAAAGGAACATCAGCTATACAGGGTACTCCCCAGGATTTGGAAGGGATTGAGAATTTTTTTAAAAACGGAGTGCCCGGAGGGCGTGCTTTTTAAAATGTGCAAAACGTATGGGGAAACTTCTTTTGTATACTCTGCAACAGTTTCAGTAATTAATTACAAAAAACTGAATGTAGTCGGGGATTTTTGTGCCAAGAAAATAAGGTAAATTCATCAGCAGATAGGGTGTACCTCCAGGTGTTCTGTTTTCAGTAACTTTAAATTCTCCAGCATATATACGCACCGCATAGGGATGAGTTGAGCGATCGATAAACTGATGCAATGATCTTAATGTCCCCGCTTTACCGGATTTTATCTCAACTGGAATTACTTTTTCCTGAAATGTATATACAAGATCCACTTCAGAGGATGATTGTTTCTTATCCCGGATCCAAAAATGTGGAATTCTATTTACAGAGGGAAACAGTGAAATCAACTCCTGGGTAATTAAATGTGGAATTATTGCTCCCTTATGAGATTTACTCAAATCATTGAAGGCCAGCATTTCTGCCTGTATTCCAAGTTCATTATTAATCAAACCGGTATCTAGAAATTGTAAACGAGGCGATTTTCTTAAATCGGGTTTTACCGGAATTTCAACATCTGTTGTAGGGTATATAAGTCGAATAACTTTTGCATCATTCAATGTTCTGAAGGCTTCACCAACTTCCCTTGACCTGTAATTTGACTGCCCGAAGTTTTGAAACTTGATGCGTTTGTCAACATACAGGTGTGCGGTTGACATGATGTGCTTTATAACTTTTCGCTCAGTTTCGTTAGACGCATATTTCTCCACATCGTTTTTGTACGTACCCCAAATACTTTCATAGACACCTGGCAGTTCTGTAAGGCTGTCTTTTTCAATAAAGCGATGAATGACTTCAGGCATTCCTCCAATAATTGCATATTGATTGAACAGATTGAGCAAAGTCTTATGTGCAAATGAATCATAAGGTGTTTTGTCGATTTGGTTCAAAGCCGCTTGGTGGTCTATTGCCTCCAGATATTCCCTGAAATTCAGTGGATGCAAATACAAATACTGTACCCTCCCTACCGGGAAGCTCTTCACCTTTTTCATAGCAAACTCCAACAGTGATCCAGCTGCTATCACATGTAAATCAGGAAAATCCTCATAAAAATAGCGGAGCATTTGAATTGCCATGGGAGACTCCTGGACTTCATCAATAAACAACAGTGTTTCATTCATTGAACCGATGGAAATGTTATTGGTAAGGAAAAGAGATTCTAGCAGTACCCTTACCTGAGTATATTGATTGAAGAAGTCAAGGTCTGCTAATCTCTCCAGATTCAACAGGATATTATATTTATAGGATTTGGCAAACTCTTTAACCAGAGTGGTTTTTCCAACTTGCCTGGCTCCTCTAATTATCAGAGGCTTGCGGTTAGAACTGTCTCTCCAGTCCTCCAGGTTTTTCAGTGCATATCTCTTAAATATCATGGCAATCACAAATTACATTTGTAATATTGTCAGGGTAAATATACAACTTACCCGCCTCATTGTCAAGGTTATTATTTCATAATTCTGTAGCAATGTCAGGGTTTGAAATTGATAAATCAACTGTAAAGAGCATTTCAATGTGTGAACCTTGATCCGGATGAAATAGTACATTGTTTTAAAGAATATACCGCCTTTGCAACGGATAGAAAACCGCCAAGTAAAAAAAGTGTTCCTAAGAAACATTGAAGAGAAGGAGAATGATCCGAGCTTTTCACATTATACAATCAGGAGGCTGCCTTTGAATGGCTGAAGTCAGAACTTATTGAACCTCAGTTGGGGCTGATATCGTTGTGAAAATGGGAACGATTCACCTGTGATTTTATCATTGACTGATAATTAACCCGGATACATACGATCTTTTGCCATTTTCAATATTCACAAGATAAAATCCTTTCTCCAGTCCGGATATATCGAGACTTATAAGATTCTCCTCTGCTTCCTGCTTGATCCAAACCTTTCCGGTATTATCAACCAGGGATATTGTACTGTGGAAATGAACCCCCTTTAATAAGAGGACAGTATTTGTGGGATTTGGATACATTCTGATCCCGGCAGAAGAGAAAGAATCAGATGCTGAAGCAGAAACAGTTATTTGAATCGTATATGTTCGGGTTGTAGAACCATCCTCTGCAATGACCACAATACTTACTGTTGCAAAACCAGCAGAAACATCTATTATGCCTGCACCGCTGACCGAGGCATTTACATTGTTCGCGGAGGCTACAATGTTTACCGAAGCTACACCTGCCGGCAATGTCAGCGTGTAGTTTACAACGTCTGAACTGAATGCCGGTTCCAAAATCCCGTTACTGGCAGCCAATCCGGATAACGTCGCATCATCGGAATAGGGTTCTACGGTAATTTCAACCTTGTAGGTTTTCGTTTTTGTGCTATCCTGCGAAATGACCGTAATTGGCAGCATTGTACTATCTTCAGTTAATTCAATCCGGCCTGCTCCCTGTACTATGGCATTCCGGTCTGTCGGCGTGGCACTGAGATTTAGGGAGGATGATCCGGCGGGCAAATTCAGCGAGTAGACAGTGTCAAGTGAATTGAAAACAGGCTCAAGGGTACCCAAGCTCGATGAGAGGTCGATCAACGTAGCATCGTCTGATCCGCTGGCCCCGGTTTGATTTTTTCTTACAAGGGCGACCCAGTCCCCTGTTGCCCCCAGGGGCGGATTTCCAATATACTTTGTTTCGGGACCTGCAATCCGCGTGGGTTCAGCCACGATAAGTGAATCCCCGCTACGTGGATTAAACCAGTGAACATCGTAAATTCCTTCCTCAAGTGTAATGGTTTTATTCCCTCCATCCTTCAGGAAAACCACGTAGATGTCTCCAGGCTTTGCGAAGCAGTAATCTCCGTTTGAGAGGCTGTTATAATTCTTCATTTCCCAGAAAGGGGTATAATCCCTGAAAAAATCAAGGGCAATCAGGCACTGATCCCACCAGTTGTCCCTGCTCCTGAAATCATTGCACGTCAGGTCGGAATGATCATGCTGATATCCGAAATACCATTCGTTCCCAGCACCTCCCGCCATAAAGGTACCCCAAAGACCATTTTTACGAGCGTTATCATGTGTGGGGTTATCTTTGTCGGGGACCAGGGCGTGCGATGCATCCCCCGGTTCGTCACATGCCACAACCCAGGGTTTACCGGCATTGGCTGATTTGTTAACCCACTCCAGAACGCTTGTATGCACCCGGCTGAAATCAGATTGGTTGGTCTGGAGAGAGAACCCTGTTAAATCGGATGCACTCCCAAGCATGTCGTCCGGTTTCTTCCCATTGTGGATCACGATATGATGCTGGTACGGATCATGGGTCCAGAAATAGGAAGCCATATCCTGGCGCTGCTTCAGGGTCTGATCATTGATCTCCTCACCCAAATTCCAGTTTAATGCGAGGTGATGGCTGAACCTTGCAATCAGTTCTCTGTAATAAAGCCTGCGCTGCAATCCCAGATTACCACCGTCAAGCAGGGTCTCATTTTCAGTCTCCTGTGTCTTAAAATGAAGGTACATGCCTTTTTTTGTCCCATGTTCAAATACGATTTCCCATTGCCCGAGTTTTGAGACATCCATATGGTATCGTTGCGGGTAGTTGGTGTAAGGGAAAACATTCCTGTCATCCCCTTCAATATTCATGGTAAGAAATGAAAAAGCATTCATTCCCTCTGAGGCAAGGTAATTGATAGCCCCGATAATGCCTTTTCCTTTTTGTCCTGCCCATACAGGATCTCCTGCCTCCCAATCCCTGATATGTGGTGTCCAGTCTTTAACAAGATTATCCTTGATTCCGTCGTTCTTGAAGTTCCCATCAAAATCGGCATAGGCAAGGAAATTTTCAGGAGCATCGGCACCCTGTTTCAGGAAATACTCACCGGTCCCGGAGAACCTCAGGTAATGCTTGCCAACATACTGAAGAAGCCCATGAGCCCTCAGATCAATTCCCGTTTTATTGCTGGGAGAAATCTCGAACGTTCCGCTCACCCCGTCCACCGGTAAAAGGGGTGAGCCCGCTTCAGTGGAATCATTAATGGCTACATTGCGGCCCAATCTCATACTGAGGGAGTAATTCCAGGTCCCGGTGTCGACAGGAGCAAAATGCACTTTCCAGATGTTACCACTGGTGGCTCCGGTATTAGCAGCATCTCCATCCGCGGCAAAATATCCAGGGATCTTATACCTAAGATTACCTTTTGTAAACAGGGCTTCCAGGCGAATGTCCAGGAAAGGATTCGGATCGGAATCGGACTCATCGCATGCAGGTCCATTGACGTTGAGTGTAACCTTATGCCATTGCATTAATTCCCCGGTAATGGTGACTTCACCACTGCCTGAATCTGCGGGGGGTGCTGCCGGTCCACCAGGAATTACCTCTTCACCACCCCCGTCTTTCATATACAGGGAAATGGACAACGGTGTCCCTTTTGTTCCACCTGCACCGCCAGCAGTATAGGGTGTGGCGGAAAGGGTGTGATCTCCGGATGAAATATCCATGGGTGAGAAATCTCCTGAGTTATCCCCTGCAAAGGAATAGGGAGCAGAATTTTCAGTCCTTACCACTGAACCGTCAAACTCAAAAACCACGCTTCCGACAACAGCTGGTTCTGTATCAGCGCGAATGGAAAGTGAGAAGCCGTCTTTTGCCGGATCAATGGTATCATTGTCTGTCAGGATGCGGATACCCTTGTCAGTACTGGCATCGATCAGGGTTAGATCCGAAACCCTTTGCTGGGCTTCCAGGTCCATCGTAAAAAGGACAAATCCAAATAAGCCTGCTATCAGGCAGGGAGTAAACTTCTTCATTCAATTTTCTCCTGAATAGTGGGTCGCTATTTTCCAGTGATGCTGACCAAACGAAAATTGTCTATAAAACAAATTGCAGGCAGCCAGCTAATATAGGAAGAATCCATGAAAAAGGTTGAGGACAAACGTATTGAAATAATCTCCAACTCATAATAGTTTGTTTTGGCCCTCTCCATATAAGTAAAGTATACACAAGTATCTTAAAAAGATATATAAGTGAATAAAGTACCCAAGCTAACTTCATATTGTTTTATCTGACGGTATTTGCACACAACGGCGTAATTGAACACCCTACACCGTTTTGAACCAATCGTCGCGAAGGGTGTTTTTCTTTCAGACTACGATTATCTGATATAGGGATCATCCGTGACAAGGAGTGTAAACAAAGGGGACAGGATGCACAATGAAAAACAAATGTTCACATGATGTGAATGGCCTTCTTGGGGAGTTGGGGTTTGGCCATTAGTTTTCAATTTTAGGGAGCATGAAAATCTTACTGACCGGAGCCACCGGATACATTGGCAAAAGACTGCTGCCCATACTGCTTTCCCAGGGGCATCAGGTCATTTGTTGTGTTCGTGATAAGGATCGCTTTGATTCCTCAGGATTTGACAGTACACAGGTCAGTGTTATTGAGGTGGATTTTCTGAATGAGGATTCTCTTGAGCATATTCCGGAGGATATTGAAGTGGCCTATTACCTCATTCATTCCATGTCCTCTTCAATCAATGATTTTGAGCACCTGGAAAAAACCTCTGCAGAGAATTTCCGGAATCGCCTGGATCGCACCTCTGCCCGTCAGGTCATCTTCCTGAGCGGAATCATCAATGAGGAAAAGCTTTCGAGGCATCTTTCCTCCAGGAGGGCCGTGGAACAAACCCTTGCGGAGGGACATTACCATTTAACCACCCTGCGGGCGGGGATCATTGTCGGTTCGGGAAGTGCCTCTTTTGAGATTATACGCGACCTGGTGGAAAAACTTCCGTTGATGGTGGCACCCCGCTGGCTAAATACCAGGGCCCAGCCCATAGCCATAAGAAATGTACTTCAGTTTCTTGCCGGGGTTTTATCGCATCCTTTTCCTATAACAAAAGTTTTGACATTGGGGGTCCGGAGATCCTTACATACAGGGAAATGCTTTTGCAATTTGCCAGGTAAGGAAGCTGAGACGGGCCATCTGGGTTGTTCCGGTGATGACCCCCAAACTGTCATCTTACTGGCTCTATTTCATTACTTCCACTTCATACAGACTGGCAGTAAACCTGGTAAACAGCATGAAGGTTGAGGTTGTTTGCCAGGAAAACGAGCTGAAGGACCTGCTCCAAATAGAACTTCTGTCCTACAGGGAGGCTGTAGAACTGGCCTTTGACAGGATTGCACAGCAGGAGGTCCTGTCCAGCTGGACCGATGCTCTTTCTTCCCATACCCTGGAAGAAGGGATTGCGGATTTGATACAAATCCCAACACATGGATGTTTTAAAGATCGAAAGGAGGCATTAATCGGGGATGAGGACAGGGTCCTGGACCGGATCTGGTCCATAGGGGGTAAACAGGGATGGTACTATGCCAACTGGTTGTGGGTCATCAGGGGCTTTATGGATAAACTTGCCGGTGGGGTGGGTTTACGCAGGGGACGGAAAAGCAGTACCGAAATATCGGCAGGCGATTCCCTCGATTTCTGGCGTGTATTGCTAGCCAGCAGGAAGGAAAAGCGATTGTTGTTGTTTGCTGAAATGAAACTTCCGGGAGAGGCATGGCTGGAATTCCGGATCAGTGAAAACAAGCTGTACCAGACGGCTACCTTCAGGCCCCTGGGATTATGGGGCAGGATGTACTGGTATTCGGTTTTGCCTTTTCATGCCTTTATATTCCGCGGCATGATAAAAAGCATTGTACAACCTAAAGAGCATAGCAACATGGCAATCTATCAATTACATGAAGAAATGGAGCTGGCTGCATCCCTGGAGGAAGTTTGGGATTTTATTTCTTCACCCTGGAACCTGAAGGAGATCACTCCCGACTATATGGGTTTTGAGATCACTACTGCCGGACTGCCCGAAAAGATTTATCCCGGCTTGATGATCTCCTACCGGGTCCGACCCATCATGGGGATCAAAATGAACTGGTTGACAGAGATTACCCAGGTAAGAGAGCCCTGTTATTTTGTGGATGAACAACGGGCAGGACCATATGCACTCTGGCACCATGAGCACAGTTTAAAGCCCACCGAAAAAGGGGTACTGATGACCGATCTGGTCACCTATCGTCCTCCTGCCGGCCCATTGGGCACATTGGCTCACGGCTTATTCATTAAGAAGCAACTGAAGGGTATATTCCAATACAGGGAGTTTGCTCTGGAAAAGAGCTTTGGCCGGCCATGATTACAGGAAAAAATATCGGTTTTCTGGTTCAGAAGGGATCTCAGGCTTGAGGATAATACTGCATTGGCAAGGGCCCTTGAGTCGGGCTACCCTGTGTTACCTCTGTTTATCTTTGACACGCAAATTATTGATGAACTGACCTGTCGATGATCCAAGGATCACTTTTATATACAAACAGTTGCAAAAGATTCACCAGCAACTGCTCACCCTGAACAGCTCACTCCATGTATTCAAGGGGGATCCACTTCTGGTCTGGAAAGAAGTGCTGGCCAGCTATGAAATCGATGCTGTATATGTGAATAAGGATTATGAGCCCTATGCAATGAAAAGAGACAGGGAGGTAGGGGAAATGTTGCAGAGCCGGGATATTCCCTTCCATCGTTTCAAGGACCAGGTAATCTTTGAAGAGGATGAAATTGTCAAAAATGACGGAAAGCCATACACGGTATTTACTCCCTACAAGAGAAAATGGTTGGAAAGATTTCAGCGGAGGTGCTTCGCTGGACAGAGGCCGGAGAGGGAGGAAGAGGATTTCTAAGGTTTCAGTTCCTTTCCGCCAGATGGAAGCCCTGGGATTTAAACCTTCCTCCATACAGGTTCTTCCCTACGATCTTTCCAATTTAAAGGCATATGCAAGGATGC
Source organism: uncultured Bacteroidota bacterium (assembly GCA_963793455.1). Taxonomy (GTDB): domain Bacteria; phylum Bacteroidota; class Bacteroidia; order Bacteroidales. The sequence goes on from CAWCAK010000010.1 coordinate 40,048, forward strand.
GTGATTTACCAGGTCCTGATGCCACCAGCCATCTTTCACCTCACCTCAGGTTCGGTACCGTCAGCATCAGGCAGATCATAGCCCGGTTGGGACCCTCCGATGAGGTATTTCTTTCAGAACTGATCTGGCGGGAGTTTTTCATGCAGATCCTGTTTCATTTTCCCAAGGTGCGTGAACCAGAATTTTAAACCAAAGTACAATGGCATTACCTGGCTGAACAATGACGGATGATTTCGAGCACTGGTGTGAGGGAAAAACAGGTTACCCGATGGTGGATGCCGGAATGCGCCAGCTCAATGCCACCGGGTACATGCACAACAGGGTGCGTATGGTGACTGCAGGATTTCTTATGCAAACACCTTTTGATTGACTGGCGGATGGGGGAAGCTTATTTTGCCGGGAAACTGCTGGATTACGAACTTTCTTCCAACAACGGGAACTGGCAATGGGCCGCCGGCACAGGATGCGATGCTGCCCCTTATTTCCGGATTTTCAATCCCGTGGAGCAGCTGAAAAAATTTGACCCGGACCTGGAATATGTAAAGCGGTGGATTCCTGAATACGGGACCCCAGAATACCCCGGCCCGATGATCGATCACAAGTTCGCGAGGAACCGGGCCCTGGATACCTACAGGAAAGGGATCGGGCATTATTTACCCGAAACCTGATGCTCAGATTTTAATGTCCACCGGGTAAAACACCAACAATATCCTGTTCCATGGAAGCAGGTTTTACAGTTGGAGCATACCTCCTGACTGGTTTTCCTTCCGGGGAGATTAGGAATTTGGTAAAATTCCATTTGATCCTCTTTCCCAGTTTCCCGGGAAGTTGGTCTTTTAGATAGCGGAACAGGGGATGCGTCTCCCGTACCATTTACCATTATTTTCTCGGTAAGTTGAAATGTCACCCCAAAATTTATTTCGCAACTCTGCTCCATGGTTTCATTCAGCTCCGGCTCCTGGTTCTGAAACTGATTGCATGGGAATCCAAGAATCACCAGTCCCTGGTCCCTGTATTTCTGATGCAGGGCTTCCAATTCCCTGAATTGTGGAGCCAGTCCGCATTTGGTCGCTGTATTTACAACCAGAACCGCTTTTCCCCTGTAAGCCGACATCGGCAGATCCATCCCTGCGGGGGTTCTGGTTTGAAAATCATATATATTTTTCACGTTTTTATTGTTTAATGAATGCATATAATAATTAAACAATACTAAGCCAAAAATGTTGATTGTGCAACATTGGTCCTGTGCAACTTCCGGATGATCCCATTTTGGTCTATCCGAATCCAGCCGGATCTTTAGTTCGCATTGACTCCCAGGAGGAGATTGGAACGGATTGATAATGGACTTTGGATTGCGTTTTCATTGTTCATGATAGGCATCTATACGGGACACTAATGTCAGGAGCTGGTTAATGAATAAAATGATTCTTAATCGGTTCTGATCAGCCTTTCTCGGACCAGCACGGACCGATCGGCTGCCCGAAGCATGAACAGGTAACATCCTGGTTCAAAATGCGGGGGCACTATTTCCAGCAAACCGGTCGTTCCTGAATGGCATTCTTCCGACCAGACCAGATTTCCGGTCATGCTGTAAATCTCCAGATAGTTACCGTCCGGGTAGCTGGAAGGTACCTTCAGATAAAGGATATCTCTGAAGGGATTGGGATAGATCAATGCTTCCTCCCTGATGAAGAGATCCGGTTCCCCGCTGGTGCTGGAAACGTCCAGAAAATTTAGCGGGCTCCATCGGCCGTTTAAAAGAACGCGGGCACGAAGGTTGATGGAATGGTTGAAGAACAGATCTTCCGAGTAGGCCATCGACCCTTCCCTGACATGGCCCCTGTCAGAACCGCCGGATACCCTTGGATCCAGTTCATCGATGCGATAATAGATGGTGCCTGACCCGCCGGGATTCGCGAGGGTGATCTTGTAAGGCCCTGAAGCGAGATACGAGCTGAAATATTCAGGTTCTTCATCGACTGAAATCACGGGAGCTTTCGGCTGATCCAGCAATCCGGCAAATTCCTCATAGAATTTTGTCACGTTGGTCTGCAGGTGGGAGACCACGCTATTCACCGGGACCATCCAGTGATCATAACGGGCGGGCTTAACAATGCTGTTATCGATGTTCACATCCCCCCACCGGGCCGACTCCCCGATGATGGCGGCATGCTCCCTGTCCTCTGCCCCGAGAAAGTTATTCAGATTATTCCACCGTTCAATGGAATGTGCATTGGTCAGTGCACCATCTGCCTTGAGCAGGCTCCTGTAGACTTCATCCGCAAAAAGTAGCCTGAAATCGGGATTGGTAAGCATTGCTTTCCAGATTCGGGAAGGAACCGCCTGTCCACCCCTGGTATCGGTCTCGGTAAGCAGGGGAGTGTACCATGCGTGTTCCCTTCCATCACCCGCATAGTTGGCCAGTGATTTTTCGGCATCCCAGATTTGAAAAAAACCGGGCTCGGGCGGATTATTCCGCATGATAAAATACCAGTTGTTATCGGGCCAGTCCCCTGGTCCATGATAGCAGTGGACCATGATGTACTGTGCATAGGTCAGCGGGTCGATCAGGCTGCACACCAGCTGGTAGTCCGAATCCTGGTACAGGCTCCTGAGCGGCCCGTGCACTTCATCTCCCCCGACCAGATCCAGTAGCTGCTGGTAGCGGGTGTCATCCCCGTTGGTTACATCCCCGTCATCATCCGAATCGGTGTGCGACTTCACCAACAGCCAGTCTTCGTCCTTTCCGCCCAGATAGGCCTTGACGAAATTCTCATTCACCTTTTCGGTCAGGTTGAACAGCCCCCAGTAGAGCCCGTTCAGATAGAGATGAACAAAATGGTTGTGCGTGCCCATCCCGGAAACCTCCTGATAAGCCTCCCGTGTCATCGGATCCCTGGTATAGGTATCCTGTGAATCATTGTATCCCTTGGAGGACCATGTGTCACAAAATCCGGGCCTCAGTACCAGGTTGTCAAATGCATGAACAGCACTTTCCCCGTTCAATGGTGCATCAAAGAAAACAGGGAACTCCAGCTTGCCGGGACCGAAGATCTTTTTGAATATCACCTCGAATCCCCTTTTAATCGCGCGGTCCTCAAGGTTCCTGCTTCGGGGGCCGAAGCCACAATCGATCTGAATATTATTTTGGGGGGTTTCCGGATAAAGCATCTCCATCGATGCGGGTGATTCCAGCCCGTCATTGTCACTCTTTCCGCCCCCGTTCATGATCTTCTGAAACAGATCATTGTCATCCATCACAATGGACAGGGAGGGGATCGCCAGCAATGCGCGTTTCACCTTTTCTGCCCCTTCCAGCGAAATCACTTCCGGGTCCATTTCATAGTCAGAGGCGACCCCATCCCAATCTTCCGGGAAAGGAGTGCCATCGGCATAAGAGGGCGAGGATCCCTGCCGGACCACCTGTTCAGGGAAAAGGTAAGTGCAGGTAGCCACTCCTGAACTATCGGGCCCTTCTATCGTTGCCATTGCCCGGATGATTGACGTACGGCTGATCTGGATCGGATGGGTGTAAAGGAACCCATACTGCGATGAAGGAAGACTTCCATCAAGGGTATACCGGATGGTTGCACCGGGGTTGGAACACGTCAGGGACAGGGTAAACTCATCGTAATAAATACCTCTTTCATTAGAAAAGACTACCCCGGCTATTTCTGCCTGTTGCCAACGGCTATTGCCAACTACAGACTGCAAGTCTGAATCAGAATCCTTCCATTGTGAGGATCCGGTCAGGGAACAAAGAAAAAGTATGAAAAATCCTATGATAAATCCTTCTTTCCACATAATCTCAGAGGTAAATTCGCTCCTTTTCCAAATCGGGGCCGATAAAGGTATGAGATACCATTATTTATCCAAATCACATGTAGGATGCAATCAAGGATATATTGACATCATTCATTTTTATCCCCGTTTCCGGATCAGGTTATCCAGGTAATTGTTCAGTCGTATATGCGCCTCTTCATCTTCCACCTTCTCAGGGTAGAGCCCGATGAAAAAGCGCTGTTTTCCGCGTAACAGGGGTTTGGTTCCCTTTTCCCTTCCGAAGCCGAAGACCGTCATCCCGTCGGGACTGTCAAGACCGGATTTGGTATTGCCCAGGAAGGAGATCATATCCGTGAGTTCATCTTCCTGCTCCTGGATCATGTAGAAGGTACCACTGGCATTTGCGTGACCTGCATACATCCACCGGAAATTCCCCCAGAGAACATCGCCCTTGATAGCGTCGTGACCTCCGGGGAACTGCCCACCCTTATTCGAGCCGTAGTAGGATCCGCCCGGATCGAAAGTGCCCCCGGGTGTTCCTTCATAAAGAAACCAGTAGGAGCGGTCCGGGTCTGTTTTGAGTATCTCCAGCACGGCATGATCATCATAAAAGGTCCAGTTCCAAAGCCATAATCCGCTCAGGGATTCAGTAACAATCCGCCCTTCTTCAATCCTGGAGGTGCACCTGTCATGCCCCGGGTGTCCGGCACCATCATCCGTATCCCGGAAGACCAGGTTGGGCAGGCCACGGTATGAAGAAGCTGCCGAGGCCGGATAGGTCCCCCAGGGTTCCATTTTAAAGCTGACCCAGTCCTTCCCTTCCCGGTCAATGATGCGGGAATAGCCCCCTCCCTGTATATCGTAATAGTAATCCAGGGACCTGGTTTTCACCAGGATGTGCGGACGACCCTCGTACTCCGTTTCTTCCATGGTGATGGCTTGCTGGCATGAGACCAATACCCATGGCAGAAGCAGAAGTATCAACTTTTTCAGAATCTTCATTTTTCACTGACATTGAGGAAGATGTCCAGTCGCGGTGTCTGCCAGTTGTAGGGTTTGGACAGGATATCGTAGTCCCCGTCACCATCCAGGTCGGCGATCTTGCTTTCATGAGTACCCAGTCCCTCCGACACCAGGTGATGGATGAAGTTGCCCTTTCCATCCCCGAGCAGGATGAAGATCTTTGCATCCGGATTGCCGCCCAGGTTCATTTCCCCGCAGAATATGTCCATGTGACCATCGCCGTTGAAATCCAGAACATCGATGCTGTGCCCGTCAATGACCTTTTGGATCAGCATCTTCCTGGTCCAGGTGCCCTTGCTATTGTATTCGTACATGAACATGGGGGCATGGCCGTCCCCGGCCAGCAGGACCACCTCCGGCCGGCCCCCTTCCACGAATTGTCCTGCAACCGAACGGGTGAAGGTATAGGAGGCATCAATGATGTTTTCGGTGAATCCACCCTGGCCATCATATCCAAACCAGCGACCGCCGCCCACAATGTCGTCGATCCCGTCACCATTGATGTCACAGGCATAGAGCCCTTCGTGTGAATTGGTTCCTTTCCAGCCAGGATATCCCTTCTGTCCGGTCTGTGCCATTTCACTGTCCATGTTGTAATGGTAGATGACTTGCATGGGCCAATCTCCTTCATGCTTCCGGGGTTTTTCAGGGATCTCCGCCAGGATCAGGTTTCCGGCTTTCTGGTTCCAGAATACCAGGTCCGTGATCCCGTCGCCGTTAAAATCCCCGAAGAGCTGGTCGTGGTGCTTGTTGGCCCCGGAATCCTTGATCAGGTGACGGGTCCATGGTTTGTCAGCCTTATGTTTCGGATGGGGATTCTCCCACCACCAGACCTGGTTGGAGCGTCCTTCACCCCCGAAGACCACATCCAGATCGCCGTCACCATCGATGTCATGTACCGTGGAACCCGCTTCGATACGAAGGGGAGTATCATCCACAGCGAACCGGTCCCAGCCTTTGCCGTTATATTTGTATCCTACTACGGAGGGGGCCATGGTGCGTTCCGTGATAAAGAACTCAGGGATCCGGTCGCCATCCATATCAAAGACCGCCGCAGCGGTTTGCTGATCCCCCCCATCGGATTCTTCAATCTCTCCGCTAACAGAACTGATGTGCTTCCAGCGAATGTCGGTCATCAGTGCATCGTTGCGGTAGAGGTGTAGGGACCTGTGATTGTTCCATCCAACGCCAATGATCTCCAGGTCTCCGTCACTGTCCAGGTCAAAGCATTTTGCCCCCAGGTGCATCTCATGCCCGGTACCCACCACTACCGGTGTGAAGTTGGCCTTTCCGTCGTTCAGGTAGATCTCTGTTTTGTGCTCCGTGCCCATATGTTCGTTGGTGACCAGGTCCATATCCCCATCCCGGTCCAGGTCAGCGGCATCCAGGTTGTTCATGGACCACTGGGTCACCACCACCCGGTGTTCCCAGCTATCCTTCACCGGATCGGGTCCGGCCAGGAATACCCGCATATTGGAATTGGGTTCCTTGCCGGGGTAACGCTCCTCGGATATGGCGATATCCGGTAAGCCATCACCGTTAAAGTCCGCGACTTCGACCCTGTCAACCACTTCCACCTGATCACTTACCAGGTGTTTGGTCCAAGGCTGGTCAATGTTGCCCGGATTCTCGGCCCAGTAAAGCAGTTCTGCTTTTTCTCCGGCTTCTTTAGAATCGCCATAGGAGAGATCCAGGTCCCCGTCTCCATCAATGTCACCAATCCCAATGCCCTCATCGGAGTGCGACCCGGCAATCAGTTTGAAATCCCACATGGTGGCCGGATCTTCAGGGATCACCGCACAGTAGATTCCCCCTTCAGCCGCCAGTAATACTTCCTGTTTGCCTCCTTTCAGGATATCCGCGATGCCTGAACCCTGTCCGTTTTTATGCCCTGTGCGTGGAGCATGACCAATGAGCCTGGCACTCCAGGATGATCCATTGAGATCATCGGCTTCCAGCCAGACCACATTGGGCAGGTCCTCGGCGATGATATCCGCCAGATGATCCCCGTCCACATCCACAAACTGGTAGCCGTCATAGGCTAAACCGAAGTCGGTGCGTTTCCATGCGCCCTCCATATCTTTTCCCGGGTTGAGGTAGAAGTATTTTCCGCATACAATGTCCTTGTATCCGTCCCGGTTGATATCCACTGCATCGATCCCGAAGGACCTGAGCCAGTCGGGTCCCTCCAGGGGATGTATTCTATCCCTGGTGGAGTCAATCTCAATATAGGTCCACTGATTGGTGGACAGGGTTTGTGAAAAGATGATGCCAAGAAAAAACAAGGCAGCCATTGAGCTAATAAGACGTTTCATAGTAATCTGTTTATGTGTCTGTTTATGTTATTTTGTGCTATCGTATTTGATGAGTAGCATGATCCCGGGCCATTGGACCTCTACCCCATGAACCATTCCTGCCGGGTAGAGCGGCGTATGGCCTGTCTTCAGGATGTTTTCACCCTCCTTCAGGCAGTGTAGCCCTTCCAGTGAAATTTGGTGTTCAAAATAATCATATTTCGGGCCTTCTTTATGAAAAACGATAAAATCGTTGAGGTAAATTCCATTGAAGTATCCGGGACTCCAGGTCCGGAAGACCATCCTGGCTTCTACCGCCTGTTCCAGTTTACCCCTGATCTGGAAACGCTCCGTAAACGCACCCTTCCGGGTAAACCATCCCTTGGGCGTCATGTAAGGCTTGCAAAGCTCCACCGACAGGCCAGGACGCTCCAGCTTAAGGTCCGTGATTGCTTCGGTCATATAAATATAACCATCCTCCTGGTGGATCATGGCGGAAAGTTTGATCTTTTCCTGCTGGTCGGGGATCCACTCTGTGTTCCAGGTGTAGGTGTGAGGCTCGCTTGAAATAGTCCCTATATGATTGTATATCTGGCATTTGTGATATGAATAATGCCATTGCTGGTACAGGCCATCTCCCTCCAGGTCCGGACCATCGTAGCAGGCCATCAGGTCTATCTTCTCCACCTTCTTACCGGTGGGCAAGTCCAGATCAATCTGATTTTCCAGTCCGAGTTCCGCGCCATTTGCAGGAAGAATGACTTTTCCTCTTTCCTCAAGCAGGTCAGGTTCGTAATATATACGCAGTATCATTCCATAGACCAGGTTCTGTGGCCACCAGTGTCCGGCCGTATCCACTTCAAACACAAAGCTGTTTCCTTCACCCTGTTTTAAGTCCTTCAGATCCACAGGGACGATGGCATTGAAATGATGGGCATAGGCCGATTGGGGTTTGGGGATATGTGCCGCTTCGGGAAGGCGAATCGCAGTGTTCCCATTGATGCTTACCCTCAAACCTTCTGTACCACTATGACAGAGCATCTTTTCCACCACCAGCTCTGCTTTGATGGCCTGCTTCAGGTCCAATTGGAAGGGGGGGATGATCACTCCATCGCCCTGGTAATTATCCACCACTTCGGTGAGCCGGTAATCCAGGCGACCACCAACCCGAAGGGTTCCGTTGCAGTCGCCCGATGCATTGAACCAGGCATACTCTTTGAACAGGTCTTCCGGGACAGGTTGAGCGAAGACCAGCAGACCAAAGTTCAGAAGCAGTATCATTAGAAATGATCTCTTCATTGGAATTCTTTTATAAAGGTTCATTTCAAATAACTTCCAATTCGTAGTCAAATATTTCTGCGATCAGGTTCAGCGCCGCCCTGTGGTGACCTTCCAGCACCACATAGTGGTGGGAGACCACCTTGTCCACAAAGTTCTGCCCATCATTTACTTTGATGATTCCGCCGTTGAGGCAGTCCGAATCCTCGTACTGCACATAGCCTGTCAGGTGTGCTTCCGAAAGGGAGATCTTCTGGAGGTAGGGCTGGAATTTCACCAGGGTGATGGGGCCGGTGGGCATTTTAGCATCTATCATGGTCGCATTTTCATCCACCATGGCCAGGACGCGCTTGCGCAGGTTCCAGTCGGTGGAAAATTTCTCCGGCACCAGTCCGAAATAGCCGCAATGGGCGGCCAGCAAATGGTTATTGGGTTCATCCACCTCCGGGAAGTATGGGATTCTTTCATGGGCAAGGGCTGCTTTTCCCATGATGAAAGGATAGAGGTTGGTCATGAAGAAGGGGACCTGAAGTACCTTGTCTGCCAGGATCTCTGTAAGCATCACCATGGTATCGGCTTCACATCCCCAAACCAGCTTTTCTTCCTGGTAAAGCAGGTTCCAGGCCAGGCAGGGAGTGGTATCGCAACTCATTGATTCATTCAGGCAATTGATGCCCATGGCCAGGATATCCCTCTCTTCCTGGTACTCCTTTTTCACCGCCAGGTAGAGCTTGACGGCACTGAGCAGGGGACGACCGGTGATGCTCTTGTTCCGGGAGGCCCAGCTTTCCACAAACTGTTCTGCCTCCTGATCGGGAATTTGAGCGGCATCGGCAGCCAGTTTTCTGAAACTGCGCGGTTCCACTTTGACCCCGTATTTCCTGAACATCTTTTCCGAGGACTCTTTTTCCAGCCAGTAGAAGCGTTTGAATATGTCAGACTGCTGTCCGGTTGGTCCGGCCGGATCGTCCTGGTATACCACGAATTTACTTTGCGCCAGAAGTTTACGGGCAACAAGGGCCCTGCACACCATCCTGGTATCGTCCAGGCTGGGGGGACACAGGGTGTGTATCCCATTCATTTTCAGATAGTGCACCAGTTCCCAGTCCCACATGTTGACGGTCCCGAATTCGGAGGTGATCACCATGATGGGGAAGGGGATGGCCTTCATCTCCTCAATCAGGGAGTAAGCCTCGCCCAGCATCTGTGGAAAAATGGCAGCATCGGCTTCCGGCATCTTTCCTCCCAGGGGATGGGGCTCCAGGAAATCTGCCTCATCCTTAAGCAGCTCTTTTACGATGCCCAGGTGTTTCTCAAAATTATCATCCTTTCCGGGATCGAAATAAACAGGTAGCAGTTGTACTTTCATCTTATGTAGTTTTTAATGTAAATGAATGACCGAATACCCTCCCTTTCTTCTAAAATAGATGGCCAGGGAGGTGAAAAATAGAAGCATGATCACCGGCAGCAGGGCCACGGTTCTGAGTGCATTTTTCTTGGCCTCCAGTTGAATCTCTTCCACCGTGGCTTTTTCATCTTCCGGGGCCTGTTCCAGGGCTGCATTGTCGATGGACCTGTATTTTCCAAAAACACTTTTCTGCTCAGGGGCAATGTATTTTTCATGAAGTGTTTGTTGGTTGGCCAGATCATGGCCCTGCAGCCGGCTCTCTATCCGGGTATCCTGCACATACCCCAGGAAGACGGCACCCACAATACCCACCCCGATCATTCCCACAGCGGTGATCATGTTCATGGTAAGGGCCCCGCCTTTGGGAAACCGTTCCCCGGCGATCCCTATCATGGTGGGCCAGAGGTAGGCTTTGGCAAAACCAAAGAAGGTCACAATCAGAAAGATCACCACTCCGGTGGCCAGGGAAAGCGTGAAAAGTGCAAGGGCTGCCACAGCGGAGGAGCAAATGAGCAGTCCAATGGGGCTGAACACTTTGAGAACCGGACCTGCCAGGAACCTGAAAAGGGTCATGATCACAGCGGTGTAGACCAGGATCCATCCCGCCTGAAGTCCAATCTGGCTCATCTCTTTGCTCATCAGGTCCACGATCCAGCTGTCATAACCCAGCTCCGTGGTGGCCAGGGGAAACATGATCAGCAGCAGAAGAATGAGCAGGGGCCTTCCCAGGGAACGCGTATAAAAACCGGTAAGGCCTACCAGCAGGGCAATGATCACTATTTTCAGCCACAGGGTGGCTCCAAAAAAGTTTCCCACTTCAAACACGATCAGGGAAATGATGATCAATGCCCCGATGATCCCTACTTCTCCCAACATGTCACGAAACGATACCCCGGCTTTAATCCGCTCGTGGACCGGCCACCTTTTCCCGATCATCAGGATTCCATAAATCAGCATGGGAATCAGCATCAGGCCGATTTTATACTGCCATTTGATTTCCGGTCCCATGGCCATGGCCAGGATTCCGGAGACCACCATGCCCCCGGGCCATCCTGCATGAAGCATGTTCATCCATTTGGCCTTGTTTTCCTTGTAGAGGGTGGCCACCACCGGGTTGATAGCGGCTTCCACCATTCCATTGGCCAGGGCAAATATGAAGGTCCCCAGGTACAGCATGTTGTATCCGGGGGCTGTCAGGGTAATGATGACAGAAGATATGTGGCAGACAAAAGCAAAGGCCAGGGCTCTGCCATAGCCAATCTTGTCAATGATGAGGCTGAAGATGACGATGGAAACGGCAAAGGGCCAGAGTCCCACCCCCATGATTTCACCCATCTGTGTCTTGGATAGGTTGAATTCCATTCCCCACTCGGTGATCAGTAAAGCCCGGATGGCAAAGCCAAAGGAGCTGGCTGTCAGGGCAATGAAACAAGTCCAGAATAAGCGGGTTCTCTGTTTGTTGGAAAGTTCTGTGGAGTTGGCTGTCCGGTTCATCTCAGGTGCATTTAGTCAGTCTTCAAAACCAAGCAAACGGCGGTTTCTTTTTTGGCCTGTCTGTCCGCCGGCAAAATCATCAAAGGCCACAGTGGTGGCTTCGATCATATGATCCCTGATAAAGGAGGCTCCTTCCGCCGCACCTGCTTCCGGACTTTTGATGCAGCATTCCCATTCCAGGATGGCCCATCCCTTGTAGCCGTATTCGGTGAGCAGGGAAAAGATCCGTTTGAAGTCCACCTGTCCGTCACCTAAGGACCGGAACCGGCCTGCTCTTTTGATCCATGGCTGGTATCCTCCATAGACGCCTGATCGTCCGGTTGGATTGAACTCAGCATCCTTTACATGGAAGGCTTTGATACGCTCGTGGTACAATTCGATGAATTGCAGGTAGTCCATCTGCTGCAGGACAAAATGGCTGGGATCGTAAGTGAGGCAGGCAGCCGGATGGTTCCCGGTTTTTTCAAGGAACATCTCGAAGGTGCATCCATCAAAGAGGTCCGATCCGGGATGCAACTCATAACCAAAGCTTATGCCCTTATGGGCTGCAAGGTCCAGGATGGGCTTCCAGCGACTGGCCAACTCTGTAAAGGCCTCGTCGATAATTCCTTCCGGCCTCTGGGGCCAGGGATAGATCAGGTGCCAGGCAAATCCTCCGGACATGACCGAAATATGATCTGTTCCGAAATTGGCAGAGGCCAGTACCGTATTTTTCAACTGTTCTGTGGCCCAGTCCCTGGCCTGGGCCAGGGAGAGTCCTTCGGGATAGAAGGGTTGGAACATCCCGGCATAGGCTGGATGCATGGCCAGCACCTGACCCTGGAGATATGAAGCAAGCTCACATACTTCCAGACCCCTATCCGCCAGGATTCCTTTATACTCTTCGCAATAGCTTTGGGAAGTGGCCGCCTTCTCCAGGTCAAATACCCGGGGATCCCAGGTGGGGATTTGTACCCCTTTGTAGCCCAGGTTTGAAACCCATTCCGAGATCCCCTCAAGGGTATTGTAGGGAGCTTCGTCCCGGAGGAACTGTGCCAGGAAGATGCCCGGTCCTTTGATGGTTTGCATGGTATAATAGTTAATGGTTATTGGATAGTGGATATAGGTCAAGTTAGGTTATTATGTTAGTGGGTGAGTGGGTTGAGGGTGGGATGGTGATCCATGTGCGTTTGCGGGCCGATTCTTCCACTGCATCCAGCACTTGCTGGCAACGCCATCCATCGTGGAAATCTGCCTGGATGGGAGTGTCCTTTGCAATGGCCATCAGGAAATCCCCGATCTCATGGATAAACGTGTGTTCCCAGCCGATAATATGTCCGGGAGGCCACCATTTTTCCAGGTAGGGATGGGAATTCTCCGTAAGCATGATGGTCCGGAAACCCTGTTCCTGACCACTATCCTCCCGGGAGAAGTACTCCAATTCGTTGAGCCGCTCCAGGTTGAAGCAAAGGCTTCCCTTGCTGCCAAAGATCTCCAGGCGTAGAAAGTTCTTCCTGCCCGTGGCAAAGCGGGTAGCTGTGAAGGTACCCATGGCACCGTTTTCAAAACGAGCCATGAAACTGGTGGCATCATCGGTGGTAACGGTTCCTGTCCCGCCTCCATCGGCCTTCTTCCGCTGATCAATGAAAACGTGGTTGTCACCTGTCACCGATTCAATGTCACCCACCAGGAACCTGGCCAGGTCCACTGTATGAGCATTCATATCACCGTGTGCCCCGGATCCCGACACTTTTGAATCGTGCCTCCATACCCATGGAAATTCAGGATCGACCAGCCAGTCCTGGTAATAGACCGCATGGAAATGGTGAATATTTCCCAGCTTTCCCTGGTGAATCATCTGTTTGGCAAGTACCAGAGCGGGTACCCTGCGGTAGTTAAAGGCTGCCATGTGTTTTACCCCGGCTTTTGTGGCTGCCTGTAGCATTTGCAGGGCTTCGCCGGCATCCATGGCCAGTGGTTTTTCACAGAGTACGTGTTTCCCGGCTCTGGCTGCGGCCACTGCGATGGGCATGTGCAGATGATTGGGGGTACAGATATCGATAACATCAATATCACTGCGGTGTACAAGTTCCTCCCAGGAAGTTTCAAAGCTCTGCCATCCGTGCCGCTCTGCAAAACCGGTGGCTGAAGCCGGATCGATATCACAGGCTGCTTTCATGACTGGTATGAAGGGCAGCTGGTAGAATTGTCCCACATCAAACCAGGCATTGCTGTGGGCCCTTCCCATGAATTGTGCTCCCACGATTCCGATGTTGATCTCTTTCTTCATAGATACTTCTTTAAGCTCTGATGTATGTTCAGACGATCCTCATCGATCGTCCGGCTTATAAACTCCTCATTGATGGGTTGGGTGGCTCCACGGGTGGTTGCCACTGCAGCACCCAGGATGTTACCTTGTCTGCAGGCTTCTTTCAGGGTGGCTCCTTTTAACGAATGGTGAATGAAAGCGGCGGAGAAGCCATCCCCGGCACCCAGCGGATCTTCCAGCCTCACCTTGTACCCGGGCAGGTAGTGGGTCCCCTCTTCCGGATCGCAGAGAAAGGCTCCGAACTCCTCCATGGTCACCAAAATGGTCCGGATTCCAAAGGCTTCAGCCAGGGATTGCGTTAATTCGGGGAGATCCCATCCCCTTTTTGGAGTGATCCCCAGGATCCCGAAGATGTCCCGTATTTCATGATGGTTGGTTTTCAGAATATCGGCGCTCCGCAAGGATCCGTCCAGCACCGGTTCTGAATAACAATCTTTCCGGAGGTTCACATCCAGGAATTTTCTGGCGGCAGGGGCACGCTCAATGAGCCGGGAGATGGAATCACGGGTGACCGGTGTTCGCTGGGCCAGGGTGCCATAAACCAGGTAGCTGCAATTTTCAGCAGCCTCCAAAAGGGCAGGTGTGGACTCGATAAAATCGTAGGCCGCACCTCTGTTAATGATATAATCAGGATTCATCTCTTTGTCGAAAGTGACATCCACGGTTCCCGTTCCATGAAGAGGGTCTCTTTGGATATACGCTGTGGAGAGTCCCAGGGATTGAACGGTGGACAGGGCCCTTTGGCCCAACTCGTCTGTGCCTACCCGGGAGATGATCCGGCAGTCATTACCCATCTCCACCAGCCTGTAAGCCAGGTTGGACGGTGCTCCGCCCAGGATGGTTCTGTCGGGAAGGAGGTCCCACAAAAGTTCGCCGATGGACAATACCTGTTTATTCATTGTCAGATCTCAGGTCTATTTGGGCAGGGTTGACCAATCCTTTTTAAAGCCTTCTATCCCTGCGTCGGTAAGGGGATGTTTGAACATCAGATCAAACAGGGAAGGAGGGATGGTGGTAATATCCACACCGGCACGCAGGCAGTCAAGCAACTGGTTCTGGGTTTTAACACTTCCTGTAATGATTTCTGCGTCATATCCGTAATTTTCCTTGATCAGCATGGTGTCATTGATGAGTTGAACGCTCTCTGTTCCAATGGCATCCAGGCGGCTGAGCACAATGCTCACAAAGCTGGCTCCTGTTTGCATGGCAAGCGCAGCCTGGGTGGCTGAGAAAACCATGGTCACATTGACCCTGATCCCCATTTTTTCAAGTTGTGCAGCGGCTTTCAGGCCTTCCTGGGTCATGGGAACTTTTACTACGATCTGATCACCAAGTTCTTTGAATGCCAGGGATTCCTTCACCATGGTTTCGGTGGTCTCTCCGATTCCTTCCACACTAATATGTTCCGGAATGATCTCTGTCAGATCACGAATGACATCCTCAGTCTTTCGCCCGCTTTTGGCAATGATGCTGGGATTGGTGGTAATCCCGGAGATGAGTCCGGTCCCGGCGGCCCGGCGAATCGCTTCTACATCGCTGCTGTCTAAAAATATTTTCATCAGGTTCAGTTTATATATTTATAAATTCGGTGAGTATCTCTGTATCTATGTTCCAGGGATCCTGCTCTCCAAGGCTGGGAACCACCCTGTCGGCTTCGGTAAAGTCCTCCTGCCGGGTGTATTCATTGGTGGTAATCAGGCAGCAAAAGCCGGCTTCTTTGGCGGCCAGCAGACCATTCCGGCTGTCTTCAACCACCACACAGCGCCCAGGATCCAGTTTCAGCCGGCTCTGGCACAGGAGGTAAATCTCCGGATCGGGTTTCTTTCGTGAAACCACATCCCCGGCAAATATGCCACTGAAGTGGACTTTTCGCTCCTTTCCCAGCAGGCGTTCCACAATCAGGTTCACGCTTTTCTCGTTGGATGTGGAGCAGACAGCAAGCTTTAGTTTCTTTTCAATGGCTTCGTCAACCAGCCGCATTACCCCGGGGCGCAAAGGAAGTTCCCCTGAATCGATCAGATCCATGAAGATGGCCGTCTTGCGCTGATGAAGATCCAGGATCAACTGGTCCCGGTCCGGGTATGCTTCCGGCCACCCGTGCTGTTCAAAATAGTGGCGCATTCGCTCTTTTCCTCCAGCCACCCTGACCAGCTCCCGGTAAGTATCGGCATCCCAGCAGGCGTTGATCTTAAATTCAGCAAAGGCTTTATTGAAAGCCACCCGGTGACCGTCTTTCTCGGTATCGACCAGCACGCCGTCACAATCAAAGATGATGGCTTCAAGTTTCATCTGTTCCGGTTTTTTCAAAGTCCTCCATATTTTTTCTAAGCTGTTCCAGGAACAGCGCTGCCTGGTCGCCATCCACCGCCCTGTGGTCGCAGGCGAGCCCCAGGGTCATGCAATCGATGAACCGAATCCCATCTCCTTGAGGGACCGCCTTCTTCTCAATGGATCCCACTCCCAGGATGGCGCATTCCGGGGGATTGATGATAGGCAGGAACTTCTGGATTCCGTACATACCCAGGTTGCTGATGGTAAAGGTGCCCGGTGCTGTGGAGGCGATCACTCCCCGGCGGGCATCGTTAGCTATCTTTTTTGATAGTTCGCTGATCTCCCCGATGGTGAGTCCCTCCGCTCCGGCAATGACTGGGACCAGCAGTCCCTTTTCGGTGGAGACTGCTATGCCCATGTTCACCCGGGGTTTGATCACCAGTTTTTCTTCGTCCACATGAGCGTTCATTCCGGGATAATCTTTGAGTGCGCGTGCGGTGGCACTGACCAGGATATCATTCACCGAAATCCTGGTTTCGGAGGTGAGGTTGAAGCTTTCCCGCCAGGCCAGGGCCCTGGAAACGTCCACCTCCTTGAACAGGTAGTAATGGGGGATGGTCAGGGTGCTGAAACTGAGTCGCTCGGCAATCCGTTTCCGGGTGCGGTCAAACTCCACTACCCGGTCGCCCGCTTCTGCCTGAAGGGGATGGGACCTGGGCTGCCCCAGCAAGCCCAGGATATCATTTTTCACGATCTTCCCGGCCGGACCGGTGCCTGGAATACTTGTTTTTGGCAGGCCCAGGTCATGTGCCATGTTCCTGGCCAACGGGGTAATTTTCCGGTTGTCATGGGCTGTCAAAGCGTATTTATCCACGTCTCGCTTAATGATCCTGCCACCCGGACCGCTGCCTGTAACCAATCCAAGATCCAGACTTACTTCCCTGGCCACGCGCCTGGCCGAGGGACTGGAAAAGGATTTGCTACCGGCGGGGAGATGATTTACCGGCGCTTCTGTGACTTGGATGTCAGGGGCAGCCGGGGCCCGGTCAGCGATCATAGCAGATGTAGCTGCAGGGACTTCTTCTCCCTCAGAACCGATGTAAGCAATGGGCTTGAGAACTTTGGCCGTATCGCCCTCCCTGAACAAGAGGGCCAGCACAGTGCCAGCTTCAAAAGCTTCCACTTCGAAGTTGGCCTTCTCCGATTCCACGGTGGCAAGGATATCCCCCTCGTTCACTTCCTGGCCTACCTCCACGAACCATTCCAGGATCCTGGCTGTTTCTATGTCCTGTCCCACCTGGGGCATGTTTATTGCGGTGGCCATTGTCAGTACTTGTTTTGAAATAACAGGATGTTTTCCGCCACCGCTGCTTTCAGCGCCTGGTACTGGGCTTTCAAAGCATTGAGGGGGTTATACTCTTCCGGATGGTTTTTATGATGGTCTGTAAATCCATCCAGGTGCATGTATTTCAGCTGGGTGGAGATATTCACTTTGGCACAACCCAGTGAGATACATTTGCGGAACACCTCGTCAGAAAGTCCGGTTCCCCCATGAAGCGCAAGCGGTACTGCCGAGGCAGACCCAATTTGTTCCAGGGTCCGAAAGGAAACTTTTGGTTCCCCCTTGTATACTCCATGAGCGGTACCGATGGCGGGCGCAAAACAATCGACCTTGACCTGGCTAAGGAAATCCAGCGCTTTTTGCGGATTTGCCAGGTGGGCATCTTCCTCATTCACCACCAGATCGTCCTCTACTCCCCCGATCTCTCCCAATTCTGCTTCCACGCTGACGCCATGGGGACGGGCCATATCCACCACCTGCTGACTTAATGCCATATTCTCTTCAAAAGGCAGGGAAGAAGCATCGATCATCACGGAGGTCCAGCCATGCTCAATGCAGTGACGAATCACTTCCAAATCTTTGCAATGGTCCAGGTGAATGGCCACCGGAACCGAAGCTTCCCCGGCCAGCTCTTTGTACCAGGTGATGATGGCTTTGTAACCCCAATGCACCACCGTCTTGACCGAGGTTTGAATAATGACTGCTTCCTGAAGCTCCTCTGCAGCATCCACTACAGCTTTCAATGAATTGTAATCCAGAATATTAAAGGCTCCGATGGCATAGCCCCCCTTTCGGGCTTCCTGCAGCATCTGAGACATGTTCGCAATGGCCATAATCTAAGTTCTTCTATTTATACACTGCTTTTTTTGCCGCTTTGACAATATCATCCACCGATGGGATCACCAGTTTTTCCAGGTTCAAATTGAAAGGGCAGGGAGCATTTAGTCCCGCTACAATCCCAATGGGTGCATCCAGGTAGTCAAAGGCTTCCTCCTGGATGATGGAGGCGATATCTCCTGCCACCCCACCTCTGCGGATGGCCTCCTGTACGATCAACACATGTTCGGTCTTACGGACAGACTGCAGGATCAGGTCCTTATCAAGTGGGGAGAGGGTACGTGGATCAATGACTTCGGCTTCTATGCCTTCCCTTGCCAGGAGAGCAGCAGCCTCCAGTGATCTCTCCACCATTCCCGACCAGGCAACAATGGTCAGGTCATTGCCTTCCCGTTTGATCTCCCCTTTGCCCAGCGGAATCAGGAAATCCTCCTCCCCGGGGACTTCTCCTTCCGACATATAGAGCAGTTTGTGTTCAATAAAGATCACCGGATCATCGTCCCGGATGGCAGACTTCAACAGGCCCTTGGCGTCGGCAGCACAGGAGGGCATTACCACTTTGATTCCGGGGATGTGGTAGTAGAGGGCTTCCAGGCTCTGAGAGTGTTGTGCAGCCAGACCATTACCTATCCCTCCCTGGGTTCTGAGTACCATGGGGACATGTGTCACTCCTCCGGACATGAACCTGAATTTGGCGGCCTGGTTGACAATCTGTTCCATAACAAGCATGGTGAAATCCACAAAAAGGATTTCCACCACGGGCCGCATCCCGGTCAGGGCAGCCCCCACGCCCGCACCTGTAAATCCATTCTCTGAAATGGGGGTGTCAAAAATCCGGAGGGGACCGAATTCGTCCAGCAATCCTACGGTCACCTTGTAAGAACCGCCCCGCCCGGCCACACCTTCGCCCATGACAAATACGCTGTCATCGCGACGCATTTCCTCAGCCAGGGCTTCATTCAGGGCTTCCCGGTACAAAAGTTTCCGCGTGGCTATCGAAGTTGTCGTCATATCAGTAGTCCTCCACCATTTGCTTAAATTCTTCGGCCGATAGCTCCGGGGAAGAGATCCCAAACTTCACGGCCTCTTTGATTTCCATTATTACCTGCTCTTCCATCCCGGTGATCTCTGTCTGGGATACACCAAGTTCTTCCAGTTTCTTTTTGCCGATCACAAGGGGATCGTGTCTGGCATAGTATGCGACTTTATCTTCCGGCAGGTAGGCCCCTGGATCGTTCACATGGTGACCACTTTTTCTGAACGTCAGGCACTCCATCAAAAAGGGTCCCTCTTTGGAACGGCAACGATCCACAAAGGCCCTGGTGGTTTCATAGACCTGGGTGACATCGTTCCCGTCAACCCTGACACTCTCCACCCCAAATCCAATCCCCCGGCGGTACAATTCAGGCTCCGCGGTAGATTCTTCAATGGGTGTAGAGACGGCATACTGGTTGTTTTCGATCACAAAAATCACAGGCAATTTCCAGGCGGCAGCCAGGTTTAATCCTTCCAGGAAGGAGCCATTGTTGGAGCCTCCATCGGAAGTAAAGCATGCCACCACCTGATTCGCCTGGCGTATTTTTATTCCCAGGGCAGCCCCGGTAGCAATGGGGACCCCGGAGCTCACCACTCCATTGGCACCCAGGTTTCCCCGCGAATAGTCTGCAATATGCATGGATCCACCCAGGCCCTGGCAGTAGCCTGTTTTTTTACCGAGCAGTTCGGCGAACATGCGGTCCAGGTCGGCCCCCCATGCCACACAATGTCCGTGGCCCCGGTGCGTACTGGTGATATAGTCTTCAGAACCAAGGGCTGCGCAAACCCCGGCGGCTATGGCCTCCTCGCCCCAGTACGGATGAAAGTATCCCCTGATTTCCCCCTGCCTGTAGAGTTTTACTCCCTCTTCCTCAAATTTCCTGATCTTATACATGGTGATATAGAGGGAGATCAATAGTTCTTTGTCGATGGTGTGGCTCATATGATTTCTGTTTTACGCTGTTCAGGGGGTGGCACTGATGCCGAACTTATATTTATCCCCCCGGTAAATGGATTCTTCACCCTCCAGGATCATCTCTTTTCCGCAAAACGTAATTCCCACGACTTTCATCCCGGGAACATCATTTTTCACCTGGAAAATTTTCAGTGATTCTTCATCCAGAATCACCGCAGACAAATCCTGCTTAATTTCTGTGATGCTCTGGTGGAATACCTCCTTATAGATTGTGTAAAGAGACTGTTCCAGGTCCTGTTCGGCTATGTCCGGACAAAATACCATGGAGATGTACCTGGTCTCATGCATCATGGGAACCCGGTTGGCCAGCCTCAGCCTCCTCAGTTTGAATACGGGTCCGGGTATGGTATATCTGCGGCCGGAAATGTTCATCTGGATATCGTGGGTAATGATCTCCTTATCGATCATCCTGGTTTCTGGTACAAGCCCCTGTTCAGTCATGTTCCTGGTGAATCCCAGTACTTTGGTGGCGGTCCTCTCCACCACAAAGTCCTTCACAAAAGTCCCTTTCCCACGAATGCGTTCCACCAGTCCGGCATTCTCAATCTCGAGCAATACTTTTCGGGCCGTAGTGTTGCTGACCCCGTATTGCTGAATGATTTCATTTTCCGACAACACCCTCGATCCGGGGGAAATCTCCCCTTTTTTAATCTTTTTAATGATTTCCGAAGAGATCTGGTAGTACTTTGGCAGAAAGCTGTTTGTATCGCTCACATCGGCACTATTATAACGTTAACGCACTAAGTTAAAGAATTTCTTTTAATTCCAAAGCTTTTTTTCTATTTTGATGGACATTCATGATCAATTCCACCCTCACCATGAGAGCCATATGTACCATTCCAGCTTTGTCCATATTCACCAGTGTCATGTGGATCTGCGTTGCATGCTCCACCGGGCATAAAAATGAGATTGCGGTGAATATATGGTACGGGCAGGAACAGTGCTTTGGTGCGTTGGGGAATCCCCAGAGGCAGATCAATATTCTGGGCAACATTCAACACCTGGACCAGAGCTGCAGGGTGTATTATACGTTGAATGGGCTGAACGAGAAGGTAGAACTAACCCTGGGCAGCGATTTGCACCGCCTGGCCATGAAAGGGGATTTTAATATTGATATTGAAAGGAGCGGGCTCCGGGAAGGGAAAAACCGTATTGACCTGATCATTGAGCGCAATGGAAAGGAGGTTTTATCCAGGAAAATAGGGATCCGTTATAGCGCTGATAATCGCTGGCCCATTCCCTATTTCGTGGATTGGAGCAAGACAGGGAAACTACAGGATGTGGTGGAGGTGGTAGACGGGGACTGGGAAATTACGACAGCAGGAGCTCATATCAGGCAGCAATATTATGACCGGGTTCTGGCATTTGGCGATAGCACATGGACCAATTACGAAGTGGAAACATCGGTGGTATTTCATGATTATGTTCCTCCGGCAAAAGGACCTCCAACGTACAATGTCTCCCATGTGGCCATAGCTTCCAGGTGGCCCGGTCATGATCGCGACAGCCTGCAACCCGACAGGAAATGGTTTCCACTGGGAGCTACCTCCGAATTCAGGATTACCGAAAATTACGACAGCTGCAGGTGGAGGATCTTTGACGGCGAGCATTTCTATGTGGAACAGGAGATTCCGGAATACAGGAGCATTGAGCCTGAGAAGCTTTATCGGCTAAAGCACCGAGTGGAGAATACCTCGGATACAGAGGCCCTCTATTCTGTAAAGTTCTGGGCCGCAGATGACAAGGAGCCTGAACAATGGGATTTGCAGGCTGTGGAAGTGGTGCCCCGGACAGCATCCGGAAGCGCCCTGTTACTGGCCCATAACACGGAAGTCACTTTCGGAAATATAGCTGTCGTTCCGGTAGGCGATTGAATTTTTTTTACATTGTGACGTTTTCAATATAAATGCTCAGTAAAAAGTAAGCGAAAATGGTTATTACCAGTATCACTAACCTCCATTGATCTCATACAACTTTGACGAAATCCATCTTTGCTGGCATCATCCTACTGGTACTTACTGGCTTTTCACGGGAAGTGAAAGCTTCTGTCCGGGACCAAAGGGGTGAGCGGCCGATCCTGGTGGTTACTACCGATATTGGGGGCGATCCGGATGACCAGCAATCCCTTACCCGGCTGCTGTTGTATTCCAATGAATTTGATATCCGCGGACTGATCGCCTCTTCATCGGGAACCCGCGGGGAATTAGGTGTGGATACGGTGAGGAACCAATTGATATGTGCATATATTCATGCATACGACAAGGTGTACGACAACCTGGCCCGGCATGACCCTGCTTACCCCGATCCGGATTCCCTGCTGGCCAGGGTCAAAAAGGGAAATCCCCGGCGCGGTCCGGAGCATATCGGTGCAGGAAACGACACCGAAGGGTCGGAATGGATCATCCGGGTCGTGGACAGGGCCGGGGAGCGGCTGGTGCATGTGGCTGTTTGGGGAGGACAGACCGATCTTGTACAGGCGCTCTGGAAGATCAAGCACACCAGGGACCCGGAAAAGTACAGCCAGTTCCTGTCCAGGCTTCGTGTGTACGATATCAATGACCAGGATGGTCTGTATCCCTATATCAGGCAGGAGTTTCCGGGGATATTTTATATCCTGGCCAGCGCACCCGAGGGGGCTGATAAAAGGGAGGGAGCTTACAGGGGGATGTACCTGGGTGGAGAAGAGTCCTTTACATCGAGGGAATGGATCGATACCCACGTACGAATGGATCATGGTCCCCTGGGGGAGCTCTATCCGCCGAAAACCTGGACTGCACCCAATCCCCATGGAGCGCTCAAGGAAGGCGATACCCCATCGTGGTTCTATTTCCTTCAGAACGGTTTGCAGGACCCTGAACAACCAACCTGGGGTGGTTGGGGCGGGAGGTTTAAGCTGACCGGGGACAATTTTTACAGGGATGACGAGGACTTTGCAGATATGATCATCCATGCCAGGTCCACCGTATCCCGCTGGAGGCCCTCATTTCAGAATGACTTCCAGGCCCGCATGGACTGGTGCGTCCTGCCCTATGACCAGGCCAACCACAGCCCGGTTGCAGTGGTTATGGGAGATGAGACCAGGGAGATTCTGCGGGTAGAAGCAAACCAGGGGGATACGCTCACATTTTCAGCCCTGGAGTCCTATGATATGGATGGGGATAATCTTGTTTTCAAATGGTGGACCTACCCTGAAGCAGGAACCAACCTGCAGTGCCCCATCCTTGAGAATTACGCAAGCCCTGAAGTGGGCTTTATTGTGCCTTACGGGGAAGGCGGCAAGGACCTCCACCTGATATGCGAGGTGAGCGATCATGGAAACCCCTCCCTCACCAGTTACCGCAGGATTGTGGTCATCGATCCTGTAAAGGGCATTTATAGGAGATCAATGTGACTGGAATTTTGGATTGTAAGTACCATACTCCTTAAATCCGGGGAATACATCGCGTATTTTCTGATAGTAGGGATAACTCTCAAAGATATCCCCCCTGTTGTGCATCCTGGGATCATGCTGCTTTAACAGTATGGCTTCCAGTTCCCCTTGTAATTCCACTTTTACTTCCTTGAAGCGGGCAATGTCTGCAAGATTATTGATACAATCCGGGTCTTCCTTCACAGCATATAATTCCTCGATGGGTCTTTTGTTATAAATCAGGTCATAGTAACGGTAGTAGTCCGGTTCTTTCTGATGGCTCAGAATAAATTCTTTGGTGGGATTGCTCATTGTGGTATGGCAATAATAATAGGGTGGATCTCCCAGTGGCCACCGTTCATTCCTGAGGTTTCTTATATAAAGATATTCATGGGTTCTGATTGCCCTGATGGGATAGCCTACATTATCAGGCCTGGATTGATTGTGACGCTCCTTTCCCATGGTGACATGATCCCTTTCAGGGTCAACTATTCCTGATTTTGTTGATTTCAAAATACCCAGGAGGCTTGCACCGGTAAATACCTGTTTGTTGTCGATACCGGCTACCTCCAGTATGGTGGGGGCAAAGTCGATGAAGCTGACTAAATCATCAATGACCCTACCACCCGTCATATGTTTGCCCCACCTGATTGCCAGTGGCACCCTTGATCCGGCATCATACAAATTGGCTTTTGCCCTGGGGAAGGGCATGCCATTATCGCTGGTTATAATGATGAATGTATTGTCGATTTCACCATGATCCTCAAGGATCCTCAAGGCTTTGCCCACCTGTTTATCAAACCAGTCTATCTCATACTTGTAGTCCAGAAGGTCACTTCGCGTAATCATCTCATCCGGTAAATAATCTGGAGGCAGGATTGCATCCGGTTGCTTTCCAGAGATCACTCCGGAATTCAATTCATAATCCCGATGGGGCTCACGGCAACCCAGCCAGAAACAAAAAGGGGCATCTTTCGGCCGCGCAGAAAGAAACTCCTCGAAGTTCCCGGCATAATCACAATCACTGATGGCACTGGTTGGCGGCCGAAGTTTTAGATGATTGTATTCGGTCCCGGCAGGATTGGATGTCCGTCCCCCATCTTTCCAGTTTCCCGGGGCCCACGGTTTACCGGTATAACCGACATGGTATCCATGTGCTTCAAGTATGTCCGTATATACAAGGAACTTGGAAGGGAATATACTTGCATGGGTACCTGCTTCCTCCAGCTCCCAGATATTCCTGCCGGTCAACAGTGCTGCCCGGGAAGGACTACATTGTGAAGCGGGACAAAAACAGTGTGTAAAGAGAACACCTTCGCCGGCAATGCGGTCAAAGGCCGGGGTATGTACCGTGCTGTCACCGTAGGCTCCAGTATGCGGATAGGACTGATCATCGGAGATTATCAGAAGTATGTTTGGATTCAGGTGTGTTTGAGGATCACATGCTGCCAAAAAAGCAAGGGATAACACCACCACTAAAACTTGAAAATATTTCATGCTCTATTACAAGATGATTAATTTCTTCTGTGTCGTAAAGCCACTTCCCTGGAGTTGAATGTAATATGTTCCGGGTTCCAGATCAGATACAGGGACTATCCCGGAGATGAGATGAGGGTCCTCATACACCAGGACGCCTGACTGATTAAATATTCGGAGGGAATTGATCTCCAGATTACCGGGAATAGAAAGGAAAAAAGAGGCTGTCACAGGATTTGGATACAGAAGCACCTCTTTTTCAACGGAGATATCGCTTTCACCGGTCACCATGATATATGTGGCAACTGCCATCTGACTCTCAAACAGGTCTTTCTTAAAACTGCGTGCTTTGATGGTGGTATTCTTGCTGATACTAATCGCGCCTGAATACAATTTGCTGGAGGGATTGGGAGCTGTTCCATCGTTTGTAAAATAGATACTGGCCCCTTCAGTTTCACTGGTCATGGTCACGTTGAATGGGGACGAGAACTCTTTGGAAGCAGGCTCAATCAGGGGTGTTGATACGGTATCCCCCTCCCCGGCATGGCGAATGATGATCGAGGGACCAGGCCAGAGTATCTCTATCCCATGATGTTCGGTATCGGAAGTATACTGAATGTTGTTTCCTCCGGTTATTAAATCAGCCACGGGTATATCAACAGTGGAGAGGGCATAATCATGGCTCCTGCCATACACCTTGAAGCGTTCTCCGTTAATGATCAGGGGCTTGTCAATGGAGCCTCTGGCAGCTTCGGTGTCGGAACCATTCCATGTCCTGTGAATCAGCCTGGCTTCCATTGCATTGGTCAGATCCTGGATGGAGACTTTGCATCCTTTGACATCCCCGGCTCTTACCACAAACTTCATCGGTACATTATAGGCGGTATACATC
Source organism: uncultured Bacteroidota bacterium (assembly GCA_963793455.1). GTDB lineage: Bacteria > Bacteroidota > Bacteroidia > Bacteroidales. The sequence continues at coordinate 65,874 of CAWCAK010000010.1, forward strand.
TTTACAGAAGGGGCATTTGCCCTGTCCAGGCTTATACTATCGACAATGTCGGTCACAAACCATACCCCGTGATGATCCTGAATCCGGGCAAGCAGTGAAACTCCTGCCTCCTCCTGATCCGGCACGTAGCGTGTATCCCATGTGCATGAATAGGGTGCCTGATTCATTGTTCCGATGTGTCCCTCCGGATTCACTGAATGATAGGCCCTGTGCCAGTCCTTATAAATACCATCGCCGTTCTCGTCATACCCCCTGTATTTTCCAAGTATTTGAACCTGAGATACGCTATCGGGCTGATCTGTGCTTACGGAAATTTGCGGATCATCCTGTATTACAGAGTTACACATGGGGCTATCAATGGCTCCCTCCACATGTGTTTTGTCGGGACCGTAATAGATCCTGACCTGCATGACCCACCATCCCCATTGTCCCCAGTCGAAACTGTAACAGATCTGCCCGCCGCTGGTGCCTTCAAATGTGTTGTTTCCCTCGATTAAGTCTTCCAGGGGGAGATCCACGATCACGTTATATTGGGACATATAGCATTCCGGATTGAAGGAGATTCCCGGGAGCTCTGGTAGTTCGATCCACCCATTCCCGTTGAACCGGAACTGTTTATCAGTGGTCCCCACATGTCCGCCCCAGACATCAATAAGCGCTTCAGCCCTGATGGCTCCCTGTAAATCATCAATATTCAGGTTCAATACAGGATTGGGCAGGAACTCCTTTGCATCCTCCCTGGTAACGGTCGGATCAGTTACCCTCCAGTTGTTCCCGGTTTTCAGGTTTACAGCATATTCTTTATAAATATCTCCGGGTTGCGGACCTTTTTGCGCTGTAAGCACTGATCCGTTCATGATAAGAACCAGGCCAAAAAGCCTTACTACTCTGTATATTAATTTCATATTTACCGTACTCAACTTCAAATACTCCTGGACAGGGCAAATACCCCTGCAACAGTTTTTAAATAATACCGAAAATAGATGCGGGCACTACTCAGATCGTCCGCCTGTTCTCATGGGATCGTCCTTGTATCCAAGTTGTTCCCAGTCAAGTCTCTTTGATTCTTTCCTTGAATGGCAATCGGTACATTTCAGGGATTTTTTGGCAGGAGCAACCATATGATTGATGGGCCAGTACATGGTTGTTTCCACAAATCCAAACTCACCCGAGTAGGCCATATGGCTGGCAGTCATTCCCAACTCTGAAGCGCTGTCCCAATCAAATGTATTCCAGTAGCCATCTTTGCCGAACAATTTTGGAGTGATCAGGTAGCTGTTCTTAGAATCGTAAATCTGTTTGCCTCGCATCACTTTGAATGGAGTAATTTTGGCTGTCTCATCACTGATATTTCCAGTGAGTTGGTTAAGCTCCACCACACTTCCAGGTTCAATTTTGTCTCCAAACTGGTAATAGTCAGCCTGCCCGTTGTGCCATTTGTATTCCGGGACCACATTTTTCTCCCAGATGAAATCACCCTTTTTCTTGTCGTAAAGCGGCATTCCGAATTCATCCTTCTCAACGGTTTTGTCCTGTCCGGCGGTGGACCAGTCCCACCATGTTTTTGTGGGTTCCTGGCGGGCAAAGGAGGGGATATGACATGTTTCGCATGCTACGGATTTGATGTGGTTGTTTACTATTTTCCTGGCATGGGGTTTTTCATCATGGCAGCCCAGGCACCCAATGTGATTACTGCCTGAAGCCAGAGAGCCGTGACTGGCTCCGAGAATCTGGTGGTTTTCTCCTGCGTGACAATCGGAGCAGCTGAATCCAAGCAGGCCCATATGGACGTCCAGTTCGGCCGAAGGATTGATCATGCTTCCATCCATATCTCCATGTTTTACTCCGGTTCCGCCACCGCCATTGAAATGACAGACACTGCAGTTTTTTATAGTGGTTCGTCCCACACTCCGGGCCACCTTCACCAGGTCGACCGAAGGATCGGGCATTCCTGCTCCGGTGGGTACTTTTTTATAGGTTCCGGTCTGGTCGTGACAGATCAGGCAGTCAATATTGTTTCCGTCCGTGAAGTCAAATGTCTCATCTTTCCATCCAAAACCGATATGGCAGCTGGTGCAGCGTGCCCAATTTGAGGTTAAGGAGACACAATAGTTGTTGATGAGGTTTTGCTTTCCCACCCTCATGCTGACCCCCTCTTTATTGACAAATTCATCTCCCAGCCAGTTCCAGTGTCTGGTTTTCATGATAGCCTGGTCAAGGCCATCATGGCACATCAGACAGGTTTCTGTTACCTGTTGGGGAGAGGAAAAGGGACCTTCAAAAAATTCTGAATGGTCTTCCTGTGCGAACATGGGGATTCCCAATAGCAGCACAAATAGCATTGTGGTTGAAGTTTTCATCTCTTATATGGGTTTTGTCACTTGTGCGGATCATCACATAGCACAAACAATCTCCAGGCGAATCACTATTCTTTTCAGAAGATTAAAACCAAGGACGGATTAAATTACCACAATATTATAAGAAAATCCCAATATTACTGTCCGAAACGATCACTTTCCCGGGGTAAGGTAGCGATACTTCGCCGTGGCAGCCCGGGGCACTGCCGCCTGACCATGGAATAGATGAAATTGCAGGCAGTTCACTTTCGGAAATACCGACCGGCTATAATGATTATCTTGTGACGAACAATGTCTGTTCCACTCATCATTTCCGTTAAAGAAAGTCGAAAATGATTAACATAAAATCTTTAAAGGATATTCCGTTAAAAACTCTTTTTAATGCATTTAGAGAGGCTTTTATCGATTATGAAATGCAGCTGGATCAGCGTGAACTTGAAAGAATGCTGCTGAGAAGGGGATTTAACCCGGAATTGTCTTTCGGAGCCTTTGATGAAGACAAGCTGGTTGCTTTTACATTTAATGGAATCGGCAGTTACCAATCCATTCATACGGCCTATGATACCGGAACGGGTACCATCAAAAAATACAGGGGTCGGGGCATCGCCACACAAATTTTTACACATTCAATTCCCTATCTGAAAGAGGCAGGGGTGAAAAGATATTTGCTTGAGGTCCTGCAGCATAATAAAAACGCGGTGAAGTTATATCAGAAACTCGGATTCGAAATATCAAGGGAGTTCTATTATTTTATCCAAAAACCCGAAGATCTGAAATTCGATCTAAAACCCTTGAAGCCGGTATATCGGATGCAGCCACTGGATATTTCCGAACTGTCTGAAGTTGATTACTCAGATTTTGAACCGTCCTGGCAAAACTCTTTTCACTCAATCATGCGGAGTATATCAGATTTTAAAGCCATTGCTGTTTACCTGCACAAGGAGGTCATCGCTTATTGCATCTACGAACCCGGATCAGGGGATATTACAAACCTGGCAGTTGCCCAGGCACACAGGCGTGCCGGATTGGGATCCCATTTGTTGGAATATGCCTTGCAGCGCAACTATTCAGAGATCGTCAAGGTGATCAATGTACCCTTAGAAGCCTATGCTGCTGCTGATTTTTTATCTTCGTTTAACCTCCTTCCATCAGGCAAACAATATGAAATGACCAGGGCATTGTAAAATGAAAACTCCAGGTCCAATCCATGAATCTTTTCGTCCGGGGAGTTTTTTGCCGGGACGATGATCACACCGGATTTGAACGGGCATATTTTGAAACTTAAAATAAAAAATTGGTACCTTGGTAAGCATATTGAAACAAATATTATATTGTTATGATACAGAGCATTAAGCAACTTATGGATCAATGGGCGCTCAATGCAGATACGGAAGTTTCTGTTTGGATCATCGTCCTTGCTGTAGTTGTTGGGAGTCTGCTGATCTATTTTTTTCTTTCATGGATTATTTTCAGGATAGGTAAAAAATCCACCGTTAGTACACTTAGCAATGCGTGGAGAAAATTTAAGAATCCAACCCTGGTGGTGGTCCTGCTTATCGATTTTATCCTCCTGAAAGAACTGTTTACCCTGGGAGAGCAGGCTTCCGCATCGGTCAACCATTTTGTCACTGTTTCGATTATCTTCTGTGTCACCTGGCTGTTCATAAAAGCCATCAACCTCGCCAGGGAGGTTATTCTTCGTCAATACGATATGGGTGAAAAGGATAACCTGAAAGCGCGGAAGGTCTATACCCAATTCAGGGTCCTGGAGCGGATCGTGATATTCACTGTAATCATTATTGCTACCGCTATTGTTTTAATGACTTTTGACGGGATCAAAAGAATCGGGATCAGTTTATTTGCTTCTGCTGGAGTAGCTGGTATTATTATCGGTTTTGCAGCGCAGAAACTTCTGGGCTCTATCCTTGCCGGTTTTCAGATTGCACTGACCCAACCCATTCGCATCGAGGATGTGGTGATCGTGGAAAATGAATGGGGATGGATCGAAGAGATCACCCTCACATACGTAGTGGTGCGAATCTGGGATAAGCGCAGGCTGATCGTCCCCACCACCTATTTTATTGAAAAACCATTTCAGAACTGGACACGGATTTCTGCAGACATCCTGGGAACGGTATTCATTTATACAGATTACCAGGTTCCGGTAGACGAACTAAGGCACGAGTTAACCCGGATCCTTAAGGAGAGTGATTTGTGGGACGGAAAGGTCAATGTGATGCAGGTGACCAATGCCACCGATAAATCCATAGAAATTCGTGCGCTCATGTCAACCGTTGATTCTCCTACTGGCTGGGACCTTCGGGTACTTGTCAGGGAAAAATTGATCTCATTTTTACAAGATAACTATCCCCAGAGCTTGCCAAGGACGCGGGTTGAAATGACACCAACACCCCAGGGTGAATCCCTGTAACTCACCTCAGCACAAGGTACTCCCTGAAGAAGGCAGTACTTAATTTATCAAAAACAACTTGGAGAAGAGCCAACAATGATTTCATCAGTCGTCAATGGATTGAAAAACCAGTTGTCTGAATTTCCAACCGGTTTCATCGTCCACCGGCCCCTGGGTTTGTTTCATAATAATTCCAATGAGGTTCTCTACCGGATCGGCAAAATACTGCGTATTGAAATAGCCGCCCCAGTCGAAAGTTCCAGTGCTGCCTTTTCCACCTTTGTTTTGTCCGTTTTCAGTAAGAATGCCAAATGCCAAACCATATTTTGTATCTGAATTGTCACCCAGGATGCTGCCAATCTGGTTGCTTAAAATTGCATTCACAGTAGTTCGGCTAAGCAGGCGTACTCCATTGTATTCGCCTCCGTTTAGATACATTTGAAGAAAAGTGGCATAGTCTTTTGCAGTGCTGGATAAACCTGCGCCTCCCGAGAAAAATGTTTTTGCTCCTTTGATCGGGTAGTCGGTATCATAAAATGTAATCGGGTATTTTTCCCATTTCCCGTCTGCTTTATATTGAACTGAAACCAATCTTGAGGCTTTTTTGGCAGGCAGGTAAAAACGGGTATCATCCATGCCAAGTGGATCGAAGATGTGTGTTTCTAAAAATAGATCCAATTTCATCCCTGAAACAACTTCAATGAAATAACCGAGTACATCAAGGCCTTCGCTATAGGTGAACTTTTCCCCGGGTTCGTGATGCAAAGGAAGCTTTGCCAGTTTCTTAACACTTTCTTCAATGGTAATGTTCCTGGTGGTAAACAGGTCAGTAATCCCTGCTTTGGCATAAATCATTCTCATTCGTTCGTCACCGTCAATGACCCCATAACCAATGCCAGAGGTATGCGTGATTAATTGGCGGATGGTAATCTCTGATTGAACGGGTTCGCCTGTCCAGGTAGTGTCGCTGTATTGAAATGCTTTAAGTACTTGCTGGTTTTTAAATTCGGGAATGTACATCGATACCGGATCGTCTAAATGGAATTTACCCTCCTCCCAAAGCATCATTACGGCCGTTGAAGTAATTGCTTTTGATTGGGATGCAATTCTAAAAATGGCATCGCGCTTCATTCTTTTGCCCTCCTGGTTGTCTGCCATACCATAAGCCTTCCAGTGTACGATTTTTCCGTTTCGCACAACAAGTGATACGATACCGGGAAGCTCACCGCTTTTCACTTCCTGTTCGCACATTTGGTCAATTCGAGCCAGTCGCTCAGGAGAGATACCAACAGTTTCGGGAACCGCCTCTTCCAACGGAGGCGATATTTTTACCGATTTTGTCTGGGCTGATAATGCTGTCATTGCAGACAGCATCAAAATGAGATAAATAAATTGTTTCATTGTTAAATTTTTAAATGGTCGTATTTTCTATTCCTTCCAGGGCTGGGCCTGTGACGTCAGACAGATTGCAGCAATAACAGATGGAATGATACTCTTTTTATGGTTCATCCCCTATGAATGGTTAAAAATTCAGCACACAATATGGTATAATATATTCGCCCGGTTTCTCAAGGTTCAGATGTTCTTTGGTATCCCCCAAGGTATGGAAAATCCTCTGTATTGAATCAGAATAAGCACTGCTCAGGCACCTCGTGATAATCCCTGAGTGATATGAGTGTTTGTATGATATCAACTACTGTCATGAAGAGATTGAAGTCATTTATTTTCTGCCTCTTAGCCTTGTTGACCGCATTTACCATGAGTTCTGGCCAAGACGGCCCTGGTGCAACAACTTACGGCTGTACATCATCACGGAGGACCAGTAACAAAAACGTATGGGAAGAATGCACCTGAATCAGTAGATGATTACATATAAGAAACAATCGCCTTAGGCTAATACCGTCATCCTTACTCATTGCCATGGATCCAGCGGATATATATGTACTGATAAAGCTTTTGATCAATGGTTTATAGGGGATATGATCCATGGCCTCGATGGCCGGATTTTTGAATATGTTTACTATTTTGCGAATGTCCCTTTTAAACTCTGATGCCGATAACACAAACATCATCAATTTGCTCATGGTCACCCCGCCAGGTTTCAAAAGTGTCTTCCACGAGTTGCTTTTGTTTATCTAACGTTTCTTCCTGAATCGAAAGCAGTAATTTTTTAAAGTTGACAGATTTATACTTTTTACGATTTTTTCCACCGTATTGATCTACAATCCCATCTGAGAATATATAAATCGTGTCTTGTTTGTGCAATTTAATGGTCCGGCTTGTAAAATCAGTTTCCACCCAATGAACACCAACAGGTTGTTTATCCCCCTTTAAATCAAATAGCTGAAAGTCTTCATTATCCATAGATTGACAGGATTCAAGTTCTTTCTCTTGTAAGTGAACCTTATTCCGTACTAAATACAGCGGATTATTCGCTCCGGAATAGTGAAGCTCTCTGGTAGTCTTATTTAAAATTGCAACCACCATATCCATCCCATCTTTCTGCGCTTCACCGTTTCTCTCTTGGACCAGTAATTCTTTTATCTGCAACCTTAATTGATCAAGAATCGCTCCAGGTGTATTGAAACATCTATCCCCGATGAGGTTGCTAAGCAGAGTAATCCCTAACATACTCATGAAAGCTCCTGGCACTCCATGGCCTGTACAATCGGCTCCAACGATTACCAGGTGATCCTGGACTTCCTTCACCCAATAGAAATCCCCGCTTACAATATCCCTGGGCTTAAAAAATACAAAATACTCAGGCATGATCTCATCCATGTACTCTTTGTTAGGAAGAACAGCATCCTGAATACGCTGGGCATAATTAATACTATCTGTGATCTGCTGTTTTTGTAAAATTACCAGATCACGCTGGGTTTCAACTTCTTCTTTCTGATGTCTGATTTCTATCGTGGCACTCCTCACCTCATTAACCAACTCTTTTTGTCGTTTTGTTAAATTGACTGTGCGCCAGTGTATAATACCAAAAGGAAACAGCAAGGCGGCAATACCATAAACCATTATTGCCCACCAGGTCAGATACAGGGGTGGAAGAACTGTAAACTGATAAAAGGTCTCCCCGCCTCCTTCTGCCTCAACCCGAAAGCGGTAATCTCGTGGTAGCAAATTGGTATATGATCGCTCCGAAACAGTTGACCAGTTAGACATTTCTTTATCCAGCCCTTCAAGCTGGGTCCGAAATCTCGGCTGCACAGATTCACCCGGCGATGCATATGAGAACCGGATAGTTCCCGAGCGAAAATCAATTTCCGCAGCCATTGGCTCACCTGCTCCACCGTACAAAAGGTTGTTTTCGCCGAGTAATACCTGTCGAATTAGAGGTGGGGAAATTATTTCAGGCCCATGTGCGTAATTTACGTCATATTGTATGAGTTCATCTTCTCCCATCAACCAAATGGTGCCATTGGCTTCGGGGTAAATGTCAACAATCCGCTTCCGGAGGAACTGGTGCAGAATCTTAAAAGAATAGGTGCCATCCTCCCTCGGGTGAGCGACTACTGGAGCCCCATAGGTTGTAGCAATCCAAACGCGTCCCTCGCTGTCTTCCCTTAATTGAAAATTTCCAAGTTTGTGACCAGATGTGGCACCCTGAAATACCGGATCTTTAAAGAAGCGTCCTGTTGACTCATCGAAGCTATAGACCGTCTCACCCGGTCCGGTGATATAGACCTTCTCTCCAATGCGAAATGGACTGAGAGTTCCATTGTCAAGTCCAGCTTCCTGCCCATAGAGGGTCACTTCAATTTTATCTAATTCAATCGCATCCCCTCTTTCATTCTCCGGAAGACAAATTCGCGCTGCGCCGCCTGACTGTGAACCCAACCAAAGCTCACCATTGCTCCCCTCGGCTATCGTCCAAACATCAATCCCCAGGCCAGGCACACGACCTTCGTCAATCCAGCCTTCCGCACTCCTCCTAAGCAGGGCCACGCCATCGGAGATGGCAACCAGCACCACGTTGGGGTCCCTGCTCCATTGATGCAGGTAAACGGCGCGATAATCACCTGATATAGAAGCACGTACGGGAACAACAGCATCTCCCACAACGCTGTACACACCTTCATTGGCTCCAGCGGCCAACAATTCACCTTCAACCGGCAATAGAGAAAATACCTGGAGGAGCGGGCTTTGGATAGATCGGAAAATGCTGCCATGGAGATCAAGATGCTTCAATCCGTTTACATCGCCAACATACAGCCTGCCATGATGCCGAGCCATGGAAGCCACCGTACTCGGAAGTCCGGTCCGGGCATCATAACGGGAGATATGCGAACCGACTTCCACCCTGGCGATTCCTTTATCCATGCCTAACCACACGTTTGCCCGACGGTCTGCATAGGCAAAAAATATTGAATTGTCCTGCAAACCAGCATCATTATTGACCTGTTCAACAAGCTTCCCCACGGAGTCAATCACAATTAGCCCCCCTGAAGATGTTCCCAGTCCGAAGAGACCATCCGGCAGTACCACCCCAGGCTGGTAGATTCCGCCCTTTGTAAGAAGCTGGTCCGCCTCTGTAGGGAATGCTTTTACCTGTTGTCCATCGTAAAGAAAAAGATTCTCTTCCCGCGTACCTATAAGGATTTGCTCTTCATCGTAGGGTAGCATCACATAAATTCGAGTATTTGCAAATCGTTCTCCACCAGGAACCAAACGAAGTACCTCGCCGCTTGCCGTTTGCTCCATTCTCATGAGGCCAACTCCAAACTGCCGTACATAAAATACACCACCTATCACAAAGGACATGTGATGAGATGTTCGCGGAGACCAGGCCTTCATTGTCGTCCCATCCCACCGGAATATTGCAACTTTGGTTGTGAAGTAAATTCCCTCATCGGTAGCGTAGGTGGTCCACACATCGAGGAAACCACTATATTCTTCCGGAATTTTATCCCGCAATGAAACAAAAACAGTACTACCCAGTTCATCTGAAGTCAGATAACCAAGTTCACCATTCCCCCCTACCCAAACGCGACCCGTGGAATCGCAAGCCAGGGATCGTGCCAATATTCGATTTGGCAATGAAATCTGTTTCCAGGTAACACCGTCATACTCCAGCACGCCGCTACCATTGCCCACGTATATTATTCCGCGATCATCCTCGATGAAGGCCCAATTCTGGGGTTCCGCATTATAATCTGCCGGTAAAAAATTAGTCAGCAAAGAATGGCCTTCCTCCATGCGTGAGACAGGGTCCTGGGCCCATGATGCTGGTCCAGTTATCAGGATGATCATTGCAGGGATCAGGAAGTAGCGACAAAACAAGTCTTGCATTTAATAAATGGTTACCGTTAGGGGAATTGACAATATAGAACAGAAATTGTTTGCTCCGCTATGAATAGTCAGTCACCCATTCCGTGCAATATGTAGGTTTTTAAACTAACTGGACTCCGAATTAAAGCACATTCATCGGTTACCGAATTTTTTAAAGTGAAAACAGACCAGGTAAAAGCACCCTCTTCATAACTTTTACCTAACTTCATCGGGATGATTAAGAAGACCATAAAGGTGCTATAGATTTAATATTCAATAATCCAACAACAAACATTTATCCAATACAATTACTTCCGATGAAAAAAGGTCATCACCTCCAGCGTCTTTGCATCTGTTTGATGCTATACGCAACAGCAACAGGTTGCAGCCTCAATAATGACCAGGCACCTGATCCACTGACTTTTCAGCAACCTGATTCCTCATTTGCCATCCACACCTGGTGGCACTGGATGGATAATGCCATTACCCGGGAGGGGATTACAGCCGACCTGGAAGCGATGAAAGGTGAAGGAATTGCCACAGCCACCATTCTGAACATCAGTCTTTTCGATGAGAAAGATCTGGGTGTCAAACCGGTCATTTTCAACACACCTGAATGGTATGAAATGTTCAGGTGGGCACTTGAAGAGGCCAGCAGGCTTGGAATTACCATCGGCGTGCATAACTGCGATGGATGGAGCACCAGCGGCGGACCATGGATCACCCCGGAACAATCCATGAAGCAGTGCGTATGGAGCAGGATCGTGGTGCAGGGAGATCAGGATGTTTCCCTGGAACTTCCTATACCACGGATGAACAGAGACTTTTACAGGGATATTGCTGTGCTGGCATATCCTGCAGGACTAAAAATGAATTCGTTTCGTTCATCTTCGCCCGAATATGAGGTGAATGGCTCCCCCATAGACAATGTTCTTTGCGATGGCGACCCATTCAGCATGATCAGGATCAGGAAACCCACAACTATTGATATTAACTGTTCCACTCCAATAGCTGTTTCTCAATTAGCAATCCATCCACGAAAAAGCTTTCAGTGGGGAAATCTGAAAGATATCAGTTTTAAAATTACAGTGGAGGCTGCAACGGGTAAAGCCGGGTATCAGAAAATAGCCGTTATTGATAGTCCGGGTATTAATGAGACGACACTATTTTCTTGTCCGACGATTATATCCGATAAATTCCGGTTGACGATCAACAATTATAATGACAGTGAAAGGTTCAATGCTTTTGGAATTTCAGAGTTTGAACTCCTGGAGGCGGATGCACAACCACTGTATACAACCGAGATCCCTTATCACCTGGAAAAGATTGCATCCACCAAGGCGAAAGAAATTAAAGACATATTTTCTGTGGGAAACCCATCCAAAGAGCGGATTTCTCCTTCTGAAATTATTGATCTTACCTCAAACTTAACTCCTGACGGAGTCTTTTCCTGGAAAGCCCCCGCCGGAAACTGGAATATTTTACGAATTGGTTATACAACGACCGGATCGGTGAATGGTCCTTCCACAAAAGCGGGTAACGGACTTGAGTGTGATAAAATGGATACAACGGCCCTCAACCACCACTTCAGTCAATTTTCCGATAAGCTGGTGGCCGAGGCGGGTGCATTTACTGGAAATACCTTTGAGTACATCTTTGTTGACAGCTGGGAGTGTGGTTACCAGAACTGGACAGGTGATTTTCCGGCCGAATTTGAAAAACGGCGGGGTTACAGTTTGATTCCCTGGCTCCCTGTGATTGCCGGTGAGGTCGTCGAAGGACAGGAAGAAACCGAAAGATTTCTCCATGACTACCGGCAGACCATTTCCGACCTGATCGAACATAACTATTTTGAACATTTCAACACCCTCTGTCACCGCCTCGGGGTAGATTCCCATGCAGAGGTGATCTACGGTGGAACCGGTTATCCTCCACTGGATGTGCTGAAAACAAATAAATACGTTGACGTTCCCATGTTTGAATTCTGGGCCGGAGTGGAGCGGGAAAGCGGACTAATCAACTATAATCCGGTGAAACGTGCCGCCTCCGATATGCCCATGCAGGCTGCAAACCTTTATGGTCAGAAGGTGGTTCCTGCTGAAGCATATACCGGATATGCAAACTACAGCGAATCTCCGTGGGATCTGAAGCTCTATGGCGACAGGGCATTTTGCAGCGGCGTGAATGAGATGGTATTGCACAGCTTTGTGCATCAACCCGATGAACGCATTCCGGGCACTACCCTGGGAGGGTTTGGACAGACATTTAACCGTCACAATCCCTGGTGGAAGTTTGCTTCGCAGTGGTTTACTTACCATGCAAGGGTACAATATATGCTTCAACAGGGGGTCACAAGTGCCGGTCTGCTCTGCTACATAGGAGACCGGCTTTACGACCAGTGGAGTCGTGAATGGGAGGAACAGCTGACGAATGGTTATGGGATTCAGAAATGTAATTCCGATATCCTTCTTCATCACGCGAAGGTGAAAGATGGATTGATCCGACTCGATAATGGTATCAGCTACCGACTCCTTCTGCTTCCCAATGACCATGGAATGGAACTCTCTACCCTGCAGCAAATTGCAAAACTGGTAAAAGAGGGTGCTTGTGTTTCAGGACCCAAACCTACCCACACCCTCTCCATGCTTCATGCCAAAGAGAATGATTCGGTACTGATCGCCCTTGCTGAAAACCTCTGGGGAGAAGCCAATAGCTCTGGAAATTACTTTCATACCTACGGTAAAGGTAGGGTATATGGAGGCCAGACGCTGGATGAAGTCATTGCAAAAGAGGCGCTCCAACCCGATTTTGCCACAGACGATCCGAAGGAGCTCTCCCTCCTCTGGATCCATAAAAAGATCGGGGAAAATGATCTCTGGTTCGTTGTTAACCAGGAGGACAAGGAGGTCACACGCCACTGTCTTTTCCGCGCCACCGGCAGCACACCGCAGATCTGGGACCCGCAATATGGCTCCATCAGCAGTGCAGGAGATTTTAAGATCACGGGAGGCATAACCCGCATGTCGGTAACCTTCCCGCCTAAAGGTTCCCTATTTTTCCTCTTTGGCCCAGAAGAGGACCCGTCCTTGCCTATATACGGGAAACCCATGGTTTCATGGACGCCCGCTGACTTCTCCGGAAGTATTTCGTTTCAGGATCTTCCCGACAAAGCTCCGGTGACCTTCACCGACTTCAAACCATATCAAACCTTTGAAGATCCGGATATTAAATATTATTCCGGAGAGGCGGTCTACACCATCCATTTTGATCTGCCGGACAGCATTATTGATCAGGATCAGCTCTATTTAAGTCTTGGAAAAACAGATGATGGTTATGAGGTGGTTTTGAACGATCATCCGCTGGGAACTGCAGTCTTCCCCAATTATCGGTTCCCGATCACCTCTCTGGTCAAACCTGGTATAAACACACTCGAAGTGCATGTGGGCAATTGTTTCAGGAATAGGATCATTAATGAACGGATGAAATACGGGGAATTAAAGGATCTGTGGACCACCTCCCCAATGCATCAGTTGCCGAAACCCGGAATGCCTCTCAGGGATGGAGGGATCAGCGGACCTGTTCGACTGATGTGGTAATGACCTCCGCCCGTCTCTATGTGCCAGTCAGAAGGTGAGTAATTATAAAATATTATATGTATGAAAAGAAAAATCGTTTTGTTATGTACATGCGCTGCAGCGTTGCTGATGGTGCAGCCCGTCTCCGGACAGGGGGTGAATAAGTTGACCAAAAAAGAGAAGAAAGAGGGCTGGGTCCTGCTATTTAATGGCCGGGATTTTGAAGGATGGAGGCAGTGCAATGGAACTGCCATGCCGGTAAACTGGATCATTGAAGAAGACGCCATGAAGGTTCTTACCGGGGAGGGCAAAAAGCCCGGTTCGGGATCCGGTGGAGATATCCTGTACAGCGAACAGAAATTCAGGGACTTCGAATTATCCATTGACTGGAAAGCGAGCAAAATGGCCAACTCGGGGATCTTCTTCAATGTGCGGGAGGTACCGGGAAAACCGATCTATTATGCGTCTCCGGAAATCCAGGTGCTCGACAATGCGGAGGCCACCGACAATAAGGTGGCAAGCCACCTGGCCGGATCGCTGTATGATATGATTGCAGCAGATCCGGAGACGGTCCATCCTGCCGGTCAATGGAATACCATTGTGATCCGCGTGAAGGAGGGCAGGGTTACCCATACCCAGAATGGAACAGAGGTGGTGACATACGAATTGTGGACCCCCTCCTGGGATGACCTTGTGGCCAACAGCAAGTTCAAAACATTCCCCGGTTTTACCGAAGGCATCGCCAAAGAGGGATACATCGGCCTGCAGGACCACGGTTACCCGGTGTGGTTCAGGAATATCAAGATCAGGGAACTTTAGTTCACCGGGTATTCTGGACTTAGTCAAGATTTCGGCAAAAATGAGAACATTCCGCTTTTTCGCACTGACATCGTGCCTCCTGCTTCATTTGCCTGAAATCCCATGCTGATAAAGGGGTGCAGTGCGATACAAATTGATTAACTGACAACCAGACCATGAGGAGACGGCAATGAATAGAAAAGTCTTATGTAGGATCGTGCCGGTATTGTTGGCATCAATCATTCATATACCCTCCATATCACAGCCCATGCAATGGGAAAGCGTGGGGCCGGGAGGGGGAGGCTGGCTCCCCACCATGACCATCTCTGCTGACAGCACCCTCTGGGTGGGATGCGACGTGGGCGGGGTGTACCTGTCGGGTAATCTTGGAGAAGCTTACCATCAGACCAGCCGGACCCTGCGTGACTACTCGGTTGATATGGTATGCTGTGATCCGGGTGAACCTTCTGTTGTGTACTCGGCAACTTCCGGGGGGGTATACAAATCGACTGACCGGGGCCAGACGTGGGGACTCAAAAGAAACGGTTTTCCGGAGACCGCGAAATACAGCTACAGCATGCCGGTAGCATGCATCGAAGTTGATCCTTCCGATACGGAAACAGTGTATGCAGGGACCGGCCGGGCCAGGTATAACAATACGGGAAAGGGTAAGATTTATAAGTCGGTGAACGGAGGGAACCTCTGGTCGGAGATCAACAAGAACGACGGAAACATTCCTGAAGATGCCATCATTTACGATATCGATGTGTGCGACTCAATTTCCCGGATCGTCTATGCCACATCAGACAGGGGAGTTTTCAGAAGTGCTGATGGCGGAGTGTCCTGGCAGGATATCACCTCGGACCTTCCCACGGCCAACACCCGCTACCTGGCGGTTCATCCTGCCGACAGCAACACGGTGTACATCACCACCATCTCTGAAAAAGGGCAATCACCCTGGGTGGGAGGAGTCTGGAAAACCACCGATGGCGGGCAAAGCTGGATGCCTAAATCGGAAGGACTGCTCAAGCATATCGGTTCCTCTTCGGAATCTTTCCATATGACATCAAACTACCGGATACTGGTGATGGACAAGTACAATCCCGGTGTACTCTACACCGGGAACACCTCCTGGGTCAATCCCCAGATCTACCGCACCGGTAACGGGGGAGAAACCTGGGAAAGCTTGCTGAACGACCAAACCATTGACAGGGGCTGGCTGACCTATTGGGGTATGTCAGTGCAAAGCATTGCCATACACCCGGAAAACAGCGATATTGTCTTTTTCGGAACCCCGGGATATATCCAGCGCAGCCTGGACGCGGGCAAAACGTGGGAGCAGGTGTACACCAGAAAGATGGAGGATGGTACCTGGGTTGGCCGCGGACTGGAGACCGGTGTGGGTCGGCGTATTGTGTTCGATCCTGCAGATTCCATGAGCTTTTACTCCTGCAGCATGGATTTCGGGATGATGAAGACCACCAACATGGGGGAATCGTTCCGCCTTTATCCTGATGCCGATGGAGGGTACAACACGGTGGAGGATCTCGCGGTTGATCCCTCAAACCCTGGCTTGATATTCGTGGCAGCCAGGAAAAACGGGAATAATAGTACAGAAGGGGTACTAACTTGTTCCACGGACGGGGGCCAGCACTGGGAGATCCTGAGCGGGAACAGGCCAGGCCTGCCTTTGAATAAAATTGGATGTGTAGCGATAGACCCTGACAGCACGGACAACGAGCGAGTGATCTATGCCGGTCTTGAAAAGAACGGGATATACAGTTCGAATGATGGTGGGGAATCCTGGATAAAAGTTTTTGAAGGGGATGGGTACACCTACAACAGCATGCTCTTCTCTCCTTACAATGGAGGCAGGATTTACGTGGCCGCTGATTCACCGGACGGGGAAACCAACTATTCGGGCGTTTTATGGTCCGACGATGGAACAAACTGGAACGCTGCGGCAATGCACCGGGTGGAAGACATTGACGTGGATCAAACCAATGGTCATGTGTATATCGCATGCCGGGAGACCTGGGATGCTTCCAGCAGCCACCTGCAGGCGGGGGGTGTTTATAAAAGCACGGATGGAGGTCTGACCTGGGGCAATCCTGTATTTGAAAACTATTTCGTGAGCGGCGTGGCGGTGGCCCCGGGAGGGGGAAGGATCTACGCCTCAACCCACGATCATCCATTTCATGACCAGGCCGCTGCAGACGGGGTGTGGATGTCGGATGACAATGGTCAGAACTGGAGGGATATTTCAGGTGCGTTGCCCCTCAAATCGGTATCTGCCATTTCTGCCCATCCCCTGAACCGGGACCAGGTGGTGATCGGGACGGGTGGAGGGGGGACCTATATTGGGTGGTTCGAGCCGGAGGTGCCCGACGGGGTGGAGACAGACCTTCCAGCTGAATCGATGCTTTTAAAGAACTATCCCAATCCCCTGTCAAATGAAACGACCATTCAGTTCGAAATTCAGGTTCCGGGCATGGCGGCGCTTGAGATTTTTGGGATTTCCGGGAACAGGATTAAAACACTCGAAAGGGGATTTTATGACCCCGGGATGCACCAGGTGAGGTGGAAGGGTGATGATGCCGGCGGGAATCCTGTTCCCAGCGGGATCTACATTTATCAACTCAAAGCAGGCAATGACCGTGTTATGAAACGGATGGCTGTCGTGCGGTAATCGGGGATCTTCAGTTATACCTGAATATTTTGGACGTTATTCGTTTTTCAGGGTGGTGGCAGGCTTTGTCCGGGCTGCCCTGAGGGTCTGGGAGCTGATGGTCACAAGGCCCACAAAGACGACGATACATACGCCGGCCATGATGGTGCCTATCCCGAAATCGACGCTTTTTGAGAGGTACTGAAGCCACATGTTGTTGACCAGGTAGGCGATGGTCCCGCCGATAACAGCAGCGATCAGCATCAGCCACAGGTAGGATCTTGATACCAGGAAGACGATGTGGTTCACTTCTGCGCCAAATACCTTCCTGATGCCAATCTCTTTGGTCCGGGTACGCGTACTGTAGGTAGCCATACCAAGCAGCCCGAAGCTGGCGATAAGAATGGCCAGCAGGGTGGCAAAACCAACGGTATACATGATGTCCTCAAAGAAGGTGTAGTAGTAACGGATCCTGCCGTCAAGGAAATCCCCGTCCATGTCATGGTCCGGATCGATCCCCTCCCAGGTTTTTTCCAGTTTGCGGACCGTGGAGGTCATATCGGATGATTCCAGCCTCAGGAAGGCATGATAGAACCTGTTCGGGGTATACCTCAACAGCATCGGTTTCAGGTTCAGGAACACGGCAGCATACTGGAAGTCTTTAATGATGCCGATGATCTCCACCAGGGTTGAATCTTCAAGGATCAGGGTGGTCCCGATTGCTTCATGGGCGCTGCCCAGCTGGAAATGTTCCACGGTCATTTCGCTGGCAATCACGAATTTCTCATTTTCCGTGCTCATGTTTTCCGGGAAATTCCTGCCGGCAATCAGGTCCAGCCCCATGGTTTCGACATAGTGTTCATCCGCTGAAAAATAGTTGCCTTCAAACTTCTCATCCTCCATGTTCAACCTCATATCGATCCCCCACATATTGCCTTCGGCCGGGACATGTGATGATGCAGTGATATTCACCACTTCGGGAAGCTGGCTGTATGCGTCCCTGACCTTGTTGAACTCCTTTCCCTGCAGCTCTATGTCATAAACCACTTCCGAATCAAATCCCAGGTCTGCGTTGATCATGAAATTCATCTGTTTGAAGATCAGAAGGATGGAGATTATGAAAACCATGGAGAACACAAACTGGGTAATCAGCAGTATTTTCCTGAGGGTGATGCGGCTGAAGAATTGCACGTTGGTGATGCCCTTCAGGACAGATGCCGGTTTAAAAGCTGAAATGACAAAGGCAGGCAACGCTCCGGAAAGCAAGCCTGTGACCAGGGCGAAGACCAGGAACCAGAGATAGATCTTCACATTTTGCTCCGGCCTGATCTCCAGCATCGACATCAACTGCATGCCGGAGAAAGCGGGTAAAAGGAGTTGCAGGAGGGCCACTGCAAGGAGCAGGGAAATCACGGCGATGACCACGGCTTCCATCAGGAACTGGCTGATCACCTGGGAACGGAATGCCCCGAATGTTTTCCTTACACCCACTTCTTTTGCCCTGAGCATGGAACGTGCCACCGACAGACTGGTATAATTGAACGCAGCCGAGATGATGATCACCAGGGCCAGCCCGGCAAGGAATATAATGAAGACCTTGGGCAGAAACATGCCGATCTCATTACCCAGCAGCGGGCCCGGAACAATTTTGTTGAAGGGGTGGAGGTAGAAGGAGTAATTGGTTTCCTTGTTGTCCCTGTAGTGTTCGATACTGATCTCATCCAGGATCTGCTGGATGTTCTCCCGGTCAGCATTCCTGTCCAGGAGCAGGTAGATCCAGCTGCCCCACCCGGTTTCCCAGTTGTCCACAAACCTTGGCTCGTCCCTTCGCTGGTCGAGGATCTCAAGGGTGGAAAGGGAGACCAGGGCTTCAAACTGGATGTGGGATTTCTGCTTTGTTTTTGCCACCACACCCTTTACCTCGTAGGCCCCCAGGGTATCAATCTCGATGAATTTCCCAACAGGGTCCTCATCCCCGAAGAACTTATCGGCCGTCTCCCTGCTCAGCACCATGGTATAGGGTTCATCCAGGATCCCTTCCGGAGCACCATTCTCCAGTGTAAAATCAAAGAGATTGAAGAATCCGGAGCCGGTATACATGCCATTCAGCTCCAGGCGGGTATCCTTATAGAGGCCTTCACCGCGAAAATTATCATTCAGGATCACCACCTTCTCTGCAACGGCATAGTTATCCCGCAGGGTGGTTCCGAGCGGATATGGATTGGATGCGACCTTCAGGCTTGTGAAATCGAGGCTGTCCACCTGCTGGACCCTGTAGATCCGGTCACTTTTCGTATGCATCTTATCATAAGAATACTGGTCCATGATGACCACGATGATCAGCATGCAAACCGACATGCTCAGCGATAAGCCAAAAATATTGATCAGGGAAAAGCCCTTATACCTCAGGACATTCCTGAAGGCAGAAAGCAGGTAGTTCTTAAGCATTGAACGTATTGGATTTTCAGGTTCGTTTTATGACGTCGGTTTTTAGACGCCGCGGACTTATCGATGTTACAGCAGCGGGTGAAATTGCGCTGAATTATTCTGGTTCATCCCGGAGGGAAGAACCCCTTGCCAGTGAGGCTAAGACGCCCAGTATGCAGAGGATCACAAAAACCATAAAGGTGGTTCTCATACTGGTCATGAATGCCGGGGAGTATTGGGCTGAAATAGGATGATTCCCGATAAACAGCTGCAGGATCAGGGTGGCGATTCCCATGCTCATCATTTGCCCTGTCAGCCGCATGGTCCCGACGGTGGCTGAGGCAATACCCAGGTATTTTTTCCCCACCGAGCCCATGATGGCATTGGTGTTGGGCGAGGAGAACATGCCGAAACCAAATCCCACGATGACCAGGATCACCACCAGGTATGTGAGGGATGAATCTTCTTTCAGAAAGGTCAGCATGATGAGCCCCGCCACAATGATTCCCATTCCCGAGGAGGCCAGGATCCTTGGATCATGGGTATCTGAAAGTTTACCCGAAATGGAGGCAACGATGGCCATGACGGCCGGCTGGGTGATCAGGATCAACCCGGCATCCCTGGGTGACAGGTCCAGTATATACTGAAGGTAGAGGCTCAGCAGAAAGGTGATGGCGAAGGTGGTGGCATAATTGATCAGCGCTGCCAGGTTCGAAAGGGCAAAAAGCCTGTTGGAGGTGAAAAGCACCATGTTAAAGACCGGGTATTTGAGCTTCATTTCGAAGATGGTAAAACCCACCAGTCCCAGGAGCCCGGCTGCAGCAAGAATGATGGCTGATGTTTCAGGCAGCCTTGAAAAGCCGAACATGAATGCTGACATGGAGAGAAGGTAGATCACTGATCCGGAAAGGTCGAATTTCTCTCCCTTTGCATCGGCCCATTCCTCCCGGATATTTTTCAGGGTAATCCATATAATCAGCAGTCCGAAAGGGACCGTGGCATAGAAAATACTTCGCCATCCAAGGTACTGGGTGAGTAAACCTCCCAGGAAAGGGGCAACGGATAATCCGATGTAGACCGATGTAACGGTGATACCAATGGCCTTGCCCCTTTCATTGGGGGGATATACCGAAGTCACAATGGCAATCCCTGTTCCGAAGACCATGGCACTGCCAATGCCCTGGATGGCCCTGAACAGGATGAGCATTCCACCGGATGTTGAAATTGCACAAAGGATGGAGGTTACCGTAATAACCACGTTTCCGGTCAGGAACACCAGTTTCCGGCCCCTGATATCAGCCAGTTTTCCCAGGGGAACCAGGAAGATGGCAGAGGTGAGAAGGAAAGCCATGGAGACCCAGCTCATCCCCACCGCGCCCATGGAGAATTCCCTGCTGATGGCTGGCAGCGCAATGTTGATCGCCGCCCCCAGGAAAGGATTGATAAAGGAGGTGAGGACAATGATAAAAAGAATCAGCCTCCTGGAGGTACTGCTGCCGGTTATCATCCTGTTAATATAATCTTTTTAGAGTATCTTGAGACTGCGTTGATCACAATCCAAAATATACAACTTTATGAACAATCAACTGAAACGCCGCAATTTCGTAAAACGGATGTCGGCAATGGGATTGCTCCCTTTACTGGGAACAAAGTTAATGGCCGGTGACAGTGATCCCGGACCCCCACATGTGAATCCATACAGGGAAGATGATCTGGAAATATCCGGCATGGAATTTATCCGCCTCCGGGCAGCATCAGGGAAAGCGTCCATCTATCTGTCCGCAACCACCAAAGGGGGGGAAACAGGGATCTACGGACCCATTGATACAGATGCTGCGCTCATGGCTGACAAGCTGCTCATCAAAAAAGTGGTGGGTCGGAATGCACTGGAGCATGAAGCTATCTGGAACCACCTCTTTGACACCAACCGGCATTCACGGGGGAGCCATTACCTGATGGGAATGTCGGCCATTGACAATGTGCTCTGGGATCTGAAAGGAAAGATCCTGGGTCAACCCGTGTACCGGTTGCTGGGCGGAAACCGCCACCAGGTGAGGGTTTATGGAAGCTGCCTTGGATTTTCCCAGGAGCCTGATGCAATGCAGGCAAAAGCCAGGGAGTTGAAAGCAGAAGGGTATACCCATCAGAAATGGTTCCTGAACAAAACCAGTCCGCAGGAGGGCCCGGGTGTGATGGCTGAGAATGTGGAAAAAGTGAGGTTGCTCCGGGAGGCCCTGGGGGATGATGCAGACCTGATGATCGATACACTGTTCAACTGGGATCTTCCCTATGCAGCAGCCTGGGCAAAGCGGGTTGAAAAATATAACCTGAGGTGGTTTGAAGAGCCCTTCCCCACTGCCAACCTGGATGCATTTGTTGAGCTGAGCAGGGAGACCTCTGTGCCCATTGCCACGGGGGAGCATTTTTACGGGAGGTGGGATGTACAGAAATTCCTGAGAGATGATGCCATCAGGGTGGTTCAGGCCGATCCGGAGTGGTGTGGTGGTGTTTCGGAACTGGTTAAGATTTGTGCCATTGCATCAGTGCACGGGGCACATGTAATCCCCCATGGCCACAGTGTTCATGCCGCCATGCATGTGGTCGCCAGCCAGTCGCCCGATGTTTGTCCGCTGGTTGAATACCTCATCCAGAAGATGAACGGGGACTATTACTATTTCGAAAAAGAACCACCGAAACCGGTGAACGGGATCCTTACCCTGCCCGACAGGCCGGGATTCGGAATCGAACTGGATGGGTCGAAGATCAGTAAAAAGGAGCCTATTGGCTGGCGGGACCTGTAAGGTGTGATCAGGCTTTCTTCTCTTTTTTCTCTTTCGGTTCCTCCTCCTTCTCTTCCTTGTTTTTCATTTCAGCTACCTTTTCCACCAGGTCGGGTACCTTTTCAAGGAGTGATGATAATCCGGTCTTTTTATCGGAAGGGATAAAATAGATCTCATCCCCCCTGGTGGTCAGGAATCCCACGGGTGTGACACCGATCCCGGCAGCAGCTCCCCCGCCTTCGCCTTTCATCTTCTTCTTGGGGTCGTCCCCGGAACCGATCCCGCTTCCGAATCCTGTTCCCACCCTGATCACAGGCCTGCAGGTGAACTCGCCAATGGTGAATTCATCTCCCAGGATTGTATCGGTACTGGCAATTGTTTTCACGTGTTCCGATACTTTGTCTAATAATTCATCTACTTTGATTTCCATTTTTCTATTGATTTATTGGTGTAACATCGATTTGTATGTTGTTTTTATAAATGCCCATAACAATGCACCCAGCCGGGTCCTGACATCAAGCAGCAGCGACGCGTTCCCCTCAAAATTGGCCTGCATACGGATGTTCCTGGAGTTGACTGCCGAAAAGACCGGGATTAACCTGGCATTCAGGATAACATCATCCGTATCAATATCCAGGTGCAGCTTCCTGATACGGATGGCATGCAGGAGGTTCCTTGCCATATTCAATCCGCCGGAGATCCTGAACCGTTTTTTCTTTCGCCCTGGTTTCTTCTCCTTGTTATCTTTTTTCTTCATGCTGAACGGATCGAACCTGAATGGGATAAAAAAGATCCAGACCCTGACCTGGACCAATCCTTTTGAAGGGACCACAGCGGCTTTGAAAATGCCGGGAAGGGACAGGTGGTATTTGTTGGTTTTTGTATTCACGAATATGATGACCGGTCCGAAGAGCAACCAGAGCAGCGTGGCAACCAGTACGAATATGGGAATGATCCAGAACATGAAACAAATCTACGACGGGGATTGGAACCATGCCATATAAAATCGGCCTTCCCCCTTCTTTTACCGGTGAATGGCATTTCTGCCAAGCGAACATTCATTTGCACTAAACAAACATTCCTTTGAGGTGTTAACTTCATACAACCAGCCGGACTTAAATCAGCACTTCAACATGAAAAGATCAATCCGTTCATCCATCCTGTTTCTTGTGGCAATCCTTTTTATGGTGTCCTGTTCAGTGGTTCCCATGACAGGCCGGAAACAGTTTACAGCCATCCCCGCATCCCAGATGATTGCACTGAGCAATGACAGTTATGCACAGGTGCTTTCGGAAAGTGATCTGTCAAAGAACACGGAATATGTAAATATGGTCAGGCGCGTGGGGGAGAAGGTCACAAGGGCCGTTGAGCAGTATATGAAACTGAACAACCTGGGATCTGCCCTTGATGGTTATAACTGGCAGTACAACGTGATCGTATCCGAGGAGCTGAATGCCTGGTGCATGCCCGGGGGGCAGATTGCCTTTTACGAGGGGATCATACCGGTATGCAGGGATGAGCAGGGAGTGGCTGTGGTCATGGGCCATGAGATCGCCCATGCGGTTGCCAAACACGGGAATGAGCGGATGTCTCAGCAGCTGGCCGTTGAGCTGGGAGGGGTTGCCCTTTCGGAAGCATTGAAGAACGAGGAGCAGCGGACCATGGACCTGGCTATGCTGGCCTTCGGTGTGGGGGCACAGGTGGGTGTACTGTTGCCCTATTCACGGACCCATGAATCCGAAGCGGATGAACTGGGGCTCTATTTCATGGCCATGGCAGGCTACGATCCACAGGCAGCTCCACAATTCTGGGAACGGATGGACCAGGGCGCATCCGGACGTCCCCCCGAATTCCTCTCCACCCATCCCCATCCTGAAAACCGGATTGCCAATCTGAACCAGATCATGCCCAAGGCCCTGGAGTATTATAACGCCAGGTAGTTGCGACTGGCACACCGGATATTTGTACGATATTTACAGTGTGATCCCAACCAACGAAAAAGAGTTTGCTATGAACATGGATGCAACTAAAAAAAAGAACCTGACCTACTGGTGGTTCCCCTTGCTTTTCGGAGTGATCTTTATCCTTATTGGAATATGGATCCTGCAGTCACCGGTGGAAAGTTTTGAGAAGATCACCAAGATCATCGGGGTGATCATCGTGGTAAGCGGTACCACCCAGCTCCTGTTCTCGGTCAGCAACCGTCTTAGAATCCCCTGGTGGGGCCTGCAGGCGGTAAACGGGATCATCGACCTGGCCATCGGTATCATCCTGATTATCTACCCTGAAATCTTACTGAGGATCATCACCATTTTTGTAGGGGTCTGGCTTATCGTTAACAGTGTGTTGATCATCATGAAGGCCGCTGAGGCCAGGAAAAAAGGATCTGCTTACTGGAAATGGGAAGTGATCCTTGGGATCCTCCTGTTGCTGCTGGCATTCACCTTCTTCTGGCACCCCGTGGTCATAGGGATCACCGTTGCCATCTGGACCGCAATGGCATTCATCATGCTCGGAGTTTTCAGGATTGTACTCACCTTCCGGTTAAGGAAGAACAGATCAGACCAGGTTAAATCCCCGGAATCCTGATACTGGCAGTATAGTCAGAATCATTACAATGGTTATATTTGTCGTTTCATACAACGACAATACCATACCCATGAAGACCACACGAAGAAAATTTATCCGGAACAGCAGTGCAGCCCTTGCTTCCACGGCACTATTATCAACCATGCCCTTTGGCATATCATCCTGTACGGGAGCAGCCGGGAAAAGATCCTTCGGATTCCAGGTATGGACCATCAGGAAAAAACTGGTGGCTGATTTTGCCGGCACGCTCAGGGAGATGGCGGGCATGGGGTATACCCAGGTAGAGATGTGCTCGCCGCTGGGCTATTCCAATTCAGGTTTCGAGCCGCTCAATGCCCTGTCCGGCCTCGAGATGAAACAGATCATCGAGGATGCGGGCCTCACCTGTACCAGTTCCCACTATAACCTGGGCGAGCTGAGAGACAACCTGGACGACCGGATCCAGTGGGCCACAGCACTGGGGATGAAGCAGATGGTGCTGGCCTCTTTCTGGGTTCCCAAGGAGGGATCGCTGGATGAGTATCGGGAGGCGGCGGAGGAGTTGAACGGGATTGCCATGAAGACCAAGGAGGCCGGGATCCAGATGGCCTACCATAACCACCATAAGGAGTTTGAAATGCGGGGGGATCAGCTGATCTATGATGTGTTGCTTGAGACCTTCGATCCGGAACTGGTGAAGATGCAGTTCCAGGTAGCTGTGGTGAATGAGGGCTACCATGCGGCCGATTATTTCCGGAAGTACCCCGGGAGGTTCATCTCTGCACACCTGGCCGACTGGTCAGACGAATTGGAACAACAGGTCCCCCTGGGACAGGGCATCGTCGACTGGGATGATTTTTTCAAGGCGGCCAAAGTTGGAGGTGTAAAGAACTTCTTTGTGGAGATGGCTCCGGAAAACTTTCCGGAAAGTGCGGCCTACCTCCTGCTGTAATCCTTTTTGTTCCTCTTTTTATCCTTGCTTTTTCCACTGTAGCCCTGTCTGCCGTCGGTCTCCTGGGAGACGGTAACGTTGAATGATTTCCCCTCGTAAGTGCCGGTTTCGAGTTTGGGCAGAATGGATCCGGTCACACCTTCGTCAATCTCGAAAAAGGAGTAGCGGGCATGGATGTCGATGCGGCCCAGGTGGTAACTTTCAATGCCAGCCTCTGTACAGACCAGCCGCACCAGGGCGCCTTTGTTCATGTTCTGGTTCTCTCCAAGGTTGATGAAGAACCGTTGTTTTGGACCGCTCAGGTTCCGGTTAACCTTCCCGCGCTCCTTCTCCCTGCTTTTTCCCTGGCTCCCCTTCTCCTGGGCCGCATTCAGGTCACCCGAACCCTTATAGTACTCAAGGAATGTATTGAGTTCAGCAGAAATAAATTTCAGGACAATCTCTTCGGCAGGGATCCCTTTTAATTTATCGTAGAACACAGGCCAGTAACGGTCGATGGCCTCATCATCGATGGGGGTACTGACCACCCGGTCCATCAACGCGTACATCTGTTTCTCGCAAATATCTTCCGAATTGGGGATGGGCCTGTATTCAACGGATCCCTGGATGAGCTTTTCCACCTGCCGGATCCTGTTCACCTCGCGGGTGTTGACCAGGACTATGGATTTTCCGGCTTTCCCGGCACGTGCTGTCCTCCCGCTCCGGTGGGTGTAAATCTCAATTTCGTCAGGCAGGTTGTAATTGATCACATGACTGATGTCATGCACATCCAGCCCCCTGGCTGCCACATCTGTGGCCACCAGGACCTTCACGGTTCTCTCCCTGAATTTTTTCATGGCTGCATCCCGCTGGGCCTGTGAAAGGTCTCCGTGCAATGCCACTACATTGTATCCCTCCTTTTCCAGTTTATCGGAAACCTGGCCTGTTTCCCTCCTGGTCCGGCAAAAGATCAGGCCGAAAATATCGGGATAGTAGTCCAGGATCCTTTTCAGGGCATAGTAGCGATCCCGCTCCTTCATCATGTAGTACCGGTGGTCAATGTTGGTTGCCACACTGTTGGCTTTGCCCACCAGGACCTCCACCGGATCCTTCATGTAATTGTTGGCGATGCGGCGGACTGCTTTTGGCATGGTTGCAGAGAACAGCCAGACCCTTTTTTCACCAGGGGTCTGTTCCAGGATGGAGTCGATATCCTCCTTGAATCCCATGTTCAGCATCTCGTCAGCCTCATCCAGGATAAGCCGCTCAACGGTCTTCAATTTGATGGCTTTGCGGTTGATCAGGTCCAGCAACCTGCCTGGAGTTGCCACCACAATCTGGGCCCCCTTTTTAATGAGCCTGATCTGGTCTGAAATGCTGGCGCCTCCATATACCGGTACTATATTGGGATTGGCCTGGTACTTTGCAAAGGAGACAAGGTCCTTGGTGATCTGCATGCAGAGCTCCCTGGTTGGGCAGATAACCAGTCCCTGGGTATCCTTTATATCGAAATCGATGTGTTGAATAAGCGGCAAACCGAAAGCGGCGGTTTTTCCGGTCCCGGTCTGGGCAAGGCCAACGAAGTCCTGTTCCCCTGCCGACAGGATTGGTATTGCCTTTTCCTGAATCTCTGACGGGGTTTCAAAACCCAGGTGGACGACTGCTTTCAGAATCTCTTCAGGCAATCCTAAGTCCTTAAATTCCATAATTTTAAATTAAGCCGCAAAGGTACGACAATATATCTCATTTGAACCGGTCATTATGCTTAATTCGAACAATTATGCAGCTGAAAGAGTTGTACATTTAGACCGTCAATACATTTACAATATGAAAGTAGCAGTAACTGCTGCCAGCGGACAGCTGGGGGGCGCCATAATCCGGCAACTGATCAAGAAGATTGGTAAGGGGAACATTACAGGGATTGCACGGACTCCCTCAAAGGCAGGAGATCTTGGGGTAACCGTTAAAAAAGGGGATTATAACAGCAAGGCAGATTTTGACATGGCCCTGAAAGGGGCAGAAGTGGTTCTGATCGTTTCGGGCATGGATGCCCCTGAAAAACGCATCGGACAGCACAGGAATATTATTCAGGCTGCAAAAGAAGCAGGAGTTCGCAAGATCGTGTATACCAGCATTGTGGGTGATGACGGGAATTCCTCCTTTGATGCCATTGTACAGAGTAACCGGCAAACAGAACAGGATATCAGGGAGAGTGGACTGGATTGGTCCATCGGGAGGAACGGGCTTTACATCGAACCCGATGTAGAATACATCCAACAGTATAAAAAAGAGGGCAGGATCGCCAATTGTGCAGGAGGTGGATTGTGTTCCTACACCACCCGCCAGGAACTAGCCTTTGCCTATGTGCAGATGATCCTGAACAATGACCGGAACGGGAGGATATTTAACCTGGCCGGGGAGGCCATCTCCCAGCAGCAGCTGGCCGGATACCTGAACACGGTTTTTGGAACTGACCTGGTGTATGAGGAGATGAGTCCCGAAGTCTACCTGGAATTCCAGCAGAAAGTAAACGGGGAATTTCTCGGGAGGGTCATTGCGGGGATCTATACCAAGATCCGCAATGATGAATTCAATATCCAGTCCGATTATAAAGAGGCAGCAGGCAGGGAGCATATGCGATGGGGGACTTACTTTCAATCTTTAAAGCCTGCATGATCCGGATATGAACGGTTACTCTCAACGAATTTCCACCGAAGAACTATTCCGGCAACTGGACCTGCCCGGTACAACCTTCATTGATGTGAGGCCGGTTGAGGCCTATAATGGCTGGAGGCTGAATGGTGAAGCCCGGGGCGGGCACATCAGGGGGGCCAGGAGCCTGCCCCTGAAATGGGCCAACTATATTGACTGGATCGAGATTGTCAGGTCCAAAGGGATCCTGCCAGGTCAAACGCTGGTTATCTA
Organism: uncultured Bacteroidota bacterium; assembly: GCA_963793455.1. GTDB lineage: Bacteria > Bacteroidota > Bacteroidia > Bacteroidales. Next base: position 94,590 of record CAWCAK010000010.1, read on the forward strand.
TGGGTATCATTCCGATGAAGCACAAAAGGTGGCTGAACGGTTTTCCCGGTCCGGGTATGACCACATCAGGATCTATGAACACTTTACCGAAGAGTGGTCGGCTGATGAAAGGAAACCCATGGAGAGACTGCAGCGATATCACCAGCTGGTCTATTCCGAATGGTTGAATACATTGCTGGAGGGTGGATCTCCCCTGGAGTTTTCAGGGGACAAATTCGTGCTGTGTCATGCCCATTACCGGAACCCGGCAGACTATGAAAAGGGGCATATCCCGGGTGCCGTGGCGGTGGATACCAATACCCTCGAATCGCCTGAAACCTGGAACAGGAGGAGCCCGGCGGAGTTGAAAGAGACACTCGAAAACCTGGGGATCAATGAAGAGACCACGGTGATCCTGTACGGCCGGTTCTCATTTCCAGATAACAACGATCCCTTTCCTGGCAGCAGCGCGGGCCACCTGGGATCCATCAGGGCGGCATTCATCATGATGTATGCCGGTGTGAAAGATGTCCGGATCCTGAATGGCGGTATACGCTCCTGGGAGGATGCCGGTTTTGAGATCACCACCGATGAGACCGGTCCGGTATTCCGTGGGGATTTCGGATCTCCGATTCCCGGCCGGCCCCGGCTTGCCGTGGATGTCCCCCAAGCAAAAGAGATGCTGGCTTCCGACCAGGCAGAACTGGTATGTGTAAGGAGCTGGCCTGAATATACCGGTGAAGTGAGCGGGTATCACTATATCGAGAAAAAAGGAAGGATACCGGGAGCTGTGTTTGGAAACTGTGGGACCGATGCATACCATATGGAAAACTACCGCAACCTGGATCATACCACCAGGGAATTTGGGGAGATCGCTGAGATCTGGAGGGATGTGGGTGTGGTCCCTGAAAAGCACAACGCCTTTTACTGTGGAACGGGCTGGAGGGGAAGCGAAGCCTGGCTGAATGCGTGGCTCATGGGCTGGCCTGAGGTTTCAGTGTTTGACGGGGGCTGGTTCGAATGGAGCAGTGACCCGGCAAATCCCACGGAAACAGGATTGCCGGACCAATAAATGAACAGGATGAATTTCGTAGAGGAGATAGCAACAGTACAGAACAGGTTTTCACTTACAAACCTGTTGCCGGAGATCGGTGAGGATGAGATGCGAAAAGAGATCCTTGCCGGTCTCGCTGCCAGTCCGATGACGATCTCCAGCAAATATTTCTACGATGCAGCTGGCAGCAGCTTGTTCGAAGAGATTACCCACCTTGATGAATATTACCTGACACGAACCGAGAAAGAGATCCTGAACAGGGTAGCGGCTGATCTGATGACATCCTATGCCGGATACGACATCATTGAGCTCGGATCGGGCGATAGCTCCAAAATATCCATCCTTTTCAGTGCGCTGGATGGGGCATACAGGGAGCCGGTCCGGTACCTGCCCCTGGATATCAGCCAGTCGGCCATGACCGAATCAGCCCTGGGCCTCACCGGCAAATTTGCGCAGGTGACCGTGGAGGGATACCTGCTGGATTTCACTTCACAGTTCGGTCTGGTCAGGCGAAAGAATCCGGCCATGATCTGTTTCTTCGGGAGTACCATCGGGAACCTTGAATGGGAATCTGCCCTGGAGCTCCTGGGAAATCTGAGCAGGCAAATGAAACCGGGTGATGTGTTGCTGCTGGGCATGGACCTGCTCAAACCCGAAGAGGTGCTGCATGCAGCCTACAATGATGCGGGCGGTCTCACCGAAGCTTTCAACAGGAATATCCTGAATACGGTCAATGACCTGGTACAATCGGATTTCAACCCGGAAACCTTTGATCACCTGGCCTTCTTCAACAGGGAGAAGTCGAGGATGGAGATGCACCTGGTCTCGAACCGCAACCAGGCCATCCGGTCTCCCCTGTTTGAAAAGGATGTATGGATGAAAACAGGTGAACACATTCATACGGAGAACTCCCATAAATATACTTTAGGTCATATGGAAGAGATCGCCCGTGTGACCGGGTTGAAGGTCCGGCGTATTCATACCGATATGCAGGAATGGTTTGCCATTGTGGAGTTCAGAAAAGAAGGAATAAATGGGAAAGAAGGCCGATCTTTCCGGTAAATACGGCAGTTGGTGCCTGGTGGCGGGAGCCGCAGAAGGCCTGGGAAGGGCCTTTTCCATGGAGCTGGCCGGTAAAGGATTGGGTGTAATCCTGGTGGACCGGAACAGGGAGCTCATGGAGACACTGGCGGATGAACTTGAGCAACGATATGAAGTTCCCACCAGGAGGATCCACCTGGACCTGGCCTCGGAGGAAGCGGTTGCGGTGTTGACGGATGCTGTCAGGGAGACTGCCTGCCGGCTGCTCATTTACAACGCTGCATTCAGCAAGGTGCAGCCTTTCAGGGAGAATACACCGGAAGATCTGGATCAGTATATCAGGGTGAATACCCGTACGCCCCTGCAGCTGGTTCACGCGTTCAGCCATTTTCATGCAGGAAACACGGAACAGCGTAAAGGGATTATCCTGATGACATCACTGGCCGGATCCTGGGGCACCCTGCTGCTTGGTCCCTATGGAGCCACCAAGGCCTTCAACCATATCCTGGCAGAATCCCTGTACCATGAATTGAAGGAAGATGGTTTTGACATCCTGGCCTGTATTGCGGGAGCCACCTCCACGCCCGGGTACCTGGCCTCAAATCCTCACGTGGGTAACGGGATGATGTCGGTGATGAAGCCCGAGAAGGTGGTAAAGGCAAGCCTCAGTTCCCTGGGCAGGTCACCTTTTGTGGTCCCCGGGCTCACCAATAAGCTCACCTATTTCATGCTCACCAGGATCCTTCCCAGGCGGAGCTCACTAAGGATCATGAACCGGTCCGTCGGCAAGCTCTACAGGGAGAAGTTGATTCTCTGACTGTTTTAGTACCTTCGCGCATCTCTGGAAGCACACATGAATTACCTCTCTGCAGAAAATATATCCAAGTCCTACGGAGACCTTCTCCTTTTTGAAGGGTTGAGCTTCGGGCTTGCCCGGGGAGATAAGACGGCCCTGATTGCCCGAAACGGGAAAGGGAAGACCACCCTGTTGAGGATCCTTGCCGGTAAGGAATCGACCGATACGGGTGAGTTCACCTTCCGCAATGGGCTCAAAGTGGCTTTCCTGGAACAGGTGCCAAAGCTGGACGACAGCCTGAGCATTGATGGGCTCATCCTTTCAGCCAACACCCCTGTGCTTTCGGTGATCAGCCACTACGAGAAAGTGCTGGCAAACCATGCCCTGGATCACACTCCCGATAATGAAGCACTGTTGCAGGAAGCCAACAACGAAATGGACCGGGTGCATGGCTGGGACTACGAAAGGCGCCTGAAACAATTGCTGGACCTGTTCCGGATCACCGATACCACCCAGCGGGTGGGGACCCTCTCGGGGGGAGAAAAGAAGCGCCTGGCCCTGGCCCTTGTACTGCTGGACGAACCGGAGCTGCTCATCCTGGACGAGCCCACCAACCACCTGGATATCGAGATGATCGAGTGGCTGGAAAACTACCTGGCCCAGTCGAATATTACCCTGCTGATGGTTACCCATGACCGCTATTTTCTGGACCGTGTCTGCAACCGCATGATGGAGCTTTACCTGGGGAAACTCTATCAGTACCAGGGTAATTATGAATATTTCCTGCAGAAGCGGGCCGAGCAGGAACAGCACCGGCAGGTGGAGGCCGACCGGGCCAACCAGCTGATGCGTAAAGAGCTGGAGTGGTTGCGGCGCATGCCCAAAGCCCGCACCCACAAGTCAAAATCCCGCATCGATGCCTTCGACGGGATCCGTGAACGGGCCACCCTGGCCAAAGAGACCACGGACCTGAACTTGCAGGTCAGATCGCCCCGCATGGGGGGGAAGATCCTGGAGCTTGAAGGCCTTTATAAAAGCTTTGGGGAAGAGGAGATCATACGGGATTTTACCTACAGGTTCAACAAGGGCGAACGGGTGGGGATCATCGGCCGTAACGGGTCGGGCAAGACCACCCTGCTGAACCTGATCACACACATAGAAAAGCCGGATGCCGGGCTTATTGACCAGGGCGAAACCGTTGTCATGGGCTATTACCGCCAGATGGTGCAACAGTGGATGCCTGAGATGCGCGTCATTGATGCCGTAAAGGAATTTGCCGAGGTGGTGCACATGGCCGACGGCCGGACAATTTCGGCTTCGAAATTCCTGGAACATTTCATGTTTCCGCCCGATACACAGTATAAGCGAATTGCCAAACTCAGCGGTGGGGAACTTCGGCGCCTGCACCTGCTTACCGTTCTGATCCGCAATCCCAATTTCCTGGTCCTTGACGAGCCCACCAACGACCTGGACCTTTTTTCCCTCTCCCGGCTGGAGGAATTCCTGCTCACCTTCCAGGGTTGCCTGGTGATCGTATCCCACGACCGCTACTTCCTGGACAAGCTTACCGACCACCTCTTTATCCTGGAAGGGGATGGACAGGTGAGGGACCATTACGGGACCTACGCAGCCTACCGGCAGCAAAAGGAGGTTGTTCCCCGGACCGGAAGGGAGGAGGAACCGTTCATCAAATCCCGGGCCGAAAAGAGGCCGGCAACAGAAAAGCAAAAAACCCGGCTCAGTTACAAAGAGCAGCGGGAGTACGAAAGCCTGGAGCCGGAGATCGGGGCCCTGGAGGAGGAGAAGGCGAGGCTGGAGGAGGAGCTGGCTACCGGGAACCTGGAGTACGAGGCACTCATTAACAAGTCGGCCCGGGTGGCTGAACTTCTGGAACTCATCGAGCAGAAAATGGAACGCTGGATGGACCTGGGGCGTTACGTGTGATCAAATGCCGGAAGTGATTTCTTCACTGTATGACCTGTATTCAGGGTCGGTTCTTTCAAGCAGTTCCATGGAACGCTCCCACAACTTCCGGCCTTCTGCTTCATCATATACCTTGGGATCCATTTGCTTGGGATTGAACATATGCAGGTACTGGTTGGAGGTTCCCTGGTAGTCTTTTGAAAGGGCCATGTAGACTACCGGGAGTGCTGCCTTTGCAGGGGAGCGGAAAATGATACGGAAGATCCCCTTCAGGATCATCCGCAACAGCCAGGGCGCCTCCTTCACGATATTGGAATGCACCGGACCGGGGCAGATCACATTGATCCCCAGCCGGACCGACTGGCTGTTCAGCCTGCGCGACAGCTCCGTGGCATAGGTGTTCAGCACCAGCTTGAAGTAGCTGTAATTGGAGATCCCCTTGGAGACGCCGTACTCAAAGTACCTCCCGAACTCACCATAATCGATGGCGGTGGAGCCCTGGTGGGAATCACTGGATATGACGATAATCTGTGAGCCCGGTCCGGGATCTTTCAGCGGCAGGATGGACCGGTTAATAAGAAGCTGTGTAAGGATGACATTGGAAAGATAGTTCACCAGGAACATCTCATCCTGTCCAGAGGCGGTCTTCCTTGAACCAGGTAAGGCAACCCCTGCGTTAAGGATACAGATGTCCACCTTGATCCCATCGGCTGCCAGTGACCCTGCAAACTGGTGGATGGTCTCAATCTTGCTCAGGTCCAGGTAGCGCATCTCCACGCGGTCTGCGCCGGACAGCTGTTTCACCTGCTCTCCTGCTTCCGGGATGCTGCTGCGGCCGGCCATGATCACCCTTCCACCCCGGCGGGCAAATTCTACTGCCAGGGCGAATCCCAGGCCTGAATTGGCCCCGGTGATCAGGACCGTCCTGCCGTCTGCCCGGTCTTCACCGGTAAGCCTGGAGGCTAGTTTTTGCTTTGAAAAGAAATCCCTGAATCCTGCCAGGGAAGCTACAACGGGATTTGTGAACCTGCCTTCTGCCATCACTCCATGCTATCGATCTCCAGCAATTCGATTTTGAAGATAAGCACCGAATTGGATGGAATGGGTCCCGAATCCAGAGAACCGTAGCCCAGTTCCGGGGGGATATAGAACAGGTAGGTGGAACCCACGGGCATCAGCTGAACCCCTTCGGTCCATCCCTTGATCACCCTGTACAACGGGAAGGAAGCCGGTTCATTCCTTTCATAGCTGCTGTCGAACACGGTGCCGTCTATCAGCTTGCCTTCGTAGTGGACCGTAACACCGGAACTGTCTGTGGGCATGGGACCACTTCCCTTTTCAATGATCTCATAGCAGAGGCCCGATTCGGTTTTGATGACTCCTTCCCTGGTGGCAACCTCCTCCATATAAAGTTTCCCCTCTTCAAGGTTTTCCAGTGATCTTTGCCTTGTCCGCTGTTGTTCTTCCCTTTTCAGCTCCTGCTGCAGCTCACTGAAATAGGTCCTGGCGGTGGCCTGGTCATATGCTGTAGTGCCGTCAAAGGCTCCCCTGAATCCGGAAATGATCAGGTCCGGATCGACTTTAAAAGGCACATCGCTGATGTCATACCCGAACAGGAGCCCCAGGAAGTAACTCATGGAATCGGCTTCGTTCCTGAGGGTGACCGGATCCGTGGAGGCATTGCCTGTTTGTGCTGCTGCAGCCAGGGTTGTAAAGAGCAGCAGCATTGCAAAAGAATTCTTCATGTGTTTGGGTTTTTTTGATCGCTGAAAATAGTTATTCCTGCATTCATATCAAAGGAACCAGTTCCTATACTGCCGGCATCCGAATGATAAAACGTGTTCCCCCGCTTCTGTTTTCTGCAGAGATGGTGCCCCCGTGTTCCGATACCAGGTTGTAAGAGATGGAGAGTCCGAGGCCGGCACCCTGACCCGGATCCTTGGTGGTGAAGAAGGGATCAAACAGCTGGTTCAGGTGGGAATCATCGATGGGTGGGCCGGTATTGGATATGGTAAGTACCACCTGGTCATCTTCCTTCATGGTGGTGATGGCAATGACCTTCTTTGTAACCCCCTTCATATTTACGGCAAATAGGGCATTGTCTATGATGTTCATGACCACCTGGTGCATCCTGTCCGGGTAGACTGCCACCTTCTCACTCAACCGGTAGTCCTTCTGGACCTCGACCTGGTCTGAGATCTTCGATTTGAGGAACAGGAGGGTATTGTCAATGATCTCATGAAGGTCGGACGGGACCTTGTCAGGGATGCCCTTGTGGGAGAAGGTCATCAATGCCTTGACAATTTCGTTTGCCCGTTCCACCCCTTTCATGGCCATGTTGGTGGCACTGTTCCTGCGTTCCCTCCTTTCAGACTCCTCCATACTGTTCCCCTCCTTATTGGTCTCGGAAATGATCCCCAGTCCCCCCGATATGAAATTCAGCGGGTTATTAATCTCGTGTGCAATGCCGGCCGTCAGCGTTCCCAGCGAGGCCATTTTTTCACTCTGCACCAGGTGTTGCTGTGTGGCTTTCAACTCATCGATCACACTTTCCAGCTCGTTGTTCTTGTCCTGCAAGTCTGCGGACTGTGCCACGATCTTCCGGTTGGCAACCTCCAGGGCCCTCTTTTGCTCTTCCAGTTGCCGGTTCTTCTCCCTGGTGTGGATGGCGGAGCGCACCACCAGGAAAACAATGGTGAACAGGAGCAGGATTCCCCCGATGGTTCCGAAGAGGACAATATTCTTCTGTCGGATCTTCAGGTCTTTCAACTGGTTGTCCAGGGTGAGCTGTTTAATCTCCCCCTCCTTGGCCCTCAGGTCGAAATAGATCTCGAGGTTGGCCAGCCGCTCCTTGAAGCTGGCATTGTTCAGGCTGTCATTCAGGGTGGTATACCTGTAGTAGTGCTCAAGTGCCCTTTCGGTATTGTGCTCCAGGGTATCGATCTGGTACCTGTTGAGGTAATAATTCCTGATCTCGGTTAGCCTGGTATAGGTGCTTAACGCGGTGTGTGCCCTGTCCGAATAGTACCTGGCCCACTTCAGGTCCCCCTTCAGGATGAAGGCACGTGTCATGGAATTGTAGATATTCCCCATGAATTTGGTACCATGCTGCTCCAGGTCATAATTTTTGTCCAGGTCATGGAAAATACCCAGGGCTTCATCGATCTTCCCCGCATAGAGGTTCACGTCTCCCATGTTGTAATAGGTGTGGATGACCTGTTCCATGCTGCCTGTCTGCCGGGCCAGGGTATTGGCCTGCCTGAAGAGTACCAGTGCCGAATCCATGCGTCCTGTATTTCCGTAGACGGCACCCTTGGCATTGATCACGCTGATAATCAACGAAGTGTCATTGAGGACTTTCCCGAAAGCTGAAGCTTCGTTGTAGTATTTAAGCGCTGATTCAAACTGGTTCAGGTACCAGTAGGTGTTGCCGATCAGCATCAGGGCCTGTGCCTGTTTTTCCTGGTTCCCGATGTTCTCAAAGATCTCCAGTGCTTCTGTCAGCAGGTCAATGGCTTCCTCCCTGACACCCAGGTAATCATAGTACCTGCCAATGGCCAGTTTCGATTCGGCCATGAGGTTCCCCGAACCGGTCTCTTCAGCCATTTGCAGGGCCTTCCGGGCATATTCCAGCGCACCCCTGATATCTGCATTGCGGATCTCCTCGGCGATACCGAGCCTGAGCCGGATCTGGGTTTCGTCCACCACAGACGGATCAAGCAGCGCGATCAGGCTGTCGGAATTGCCGGCCCTTACGGGCAACGCGTTGAATAAACAAAAAAGGAACAGAATAATGAAGTTGCTGAATCGCATTTATTTAAGCCTGGGTTCAACTTATTCAAATTTGCATAAAAACAATTGAATAAAAGAAATGTTATTGTATTAATTGGGTTAGCTTTGCAGCCTTTTTAACGGAACCTATGGATTTAAGGAATATTGCCATCATAGCCCACGTTGACCATGGAAAGACGACCATGGTGGACCGCATCCTGCACCAGGTGAAACTTTTCAGGGACAACCAGGAAATGGGGGAGCTGATCCTGGACTCCAACGACCTGGAGCGTGAAAGGGGCATTACCATTCTTTCCAAGAATGTTTCTGTCACCTATAAGGGGACTAAGATCAACATCATTGATACCCCGGGTCACTCCGACTTCGGCGGTGAGGTGGAACGGGTACTGAACATGGCCGAAGGGGTGCTGCTGCTGGTGGATGCCTTCGAGGGCCCCATGCCCCAAACCCGGTTCGTGTTGCAAAAAGCACTGGAGTTGGGAAAGAAGGTGATCGTAGTGGTCAACAAGGTGGATAAACCCAACTGCAAGCCCGACGAGACCGATGAACTGGTCTTCGAGCTCATGTTTGCCCTGGATGCCAACGAGGAACAGCTGGAGTATCCCACCGTTTACGGATCCTCAAAAGAGGGATGGATGGGGCCGGACTGGAAGACACCTACCGAAGACATGGCTTACCTGCTGGATACCATCGTGGATTATTTCGATCCACCGCAGGAAAATAGCGGCACCCTGCAACTGCAGATCAGTTCGCTGGACTATTCTTCTTATACGGGACGGATTGCCGTGGGAAAAGTGCACCGCGGGACTATTAAAATGGGTGACCAGGTCTCCATTGTGCAGCGGAACAGGCTGGTTCATAAATCCACCGTTAAGGAGCTCTATACATTCGAAGGGCTGGGCAAAGAAAAGACCAAGGAAGCAGTGGGTTCAGGTGAAATTGTGGCAGTCCTGGGTCTGGAGGATTTTGATATCGGGGATACCATCTCCGATTTCGAGGAGCCAGAGGCCATGCCTCCTATCTCCATTGATGAGCCCTCCATGAGCATGCTTTTTACCATCAACAACTCGCCTTTCTTCGGGAAGGAGGGAAAGTATGTAACCTCCAGGCATGTAAGGGACCGCCTGATCAAGGAGACCGAAAAAAACCTTGCACTGAGGGTAGAAGATACCGATTCACCCGACCGTCTTAAGGTGTATGGCAGGGGGATCCTCCATCTCTCCATTTTGATTGAAACCATGCGAAGGGAAGGATATGAACTGCAGCTGGGGCAGCCCAAGGTGGTGATCAAGGAGATAGACGGGTTCAGGCACGAGCCGGTGGAATTGCTCTACATCAATGTGGATGAAGCATTCTCCGGAAAGGTGATCGAGATTGTCACGGGGCGTAAGGGAGACATCCTGAATATTGAGAAGAAGGAGGACCGGGTGAACCTGGAATTCAAGATTACGGCCAGGGGTTTGATCGGACTCAGGCAACCCATCTTAACGGCCACCGAAGGAAATGCGGTGATTTCCCACCGTTTTTCAGGATACGAGCCCTGGAAGGGAGAGCTTGTACGCAAGCGGAACGGTGCCTTGATTGCCATGGAAACCGGAACATCCATTGCCTATTCCATTGACAAACTGCAGGACAGGGGCAGATTTTTTGTGGAACCCATGGAGGAAATTTATGCGGGACAGGTCATCGGGGAGCACACCAAGCAGGACGACCTGGTGGTCAATGTGATCAAGACCAAGAAGCTCACCAACATGCGGGCCTCAGGTTCCGATGAAAAGGTTTCTATTGCACCGGCGGTGAAATTCTCCCTGGAGGAGTCCCTGGAGTATGTGGGTGAAGACGAATATGTGGAAGTGACCCCAAAGTCCATCCGCCTCCGCAAGATCCTGCTCAGCGAGCACGAGCGGAAGCGGGAGAACAAGGCGTAACCACAGTCCGGCAGTTTTCACAGGTTAATCCTCCCCGAATGCCTCCGTGATGGCATCCCATTGCTTCTGCGTAATGGGATGGATCCAGCCATGGCGGCAATCCTCCGGGAAGGAATATTCCATCTTGTACACATCATACCAGGGGCCTTCCATGGCCGGACCGGTGGCCACCTCGTAGCCCTGTCCCTGGTAACGCTCGAAGTACATGTAGTACCCTGTCCCGTCCAGTTTGGGGACCAGGCTGGGGGCCTCGCAGAAATTGGGTGACAGGGACGGCCCGGGGAGTGAGTAGGGTCCGGTCAGTTTATCCGAGGAGCAGATCCGGACAGTTTTCCCGGTGGGCCACTCATAGCTGGGATACCGTTCATCCTTGAAGATGGTGTAGTATTTCTCTCCCAGCCGTGTTACGAATATATCCAGCTGCCCGCTGTCGAATCCGGGCAGCAGCACCCGGGGATCGCTGAAGTTTTTCAGGTCTTTCGAAAGGGCAAAGAGGGCCCGCTGACCGCCCCAGTAACGTTCATCTTCCAGGGGGTGCTTGAATCCTCCCCTTTTGGCATAGAGGGAGGTCTGCCAGGTGATCATGTAGCATTCCGTTTTGCGATCGTAGAATACCTTTGGAGCGCCTCCTCCATCACGGCCCGGGGTGAAATTGGGAGTCCGCTCCACCTCCGGCAGGAACTCGCTGTGCTTTTCCCAGTCTACCAGGTCCGGGGAGACCCAGAAGGTGATGGGGCTTCCCCCGCCACAGGCGTAATAACGCCCGTCGTGGCCCTTGGTGATACAGGGGTGGCCACGGTAGTCATCATACACGCGCTTGCCGCCGTTGATCCGCTTGAAGTGGAGTCCATCCCTGCTGAGGGCATAATACATCTTTCCATAATCGGAGGAGGTCATGTGCATGAAGAGGTATCCTACATACTGCTCATCCTCGTACCACATCTCCTTCATGGGTTTGCTCACAGGGAACCTATGCGAGAAATCCACCCCGTGGTCCGAAGAGGTAATCTTCTGGATGGAACCATCCGGGTTGAACCGCAATTCATCGATGCAGGTGCGGCGCCCGAACTCACCGTCCTCCATTTTGGTCCACCTGTGGTAAAACAGCAGCCAGTGGTCCTGGTACTGAATGACCGAGTGGTGGTTATTCCCCCCATAGGGATCCATGATCCGACCCCGGTAGGTGAAGGGCCCGTAGGGAGTGTCACCGGTCCAGTAGGTGAGGGTATTGAAGTTCTCAGCCAGGGTCCAGTAGTAAACCCCTTTCCGTTTGAACACGTATACTGCCTCCCGTTTATTGGGAACCTCATGTCCGGCCAGTTCCACCTCCCGTACCTCTTCGGCCAGGCTGGTCATATCCTCCCCCAGCCTGACCACCTTGAACTGTGCGTAGAGGTAGCAGGAGCCGTCCTCATCTTTGAACACGCAGGGATCGTGTGCATGCTCCAGCAAAGGTTTTCCAAGCGCCTCCTTAAAGGGACCCGTGGGGGAATTGCTCACAGCCACACCGGTGTACATCCCTTTGGTGCCCTCACCGTAATGACCGGGATAATAGAAATAGTATGTACCGTTCTTCTCCACGCAATCGGGGGCCCATGCCCTGGCTTTCGCCCAACCGGTCTCCTCCAGGCTGAAGATATCATGCTCGTCCCAATCCGACAGGTTCCGGGAAGAGTAGGCTTTCCAAGTTGTCCCGTTCCATGTGGTGTAGACATAAACCTTTCCGTCGCTGGCCACCAGGGCGGAAGGATCGGCATTTTTGGGGTGGGGGACATCGATGGCAGGATTCTGGGCCTGGAGATACAGGGTGCTGCCCAGGCAGATGAGGAAAATGGGAAGAAAGCAGGATTTCATGTCTGGCTTTTTGGTTGGTTTGGATATTCATGTGTGTCGGACCAATAAAAATAAGTGTAATAAATACACAAATCAAGTCTGCAGGCTTTTTCTTCTGATTCCTTATTGTTAATTTTGGGATAACTTCAACACATTTCCGATGGGAAGAAGAATCCTTTTCGTGGCAGCGATCCTGCTGGTTGCCCTTTGTACATACAGCCAGCAGACCAGGCCCAATGTATTGCTGATCCTGGTGGACGACCTGAAACCCAACCTGGGGGTGTACGGCGATCCTGTGGCTGTCAGCCCCAACATCGATCGGCTGGCCTGCATGGGCTGCAGGTTCGAGCTGGCATTCTGCAACCAGGCAGTCTGCATGGCCTCCCGTTACAACCTGATGCTGGGATCCCGTTCTTCCAGTACGGGATTCTACAGTTTCGGGACCCAGTTCAGGGAGGTTTACCCGGATGCGGTCACCCTGCCCCAGCACTTCATGCATGCAGGGTACCATGCCGAGTCCATGGGCAAGGTGTTTCACATTGGCCACGGGAATACCAATGATGATGCATCATGGAGCATACCCCACCACAAGGATAAAGTGATCGAATACCTGTTGCCCCAGAGCACCAACGGAAAGCTGACCCGTGAGGAGGCCTTTTTCACCAACGCCAGGATGCATTTTCCTGATCTTCCTTCGAATAAGGAGCTGGAGCGGGGGGCCGCATGGGAGGAAGCGGATGTGCTGGACGAGGCCTATGCCGACGGGAGGGTGGCCGCCCACGCCATCGACCGGTTACGGGTTCTGGCAAAAGATCCGGAACAACCGTTCTTCATGGCGGTGGGTTTTGCCCGTCCGCACCTGCCCTTCTGTGTCCCCAGGAAATACTGGGAGATGTATGATCCGGCCAGGCTACCCCTTCCTGAGTACGTGGATAATCCCGTGGGAACGCCTGCCTGGGCTGTGAAGAAGCAGGGGGAGATCAACCAGTTCAAGCCCGTTCCTGAAGACGGGAAGCCATTCAATGACACCCTGAAGCGGAAACTGATCCATGGCTATTATGCCAGTATAAGCTATACCGATGCCCAGGTGGGCAGGGTGATCGCAGAGCTGGAGCGGCTGGGGCTTGCTGAAAACACCATCATCGTGCTCTGGGGGGACCATGGCTGGCACCTGGGGGATCATGGTTCGTGGACCAAGCACTCCAATTTCGAGCAGGCCAACCGGATCCCCATCCTCATGGTGGCCCCCGGTGTAACAACACCTGGAAGCGTAACCCGGCAGCTGGCCGAAACGGTGGATATCTACCCTACACTGGCTGAGCTGGCAGGTCTTCCCGAACCGGACGGGCCACAACCCATCGACGGGCTAAGCATGGTGCCGGTACTGAAAGATCCCTCAAAACGGATCAGGGACCACGCCTACCATGCCTATCCCAGGAAAGGGAAGCTCATTGGCTGTGCCATACGCACGGAGCGCTACCGCATGGTGGAGTGGATCGACGTGGAGGACCGGGAAGCAGAGAGGGTGTATGAGCTTTATGACTACCGGGAGGATCCGCTGGAGACAAAAAACCTGCCAGCAGACAGGCCAGGGGTACTGAAGGAGTTAAGGGACATCCTGGCCCGCCACCCGGAGGCCAAAGCCCAGGTCAGGAAACCTTAGCATATACAGCTTTCCGGGAAAGGACCTGCATGGTGATCCCCCTGGCAACCATGAACAGGATAAATGCCAGCCAGAGCCCATGGTTGCCCATTACCTTTCCTGCCAGGATATAGACCGGGAAGAAGACCCCCAGGGTGGAGACCAGCATGGCATTGCGCATCTCCCTTCCGGCTGTGGCACCGATGTATATGCCATCCCACAGGAAGGCTGTGAATGAGGCCATGGGAACCATGATGATCCAGAAAAAATAGGGTTTTGCATTGGCGATCACCTGGGGATTGTTGGTCAGCGCCCTGAAGATGGCATCTCCCCCCAGCAGGTAAAACAAGGTAAAGAGAATGCTGATCCCTCCGCCCCATAAAAATAACAGCCTTACAACCCTGGAGAGCGACTTCCTGTCACCGGCTCCGATGAACCTGCCCGTGAGGGCCTCGGAAGCATGGGCGAATCCGTCGATCAGGAAGGAGAAGAACATGAAGAATTGCATCAGCAGCGAATTTACTGCCAGGATGGTCTCCTGGCCTTCGGTCCGGACATCTGAACTTGCCGAACGGGCTGTAAAAATGGAGAATACTGCCACCAGGCACATGGTCCGGATAAAGATGTCCTTGTTCACCAGCAGGAAATCCTTCACTTTATTCCACTGGAGGGTGGCCTCCAGGGTCCAGTATCTGAACAGCTTCCTGAAATATTTCCTGAAAAAGTACAGGGCCATAAACAGGCCGCTGTACTGGGCAATCACTGTGCCAAGGGCCACCCCTTCCGACCCCATCCCCAGTTTCATCACGAACACATAGTTACAGATAATGTTGATCACGTTGGTGGTGACCAGGACCACCATGGGAAGGCGGGCATTCTGCATGCCCAGGAAGAATCCCAGCAGCGCAAATTGTCCCAGTGCCGCCGGGGCTGCCCAGATCCTGATCCTGAAGTAGGCCATGGCCAGCTCCTCCACACGGGTCTCCCCCTTCAGAACCGCAAAACTGAGAATCTCCACGGGTTTCTGAAGCAGGAGGAGCAGGAGGCTGAATGCACCGGCGATCAGGAAAGCCCTGGAGAATACCAGGATGGTTTCCGGCAGGTCCCTTCGTCCCCGGGCCTGGGCCGTAAAACCGCTGGTCCCCATGCGGAGGAATCCCAGTCCCCAGTATATGAAGTTGAAGATCAGGGATCCCAGGGCAATGGCCCCGATATAGGCGTCTGACTCCAGGTGGCCCATGAGCGCCATATCCACGATCCCCAGCAACGGGATGGAGATGTTGCTGATGATGTTTGGAACAGCCAGGTGAAGGATCTTCTTGTTCATCCTGTTTGATTACGGGCCGAAGATAATGGATATTCCACAACCCGCAGGTTTTGAATTCATGGTCCTTTGGACTAAATTTACCGGTTATGAGAAAAAAAATTTCCTTTGGCCTGCTGTTGCTAGCAGGGGTGTGTTCCTTATTTATCTCCTGTGACAGTTCCCGCGATCGTTCAACCGAAAGTCAACCCAACATATTGCTGGTTTTGGTGGATGACCTGGGATTTTCCGATTTTGGCTGCTACGGGGGAGAGATCCGTACCCCGCATATCGACCGGCTGGCAGAGAACGGATTGCGGTTCACCCAGTTCTACAACACGGCCAAGTGCCACTCCTCCAGGGTATCCCTGTTAAGCGGGCTCTATTGCACCCAGGCAGGTGATGAAAGCCTGAGCCGGGCCACCACCATTGCGCAGGTTCTCGATTCGGCCGGCTATTTCACCTCCATGGCCGGGAAATGGCACCTGCACAAACAGCCTACCGACTTTGGGTTCAAAAGGTACTGGGGCCACCTCTCGGGAGCTACCGATTTTTTCAAAGGGGACAGCACTTTCAGGCTGAACGGGGAGCCCTGGTCTGGATTTGACGGGGATTTTTACACCACCGATGCCAATGTGGACTATTCCATCCGGTTTTTGGAGGAGGCGTTGGAAAGCGGCAAGCCCTTCTTCCATTACATCGCTTTCAATGCCCCGCACTACCCCCTCCAGGCGCCACGGAAGGAAGTGGAGCGCTACCTGGGGACCTATGATACTGGCTGGGACGATGTGAGGAAAGCCCGTTTCGCAAAGCAGAAACAGGCTGGATTGTTCCCCGAAGATATGGAATTGCCGGCCCTGCCGGGGCACATGACCCAGTGGGATTCACTTTCCCCCCGGCAACAGGAGTTTGAAAGCTTCCGCATGAGTGTGTTTGCTGCCATGGTGGACCGGGTGGACCAGAACCTGGGGAGGCTGTTGGATTTCCTGGAGGAGAAGGGGGTGATGGACAACACCCTGATTTTGCTCTGTTCCGACAACGGGGGGTGCCCCTTTGAGCGGAGCCGGGACCTCCATATTCCCCCGTGGGAAGGAGGCTCATTTCTCCTCTATGACGCCAGCTGGGCAACAGTGAGCAACACCCCGCTGCGGCACTACAAGCAAACCCAGCACGAGGGAGGGATCTCCTCTCCGCTGATCGTACACTGGCCGGGTCACATTGAGAATCCCGGAGAATGGGAAACGGCCCAGGGGCACCTGGTGGACATCATGGCCACATGTATTGAGGTGGCCGGGGCTGCCTACCCGGAACGGGAGGGATTGCAGCCGCTGCAGGGGAAATCATTGCTTCCCCTTTTCAGGGGCGAGGAGCGGGAAGGTCATGAGGCGTTGTACTTTGTTTTCAACGGTTGCCGGGCCCTGCGAAAGGGGGACTGGAAGGTGGTCAGTTTCTACATGAATCCCTGGGAACTTTACAACATTGCTGAGGACCGGTGCGAACAGCATGACCTTGCGGGGGAATATCCCGAAAAGGTAAAAGCACTTTCCGAAAGGTGGCATGAAATGGCGGAACATACCGATATGTTGCCGGAGAAAAAGAGAGGCCCGGTAAAAGATACAGCCGCCCCGGTTACCCGCCAGGAATGGCACAAATCCGAACTGACCAGCAGCTGGGAACCTTATTAGCCAGCCTGGCTTATTGAATAATACGACCATATGTTAAAGTTTCTAAGTTTTGCAGGGCTGATCAGCATGCTCCTGTTGTGTGCATGCAATCCGGGGAGTGACAATTATACCGGTCAGTGGCAGATCGCCGATACCACCTGCCTGACCCCATGGTCCCTTGATGTGGATCCTGGTTGTCCCCTCCCGGAATACCCCAGGCCGCAACTGGTCCGGGAACAGTGGAAGAACCTGAACGGGCTGTGGGACTACCGGGTGGACAGCCAGGATGAAAGCAGCAACGGAGATTTTCCTGAAGCATACAGCGGGAAGATCCTGGTCCCTTTCCCTGTTGAATCGGTCCTGTCGGGAGTGGACCATGCCCTGCAGCCTGACCAGGTGCTCTGGTACAGGCGGACTTTCAGGATTGACCGGGGCTGGAAGGGAAAGCAGGTGCTGCTTCATTTCGGGGCGGTGGACCGGGTGGCCACGGTATATGTGAACGGGAAGGAACTGGGAACCCATCACGGGGGATTTGATGCTTTCAGCTTTAACATTACCCGGTACCTGGAAAACGGGGACAACGAGGTGGTTGTGAAGGTTACAGATCCCACAGACCGGAGGTTCGCCACGGGTAAACAGTCCCTGGAGCCAAAACGATGGGCCTACGAGGCATCCAGCGGGATCTGGCAGACAGTCTGGCTGGAACCGGTACCGGACATCCATATTAAAAACATCCGGATGACCCCTGATGTGGGGACAGGTACATTAACACTGGAGGTGAATACCGTTCCCTCCACTGGTGTGGACTTTGAGGCTGCGGTATACAGCGGGGGTGAACAGGTCACCCTGGCCGGTGCAGGGAGCGGGGAACAAATCTCTCTGGTGCTGGATGACCCTGAACTGTGGTCACCGGACCATCCTTTCCTGTATGACCTCCGGGTCAGGCTCATCAAAGACGGGAAGAGGATGGATGAGATCACCTCCTATTTTGCCATGAGGGAGATCAGCCTGGGAGAGGTGAACGGGATTGTGAGGCCGTTGCTTAACGGACGTTTTGTGCTGCAGACCGGCACACTGGACCAGGGGTGGTGGCCCGACGGGCTCTACACGGCACCCTGTGATGAGGCCCTGGCGTTTGACATACAGAAGAACAAGGATTTCGGATTCAACATGATCCGCAAGCATGTGAAGGTGGAGTGTCCCAGGTGGTACTACTGGTGCGACCGCCTGGGGATGCTGGTCTGGCAGGATGTGGTTCACCGCGGAAAGCTTGATCCGGAGGACGGGAGCATGATTTCAACAGCCGAACTGGAGTTGATCCGCCAGGGGGAAGAGATCTCCCTCGACGGGGGAAATGCACAGTTCGAAGGGGAGATCTTTGAGATGGTCCGCGAACTGGGGAACCACCCCTCCATTGTCCAGTGGTGCATATTCAATGAATTGTGGGGGATCTATGATGTGGACAGGATCTGCGGAATGGTCCGGGCACTGGATCCCACCCGGCTGATCGATGCCCAGAGTGGCGGAGAGGACAAGGGGGGGTATGTGGATACGGGTGCCGGTGATGTGATCGACCACCACACCTACGGACCGGATCCTGCCTGGCAGGTCCCTGAACCCGGACAGTCGCCCAATCCCTTCAGGATCGCAGTGGTGGGTGAATACGGGGGGATTGAGACACATGTCCCCGGCCATATGTGCTGCGGGGTGTCTCTTACCAGGGATCCTGAACCGCTGCAGACGCTCGCCGTCCTTTACCAGGGACTACAGAAGAAATTCATTCCCCGGATCCCAACGGGGCTCTCGGGAATGGTCTATACCCAGTTGTACGATACAGAGACCGAAATGAATGGCCTGATCACTTACGACCGGAAGGTGATCAAGGTGGATGAGGAGCTGATCCGTTCTGTCAATGAGTGGATCATCGGCATGGGGGATATGCACAATCTCGGATTGGTGAACAACTGAAATATTAAACAGATGAAATTCGGAATCAGCTCCTGGTGCTATCCATGGAGCATGGGTGTGGCGGTGGGGCCGCAACCGGACAGGAAAATGACAGCCATGGAGCTGATGGAGAGCGCACGGAAGTACGGGGTACCCCTGGTGCAGATCGCCGATAACCTGCCCCTGGAAAACCTCTCCACAGGTGAACTGGAGGCGTTGCGGGATTTTGCAGACCTGCATGGTATTGCCATCGAGGTGGGGACCAAAGGGAACCATGAGGAGCACCTGGTGCGGTTCCTGGAAATTGCACAATTCCTGGATTCCCCGGTCTTAAGGGTCCTGCCCGCCTTTTTCGGGAGTTCCGCGGTGATGGCCCAGGTGGAAGCCAGTGTCCGAAAAGTGCTTCCCCGGTTCGACCGGGCAGGGATTACCATGGTTCTTGAGAATACGGAAGCTTTCAAAGCGGAGGATTATGCTGCACTGATGGAACGGGTGGACCATCCAAGGTTCCGCATGTGCCTCGATTTGGCCAATGCGCTGGGAACCATGGAAGGACCGGAATTTGTGATGGAACGGTTGCTGCCCTGGGTGGGGAATTTCCACTTCAAGGATGTGAAGGTAAAGCGCTCCGAAACGGTCATGGGTTTCTCGGTCTACGGCACTCCGGCCGGACAGGGCGATATTTCATTACCCTGGATCCTGGAAAACTTCAGGAAGGCGGGGCTGGATCCGTCTGTCATTATTGAGCTGTGGCCCACCTATACAGGTGATATCACAACAACCATGGAACTGGAGGATGCCTGGGTGAAGGAGAGCGTGGAGTACATGCGCTCGGTCATGGGGTGAACCTCCCAAATGATTATTCCCAAATGGTCATTCCCCGGTGATCTGCTTCTCCGGGTTGATCGCCAGGAACAGGAAGGCGGCGATCAGCAGCATTCCTGCTATGATGTAGAGCGGGAAATTGTAGTTACCGGTAGCCTGGACCAGGTACCCGAAGACCGTGGCGCAGACAAAACCTCCCAGGTTGCCGGCTGTGTTCATGGCGCCGGAAATGGCCCCCGCGTGTTTCTTTCCCACATCCAGGCAGATGGCCCAGGCACTTGGAAGCATCAGGTCCATCACCCCGAAACACAATGCCATCAGTACGAACACCTGGATCTTTCCCGGTATGAAACCACCCAGGAACATGAGCACGGCTGAAAGGGCCAGTCCGCCTACTCCCAGGACCCTTCTCCCGATCTTAATGCCATACCGGGAGGAGAGTTTATCGGAGAGGTACCCCCCGGCGATATTCCCGATCACCCCCATGAGGAAAGGAACTGCCACAGCATAGGTGAGTTCCGTCTTGCTGAATCCCCTTCCCCTTTCAAGGAAGGTGGGGAACCAGGAGAAGAAGAACCAGGAGCCCCAGACATAGAACCAGTACATGGAGAGGATCAGCCAGAACTGGCGGCTTCGGGTAATCATCCTCCAGGGCACTTTCTCTTTGGTTGCCGGCCCCCCGTATTCTGCGATCTCTGCCAGCTCTGAACTGCT
Organism: uncultured Bacteroidota bacterium; assembly: GCA_963793455.1. GTDB lineage: Bacteria > Bacteroidota > Bacteroidia > Bacteroidales. The sequence goes on from CAWCAK010000010.1 coordinate 115,031, forward strand.
GATACCCTTGACTAAAGAGGGTTTATCCCGGTACCAAAAAAACCAGATGATACCCCAGATGATACCCAGCGAACCAAAGACCATGAAGGTGGTCCTCCATCCCAGCCATGCCATAAGTGGTATTACGGTAATGGGGGCCAGGGCACCGCCGAACCGGCTGGCTGCCCAGATGAATCCCTGTGCTTTCCCTGTCTCTGCTTTGGGGAACCAGCGGCCAATGGTCCCGGTCATGTTGGGATAGGCACCCGCCTCACCGAACCCGAACATGAAACGGATCAGCATCAGGGACATAAATCCCCCGGCCATCCCTGTCATCCCGGTAAAGACCGACCACCACAGTACGATGAAGGTCAAAACGATGCGCTGTCCCTTCTTGTCTCCCCAGAGCCCCAGCGGGATCTGAAACAGGCTGTAGGAAAGGATAAACGCGCTCAATACCCAGCCCCATTGTGACTCGGAGAGCCCCAGGTCGGTCATGATGCTGTCCCCGGCCACGGAGATATTGATCCTGTCCAGGAAGGTGATCACCCCCAGGGCGGTGAGCAGGATCAGAACGATGCTTCTTCTCTTCATACCCTCAGTCCAGAGAATCAATGACGGATTTGACATTCAGAACGCCTGACTCGGGACTGGATAGTACCTCCTTCCCGGTGGCTTTTGCGATCGCCTCCTCCATCCGGGCCATGGAGCCCTGGGCCAGAACGAAAATCTCAACATCACCGGCTATTTTCACTGCAGACTCCAGGATCAGCCTGTCATGGGTCTCCCGGTCCCCCGAGATCACTGCCTGGAAAGCCCCTTTTGCCAGTCCCCTCGTTATTGAGATACGCTTCCCATGACTTCCTGCAAAATGCTCCAGCAACCTTACCGTGGGATCGAGGGTGGTGGAAAGGGTGGCCAGCACACCGATGCGGGAGGATTGCAGTACGGCCGATTCGGCCATGGCATCATCGATCTTTACCAGCGGGATCCCTATGGTCCCTTTTGCCTCCAGGGCAATGTCCCCCACCGACGAACAGGTATTAAAGATCACATCGGCCCCGGCATGAACAGCTGCCTTGAAGTACTGGTGCAGCCTTTTGGACACGGACTCAGGAACTTCACCGGCCCCGATCACATCCTGTATCAGGCTGTCGTCCACAATATTGATCAGCCTTGTATCCGGCAGGTGCTTTGCGAACAGCTCCTTGGTGGGTTCCACCATGGGCATGGCTGTGTGTATGGCAACAACGGTTTTCATGAGGATATGTGTATCTGGATTGTGGCTTCAAGATAGCCATAAAACTGAAAATTGGATTTGCGGGATCGATAAAGTTTGATAACTTCAATACCCCAACTTCTTGCGGAACCGATGATAACAGAGCGCTTTCGATTCATCTCCTGCATGACGGCCTGCCTGGTGGTTCTTTCAATGCCGGCATTCAGCCAGATTGGCGGAGGTATGGGCGGTGGGGAGAGCAGCCGCATTGACGGCAAGGTGAAATTCATGCCGATCCCCTACGTGAATTATGACCGTTCCATGGGCTTTACTGCCGGTGCCATCCCCATGCTCATGTTCAACCCGGTGGAGAAGGATACCCTCTCTCCCTCCTCGTTGGTCGGGGCGGTTGGTACCTATTCAACCAACAAATCCTGGTTCCTGCTGGGCTTCGGGATCTTCTATTTCGACCAGGACAACTGGCGGATCACAACAGCCGGGGGTGTGGGTGTGCTCAATTCCCAATTCTACCTGGATGTACCCATGGTCGGTGGATGGATCCCCTACCAGAGCGCGGCCAATTTTGCCATGCTCAAGGTGGATAGGCGCCTTTATGAGACCCTCTACGGGGGAGTCAGTTATATCTTCACGGACGTACTGACCACCGCGGACGGTACCCAGCTGTCAGAGAGCCTGACCATGCACGGCATGGGGCTGAGCCTCTCCTATGATAAAAGAAGCAATCCTTACTATCCCCGCAGCGGATACCTGACCAACATAAAGTACAATACCTTTCCCGGATTCTTTGGAAATGATTCGGTGTCCCATAAGATCCAATTTGACCACAACCACTATTTTTCAGTCAGGAAGCACAAGGATGTGGTGGCAGCCAGGTTCTACGCAGGTCTGGGACTGGGGGAGCTGGGATTCACCCAGCAATTCATTGTGAAGAACAAGGACATCAGGGGGTATGCCATGGGCGAATTCAGGGGAGATCATTTACTGGCCCTCCAGGGGGAGTACCGCTGGAATTTTCACCGTCGCTGGGGAGCAGTGGGATTTGTGGGATTGGCCACGGTCCTTGAAGCCATCAATGATGCCGACAGCGGGAAGCTGTTGCCGGGAGGGGGAGCGGGTATCCGGTTCAGGGTGTTCCCGGAAACCAATTTCTCTGTGGGCCTGGATGTGGCAGCCGGTGTGGATGACTGGGGGATCTATTTCCAGATCGGGGAGGCGTTCTAGGTTTCGGGGAAGCTACACCCTGATCCCCATCACCAGGATGTCATCGATCTGATCACAGTCCGCTTGCCAGTTATCCAGGGTACCCTCCAGTTGTCTCTTCTGTTTCTCCATGGAGAGCACCTGTATCTCCAACAAATGCCGTTTGAAGTTCTTGCTCAGGAACTTCCTGAGTTTAGGACCGCCTTTCTGGTCCACGAATCCGTCGGAGAACAGGTACAGCGTGTCACCCTTTTCAAGCTGGACTGTCCGGGTTGTAAAATCGTTCTCCATGGCATAGATGGAGATGGGTTGCGGATCACCCTTCAACTCAATGAGCTGGTACGTTTCATTGTCCAACGAATAGTACTGTTCCAGCTGGTCTCCCTGCAGCAGGTTTTTATCCCTGATGATATACAATGGATTATAAGCACCGGCAAACTGGAGTTCCAGGCTGCTTTTTTCGATCACAGCAAGCGCTATGTCCATCCCGTCCTTTTGCTCATGGGACCTCCCTTCCTGGGCCAGGGTCTCCTTCACCTTGTTGCGCAAGCGGTTCAGGATCTCACCCGGTTTGTCTAACCTGCCTGTCCCCACCTGCTCATTCAGCAGGGTGATCCCCAGCATGCTCATGAAGGCGCCGGGAACGCCATGGCCGGTGCAATCTGCAGCAACGACCACCAGGTAATTCTTCACCTCCCTGATCCAGTAGAAATCCCCACTTACAATGTCACGGGGCCTGTAAAGGATGAAGTGTTCGGGCATGACCGCTTCCAGGTAGTCCTGGTGTGGGAGGATGGCACTCTGGATCTGTCGTGCATAGGTGATGCTGTCTGTCAGCTCCTGCTTCTGGGAAGAGAGCAGGTCCCGATGGTCCACTACCAGGTCCCGCTGTGCCTCGATCTCATCACGCTGCGCTTCGATCTCGTCCCGTTGCGCCTCGATCTCCTCTTTCTGGTTCTTGATCTCCTTTGTCCGTTCCTGCACCTTCTGCTCCAATTCCCGGTTCACCTTGTCCTTCAGCTTCTCGTTCTCCTTCAGCTGTTCGATGACCCGCTCCTGTGCCATCTGCTTCTCCTTTTCATCAAGTTTCATTTTCTGGGCAAGCCCGATGGCAAATACCAGGAACTGGATAATCACTGCAATATAGACCACCGATACTTTCAGAATGGTTAAAAAAGATGGTTCGTACATTGAGGCGGTCGTGAAAGCAATATCAAATGTGTTGAGTACCAGGATGGCTGCAACAACCCAAAGTACATTTGAGACCAGGAAGTACCAGGCAGGCACGAATCCACTTCTGATCCTGAGGATCGCCGGGAAGATCAATACGAAGGGTGCTAACAAAACTGCAATCAACATGGCAATTTCCGCAATGTCGTAAAGGGTATCGCCCCCCCCGGTAATGGTATGTACCAGGAGCAGGATCACTGAAAAACCGGATACTCCTACCAGGAAAAGGGCAACCCGGTACCACCATATCAACGTGCGTTTCAGTTCCAGGTAGGACACTCCGAACAGCAGGAAGAATAGTGCGATAAAAGGTATGAGGAATTCAGTGGAGTATTCATCAATAAATGAGTAAATCCTGCCATTTCCCCATGAGAATTCACCAAAATATCCTTTTGCTGTAAAAAGAAACAGGCCGATGGTCAGGATATAGAGGGAGAAGAACAGGAACCGCCGGTAATGTGTAGCTGCAAACAGGATCAGGTAGTAAAGGGCAGCGATCAGCATCATTCCCAGGAAGATGGAAAGAAGCATGCGCTCGGTCCTGTCGTGATTAATAATGGTATCATGTGCGATGGTCCTGAACAGGGGATAGCCCCTGAAATCCCCTAAGTTTACCCTGAGGTAGAGGGTTTTTACCTCGCCTTTGACCAGGTGGATCCTGATGGCGGACCAATTCCGGTATACATAATCCCGGTGACGCAGCGCAATTGTATTCCCTGCCCTTTTTTCAATGAATCCATCCTGGCCGATGGGTTCGAAAATGCTGATGGAATCAGTTCCCCGTAAATTGGGCAGGTCAAACAGGTAGGTCCTGTCCTTCGAGATCCTGTTTTCAATGTTGATCCGGAACCAGATACAGTGCTGTTGCATATCATGCTGGAACCGGTCTTCCACACCATCCAGCGCATCCTCCATGGAGGGATTCATACCTATGGGAATCTCGGAGCTGTCTCTGAGAATGATCAGTGAAGTGTCGTCTGTAAATTCATGTATTAGGGAAGAGCTCAGACGTTTGTTTTCATCCAGTTGTAACTCATCCGCCAGGCTGATGACCAGGTCCCCGGGCATTAAACCTTTCTCGGCTGCCTGGCTTTCGGGGTCAACCGACCGGACCCTCATTTTCGCCTCGAAGGCATCAACAAACAGCTTGTTCAGAGAATCGGAAACAATATCACCGATTTCCCACTGCTCCAGCGAATCAACAAGGTATTCAAATGCAAAACACTCTATTTCATGCAGATAAGGATCCCGTATGATGCTGACAGGCCGGAGTGTATCCTCCCCCTTCCGCTTGATTTGCAGGTGTATCGGGTCTCCCGATGCTCCAATAAGGAGCTGCCTGATATCCTTTGAACCCAAGCCCCTGCCCGATACCAGCGAATCATCAATTTGAATAATCTGGTCAAGGAACTGAAGGCCGGCCTTGTAAGCCGGACTTTTTTTCAATACCGATGCTACATGGGCTGTGTCATTCCTGATGACAGTACCTGTGATCCCGGTGATGCCATCATACACCACAAACCTGGATTGCGGAAAAACCTGAAGGGATAACCCAAGCAGGATTATTCCTGGTAGGATACGACGGAAGAATGGCATGTTGGGTACAGCAGTCTTATTCAGGGAAAGTTACCACATTTTTCCCACCCGTCCAATCAGGAATTTACACCCTGATCCCCATCACCAGGATGTCATCCACCTGCTCGTACCCCTCCTGCCATTCCAGCAGGGTCTGGTCCATGTGATCCCGCTGCTCTTTCATAGGCATCTCCTGGATTTCCAGCAGGTACTTTTTTTAAGTTCTTGCTACTAGGAGTCCGGTCAGGAACCTGATCTGATTTTTCATGGGCTTGATATAAGAAGAATCGTTGCCATTCAAGGTATCTAACAATCTCGGTGATAAAAGGTTGAAAAGGCCGTAATTTTTCCTGATATTAGCTGGCAAACCTTCAATAATGAGACTTTCCCGGATCCTCCCCCTGCTTGTTTTATCAATGATACTATTCGGCTGTCAGCAGGGCAGCAGAACCGTTCCGCCCAATATCATCCTGATCCTGGCCGACGACCTGGGGTATAACGACCTGACATGTTACAGGGACAGCCACCCGGCACAGTACGAATGGCCCCCGACAGCCAGTACTCCCCACATCGACCGGCTGGCTACCCAGGGGATGCGCTTTACCGATTTCTATTGCGGTGCAGCGGTCTGTTCCCCCTCACGCTCATCTTTGCTTACCGGGAGGAACTCTACCCGGGTGGGGATTTACAACTGGATTCCTGGCCACCAGCCCATGCACCTCAGGGAGAGCGAGGTGACCATCGGGGAGATGCTCCAGGCGGCCGGTTACCGCACGGCCCACTTCGGAAAGTGGCACCTGACTGCGGAAGGGATGGGGCAACCGTTGCCCGAAGACCAGGGATACGGGTATTCATTCTTCACCTATAACAATGCCAACCCATCCCACAGGAATCCTGTTAACTTTTTCCGGGATACGGTGCCGGCAGGTCCGCTGGAGGGCTATGCCTGCCAGCTGGTGATGGATGAAGCGCTGTCCTGGCTTGGAACCACGGGGGAGGATGACCGGCCTTTCTATATCAATATTTGGTTCAATGAGCCCCATGAAAAGGTGGCTGCCCCCGCTGAGCTGGCCGATAGACACTCATACAATGAAGCGTATTATGGTTGCATTGAGAACATGGACCTGGCTGTGGGTCGTTTGCTGGATTATCTGGATGCGGAGGGACTGGCCGGGAATACCCTGGTGATCTTCACCTCCGATAATGGTTCCCAGGTGGTGGCCTCCAATGATCCCCTGCGGGGAGAGAAAGCGTTCAACCTGGAGGGAGGAGTAAGGGTGCCCTTCCTCATCCGGTGGCCGGGAAAGGTGCCAGCCGGTGAGGTATCCGGGGTGCCTGGCAGTTTCACGGATCTGTTTCCAACCATTGCTTCGTGGACCGTGACCGGACTTCCGGAAGACCGGATCCTGGACGGGGAGGACCTTTCCAAGGTATTCACAGGTTCAGACCCGGGATTTGAACGGTCCAAACCCATCTTCTTCTTCCGTTATTTTCACGACCCGGTCTGCATGCTCAGGCAGGGGGACTGGGTGTTGCTGGGTTACATTGGGGAACCGCTTCCTTACAGGCGTGACTATAACCAGCAGGAGCTGGCCAACCTGAAACCCGGTCCCGGGACACCAGCCTGGTCCATGTGGGGTTTTCAGAGGCGGCATATGGAGTACCTTCCGTCTGCCATCCCGGTGAATTTCCAGCTGTATGGCATACGTGCTGATATTGGACAGGAAGAAGATCTTGCAGAGAAGCATCCTGAGATCCTGGAACGTATGAAAAAGCAGATGTTGCAGTTGCGCCGGGAAATGATCAATGAGGGAGGGGACTGGTACACGGAAGCGAAATAATTGGTATTTTTAGGGCCAGAAAGTATACGGATTTAATCAACAAAACATGATACGCATGAACCCCAAGAATGTAATGACACTTATTGCAGCAGGAATGCTGGTTTTATGCCTGGTACCAGCCAGGGCACAGGAGGGTACAGCAGATCCCTTCCTGGGGATGTGGGCACTGGACCTTGATTACGAAAGCAGTAACGCCGGCTGGCTGGAGGTCCGCCAGGAGGATGGCTACCTGGATGCAGAGATCCTGTGGCGATGGGGCAGTGTATATCCCCTCGAATTCACCTTTGTATATGGAAAAGAGCTGTTCCTGACCCATGGATCGGATGTGGTCCGGAAGAGGGATAAAGATGGAAATCCTGTCAGGATCCATCACAGGGTCCATTGGTTCGATGTGGTAAAGGAGGGCGAAAACCTGATCAGGGGGATGGCCTTTTTTCCGAATGAGAACGGCATCGGTGTAGAGGAGGTGGCTTTCTCCGGGAAACGGATCCCTCCCTGTGAAGAAATCCCCGATCCGGGGAAGGCGAAGTATGGAACACCGGTGAAGCTGTTCAACGGGAAGAACCTGGAGGGCTGGGAACTGCTGGATCCAAACGCACGCAGTGGCTGGCAGGTGGTAGACGGGATCCTGGTCAATGACCCGGTCCAGAAAAAGGGGGAGGAGCATATCAATTACGGGAACCTGCGGACCACCGGGACCTTTAAAGATTTCAAGCTGACTATCGGGGTGAATGTGCCCAAAGGCAGCAACAGCGGGGTCTACCTGCGCGGGATCTACGAAGTTCAGGTGCTTGACAGTTACAGGAAGAAGCTGGATCCACACAACATGGGAGCGCTTTACAGCAGGATCACCCCCCTGGTCTCAGCTGAAAGGCCGGCAGGGGAATGGCAGGAGATGGAGATCATCCTGTACAGGAGGCACCTGACAGTGGTGCTGAACGGGAAGACCATTATCGATAACCAGCCTGTGAAAGGGGTCACCGGGGGTGCAATGACCTCCGATGAGTTCAGCCCCGGCCCCATCTACCTGCAGGGTGACCATGGAAAGGTGAGCTTCCGGGACATCGTGCTGACACCCTTGGTGGAGTAGGTCCTAGGGATCCGGTGTGGATGATGCAGCCCGGGAGCGGCGGAGCAGTTCATCATGGATCCGCGGGGACCATTGTGAAAATCTTTCCGAATTGCCCTTTTCAACCTCGGGGAAGTTGGTTCCGTTGCTCCTGATATCATCCAGGCTGACACCCCAGTTACCGAGCAGGACCCAGTATGTGGCAGCATCGGAATGGTCCACGCATTCATGGACGAATTTTCCTTCGGCAAAGATCCTGCCCAGGCGGCTGGTCTTGAAATGATTAAAATAATCTGGTCCATTAGGGCTCCCGCTGACGATTCCATGCTGACCGATAGCCCCGCATTCATAATACCTGATATGGCCATCCAGTGCCATTCGTTTCAGGTAGGCACAGGCTTTGGCATCCTCCCGGCAGTTGGCCACATCCTCAGGGTGATCCATGGATCCCTGGTGCCAGGGGGAGTTGGTCCAGTGGGCGATGAAACGGAGCTTCTCCAGGATATCTGTCCTCCCGGTCTCCATGCAATGGTTCACCAGGATGGCCGGTTCGGTAAGGGATCCCCAACAGAGCACATGGATGATCCCCTCTCCGGACCCGGCCAGGTCGAACAGGGTTTTCACGGTGGAATATTCATCCAGTGAATTGTAGGATCTGCCGGGATCGTACCTTTCTGCGCTCTCCTTGATGCAGGATTGCATAAAACTGATATCCTCAGGGTATCCCCCGATGATCCGGTTCAGCTGTTTCACATCCTGCCTGTACGCATCCCCGAAAAACCGGTCAGCCCAAACCGCCTGGTTGGGTGTTTCCCTGTGCTGACTCCTGTGGGTACTGGTGATCACAATTCCCTTTGTATTGAACATGTTGCCCATCAACAGGTAGCCTGCCATGGCGGAAATGTCATCCGGGTCATTGATGGTCCCCATGTGGTTGGGCCCAGGGATGGTCTTGTCGGACATGTCTGTATAGATCCACACAACTGGTTTCTGTGCCTGGAGGGAAAGGGAGATCGTGATGAGCCCCAGTACGATGATCTTTCCTGTTGACATACGCTGTGTTATTATCATTCGCCAGCCCGGTATTCAAACCAACCGAATTCCGCTTTGGATTTGGTTTTCTCCCCATTGCTGGAAGCATACATGCCAATGTACGGGCCGTTGAATTTTTTGGTAACCTCGTCGGAGACCAGTACCATGGACTGCACGGATCCTATCTGCGTCAGTTCCTCCGGGGAAGGACCGTACAGAAAAGATACATCCAATCCATCTGCTTTTACGGAGAATACCACTTCCTTTTCATCATAGGGAATCCGGGCCTCAATCCTGCTTTTCCCTTCGAAGGTCCTGATCAGGACAAGGTCATTCCTGCTTTTCACCATCTGGAAGTGATTTTGGCTGTTCCTGTAGATGATCAGTCCGGCGTGTTCATGCTCCTTTTTCGGGGAGAAGGTGAGGTGGGTGGCTGCACTGAAACAGTGGTGCTGGATCCGCCTGGCGATCAGGGAGGGATTCACCAGGCTGTCAGCCACCTCCGGCCGGAGCCGGATGAAAAGGCTGCCATCTTCCAGGTTGTACCATTTTTCGTAAGGTGTTCTCAGGAAATTCCATTGCAGCGCCAGTTCTTCGTCCTCAAATTCATCCCTGGCAGGGATGGGATTCACCGGGGACCAGGGAAGGTCCGGCCGTTTTTGTTCCATCAGCAGGTGCCCGATGCCCGGGTTATAGACCGGTGTTAAAACGCCATCGTGTTCTTCCATGTTTACGGGGGTCATAAAGGACTCCCTGGCCAGCAGGGTATACCCGTCCACCCTCCTTTTGGCCAGCATGACCGACCACCATTCACCGTTTTGTGTCTGTACCAGGTCGGCGTGACCGACGGCATGCACGGGGTAGTCCTTGCCCAGGTGGCGGTGGGTGATGGCAGGATTGGAGTAGTTTGCCACATAGGGGCCCCAGAGCTCGTCGCTGTTATGAAAGGTAACTGAATGGTGGAAGTCGGTGCCCCCTTCTGCCACCAGGAGCAGGTATTTCCCATCGATTTTGTAGAGGTGTGGCCCTTCGGTCCACTGGGCATTGTTTGCATGGCCATGGGTGAGTTGCTTTCTCTGCCCCACGAGTTTACCCTGTTCCAGGTCCAGCTCCTGCATCCAGGCACCCTGCTGGCTTGGCCACTCCTGTTTTCCGGACAGGTTGCCGTGACCGACATAATAGCATCGCCCGTCATCATCCCAGAACAGTGAAGGATCAATTCCCGGGCTGCCCAGCCAGACCGGGTCGGACCATGGACCTGCCGGATCGGTGGCGGTGATATAGAAATTGCCTTCACACTGAACGCAGGTGTTAATGATATAGAAAGTGCCCTCATGATAACGGATGGTGGGGGCAAACACACCCATTGAATTTCCAAGTCCCACCGGAAGTTCTACCTGGTCGGACCTGGTGATCCCGTACCCGATCAGTTCCCAGTTCACCAGGTCTTTGCTGTGGTAAACGGGCAGACCGGGGAACCACTCGAAGGTGGAATTCACCAGGTAGTAATCCTCACCCACCCTGCAAACCGAAGGGTCGGGGTGGAATCCCGGCAGGATCGGGTTCTGAAAGGTTTCAGGGGCATCCTGGGCATTCAGATGGACCGGCAGGATCAGCAGGATCAGCAGGATCAGCAGTCCGGGGAAAATCATTCTATTCAATGGGCTTTTCATGAATCAGTTTCTTTGTTCTTGTTATCTGTCTGCAATCGCTGCGTGGGGGTAAGTCTCATGTTCTTTTTCCATGACCTCCAGCAGTTGCTTCACCACATCCGGGTTGGCCCCTGCTAAATTAGTTTTTTCTCCCGGATCACCGGAGAGGTTGTACAGCTCCATTGCCTGTTTGCCGGGATCATTGAAGTGGAACCGGATCAGTTTCCACTCCCCGGAGAGCACCGCCTGCTTGGGATTCTTATCCCCTTCCCAGATCTCCCAGTAAAGGAATTCCGGCTCCTGCTCACTTTCTCCCGTCAGGGTGGGTATGAGCGACTGTCCATCCGTGGATTCCGGAATTTCGCAACTGGCAGCATCGCAGAATGTGGCAAACAGGTCATACGTGGCAGCGGGTTTGGTGGCCCTGGTTCCCGGTTTGATATGACCGGGCCACCAGGCAAGCATGGGCACCCGGATCCCCCCTTCATAAAGGTCCCGCTTCCTGCCCCTGAGGGGTCCTGCGCTGGCCAGCTTTTCTGCGAACAGTGCGGGACCATTGTCGCTGGTGAAAATCACCAGCGTGTTCCCTGACAGGTTCAGCGCTTCCAGTTTATCCAGTATGGACCCCCACCTGGTCGTCAATCATGGTTACCATGGAAGCATACCCTTTTTCCAGAGGCGTCCATGCACTGTCAGCATAGATCCCCCAGTGGGGCACCTCGAACTTCTCATCGGGCGGCGCTTCCCCGTTGGAATGTGGAAGTGTTGAGGCAAAGTAGAGGAAGAAGGGTTGGTCTTTGTTGCTTTCAATGAAAACCAGCGCTTCATCAATGGCAAGCAGTGCCGAATTGTCCACCTTCTCGGTGGCATAGGAGAGCAGGAAGTCAGCCCAGTTCACCTCCACCGGGACAGTCTTGTTTCTTAACCTGACAGTATCTTTGTTCCGCCAGAGCATCCCGGGGTAATAATTATGCGCCATGCACTGGCAGTAGTACCCGAAGAAATGACCAAAGCCCTGCTTCATCGGATCACCCGTGTTCCAGGGTGATCCCAGGGACCATTTCCCCATGGCTGCCGTGGCATACCCTGATTTTTGAAGAAGTTCAGCGATGGTGACCTCGCTGTCGGGGATGGGTTGCTGTCCCAGGGGTGGAACATTCATGTTATGCCGGATGTGGGAATGGCCGGCATGTTTCCCCGTAAGCAGGCTGCAACGTGAAGGTGCGCAGACCGGACTGGCCGTGTAGAATTGGGTGAACAGCATTCCTTCACCGGCCATCCTGTCCAGCCGGGGTGTCTGTATCAGTTGCTGGCCGTAACAACCAATGTCCCCGTACCCCAGGTCATCCACGAAGAAAAGGATGACATTGGGGGGGGCGGGATGCTCTTTTTTACCGGAACAGGCGTGCATCCCGGATATGCCTGCAAAAATGATGACCATTAGGGCCACATTGGGTGATTGCGTTTTCATTTGCCGGTACGTATGTTTTTAACGTGCATTAAATCCCCTTCAACCTCCGAAGTGAGGGCTTCCCAGTCGATGGTCCTGGTCTTTGCAAGGAACTGGGGATGGTAATTCCCGGAGGCTGCAGCGGCATACTCCTTCCACATGGCCAGTGCCGACTCCATTGATGCAATGGCGGAGTTCAAATGGTGATTCCCCAATCCGTGGCGGTAGGCGTGCAGTGCTTCACCAGCACGGATCTTTGCTGCATAGTACCTGCCCATCCACGCCCAGGCCTTCAGGTCAACCACCAATTCATCATAGGATCCTGATATGCTTTCCCTGAAGCCATCCAGCGACTCAACAGCAGACATCACTTCCCAAGCCATGGAATCAAGCATGGTGGCCACCTGTTCAGGTGTGATTCCTTCAGGGGTGATCCCCTGTTTCAGACACTCCACATACCGGGGTATGGTCAGGATGCCGGAACCCTCCATGGTGGGATTCACGATGAAATCCTCCACCGTATGGAAACCTTTGCGCAGGTCAAGGCAACCCTCCACGGCCCACTGGAAATCCCAGTCGTGCCAGTGGAAGCGGGTAACCTGTGACGGGATCCTGGAGGCCGTGGCCCATGCTCCGTACAGGATATCGATGGGGGCTCCGGGGTATCGCAGCTCCAGCAGCGCTTTTACTCTTTCAGCGGGCAGGTCCGGATCATATCCCATCCTACCCCAGAGCATGAAATTGTACCAGTGCTTGTGGATTTCAAGTTCCCTCGGCTGCCGGGGATGCTTGCTGATGAACTCCCGGCCCCACACATACCCGTCCGATCCCATGTAGTAACCGGCAGTCACATCTTCCGGGGGAAGGTTCTTTATGAATGCTGAAGCGTGTTCAGGATCCCCCCAGCGGAAATGGAAGATGTCGTCATTCCGGATGTTCCACCAGCTTTTCAAACCTGCATGCCGGATTTCTCCAATGTATTCATCAGCCCACCGGGGGGCAGGAGTGGCATACATCCGGGCCCTGGCATACTTGAAACTGAGGTTGATCTCATCCGGGTATTTTGAGATGAAGTCATCCATGATTCTGTCGATGCCGCTCTGCCAGAACCGGTGGATGAACTTCACCTCCCTTCCGGGCTGTTCAGCTTTCGCATCCTGGATCCCTGCACCATATGTGTTCCAAAGCCATTTCTCCCTGTCATACTCATCATCCCGGTCCTCCATGTTCTCACCGGCAGTGATCCCGATACCTGCCACATCCGGGTATGTCAGCAGGAACTGTTTCACCGATTCCCTGAGATAGGCAATGGTTCTGGGATTCTCCTGGTCGTTGTTGATCCCGTATTTTCCCCTGTCCCCCGCCTTGACGGCCTGTTGCCGGTACCATCCCGGGGGCGCCACGCTGTTCAGCTTGATGTTCCAGGTAATGAAGTACACCTCGATGCCCCGGTCCTTTGCATAGGCCAAAACCTTTCTCCAGTAGGCGATCTTCTCCTCCACGGTGACCTCCTTCAGTACCACCAGGTTGTCCAACACCTCTTTTGAAACCCCGCAACCCGCAATAAACTTTGCCGCAGGCTCGTCGGGACGGTCCGTATCCAGCGGAAAGGAGGTTCCGCAAACATTCTCCAGAGCGATATCCGGGTAATCATCCAGCCGGATCATGGAGGGGAAGGGATGGGGATTCCAGAGGGTAAGGACATTGTATCGGTTCCGGGCCATCATGTCCAGGTACTCCTTCCAGAAATCGAAATTCCACATCTCCAGGATGTTGTGCTGCGCTGCATCCCCTGCATCCTGGTAGCTGGGGGTCCGGATATCCAGCGGGATATTGAATTTAAGTCCCCGTTTTATGATGTAGGGTGATCCCTGGACCGGATCGTTAAGGGCCGGGATCTTACGACCGGTCCGGATCAGTTCGGCCAGTTCCAATCCCCCGTACATCAATCCGGAAGCATCACCTCCAAGGATCTCAATGCACCTCCCTTTCCGCCTGATCTCATAGCTTTGCAGCCCTGTTTCAGGATCCAGTCTGAACCAGATTTTCAATTCCAGGGCGGGATCAGAAGCTGTCAGGGCAGAGGAGATCTCCTTTTGCGCGAATGCAACCTGGGGCGCAGCCTCCTCACGGCTGCATCCGGTGATCACCATCAGGCAGGCGGCCATGATCAGATAGCCCTCTTTCAGGTACAAATAATGTCTCTTCAGCATCTTGCAGGTATCTTTCGCCAAATTAAGAAAAAAATAAAATAACATGCGTATAACGTACACTTATTTAACATGCTGCTATTTCAGCCGAAACTGTTATTTTTGATAAAAACACCCCTGCATGCAAATCCAGAGACTGATCAGCATTCCCCCCGGCATGAGATCCCTGTTCCACCAGCTTGAGAAGAAAGAGCCTGATGAGTGGTATTGCGATTCGGATCCTGTGGAGCAGAAGGTGGGATCCGGGGGAGGGACAGCTTCCATCCTGGCTTCACTTTTTCAGGCGGAAGGATCCCCGGGACTGCTGGAGGAGTGGTTACCGTTAAAGAAAAGAGTGGTGATCCATTCGGGAGGGGAGAGCCGGCGCCTTCCGGCCTATGCCCCCTATGGAAAATCGCTGATTCCGCTGCCGGTTTTTCGCTGGACCAAGGGTCAGTACTTAGACCAGAAATTGCTCGATCACCAGGCCTCTTTTTATGAAAGGATCATGAAACAGGCCCCGGAGGGATATTGTACACTGGTTGGGACCGGGGATGTGATGTTCATCTCTCCCGACCGGTTTGACAATCTCCCGGAGGCAGATGTGGTGGTATTCGGGATATGGGTGGATGATGAGGTGGCTTCCAGGCACGGCGTGTTTTTCAGCAGGCGGGAGGCGCAGGAGGAGCTGGCTTTTGTGAAGCAGAAACCTTCACAGGATGAATTGCGCAACTATTCCCGTGACTACTTATACCTGATGGATTCCGGAATAGTCCTCCTCAATACCAGGGCCACCCTGAAACTGATGGAAAAGGCAGGGTGGGACAACAGGAAAGGATCTTTTAAGGAAGGAGTGCCCGGTTACTATGATCTCTACGGGGAGTTGCTGACCAACTTCGGATCAGAATCAGGGAGTCCTGATCCTGAAATGGAAGGATTGCAGGTGAAACTGGTGCCGATGCATGAAGGGGAGTTTTACCACTTTGGCAGCAACAGCGACCTGATCGTGTCCACCCTGAAGCTGCAGAACAGGATCACGGATCAGCGGCAGACTTTTACCTTTGAGCCGGATCACCATCCATCCATCTTCCAGCAGAATGCACAGGTCCGGTTCAGTTTCGGAGAGGACAACCACCATATATGGATCGAGAACAGCCATATCCCATCCTCCTGGACACTCTACCACCACCATATCCTGACCGGGATTCCCGAAAACGACTGGAAACTTGAGATCCCTCCGGAGATCTGCCTTGATGTAGTGCCCCTGGCCGGGGATGAGTACTGCCTTCATCCCTACGGTTTTTCAGACCGGTTCAGGGAAACCCTTGCGGGTGGAGCAGTCTGGATGGGCCAAATATTAAGGGACTGGCTTGGAATCCGTTCAGTCGAGCCGGGAAAAGCGGGGATGAAAACCGGGATTTCCATCTACGAACTGCCCCTGTTCCCGGTGGTGAAAAAGGATGAGATTCCACGGATGCTGTCATTCATGTTGAAAGGGGAGGGCAAAGCTTCAGGCTGGGTGAATTCCATGAGGCTTTCAGCAAAAGCTCTTGCTGATCGTGCCGATCCTGAAAGATTGTACAGGCAGAGGGAATCGTTGAAAGCACTTGCCCTGCCAAAACTGGCTGCCAACCATCATCAAAGTGTCTTCTACTTCCTGGACCTGGAGAGGACCGCCGCCGATTACAGGATGCTGGGGCTGGAGCTGCCAGTGGAATTGACCAGTGAGGAACCGGTGATTAAACGGATCAATGACAGCATGTTCCGGGCACGGGTCATAGGGAACAGTATGGTATCGGCCACCTACGAAAAACAGGCCTTCGGGATCCTGCAGGAGGAGATGACAGGCACCCTCAGGCCGGATCCGGTAACACCTGTAAGGAACCTGCTGGATGACCAGATCCTCTGGGGCCGGAGCCCGGTAAGGCTCGACCTGGCAGGTGGGTGGACCGACACACCTCCCTACTGCATCATGGAAGGTGGAAAGGTGGTCAACATGTCGGTGGAACTGAACGGTCAGCTGCCCCTGCAGGTGTATGCCAGGCCACTGGAAGAGCATAAGATCATCCTCCGTTCCATCGACCTGGGGGAGAAGCTGGAGATCACCTCTTTCACAGAGCTGCACAAATATGACCGCCCGGGTAGTGGCTTTTCCATTCCCATGGCAGCCCTGGTGCTGGCAGGTTTCGGTCCCGGATTCTCAAAGAAGGAATACCCGGACCTTGCCACCCAGTTGAAGGATTTCGGCTGCGGGATTGAGATGTCGTTGCTGGCAGCCATTCCCAAAGGTTCAGGGCTGGGTACCAGCTCCAACCTTGCTGCCACGGTACTGGGAACACTGAGTGAATTTTGCGGGCTGAACTGGGACAAGCATGAGGTTGCCTACCGTACCCTGATCCTGGAGCAGATGCTGACAACAGGAGGGGGCTGGCAGGACCAGTACGGGGGGATCTTTGAAGGGGTAAAGCTGCTGGAAACCACCCCGGGGATCATCCAGAGGCCTTCCATTAAATGGCTTCCCGGTCAGCTCTTCTCCAACCGGGAGACCAGGGAGATGATGCTGTTGTACTACACGGGGGTTACCCGGGTAGCCCGCGATATCCTGGGTGAGATCGTCAAGGGAATGTTCCTCAATTCATCCCGTCACCTTGGGATCTTTTCGGAAATGAAGGACCATGCGCGGCAAACCTTCGAAACCATGCTGCGCAATGACTACCGGGGCCTGGCCTCCAGGGTTGCCCTCAGCTGGGAACTGAACCAGCGCCTGGATGAGGGGACCAATCCGCCGGTGATCAAGGAGATCACAGGCAGGGTGGAGGACCACCTGCTGGGGTATAAACTCCTGGGTGCCGGGGGTGGAGGTTACCTGCTGATGTTCGCCAAATCGGCTGAAGCGGCGGTCAGGGTGAAGAAAGAACTGGAATTAAATCCACCCAACCCAAGAGCCAGGTTTGTGGATTTCAGGGTTTCAGATACAGGGTTCCAGGTCTCCAGGTCATAAACCGGAACCGGCCTGCCTGATGATCATCTTCTTTGGTTCAGATTTTGTCTCTCCTGTGACTACCTGGTAGATATAAGTCCCCGCTGCCAGCTGCCGGGCAGGGAGCAGCACGTGGGTGGTGGAAGATGAGACCGGGTAGGTGAGCATCCTGCGACCGCCCATGTCTGTGATCACCAGTGATCCGCTGTTCACCCCGTCAGGAAGCACCACAGGGATATGGACCTGGCCTGAAGCCGGATTGGGCCAGGCATATGCAGCATCATTACGTTCAACCAGGTGACTCACTGATTTTGTGGATTGCTCTGAAAGGCTGTACACATGGGTATAGGTGCGGTAGGGGATCGCCAAATAGTCATATTCATAAGCCAGGAATTTCTTCCCGTGATCCGCAGTTTCGATCACATCTGTAAACCCTACACCGGGAAGGGTGAGCAGGATGGATCCGTTCTCATTGATCAGTTTGGCCTCAAAGGTGTAATAATAGGAGTAGGAGTCTGTGGGAGGCACATATTTGGAATAGATGTATACCAGCTCCAGCAGGTTGTCGTCATTGAACAGGTCCTCGGAGACAAATTGGATATCTGCGAGGTAATAATCCTTCGGGTGTTGGAAGCGGGATGGTTTTCAGGAGGGTGTGGTCCATGTCATAGACCAGGCACTTTCTATTCACCACGTCCATGGAATAGTATACTTCGCCGAGGTTTTCCAGCTTGCAGATAGTGGCAGATTCGGAGAATGTGTGCTCAAAGACCGGCTGGGCTGCCAGGGACAGGCCTGCGATCAGGATGGTGAAAGTTAATATGTATTTCATGGCAGGTTTGGTTAAGGTTATGGCAATTTGAGCAGGTCGAGTCCCTCCATGGCAGAGGTGCCGCCGGGCGTGTGCAGCAGGGCTTTCTGAAACAGGACCTTCGCCTCACGGAAATTGTTCAGTTTGAAATAGGACCATGCCAGCATGGTCAGTGCATCATAGTCAAAAGGATAGAGGTTGGCCACCTTCTCGAAGTATTTCTTGGCTGACTCATAATCCTCCCGACCGTAGTAGATCAACCCGGCGCGGTGCATGGCAATGGAGTTATTGGGACTGATCTCCAGGATTTTCTCATACTGGTTCATCACCATGGCCCAGTTCCCCATGGCGGCACCGGGATAGACCACACCGAACCTGGGTTCGATGGCATAGGGCATCAGGTCGATGGCCTTGTTGTAATAGGCCATGGATTCGGTAAAATTCCCGGCCTGGTAGCTCAGCCAGCCCAACCTGAGGTTGATCTCATAGGAGCTTTCATCATACACCTCCTTGAGGCTGTTGATGGCAGTGATGACCTCACCCGTGGCTTCCTGGATATAGCTTTTCTGGAAAGCGTCCCTGGTCTCTTTGAAACTTTGCCCGGACAGGGTGATTATGGGCATAAGCAGGCCTGCCAGCAGCAGGGCCCGGATGGTTGTCAGATTTTCCATGATATTCCTCCGTAAATTGATAAACTGTTATAGTCAACATTATATTCAGATAAGTTCTGGTCAGGATTGAACGGATAGAACTCACTGCGGTGGGCGGTCCACCTGCCTCCCAGGTATACCAGGGAGCCTTTTTTAGTTACCGGTATGGAAATGGTGCCGGTCACTTTCCTGCGGATCACGTCCCCGAAGCTGTTGTAAACCACTGTACCGTTATGTTCCAGGTAGTGGGTCATGTTTCCGAGGGTGGCGCTCAGGTCTATCCATACCTTCCCGGCGATGGCAATTCCCGCGTGCATCTCCGGTATGAACCTGAGGGTATCTCCTCTGTCTTTCATTTCATACTGGGTATTCAGGTATACCCCTGCGTAGAGGTTCAGGTTCCCCATCGGGTACCAGGTGAATCCCGCCCTGTTCTGCAGTTGTTTACCGTTATTCAGGTTGGCATAATAGAATCCCAGGTTCACATCCATGGGTCCGAGGCCCATGCCGAATCCAAATCCGGTGGCATAGTCCATGCTGTCGAGGTACTGGATCTCCAGCTGGGGATTGTTCCCCTGTCCGGTGTAAACTGGTGACTGGAAATGGACACTGACCAGGTGGAACATGGGTCGGATTGTTAAGCCCGGCCCGACAGTAACGGAGGGCGAGATGTAGTACTGGTACTGCCTTACGTGCTGATGTGACAGCTGGAGCTGGTTCCAGAGGTCGTCGTAATAGAGGTGGTTGTACTTTGAAAGGTAGTTAAAGGCGTGATGCAGGCTGATTCCCGGAATAATGCTCTGGGAGAGGGAGAAGGAAGCATTGGAAAAATACTTTGTCACATACCGGACACCTTCAGGGCGTTCTGAGGAAAGCAGGTCAGAATCCTCCAGGTAGTCCCCGGTTTTTCCTGCGCAGTAGAGATAATTTCCACCAATCCTGTCAGCAAACTTCCCCTTGTTCGGTGAAAGCCTGGTGGCCAGCTCCCCCTTGAACTGCTTCCGCAACAGGTCGGCCTGTTCATGTTGTCCCGCAAAGAGCCTTGAATAATAGAGGTATTCCAGGGCCAGGGGATCCCCGGGACTGAACTTCAAAGCACGGGAGAAATGGCCGGCCGCTTTCCGGTAATTCTTTTGATGGTAGAAGGCGATACCGAGGCGCAGCCTTAAATAGAAATAATCAATATCCCGGTCCAGTGCCACATACCCCATGCTAACCACACTGTCCCACTGCTGGGCCAAAACCAGGCGGTAGGTTTCGTTGTTGATGGTGTTAAAATCCAGTTGTTCCTGGGCCGTGATCCAGGGAACGGCAAACAGAGCCAGCCATATGGAGATGATCAATCGGTGCATACGGCTTCAATTTGAAGTTTCTTCGATGCTACCTCAAGTTTGTGGATCCCCTTTTCACCCACCAGCAGGGTAAAATCGAATCTGCCCAGTTCCTTCCCGGCCAGGGTATTCCTCGCGGAGGAGACCATCCGGATCTCTGTGGGGGCCATGTCATTGTCGATCCAGTCGTAGCGGCAGCTGAATTCCGAACTGAGGAATTTCCAGAACGGGGCCACAAGGTCCTGGACTCCCAGCAGGGGCTGCCTGTAGATCAGGTTCAACGGGTACCGGTCGCTGATGGAAAGGTCCTGGTAATATCCCAGCTGAACCTGGAAGGCTGCCAGGAAGAAGTAGTAAAGCAGGCATTTCTTGTCACCCGAATAATGGGTAAAGTACATCAGGTTGCCGTCATTGGTGAAATAGGCCATTGCGCCGGTCTGGTGGCAACGGATGTAGGCATTGTTGTAAGGATCTGTATCGACCTCCCATGAGGAGGCCCGCTTCTCCCCGTTCATCACCACGTCGAAATGATACCGCTTCCCGGGGATGAAATGAAATGCCTGAAAGAGTAGCTCGTTCCTGTCAATATTGGATACCTGGTTGTCTCTTGCCGGGATATTGAAAGATTTCAGGCTGAAACCCTCCACCGTGTGGAGGATGTGATAGCTGATGGGGTATTCAGTAGTGACCGATCCGATATAGGGGGTTTCCTGCACCTGGAAATGAAGGTGGGGATAGGGGGAACGTCCCGAATTTCCGCACCGGCCGATCTCGTCGCCCTCCCTGACGGCATCCCCCTCCTTTACCCTTACCGATCCCTCCTTCAGGTGGCTCAGGGAGGTGTAGAGGTCGTCCTCGTGTTTGATGATGACCGTGTTTCCCCAGTTCTCCTTCAGGTTGACCTCGCCCACCACGTTGTCAGGGATCCTGTCCACCACGAGTTCCACTGTTCCGTCGGCCGGGGCAAGCACCATCTTATCATAGCAGTAATAGTCGGTCAGCAGGTCCCCGCTGCCCATGAACTGTCTCTTTTCCATATCGGTGATCACGAAATCCCACGCGTGCCGGAATTCATTCTTGTGTGTATGCTCACCGTCGTGGGCCTGCGATACGGTCCACGTGCCCAGGAAGGGCAGTTTGACGGGCACCTGGTCGTGTTTAAAACGGGCCACGTCATTGTAAAACGCGTAGAGGTTCTTCTCCGGGGTGTTGTGCTGGATGAGCACTTCTGAGAGGGACAGGGAGGGCTTGATCCTGAATTTCAGGGCATAGAGGAACAGCAACACCACCAGGTTGAAAGGCAGTGAATAGATGGGGAGCCTGAAGATGGTGAATACCCTGGAAAGGCTGATGGTGAGCATGGCCACAATGGGGATCAGCAGCACGACCCAGAGATAGGAACGTTTTGAGGGGATGATGAAGAATCCCCCCACGGCAATGGAGGTGAGGATGTAATTGAAGCCGATATAACTGTAACTCAGGTCGGAGATATTGGCCCCGATGAGCTCATAAAAGAGGTAGGCAGTGTAGAAGCCGATCAGCGACAGGGAAAATGAGATCCTGGAATAGAGCAGCAGTCCGATGGACAGGATGATCCCGGAAAGGAGGTTGTACTGGAACAGGATGGCCCCCAGGGAGATGAAATAGATCCTGAGCGACCTGGGAAGTTCAAGCTGGTTCCACCATTCGTACATCCTCACCAGGGGATCTCCCCCGATGGTATAGAGGTCATTGAAGGTATAGATCCCCCGTTCACTGATCCCCAGGGCCTCAAACTCCCTGGTGGCAAGGGTCAGGATCCAGATGGAAAGCAGGAAAGGTATAGAGAGGTAAGGCAGGGCGTACTTCCCGATGACACCCTGGAGGGTAACTGCGATCAAAAGGGTCAGGATCGACCCCATGATGATGACCAGGATCAGGTGGAAATTGGGTTCGAAATAGATGCCCAGTCCCAGTCCCACCAGCAGGCTGTTGAATCCGAAGACCCCTTTTGATATGGTCTTCCTGTCAAATCCCAGCAGGAAGCCCACCAGGTTGGTGGTGATCACCGACAGTAAACCCAGCAATCCGGCATAGAGATCGAAGAATGTAACCACAATCAGGATCAACGCGAAAAAGCGGTGATCTGAAAAGAAGACCTGCCCGTAACTGTTGGGGATGGCCTTCAGAAAAAGCTTTATATCGTCAGTGAATTTCACACCAGGGGACCCATTATTTCAGGTGTTCCGGGATTACCTCCTGCTGCCGGATCAGTTCCATGTTCTCCTGCTTCCGATACCAGGTGGACCTTTCCCTGTGGATCGATCATCACCACATTGGGCCGCAGGGTGATGAACTGCATCCACTGGGTCATGTTGTAGGCGCCGATCCGCTTGATCACGAACTGGTCCCCCTTTTTCAGCAACGGAAATGCAATGGCTTCCCTCAGCACATCGATGTTCATGCAGAGCGGTCCATAAATGGTGGTCTCTTCCATGTGCTCCGATACGGGAGCTGCGGGATAGACCTCATGTTCATACCAGAAGGAGGTGAAGAGCAGGTTGATGCCCACATCCACGATGGTGGCCCGGTTGCCGTTGGAAAGGCGCTTGTTGGCGATCACTGTCCCCAGCAGGTAACCCGCGTCATCGATCAGGGCCCTGCCGCTCTCCAGGATCAGGGTGGGCAGGTTCCTGGGATTCAGTTCCGAATTGAGGATGGCCGAGGAGATGGCCTCAGCGTATTCATCCAGTGAGGGGACGGTATCGGTTCCCGGGTAATAGGCTCCTTTCAGGGTGTTGTGGGAGGCAAATCCACCGCCCACATCGATATATTTGATATTTACCCCATATTTTCTCTCAATGCCGAAGGCCAGGTCCGCCAGTTTACCGGCAGCCACTTTGTAGGCGTTGGAAGTGAGCATGTAGGTTCCGATGTGGGTGTGGAGACCCATCAGGTCAAGCTTTTCATTGATCATGATCCGGTTGATGGCATCCCAGGCATCCCCGTTTTCATAGTTGAATCCGAAACGGTCCCACATGGGGTAGACCCCGGTATCCATGTTCACACGGATGGCCACCTTGGGCCGTTTCCCGGAATGCTCGGCTATGGCGATGATCGAATACATCTCATCAAAGTGGTCGATGTGGATCAGGGAGTCATTTTCAATGGCCTTTTTCAGGTCCTCATCGGTCTTGTCCGGGCCGTTGAATATGATCTGGCTTCCCTTCACCCCGTTCTGCAGGGCCTTGTCATATTCGAATCCCGACACCACCTCGGCCCAGGATCCCTCCTGGTGGAACACCCTGCAAACCGCATCCAGGTAATTGGTCTTGTAAGACCAGGCGAACTGGACTTTCGGGTAGCGGGTGGTAAAGGCGTGCCTGGCTTTCTTGTATTTGTCCCTGATGGTTCTTTCAGAGATCACATAGAGCGGGGAACCGTATTCGGCCAGGAGATCCGGTACCGCGATCCCGTCAATATGCGTAATGGGTTCGGCCTGGGTTTTCATGCCGAATTTACTGGGCATTCCCGCCTGCAGCTTCTTAATAAAAGGTCTTTCAAAGGGTCTCTTTTCCATGGTTCTCCGTTTATAGTTCTCCATAAGTGGAGAGTTTTTCAAATTCTCTTACATCGGTGATCAGGTCATATGAATAACGAATGAACATTTTGCCTGTTTCATAGGATACAAAGGGCGTTACATCCATTCCCAGTGCCAGTTTTACCAGTGCTTCGGGCAAGTTCTGCCCGGCACCTACAGCCAGGTATACCCACGCGGGGATCCGGGGATTGATCTCAATGATATAGCGTTCGTTCTTGTGCGATTTGACCAGTTCCAGCTCCATTCCACCCCGCCATTTCATGGCTTTGATAATCTGGTGGGTGAGGTCGAGCAACTTCTTGTCATCCAGCGTGATTCCCGACCAGGCCTTCCCTTTGTCGGTGATGATACTGTTTGCGCATGGGGACCGCCCCAACGGTATTGCCTTTGCCGTCTCCCAGGGCCACGACGTTGACCTCTGTTCCCTTGATGAATTCCTGGATGATCACCGGGAGCCCCCATTTGGCGCTGATCTTGTTGTAGTGCATCCGGACCTGTTCCTCGTTATAGGCCAGGTAGGCATCGTAGAATTTTCCCTTGACCATCAGGGGGTATTCAAAATCATCCTTCAGCTTTTCAATATCATCGATCCGGGAGATGGGTTTGCTGAAGGGGACCAGCAGACCGTACTTCTCACCGAAATCGGGAAGGTTTGTTTTATGCCGCTCCTCGAACTGCTCCAGTGTGGGCAGGAAGGTTTTGATCCCGGCCTCATTCAGCACCTTTTCAGATCTCATGAAGGCATACAGTTCCGCATCAAAGTTGGGGATCAGCACATCGATGGGATCTTTTTTATGGATCTCCAGGACCCGCTGGATCAGTACATCCGATCCTTCCGACGGATAGGGGACCTGGTAGGTTTTATCCACGATCCCGTGCATGTAGACGGCAGGTTCCAGGTTCTCGTAAGCCAGCCCGATAATCCGCGGATCGAAGATCTCCGAATCCCGTATACCCCGGATCACAGGAACACCCGGTCCGGGATTATCCGTATTGTTAAGCCCTGTCAGGGCCACCGTGATCTTAGTTTTCATGCTCTTCATCCAGGAGTTCAAATTGCCTCAGCATGCTGAGGAAATCGTAAAAGTACTTTTCAAAACTGGCCGGGTCGATATCGTATACGGAGGTCATCAGGGATGTGATCTCGTCAGAGGACTTGTTTTTCCCAAGGTATCCCAGGATCTCCTGTCCCACCTGGTTGATGGAATAGGAGTCGCCAGTGGTGGGATTGAATACAAACCCGGTCTCACTGACGGCAATGTTTTTCTTAATCTGCATCATTGTGAACATTCATAAGTTCAGTACAAAATTGAGAATTATCTGTTGTAAAGGTGTTATGTTTTTCGGTCGAAAAGTTACACAATTCCGGTGGATTGTCCTGAGGGGACTGTTCCGGAGCAACGGTTTTGATACTATTCAGGGGATTTGTTACTTTCATACGGAGGAAAAACCAATTGAAGTCTTCCACGATCCATATCAAGAACATGGTCTGCCAGTGTTGCCTCCGGGTGATCAGGGAGGAACTTGAAAAGGCCGGAATAGCGGTCACAGAGATCAGCCTTGGACGGGCGGTGATCAGCTACGATCCGGATCGCATTTCTCTTGAAGATGTAAGGGGTGTGTTGCTGGAGCTGGGGACCGACCTGGTGGAAACCAGGGAGGACCGGCTGGTGGAGGAGATCAAGGTGGCCGTGATCGAGCTGATCCACCACATGAATAACGTGGACTCCATCGTCCGCAAGTCGGAGTACCTGGTGGAGAAGACAGGCCTCTCCTATCCTTACCTCTCCCGGATCTTTTCAGCGCACGAACAGATTACCCTGGAGAAATTCATCATCCTGCACAAGATCGAACGGATCAAGGAGCTCATCGACCAGGAGGAGCTTACCCTGAGCGAGATTGCCTTTATGATGGACTATAGCAGCGTACAGTACCTTTCCAACCAGTTCAAACATACCACCGGGATGACCGTCAGTGAGTACAAGGAGAGTGACCGCTCCTCCAAGCGGCCCATTGATAAGCTTTACTAAGTACTGATTTCATAACATTTTACCCGTATTTCGTAACGTTGGATAGTCACGCCAATCCTATATTTGCATCTAAATATATAGATATATAGATAAAATATATAATTATGAAAACAACGAAAATGAAAATCAGGATTGTGCCACTCCTATTAATGGGATTTCTATTCCCGGTTACTCAATGTGCTGAATTGCCTGATAGTCAGGATGATCCGGCAGGACAGAATGAGTTGACTGAAGAGGAGACCAGGGGCATTTTATTTATGCGGGAGGAGGAGAAACTGGCCCGGGATGTCTACACCCATCTCTACGGGATCCATCCTTTGAGGCCTTTCCTGAACATCTCCAGGAGCGAACAGGCCCACATGGATGCCATACTGTACCTGATTGATACCTTTCACCTTGAAGATCCGGTGGGTACCAATCCTGCGGGCGTATTCCGGAACGAGGAATTGCAGCACTTGTATCATGAACTGATTGCAAAGGGAGAAGAGAGCAGGGAAGAAGCCCTGAGGGTAGGAGCATTTATCGAAGAAGTTGATATCATCGATCTGCAGACCGAACTGGAGAACGTGGCCATGGATGAAAATGTCATCCGTGTCTATACCAATCTTTGCCGGGCTTCGGAAAACCATCTGCGTGCTTTTGTCAGGGTATTGACGCTTTACGATATGGATTATACACCGGTCAGGCTGGACCAGGATGAATTTGAAAGGATTATGGGAGAGTAGCTTTCATCAGTCCACCTGTTCTTCGCGGAACATATCTGACATCTCCTCCACTGTTTTGCCGGCCTTCCGTCCGCCAAAAAAAGTAATCAGCACCAGCAGGGCCAGGACAATCACCACGATCCTCATGGAAGATTCCCGGCCTTTGAGAGCGGCCTGTTCGGCAATGTAGAGCAGGTAAATGGAGAAGCAGTTGACAAATAGAGCGGCCACGCCACCCAGGGTCAGGCTGATGGCGTACAGGAATGCCAGGAAGGCATTGATGGGATAAACCACCATCAGGGAGGCGGCCACCCGCACATTGGCCTCATAGTCCCTGTTGCCCCCGCAGATATGGGAGATGAGCCAGACGATAGCCCCCCCGACAAAGAGACCGATAACGGCAGTGATTACAGACCAGATCAGGACCATGATACCCACAGTATTGCCCCAGGGTCCCACTCCCATGGATGAGAAACCTGTTATATTCCACAAAAGACCGAAAAGTCCTGCAACGGTCCCGTATATGGCAGCCTTGATGACCGGCTCGGCAAAACCACCGGTCAGGGAGATGGTGGTAAAATATTCCCTGGGATTCATCAGTGTTTCCACCGACTCCCTGGCGATCTTCCTGAGATCGATGTTTTCGTTGCTCATGATACGGATTTTTAGGCCACTGAATGTACAAAGAAATCCTGTGACTTTTATCATTTTCAGTCCCGGTGATTGCAATGCGGCAGGTTATTCCACCGGAAGGGATACCCTGAAGGTGGTGCCTTTCCCAACTTCTGATTCCACGGAGATCTGTCCCCCGTGGTTCCGGATGATCTGCCGGGAGAGGCTCAGCCCGATGCCTGATCCTTCCGGTTTGGTGGAATAGAAAGGAACGAAGATTCTCTCAAGGATCTCCGGTGCAATCCCGGAACCGTTGTCTGAGATCTCCACCGCCACAAGATCCAGGATCCTTTTTACGGTGATCTCCAGCCGGGGATCCGGAATACTGTCCATGGCTTCCATTCCATTTTTCACCAGGTTGATCAGCACCTGCTTTACCTGGGCTTCATCGGCCATGACCACCAGCTTGTCCGGTCCCGGGTGAATGGAGCAGGTAATCCCTTTTTCGGCGCACTGGGCTTTGTGCAGCAACGTGATCTCCTGCAGGAGTTCCGTCACCCTGATCCTCTTTCTCTCAGGCTGGGGCAACCTGGACAGCTGCCTGTAGTTGCCAATGAAACGGGTAAGGGCTGTATTCCGGTCTGAAATGGTTTTAAGCGCCATATGGAGGTTATCGATGGTCTTCTGGGATATCACGGACAGCTTTTTCGGTTGGCCCTCCTCTTCCAGCAGCATGATGCCGGTTTCGGTCAGCGAGGAGAGCGGGGTCAGGCTGTTCATAATCTCGTGGGCCATGATGCGGCTGATGGTCTGCCACGATTCCATCTCTTTCTGTTCGATTTCCGGTTCAATATCCTGGAAGGTGATGATCTTCACGGGGCTGTCACCGATCTTTACCGTGTTGACCAGGATCAGCAACTGTTTCCCGGCGGGGGTATCGGAGAGCCGGATCATCTCCCTTCCCGAATCCCCGAGGGAGACGATGGCCTTCGCAAATACCGGGGAGGCTTTCCCGATATTATTCCAGGAAGGCTTCCTGCTGTTGTAGATGCCCAGGATGTTCAGTGCCAGGGGATTGATCAGTTCAGGCTCATGATTTTCATCCAGGGTGAGTACAGCGGTATGAATGTGCTCCAGGATGGTCTGGAGGTACTGGTACTGGGTCTCTTTCTCGATCTTCGCCGAGCCGATGGCCCTGATGATCTCCTGGGCGGAACCTGCCAGGCTCTCAAAACCCAGTCCCGGGGCTTTATCCAGGATGGTCTTGTTATAATCCCCAAAACGGATCGATTCCAGCAGTGATCCGATGATGCGGTTGGTGCGGGAGATCCTGTAAAACAGTTCGGCAATCAGGAAAACAAGGATCAGCAGGATGGCCAGAACAGAGAACAGCCGGGCATCACGGCCGATCAGCAGTGCCAGTGCCAGCATTGCCAGGAAGATCAGGGCCAGGCGGACCGTGATCCGCACCATGTAGTTATTGAATACCATACTTCTTCATTCTCCTGTAGAGCGCATTGCGGTCGATCCCCAGGTCGGAGGCGGCCTTTGTCACATTGCCCCGGTTGGTCAGCAGCGCTTTCCGGATCAATTGCTTTTCGTTGTCCTCGATATTGAGGCTGGGCGGACCGGTTGAAGCGGATGCGGCAGCACCCAGCTGGTCGAACCTGACCTGGTTATCCTCACTCATGATCACCGCCCGCTGGATGGTGTTCTGCAGCTCCCGGACATTGCCCGGCCAGCTGTATTGCTGCAGCTGTTTCATGCTTTTCTTGCCGATCTCCAGTCCGGGTCGTCCATATTTCCGGGAGGCCTCCCCGAGGAAATGGCCGGCCAGCAAAGGGATGTCTTCGATGCGCTCCCTGAGGGGCGGCATAACCAGTTCAATGGTATTCAGGCGATAGAGCAGGTCCTGCCTGAATTCCCCCCGGTCTACCATCTGGTGGATGGACTGGTTGGTGGCCGAGATGAGCCGGATATCGATGGGGATCTCGTTCCGGGAACCGATCCTGTGGATCATGCGCTGCTCCAGTACGGCGAGCAATTTGGTCTGGAGGGTAACAGGCAGGTTCCCGATCTCATCCAGGAAGAGGGTGCCCTTTTCAGCCAGTTCGAACCGGCCCGGTTTGTCCTGGATGGCCCCGGTGAAAGCACCCTTCTGGTGGCCGAAAAGTTCAGACTCAAAAAGGTTTTCCGGAATAGCCCCCATGTCTACCCCGATGAATGTTTTTTCCCTCCGTTCCGAATACCTGTGTATGGCCCTGGCCACCATCTCCTTCCCGGTTCCATTCTCACCCAGGACCAACACACTGGCATCGGTGGGTGCGATGATGCGGATGGTATTCTTGAGTTTCTGCATGATTGCCGATTCACCCAGCACCTGCATGAAGGGCCAGTCGTCATCCTGACCCAGCCTATCTGCCACACCCTTGTACCTCTCCTTTTCCCGGTTTGTTTCTTTCAGCTTCAATGCCGACAGGATACTGGCATGGAGCTTGGCATTCTGCCAGGGTTTCAGGATAAAATCAAAGGCTCCGGCTTTGATCCCTTTCACGGCAAGGTCTACATCCCCGAAGGCGGTCATCAGGATCACAACCACGGCAGGATCGTTCTGCCGGATGGTATTCAGCCAGCGCAAACCTTCAGTCCCTTCGGTCTTCCCCCGCTGGAAATTCATATCCAGAAGGATTACATCGAACTGCTCCTTCTCCAGCCTTGAGGTGATTTTCTCCGGGTCGGACAGGACCGACACTTCAAAATCCAGCTGCTCAAGGAACATGCGCGCCGTGAGCAGGACATCGTGGTCATCATCAATGATCAGTATGCTGTATTGGGTCCCGGGCATAAGTGACGACAATGTAGGATTTTCAGGAATTTAAACCAAACTGCATTGAATGCGAACACACGTGTGCCTTAAAAACGAGCATTTACAGGACTTAAAATCATCATTAAGCGAATTTAAAGATCACGTTATAAGGCAATTAAAAATGATGGCACAAACATTGAATATTCATTGAAAAATTTATGCCATGGTGAAGCATTACTTCAAGGTCACCTTCCGGCATATCCGGAAGCATATCCTGATCTCCATCCTGAATATCAGTGGCCTGGCCATCGGTATTGCCAGCTTTGTCCTGATCATGTTATACGTGAACCATGAACTGAACTACGACCGGTTCAACGAGCATTACGATGATATCTACCGCATTGCAGTGGACGCCCAGATCGGGAGCACGGTTATCAAACAGACCGGAACACCTGCTCCCATGCCCGCGGCCATGTATGATGAGTATCCGGAGATCAGGGCCATTACCAGGATCGGCGACTGGCCGGCAACTGTCAAGATTGGTGACCGTTTCTATAACGAAGAGGACGCCGCATATGTGGATTCCACTTTTACAGAGATATTCACCCTGAATTTCCTGGAAGGATCCCCGGAAAAGAACCTGAATGAACCAAAACAGGTGCTGATCGACCGGTCCACCGCCAGGAAGTATTTCGGGGATGAGCCTGCCTACGGGCAGGTGATCATTTTACGTGATTCGATTCCCTTTACCATTACCGGGGTGTATGAGGATCTTCCCTCCCAGTCCCATTTTCACTTCAACTTCCTGATCTCACTGGTCTCATCCCCGGACGCGGCCAACGGCCAGCAGTGGTTCGCCAACAATTATGCCACCTATATGAGACTGGGTACCGGATTCCCGGCGGAAGAGCTGGAGGCAAAATTGCCCGGTTTTGTGGACAAGTACCTTTTCGATGGAGGTTACGGTGAATTTGCCGACGAGGAGAATTTCTGGCACCTGTCGCTGCAGCATATCAGGGAGATCCACCTGGGATCGGACCTGAACGGGGAGTATGAGCCCAACGGCAACCTGGCCTACATCAGGATTTTCTCAGTGGTGGCTTTCCTGTTGCTGGTGGTTGCCTGCATCAATTTCATGAACCTGACCACCGCCAGTTCCTCCATCCGGTCGCGGGAGATCGGGGTGCGAAAGACCAACGGCGCCACGAAACCCAACCTGAGACAGCAGTTCTTTGCCGAGGCGATTATTGTCAGCATCCTGGCCCTGATCCTGGCCATGGGGCTGGCGGAATCCCTCATGGGTCCCTACCGGAATTTCACGGGCCGTGAGATACAGATCCATTACCTGGACAATTTCCTGGTCATACCCGGGCTGCTTTCAATGGCCATCGTGGTGGGATTGATCTCCGGAAGCTACCCGGCGCTCTATATGAGCAATTTCTCGGCCACAGATTCCCTCGGATTCAAAGGGGTCAGGCAATCCAGGAGCTGGTTCCGGAATATACTGGTCCTCTTCCAGTTCTCGGTGGCCATCTTCCTGATTGCAGCCACCCTGATGGTGCAGGGTCAGATGAAGATGCTCATGGAGGAATCGCTGGGCTTCAACAAGGATCAGGTGATCCTGGTAAAACAGGCTCATTACCTGGAGAACGTTGATATGCTTGAGGATGAACTGAAGGCTATCCCGGAGATCACCCAGGTGGCTGCTTCCTTCAGTGTACCCGGAGACAAGCTGATCAACTGGGGATTCGGGGCCGAGGGTGTGGACCGCTCCTTCAGCCTGAATGCCAACCTGACCGATGAGACCTACCATGAAGCCATGGAGCTGGAATTGGTCAGCGGGCGCTATTTTTCAAAAGAATTCGGGGCGGAGACGGGCAAGGTCCTCCTCAATGAAACCGCAGTGAAACTACTGGGGTATGAGGATCCCATCGGAAAGATCACCTATTTGTGGAATGACCATGACCGGCCCCTGGAGGTCATCGGTGTGGTGAAGGATTACCACTGGGAGTCAAAACACATGGAGATCAGGCCCCATGTGATCATGCACCTGGAGGCGCTGGACTGGACCGAGCCTCTGTACCTGTGTGTCAGGTACAGCGGGGATGCCACCGGCAAGGTCCTGAAAATCCTGGAAGAGAAATGGGAAGAGCAGATCGAATCCATTCCCTTTGAGTATGAATTCCTGGACAAACACTACGAGGGGATCTACCAGAACGAAAAACAGACCCGTTCCCTGCTCTATATTTTTGCAGTTATCGCCATTTTCATCTCCTGCCTGGGCCTGTTCGGTCTGGCCTCTTTCATGGCCGAACGGCGGACAAAGGAGATCGGGATCCGGAAGACCAACGGGGCCACCACAGTGCACATCCTGGGATTGCTCTCCATCGATTTTACCAAATGGGTGCTGCTGGCCAACCTGATCGCCTGGCCGGTCACCTGGTGGGCCATGCGCAAGTGGCTGGATGGCTTTGCCTACCGGATCGGGATCCCCTACTGGGTATTTTTGGTTGCCGGGGTACTGGCCTTTGTGATCGCGCTGGCCACGGTCAGCTTCCATGCCGTTCGGGCAAGCAGGCAGAATCCCGGGCTTTCGCTCAGGTATGAATAGTCAAGCTTCTTCCGGGAGTTAAAGCGATGGCTGGAGCGAAGAGCCGAAAGATTCCTCGGCGCGCCTGAACCAGGAGGTAGCCTGGCGGTTCATGAAGTAGAGCAGCTTGTTCCGGAACCCGGGGATGATCAACCGGTCACCCCTCAGCATCCCGTTCACTGCCTTCATTGCGATCAGCCTGGGAGTCAGCGTGTTGATTTCTTCCGTGAGTCCGTCGAATAATTCGAACTCAGGGACCATGCTCCTGAATGGGGCCGGATGCATCATGCTCACAGATACAGGAGTTTCCTTCAGGTCCTCATCCAGCTCCCTGGCAAATGCATACATCTTGCTGACAGAGCGCTGCATATCAGCAGTGAACTCTTCCTTCCTGAACGGGAACGGGATCACGTGCTGTATGTAGGAGCTTGAGAGTTGTTTCATGTGTGGAAGCAGTCCCATGGTGATCATGGCTGTTCCTCTGAATCGGGTATCAAAATCTTCCTGTGCAATCTCTGCGATGCACTTATTGTGGGCCACCGACCAGTCGCAGGTGATGTTGTTCACCAGGGCCCGGATCTCATATTGCCCTCTGACACGTTCGATAAATGCCCGAATGGCATCATGGTCGGCCAGGTCCAGCTTCACGGCATCCACCTGAACCTCCTCTTTCAGCTGCAGCCCGATGGCAAATCGCTGAAGGTCTACGCTGGTTGTAGAAACGATGATCAGGTTGCATTTTTTACGGGCAACTTCCCTGGCAAAAGCACGCCCTAATGCTCCTTCTGTCCCCAGTATGAGGGTGTAATGTGTGTTCAATGTCTGACGGGTATTAGCAAGTTACTGTATAAAAGACCGGGAAAATCAAAAAAGGCTGCGTGGAACCCATGAAATAATTGATAATTCATTACCATAAAGTTCAGGGTTTTGCCGGGTTAATCCTAACCGGGAAGGGGGTGGTCAGCACCAAAACCGGCTGGAAGTTTTAACATCAGCCGGTGAGTTATTAACAACAGGTCCCTGAACTGTCCGTTGGTGCAGAATTACTATGCGAACAGAAACTCCCGGTCAATGTATGGATATCGGTTATGACCAGTTTTTTAAGTATAATTGCTCAACCAACTTTTAACGGAAGATCATGAAGAAATCAATTGTTGTTTGGTGTACCTCGGTCCTGGTCCTGGGGCTTTATGCGCAGGATTACAAACCTGCCGGAAACAGGATCATGACCAAATGGGGGGAACAGGTCACCATGGAGAATGTCTGGCAGGAGTATCCCCGGCCCCAACTGGAAAGGGAAACCTGGATGAACCTGAACGGGTTGTGGGATTATGCCCTGCAGCCGAAAGAGAAAGCCACACCCTCAAAATACCAGGGAAAGATCCTGGTGCCCTTTTGCATTGAATCTGCCCTTTCCGGTGTGGGGAAATCAATGACACCCGAAAACAGGCTCTGGTACCGGAAAAAACTCAGTCTGCCCGACGGGTGGAATGGACATAAAGTGATCCTGCATTTTGAAGCGGTGGACTGGTCGTCGGTGGTCTGGGTGAACGGTGCCTGGGTGGGTTCCCACAGGGGAGCATACGACCGGTTCTCCTTTGACATCACACCCTTTTTGAAAGATAAAGGGCAGCAGGAGATCATCGTGTCCGTGGATGATCCATCCAGTTTCGGTGAACAGGCCAGGGGCAAGCAGCAGATGCCCCAGCAGGGGATCTGGTATACCCCGGTGAGTGGCATATGGCAGACCGTTTGGATGGAGGCTGTGAATATGGAGGCCTCCATCGGGGA
Source organism: uncultured Bacteroidota bacterium (assembly GCA_963793455.1). Lineage (GTDB taxonomy): Bacteria > Bacteroidota > Bacteroidia > Bacteroidales. The sequence goes on from CAWCAK010000010.1 coordinate 149,373, forward strand.
GGTGAAGATCGTGCCCTGCGTGGACAGGCAGCAGGTCAGTATCACCCCCATGTTGCTCGATGCTGAAGAGCCCGGTTACACAGTTTCCGTTTCGGTTCTGGCAGGTGGAAAAGAGGTGGCTGCTACCACCGTTGAGGCAGACCGGGAAACTGTGATCAAACTGGATGATCCCAGGCTCTGGTCCCCGGAGGATCCTTTCCTTTATGACCTGACACTGACCCTGGCCAGCCCTGATGGTGAATTACTCGACAAAGTGGATTCCTATTTCGGGATGCGAAAGATCTCCATCGATCAGAAAGACGGGAAAATGGTGCTTCACCTGAACAACAAACCGCTTTTCCATTACGGTCCGCTGGACCAGGGATGGTGGCCCGACGGACTGCACACCCCACCCTCGGATGAGGCCATGGCCTATGATATCGGGGTGCTCAAGGATATGGGCTTTAACATGATCCGCAAGCATATCAAGGTGGAGCCCGACCGTTGGTTCTACCATTGCGATCGCCTGGGAATGATGGTTTGGCAGGATATGCCATCGGGGATGGTGGTTGTCCCCAAGGAGGATCAGCCCAGGCCCGTCAATATCCAGCATGTGCCCAGGGTTGACGGACTTGACCTGAACCGGAGGTCGGAAGCCGCTGCCCAGTTTGAATGGGAGCTGCGGCGGATGATCGACCTGCACTACAATGCACCCAGTATTGTGATGTGGGTGCCCTTTAATGAGGGATGGGGACAGTATGCCACCTGCCGGATCGCCGGCATGGTGAAGGAACTGGATCCCACCAGGCTGGTGAATGCGGTGAGCGGCTGGTCATTGCATCCCTGCGGGGACATCTGGGATATTCATTCTTACCAGGTGGAGGTCCATATACCGCCTTTGAGTATTGATATGGCTTCTGTACTGGGAGAATACGGCGGGATCGGCTACCCGGTGGAGGGCCACCAGTGGGACCCGGAGATGCGCAACTGGGGCTACCAGACCTACCATTCTGCAGAGGAATTATTAAAGAACTACAAATACAAGTTCGACCAGGTGGTAGAGATGTTTAAGACAAAAGGTCTCTCTGCAGCTGTATACACCCAGACCAGCGATGTGGAAGGGGAGGTGAACGGACTGATGACCTACGACAGGAAGGTACTCAAGATCCCGGCAGAGACCCTGAAGGAGATGCATCAGGTACTCTATGAGAAAGGACCAAATATCCTGCTCAAATAGCTTTCGGTCCTGATTACAAAATCCCGGAAATCCGGTCCATTACCAGGCTGGTGACTGCAGCGGTTTTTCCGGTAGAGGGACAGGCGCCTTTTCCGGAAAGCTCATCCACGATGGATTGGATAAGCGGCATTTGGATGTGTTCCGGGGGAGTGATGTCGATGGACTCTTCCTTCTCCCCTGTAAGCAGCGTGATGGGTTTGAAACTGAAAATGGAGAACTTCAGTTTTCCCTTTTCACCGCTTACCTCCAGCAGGTCTTTCTGGTAAGAATCCGGTATAACAAAACTCCAGCTGCCGGTGGCAATCAGGTTGCCCGGAAGGGTAAGCACAGCCCCGATGGTATCAGGTACTTTGTAAAAACCCCCAAGGTTGGAAATGCTTCCCTTGATCTTGACCGGATCGCCGAAAATGTAAAAAAGGATGTCAAGGGCATGGCATCCCATGTCATGGAAATAGCCTCCACCCGAGACTTCGGGGACAAGCCTCCAGGGAAGGTTTGTTCCGCCATGGTCCTCCTGCCTGGCGGGAAAATACTGTTGCATATTGATCTGCAGGATCTTTCCCAGCTGGCCGGAATCCACAATCTCCTTTACTTTTTTGAAGTAGGGCAGGGCACGCCGATAGTAGGCCACATAGATGGGAATCCCTTCCCGCCCTGCAGCCTGGTTGATCACCTGGCACTCGGCGAAGGTCCGGGCCATGGGTTTCTCGATGTAGACCGGTTTCCCGGCTTTGATGCATTCCAGGGCATATTCCAGATGCGGCCCCGGTGGTGTGGCGATGTAAACAATATCCACTTCCGGGTCATGAATCACTCCAAATGGATCTTTATGGCAGATAGGAATCCCGTGTCGGCGGGCATAGTCATCAGCCTTTTCAGGAGTGCGGCTGCCCACGGATACCAGTTTCGACCCGGGGATCTTATTGAAGGAGGGGGCGCTTTTCCGTTCGGTCACATCCCCGCAACCGATCATACCCCAGTGTATGGTCTTTGTAGCTGTCATTTTAAGCTGGTATTTACCGGCCAGCAAGCCAGTGAATGGATTGTTGAACAAGCTGTATGTATGCAGGATTCTCATAAGCATACCGGTCATGTCCCAGCATCAGGTAGACCACCTGAGAGAGGTCGCGGGAGTGGGTCCATCCCACTACCGGTGAACAATCGGGATGTTCCGTGCGAAGCAGGGGGGTGATGCCCGGCAATATGGTGATGTTAGAATAGCCTTCATCATGGATGGTGAAATTTCCCATACCCATGGTTACCGGGTGGGTATCATCCACCACCTCTACCTCAAGGTCAATGTCATGTTTGTAGTCAGAATGCAGCGTGCTGTCGGGCTGGTATACCGGCGTCACATACTTTCCTCCCACCATCTGCATGTATCCGTCCCATTGCTGGAAGCTGCACAGGGCATGGTGCAGGAACAGCATGGGCTTGCCCTGCACGGTGAGTGCCCTGTAGACAGAGGAGTCCTTTTGGGGCAGGTCCACCATGAAATCATAAAATACCAGGACATCATAAGGTTCCGCTGCACCGGCCTGAAGGATCTCCAGCGCTTCCGGGTGGTATACCTGGTCATACGTGATCCCCTCCAGGGAATCAAACAACCCTGAAAACTCCGTGGTATCGAAGTTATGCCCTCCCGTGATGAGCAAAACCCGGACGGGCCTGTTGCATCCCATGGCAAGACCTGCCATGAGAAACATGGCCATCATCCATTCAGACTTCTTCATTGTCTATCTGTTTTAGAAATATTTACAAGTCATAGCCCGATGCAATACAGCTTCTCAACTCCTTTCATCACGTAAGCATCTTTTGTGATGGCCACCGACGCCCAGAATTTGTCGTCCAGCGTATTCTCATGAAGCAGTTCGAAGGTGCGACCTGCTTTGAACACCCTGGTCACGCCCTTTTCATCGGTAAAACAGACCTTGCCTTCCCAGATCCAGGGGGAGGCCCAGCAGGCCCCGACACCCTCGATTTTCTCACTGTATACCTGTTCTCCGGTAGCTGCATCAAAACAGGTGATGGTGCCTCCCCGGCTGCTCACCTGGTACAGCAGTCCACCCGTGTATAACAGGGATGGATTGGCTGTGGGAGCATCTGGGTTGGACCAAATCACCCACTCTCCGGTGGTCTCGCCTTCTTCCGGGGTGATGTCGCCCTCACCCCCGGCTTTCACACAGAACATGGTTCCGGGGGTATCCCTCCAGGCAGTGTTCCCCAGGTAGAGGTGTTCCCGGTCACCCACCGGTGAGGGGATGTTATAGTAGCCCTTAACATGGAGTTTCCAGAGGACCTCCCCTGTTTCAGGGTCGTAGGAGAGGGCTGTCTGGCCCCCGGCAATAAGTTCTGTCCGCAGGCTGTTCTTCCAGATGTAGGGTGTGCTGTAGTTGGTCTTTTCGTCCCGTTCTGCTCTCCAGACCTCATCCCCTGTCCCCGTATCCAGGGCAACCAGGAAGGAATTTTCCTCATTGTCCACCTGGATGTAGAGTTTATCCCTGTATACAACCGGGGAAGACCCGGTACCCCATCCGTTTAAAGACGCGTATGCTCCCAGGTCCTTCTCCCACAGCAGGGCGCCGTTAAGGTCATAACAATATACCCCGGTCATCCCGAAATAGACATACAGGCGTTTCCCGTCTGTGACAGGGGTTTCACCCGCGTAATTATGGGCCCTGTGTTTTTTGGTCCTGGGGTTCCCCTCCCTGGCCACCTGGTTCCAGAGCTCCTTTCCTGAATTCAGGTCAAAGCAGGATAGTTCCCAGCGGTAGATGTCCTGCAGGTAACTTTTGTCCTCTTCCTGTGGCTGCTGGTCCCCTGGCTGCCTTTCCTGCGGAGGGCTTACCTTTACCGGTGCGGCTGACGCAACGAATACCTTATTTCCCCAGACTACCGGGGAGGTCCAGCTGTCGCCATTGATCGCTGTGGTCCACCTGATATTGGTCTCTTCGCCCCACTTGTCAGGAAGGCTTTTCGCATTGGCGATCATGTTCTGTTCAGGTCCCCTGAACTGGGGCCAGTTGGATGTGCAGGCCGGAATGAGCAGCATGGATCCGGACAGGATCGCTGTTGCAAGCAAGTGATGGTGTTTCTTTCTTTTCATGGATTATAGTTTAATGGTGATTTCATTTCCTGAATAGGTCACTGAATGATCGGATTGTAAGGCAAAGTCGAGTGGTTTGGGCTGTTCTTTTCTCTGGAACACCACGTTAAACACCCGCTGGTTGACCATTCCCTCGAAGGATCCCTCCCGCGCACCGATCACCAGGGTTCTGGTCTGGTCGTTGTAGGTGAACCTGATCTTTGAAAAAGCGCCCTTCTCATAATTGTAGTTGAGGCCTTCATCCTCATAAAGGGTAAACTCCCCGTCAGCCCCCTCATAGACATACAAAGAGATGGGATCACCGGGCTTTTCACCAACGTACTGGATGGCGGGACCCATGGGAATTATGGAACCGGCTTTCACATGGATGGGGAGCTTCTCATAAGGTGCCTGAACGGACAGAGTTTGTCCTCCCGTGATAAACCTTCCGGTCTCAAGATCATACCACCCTCCGGATTCCGGGAAACAGACCTCCCGCTCCCGGGCTTTGTATGCATATACGGGTGAGATCATCAGTGCCGGGCCGAACATGTACTGGTCGGAGATATTGGTGGCCTGCGGGTCGGAGGGAAAATCCATGACCAGGGCCCGCATGATGGTATAATCGTCGGACCAGACCTTTCCGGCCAGGGAGTAGATATAGGGCATCAGCCTGTATCTCAGTTTGTTGTATTTCACTATGGAACGGTAGGCAGGATGGTTTTCAGGGGCAAGGTTGAATACCTCCCTGTAGGGGTACTGCCCGTGAGCCCGGTAGAGGGGAACAAAGGTGCCGAACTGGTACCAGCGGGTGTTCAGTTCCCGCCACTCCTCCAGGTCCTTACTGCCCTCGGTGGCCCTTTCATACCTGCGTTCCACGCAAAATCCGCCTATATCCATGGTCCAGTAAGGGATCCCTGACAGTGAGAAATTGAGCCCGGCAGAGATCTGTGCCTTCATATCCTCCCAGCGGGTCCCGATATCCCCGCTCCAGGTGGCTGTACTGTAGCGTTGCAGCCCGGCAAATCCTGAACGGGTCAGCAGGAATACCCTTTTGTTGGGATCCACACCCCGCTGGCCCTCGAAAATGGCCTGTGCATTCACCAGTGAGTATGTGTTCAGGAATTCGGTGGATGGTCCCAGGGCAGTAGGGCCGGAAAGTTTTTTGCGGTAATCAAGGCTGGAATTGGAGAGGATATCAGGTTCCGAAGCATCCATCCACCAGGCATCGATGTCGAGGCTGTAGAGGTGTTCATCCATCTGCTCCCAGAAAAGCTTCCGGGCCCCCTTGGCGTATGCATCATAGAAGGAGCCGATGTACCCGTGGGCGATCCAGTCCCGGATACTGTCCTCCACCGCCTGGTTGTACATCCAGCCCTTGCTGTCAAGTTCCCTGAAGTGGTCTGTGTTGACATAGAACTTTGGCCAGACCGAGATCATTACATGGGCGTTCATCTGGTGGATCTCCTCCATCATCCCTGCCGGGTCCGGGAACCGTCCGGTGTCGAACTCATGGCTTCCCCACTTATCCTCCTCCCAGTAGGACCAGTCCTGCACGATGTTGTCGATGGGGATCTGCCGGCGCCGGAATTCGGCCAGGGTACCCACGATCTCATCCTGGGTCTTGTAGCGTTCCCTGCTTTGCCAGAAGCCATACGCCCACCTGGGCATGATGGGGGCTTTTCCCGTAAGGGTGCGGTATCCGCTGATCACCCTGTCCATGTTTTCCCCGTGGATGAAGTAGTAGTCCAGTTCCTGGCCCATTTCTGACCAGAGGGAGAGTTTTCCCTGCTCCACGGGGTCCAGGGGCCCGAGAACCTTCAGTCCAATATAGGAGACACCCCCGTCGGGTTTCCAATGTACGGAGAGGGGTACCCGCTTTCCTGCTTCCAGGTGTACCCTGAACTTATAGGTATTTGGATTCCATGCGGTCCTCCACCGTTCAGGTACCACCTCCTTCCCATCCACAAAAACCGTGGTGTAACCGGCGTAATAGAGCTTAAACTCATACTCCCCTCCGGCGGCTGGTTCGATCTCCCCCTCCCAGGTGATTTTTGCGTCAGCAAAGGGAAATCCTTCGGGGAATTTCCCGATTGTGGAGAGGTTTTCATAATCAATCTCATCCTCCTGTCGCTCTATGAACGTCTTGTCCTCTGCAGTAATGTACGTTGCAGTCAGCCCACCTTCACGGCCCGCTGCATCATACAGCCGTAGTTGTGACAGTTCAGCATAATCGCCGGGATTCCCGAATTTGGTAAGGGAATAGTTATCCCACAGGATCCCGTAGTTCCTGTTGGAAACCAGGAAGGGGACCGAGACTTTGGTGTTGTACTGGTAAAGCACCTCGTTCCTCCCCTTGTAGTTCCATTCATCACTCTGGTGCTGGCCCAGGCCGAAAAAGGCCTCATGGGGCGGAGATTCAAACACCTGCCGGAAGGAGTACCCGGAGCTGTTATCCACTGTAATAGGATCAAAGGACCTGCCTCCGGATTCCTCCTGAAGGATGATCTGCCCATCAGCATCCCTGAAGGTGATGGTCCCGTCTGACAGCGATACACCGGCACTGATACTTCCGGTGGAGATGATAACCACACCCTGATCCTCCTCCACCGTGAAGCGGGTTTGGGCGGATTCCTGGCGGATCACGGAGAGACTGCTGCGTTCAGGGAATTCATCCTCCGGTGTGGCACATACCCTGAGGATCTCATCATTGATTACCTGGATCTTCAACAGCCTGGTGGAAGAGATGTCTGCAGGCTTAAGCATCACGATCACCCCGTTTCCGGTCTCCCGGTAATATTTCCCGCTACAGGAAAACAGCCCCGGGAGAAGGGCCATGGTTATCAGGAGGGAAATAGTTCTGTTAGTCATTACAGGGGATTTTAACGGTGTCAACCTACGATATCCACACTCCGTCCGAAAGGGGCCAGGGCAAAACCTGCCAGCTTGAAATGTTGCATACCCCATGGGATACCGATGATGGTAATGGAAAGAAGGAATCCGAAAATGATGTGGGTCAGGGCGATCCAGAGTCCTGCAATGAGCAGCCAGATAATGTTCAACAGGCTGAAGAGGCATCCCGGCAGGTTTCCTTTATCCACTTCAAAGGTGCGGCCGAATGGCCACAGGGCCAGGGAGCCGATCTTGATCATCTGGAAACCGAAGGGAATGCCGATGATGGTCGCCATCATGGCCACTCCGCCCAGGAAGTACCCGATGGCGGTGGCCAGTCCGCCGAACAGGAGCCAGATCAGGTTACCGAGGAATTTCATGGTTCACAATAAGGGATTCTCCCAAATATAGAAAAACCGCCCCACTTTAAAGGTGAGGCGGTCCATATGTTTTCTCTCTGCATGCTGGTTAATGGGAAGCAGTTACAAGCACGGTACGCAGGTTAGTGATCAGGTCAAAAGTGGTGATCAGGTCCTTGTTGACAGCAATGTCGCTGATGGGAGCTACAGCCAGGGTTGATTTCACAGAATGAAGCTGAACAGACAACTCTTTTAATCTCTGGAAGGTGGTCAGGATCACCAGTCCGCTGAGCTGTTCCTGTTGGCGTTGAAAAGCATCCAGGAGCACCCCTGTGGATGGATCGAGCTGGTTCAGGTAGATGATGAGTAACTCCCTGATATCCCCTTCCTGTTCCTGGGTCAGCTCTTTCGCAGCCATTTTCTGCTTCAGAAGGTTACTGGTGATATACACCTTTTCCACGAACGATCCGGTAAGGAATGCGGTGTGGATGAACACCATCTCCTTTTCACTGTTGTATTTTTCACTGTCCATAAGCAGGTTGTTAAAGAGGATTGCCAGGCTGTCCCTTTCCATCATTGTTCCCTCCAGGCTCTCAATGGTCTGTTGGGCGAATTTGGATTCGACCCCGATGTATTTGGCCAGCTCCTGGGCTGCGGCAAATGTGAGGTACATGGTCTCTTCGTTTTCTCCGTAGAAGTGATACAGGACATCGGTCATGTAAATACCAAGATTGACAGCGGCAATAGGGTATGAGAACTTATAGTTGTGGGCGCTGTAGGGATCATTGGTCAGCACATCAAAGTATTCAGCATTGACCATATCAAGGATGGAAAAGACCTGGTCTACCTTGGATAACGCAGGATCAATTGCCTCGGCAGCTTCGATGTAATCATTCATATTAAACTCTTCTGATGTTGCATTCCCCTGCTTCTTTTTGCCGCCACAGGATGACAGGATCAGGAGGGAAAAAGCAATAGCCAAAGTGGTTTTCAAATACTTCATTTCCAGATGCGATTTGGGTTTAACTAAATTGGTAACGAATATAGCCAATTTATGTTTACCAATGAATGTAAAAAAAGCAGAAAAATAGAAAAGCTGCCCTGTTGGACAGCTTTTCAAGCCCTAAATCTAACCCTATTGTTAACCTAAATGTAGTATCAAATGTCGGTCAAAGAATTTACAATAAACATGAGATTTCTCATATCCACTGAAATGCCGGCTTGTCAAAGACCTATAACTTCTTATGGATGTTTTCCGTTACTACGTGACCATCGAACAACTGGATGATCCTGTGGGCCTTCTCCGCATCGTTGGGCGAGTGGGTGACCATCACAATGGTGGTACCGTCCTCGTTGAGTTCAGTCAGGAGTGCCATTACCTCTGAACCATTGGCCGAATCAAGATTTCCCGTTGGCTCATCTGCCAGGATCAGTTTCGGATTGGTTACTACCGCACGGGCAATGGCCACACGTTGTTGCTGACCACCCGAGAGCTGCTGGGGAAAGTGGTTTTTCCGGTGACTGATCTTCATACGTTCCATCACTGTTTCCACTTTCTTTTTACGTTCCGATCCGCTCATCTTCAGGTAGAGGAGTGGGAGCTCAATGTTTTCATATACGGTCAGTTCATCGATCAGGTTGAAACTTTGGAATACGAAACCAATATTGCCTTTACGCAGGTTGGTCCTTCCTTTCTCCTTGAGGTTGGCCACCTCTGTTTCGTAAAATACATAGGATCCTCCCGATGGATTATCCAGGAGTCCCAGGATATTCAGGAGGGTGGACTTCCCACAACCGGAGGGGCCCATGATGGCCACGAATTCTCCGTCCTTGACTTCAATATTTACATTGTTCAGTGCGGTGGTCTCTACTTCGTCAGTGCGAAAGACCTTTACCAGGTCAACAGTTTTAATCATCAGATTGGGTTTTTATATGATGGAACGTAGAAAAACAATCAATATGCCAAAGTAGGTAAAATTCAGAGAACGAACAAAGTAAGCAATCCATTGTAGTCAGTAAAGTGTTCATTTTTGAGACGCACATGTACGTTATCGAACAGTGCGTACACCTGCTTCGGCTTTTTAAGAAGACGCATATGATACGGAAATGTTACAGCCCAACCCAGATGTCCCCGACCGGGTATTACTCCATCATCCTGACCACAATCCTTTCAGCGATGTGCAGGGCGGTGGTCATGGTCTCCAGGTCACCGAACAACTCCCCGCTGGTCCCGGCATGGTGGCTGCGGCCCAGGATCTTCATTATGTACTCATCTTCCGGATGATCCAGGTCGATGGTTGCTGTATAGACCAGTGCAGGCTGGCAGGAGGTCTTGTACTCTTCATCCTCCGGGTACTTGTTGTTGGTCCAGTACTCATTCCAGTCCCAGGTCTGGTTGATCTCAAAGCACACGGTAAATTGCCGTATCCCCGGGTCATTGAGACGGGTGTGCAGGATAAAGCTTTTGCCCGGTGTGGGGCCTGTATAGGCATCGGGGACAGGGTTGTCGGGGGTGGGAAGGTATAGGCCATCCCTGGCTTTGATGCCACGCTGGTGGGACCAGCGGGGAAGTGCAGCCGGTCTGCGGATCTCGCCTGGCATCCAGAATCCCTGGGACGGGTCACCGTGCCGGAAAATGCCCTTCCCGATGGATTCGGCCACATAGAGTGTCTGGATGAATTCACCTGAGGGGGCCTCCACCCATATGGCCATCAGGGGATGGTTGTGCCCCTCTCCCCGGGTCATCCCTATCTCCAGCTTAGCGCCCTTACCGGCCACATTGGAGGTGATCTGGTCAGGGACCTCCTCCAGGGGTACCCTGGAGGTGGAACATGCGATCAGGGGTATCAGCAACGATGTCAATAAGATCTGTTTTCTCATGGCCTGTAGTTTAGAATTCAATAATAATCCCAAGGGTCGGCAACACGGTCCCTGAAACCGCCTCCAGCTCCTTCATCCTGTAGTGCGCAGGTTCACCGGGATACTGCGGGGGCTCCACAATGGGTTCCCCGTTGTCGTCAAGCTCCTGCACCAGGAAGGTACTGGCTGTGGTCTTAGAGTTATAGACGTTCTGAACATCCACGTACAAATTAATGGTTATTCTTGAAAAAAACCACTCTTTATCCACCCGGAGATCCAGCTGGTGAAAAGGATCATACCTGAGCTGGTTGTACTGGTTGTAATCTATAGCCGGGAATCCGGTCACATCCCAGTAATCGACCCGGGAGGAGGTCTGGTAATCAAAAGGTGTATATGGTTGTCCGCCCACAAACCTCCATTTGAATCCCACCTGCCAGTTCCGTTTGAATTCTCTGAAGCCGTATATGTTCAGCAGGTGGATGTTGTCCCAGCTGGTGGGGATCCAGCCAAGTGGAACGAGGGACTCTTTCCTGGGGAGTGTTTCGCTTCTGACCAGGGTATAGGAAATGGTCAGGTTGTTCCCGAACAGGTCCCTGTTGCGGTAGAGGAATTCAGCTCCGTAGGTCCGGCCTTCGGCTTTGGACTCCACAGGTTCGTCGCCGAAAAGGCCGAAATCAGCCCCTTTGCTCGCCAGGGATATGGAATCGATCAGGGAGAAAAGATAGTTGTTGTATTTCTTATAGAATCCTTCGATACTCAGTTTGGAATCGGTGTTGGGTAGCCATTCCACCCCTGCCACTATATGGTCCGACTGGATGTACTGAAGCCGGGATTTGTTGACCATGCTCCCCTCTTCATCTTTGTAACCCATGGATGTATAGGGGGGCAGCTGGTAAAACCTGCCGGTGTTGAAGTTCAGGTACCAACCGGTGGTCAGCTGGAAGGAGGCAGAGAGCCTGGGGGAAAACTGGTTCAGCATGTTGGTCATGTGGTCATTGAAATTATTGGCGTCAGTCCTGAGGCCCAGTGAAAGTACCAGCCTTTTGGCCAGCAGCTCTTTGCTGACCTGTCCGAAGAGCCCCCATTTGAACATATCAAAGGAGGTTTCATTGTTGAATGTCACCGGCTGGTCATAGATGAAGGACTTGCTGTAATTCCTGGCATAGAACTTTGCATATTCCAGGTTGGCCCCGTAATTGATCCTGAGCCCGCCCTTATAGCTGGTGGTGTTTTCGTAACGGAACTTGTTCTCGATCTCGTCTGAATTGTAGTCCTGGATGAGGTCCTCCTCCACCATGGTGTTGTCCTGGTATTTGACCGATGCATTATGCAGGTAATTCCGGCTCAGCACCCAGGTACCGTACCCCTTCTCCCGGTAGTGTTTGTATACCATCCCTATGGCATAGCTCCACTGGAAAGATTCCGGCAGGTATCCCAGAATGTACTGCTGCTCCACTGTTTCATTGGCATCCAGGTTGAGGTTGTTGTTGTCGTAAGATCCCAGGCTTACCAGGGTGATCTCATTTTTTTCATTGATCCTGCTCTTTACCTTGAACTGGTAGTCGTTGTATTTCGGAAGGAAGGGCAGTTCCAGTGCCTTGAACAGCAGCTGGAGGTAGGAGCGCCGGTAGGAGGCGATGAATGAGGTGCGTTCCCCCAGGGGCCCGTCAAGGGTCAGGGCCAGGTCGGAGGCACCGAAAGCTCCTCGAAAATTCAGTTTATCCTTGTTGCCGTCCACCTGGTACAGGTCGATAACCGAACTCAGGGCATCTCCCTTGTTGGCAGGAAAAGCACCGGTATAGAGGTTCACCTCCCTCAGGAAGTCGGCATTGATGATCCCCACAGGTCCCCCGGAAGCCCCCTGTGTGGCAAAATGGTTGATATTGGGGATTTCGATCCCGTCCAGGTAAAAGCTGTTTTCGCTGGGGCCTCCGCCGCGCACGATCACGTCGTTTCGCTGGGCAGGGGTTGAGGCCACCCCGGGGAAGGACTGGATCACTTTCGAAATATCCCGGTTCCCTCCCGGATTCTTCTCAATATCTTCAATGTTGATCCGTTGCAGTGAGATGGGACTCTCCTTGCTCTTCCTGTAGGGGGAGGCCTTCACAACCACCTCTTCCAGCTGTACATTGGCTTCCTCCAGGGGGATCTCTAAGAATACCTTTTTGGCATTGGTTACCTGTATCGCTTCAGAAACATAGGACTCAAATCCCACAGAGGATACCCTCAGTTCAATGTAACCCGGTTCCAGGCCGGTAAAAAGGAAGTTACCGTCCAGGTCGCTGATGGAGCCGATGGAGGTTCCGAAAATGGCGATGGTGGCAAATTCTACCGGTTCATTATTGGCAGCGTTGAATACCCTTCCCTGTATGATCCCTTGCTGTGCAAGGAGTCCGGGAGTTCCCACCCAGACAAGGGGCAGGAAAATAAGTATATATCGTAATTGGTTCATTTCGTATAGTTCTAAATATACGCAAAACAATACCATTCAAATAAGGTTCAAAGAAAAGGGAAAAAAGTTAAACAAAAAGAAGTTATAGAGGCCAATATTATGGTAATATACCCATATTACTCCATGATAGAAAGGAATATTTGTTTCTTAATTCTTCAAGCTTTTTCTCTTTCCTTTCTGTGAAATTCCTGTATGTTTCCCCTTCAGTCACCCGGGGATGGTGTTCCAGGATCCTGAGCAGCGGCTCCAGCTCCACCATGATCTGTTTTGATTCGTCAGAGACAAGCACCCGGCTGAATATTTCCCAGATATAATCAGTAGCCTGCTGGTTCATATGGAGCATATCAGCGGCATAAAAACGATAATCCCGTAACTCATCCATCACGATCTCATAGGAAGGGAAATAGCTTACCCGGCCAGCAAAACAGTCAGCCAGCGCTTCCGCGGCTATCAGCAGTGCGGCTTTACTGACCTGGTTTCCATGTGCCCCATCTTTCCAGTGTCTGACAGGACTTACGGTGAGCAGGACCTTCAGGTCAGGATTGGCCTGGAACAGGGAAGGCAGGAAAGCGGTGTAGGTTTCCACGATTTCTTCCGTGGTAAGCCTTGACCGCGTAAACCTGTTGGCCGGGATCTTGTGGCAGTTGCACACTACATTCCCGGTCTCATTGTAGCGGTAAACCCAGGAAGTACCCCAGGTAAGGACCAGGAGTTTGGCTTCAGCCAGCACCTTTTTTGCTTCTGCAAAAATGCTGTTGATCCCAGAAAGGGATGCTTCACGGTCAGGCGAAGAAAAGCCGGTATAGTGGTCAAAGGAGAACCACATTCCATCGTATTGGTCCAGGTCGTTTTCAATATAGGCATCCTTATTGAGCAGGGCATCCAGTCCCCTCAGGACCGAAACCGGGTTGTAGGTTACCCCGAAGGGATTGATGCAAACGGGGAACAGGGCCCTTTCCATGATCCGCCCGATGTTCTCCGTAAAGCAGGAGCCCATGAGCAGCGTGGAGGAGCGGTGATCGATCCGGAAACCATATTGGGGAAGTGTGACTTCGGTGAGCAACTTCATGTGATTATGCTATTTATTATATGCATAACCAAGATACGCAAAATGCGACGAACCATCCTGATCAGCACCTCCTCCCACAACGGGCTGTTTGATTACGGTTCAATCTTTTATCAATTCCAATAACACTGGATCCCAGACCCAGCCGGGAACACTTAGAAACTCACGAAAAAATGTGAAATTGAAAGACATGCAATTGTAAAAGAGTAGAATTCTTAGTAATTTTCATTGAATACTTTCAAAATCAATCAATTCAATTTGGGAGTGACATGGCGAAGCTGTGCGATGAATAGAAATTGCGTCAGCATATTTTATAAAGCAATTCAGATTTTTTCATTTATGAGAATCGCGTTATCCCATCAAAACGACAGAATTCCCTTATACTATGCAGTATTATACCGCTTGTGGTACCCGAAGAACGTGAGGCGACTACAAGCCGTCGTGCCTCTCATGCCGGGTTCGAATGGTGATGGCCGGCCATCGGTGGAGGAGCCGACGTGGCAAGAGTTTGCAACGCAATCTAATCTTGCCCTTGTGGGTTGCAGATTCACTGACAAGCCTCACATGATGCCTAGGCTGGATAAAAATGAAGCAGGTAACGGGCGCTGCTTAGTTCTACCGTTATACCAATGGATAGATTTTAGGAACAACTAAGAATAATCTATGACGGAGAGATTGAAAGATCTGTTTTTCTCGGATAAATTCATTGCGGAATTGGGAGATGCAATTATGGGAGTATATCCCGATTTTGACCAGGCTGAATTCAACCGCCTGATATATGCGGATGATTGGGAAAGTAAAGAACTGAAACAGATGATGCATCATACTACTCATTGTCTGGCTGCGACATTGCCTAAAGATTACCCGCATGCAATGAAGATACTGAAAGAAATTGCTCCCAATTTCGAGGGATTTAATGTCATGATCTTCCCGGATTACGTCGAGAAATATGGATTGGATGATTGGGAATTGTCTCTCCCTGCATTGGCTTTTTTTACCAGATTATGTAGTTCTGAATTCGCTATCCGCCCCTTCCTCGCAATGGACCCGGAGCGAGCGATAAGCTACATGTATAACTGGGCCGAAGATGAGGACTTTCACCTCCGCCGCCTGGCAAGTGAAGGTTGCCGACCCAGGCTTCCGTGGGCAATGTCTTTGCCAGTGTTCAAGAAAGATCCGACCCCCATTCTAAAGATAATGGAAACACTGAAAGATGATCCCGTGGAGTATGTGCGAATGAGCGTTGCGAATAACCTGAATGACATTTCCAAAGACCATCCCGATGTAGTGCTGGATATTTGTGAAAGGTGGCATGGCCATAGCAAAAACACGGACTGGATCGTGAAAAGGGCCTGTCGCACCATGTTGAAGGCAGGTAATAAACGTGCTTTAATTCTGTTCGGTTTTAGTGATCCAGGTCAAATAAAAGTAGCGGATCTATCATTTGACCGACAAACCCTCGTAATTGGAGATGAATTGCTGTTCTCCTTCGAGATAAAACTTAATGATTTGGAAACCCGCAGGGTAAGGCTGGAGTACGGAGTAGACTTTGTGAGAGCTAACAACAAGATCTCTCGAAAGATATTTCAGATTAAGGAAACTGAGTTCACAGCAGGAAGCTATACAATCACCAAGAAGCATTCATTCAAGGATCTTTCTATCAGAAAGCATTATCCAGGCCAACATCAATTCACAATTATAGTAAACGGCATCGAGAAAGCGACAGGGATTGTAGAGCTTGGTTAGGTTATAATGAGCTGGCAGTGATTGACCCCGGAGTTAATCTATGATTTGTATAAAACTGGTAAAAAATCAATAAAACCGACCGCGGAACATGGCGGCTTAGTTCCACCGTTCGACCATCAAGAAGTGAATTATGACTCAGACAGCTAAAGCTATAATACTCAGCATCACTCTGCAGGTGTTGTGTGCTGCAACGATTCTATATGGCGCCGAAACAGCGCCGACTGCTTTGATAGACGTAAAGCGGACAATCAAAGAACACATACCGGACAATCCGGTTGGCGCCAACCTTTGCTGGCTGCTTGATTCGGATCGTGGACGACATCAGCCGAGATCATTCTCAAAGGCTATTGAAGAACTAGGGTGCGGGTCACTTCGTTTTCCATATGGGCATTTGGCGGACAACTATCTTTGGCATACGCCTCCCTTTCAGGAGACCGCCAAAGGGCTGCGCCCAAAAGTGGCTACGCTGACCCAAGCGCCTGGGCGTTGGGAATGGGCTGTTAACGACGAGGGCTTCTTTAGGTCAGCAATGGATTTCGATGAGTATATGAATTTATGTAAGAGATTAAAGATCAAACCTCTGGTTGTCGTCAACGTTCTCTCTTTCAAATACGAGCATGGTCCATCCTACGAAGAACTAAAACAGACGGCCGTGGAGTGGGTGAAATACGCGAAACGGAAGAACTATGAGGTTGCCTACTGGCAAATCGGAAACGAGGTCGATCATCATCAAGATCTGCTCTCGTGTGATGAATATGTGGAGTGTTACGTCAATTTTGTAACTGCAATGAAGAAGGTCGACTCATCAATCAGGACCGGACCGGGCATCCTCCAAAGCACAAGATACTTCAACGAGATAGTCTCGCGAACTCCGCAACTTATAGATTTCGTTTCCTGCCACCAATACATGTGGCGTTACCAGAAGACGTGCAACACCTATTCGCTCTGGAGGGAATGCAATGACAGGTTTGTTCCCAATGTCGACAAGATGCAATTAGCGGTATCCAAATCTTCAAAACCAAAGACAGAAATTCTAGTAACCGAGACAGGAGTAACTCCCAGCAATGATGCCCTCGGCAAGATCAATAACACCTACAAAGCCCTCTGGTGGTTTGAGGTGCTGATGAACGAGATTGCGGCGAAAAACGTTTCCTATCTTTACTACTGGGGGACACATAGTCCCTGGAGTGGCCCTGAAGATAAGGACAATGATGATGTCGGAGTTCTTCTCAGTATGGCTAACAAAAGTAAACCTACGGGTGAAATCACAAGGATCGTCAACAACTACTTACTTAACAGAATTGTTGCATCTACCCGTACTTCTGGATATATCCGGACTTATGCAACATCCGATGCGTCAGGCAGCAAATTGAACATATTTCTACTGAACAAGAATGATTCTTCAGAAGATATGGAAATCGAGCTAGAGAATGACTCTATGCAGTCCAGATCTTTCAATAGAGTGGTATTCAAAGGCAAGTCTCCCGACGATCGCGGACCAACATATGGGAATCCCTCTTCAGTCAGCGAAAGCAACGATACCATCAGGCTTCGACTACCACCGTTGTCATTGACCGTGTTAGAGCAAATTGACTGAAGAGATGGCCGAACCAGTCGCGGGAGGTGACCGTCCTCGCTGATGCTCCACCGGCACCTCGGCTTTAGCGTTTTACAGGAAATGATGAATTTATTATTTGATTTAGATGGCACCCTAACAGACCCATATCAAGGTATCACAAGATGTATTTCTCATGCGTTATTAGCGCTTAACAGACCACCTCCACCACAAGAGAATTTGAAATGGTGTATTGGGCCTCCACTAAAGAACAGCTTCACTAAGTTGCTTGCCTCTGAGGACGAAAAGCTTGCGGAAGAAGCTTTAAGTATCTATAGAGAACGATTTGGCTCAGTCGGCCTATTTGAAAACGAATTATATGAGGGTATTCCTGATGCACTGAGAGCCCTCCAGGAGAAGGGGCATCTCCTCTATGTTGCCACATCAAAGCCAACAGTTTATGCAAAACAGATTATCGAGCATTTCAGCTTACAGAGGTATTTCAGGACTATCCATGGAAGCGACTTGGATGGGACACGGAGCGATAAAACAGAACTAATATCCCATATTCTTTTGCGTGAAGGGATTACATCATCGGAGACACTGATGGTCGGTGATCGAGAGCATGATATGATCGGTGCCAAAACAAATGGAGTTTGTGGAGTTGGCGTTCTCTGGGGATACGGATCACGTGATGAACTGGAAGCCTCAGGTGCGCACGCATGTATCAGGCACCCCAGTGAGTTGACCACACTTACTAACGAAATGTCGAACAAATCACTATGCCGGACGCCGGGATCGCATATGGGTAATAGCAACGGTGGTGCGGGCGCCGGTTAGTTCCACCGTTCTACTCCCAGATATATATAACTTCTACATCATCTGACAAATCCAGCAGTAATGAAGAAAGCAAGAGTATCAGTCATTTTCGTATTTTCATTATTATGCTCTGCAAATTGCCAATGGTACCATAAATCGTGCGGTGCGTCAGATATTTATAATACAACTGTAGATGAATTTGATTGTCTGTGGAAAGAATCAAATAACCTTGCTAAGGTTGGTAGGACTACTTGCGCTGTTGGGACTGCCTTCATGATCGCTGGAGGTATTACAATGATTGCAGCAGATCCTTGTTGTTCTTCGGGAATATTATTACTGGGTTACTTCGCAGTGTTAGGGGGAGGGGCCATTAATATCGTTGGCTTACCCATTTGGATAGTAGGAGCAGAAAGAAAATCCAAACTAAAGAAAAGTATACATTTTAAAAATCAACCAATTACAACAATAAGAATAACACCCGTCTTGCAAAGAAATCACTATAACAATAACCATACATTTGGATTAACTGCAACTATAAGTTTTTGAATGGCAAATATGGGCTCGTTCTGGGGGGTATAAGCTGATATCACCATTCTCGTCGAATTAATACGGAGTATTCTATCACACAATTTTCAATAATGGTAAAGCCTTATTGGACATTTAGAGAAAGAGGGCTTAGTTCCACCGTTCCATGTACAATATTGTTGACTGAGATTTCTTGGGGGTGCATTTATTTACAAGTTGAGAAACATTTGAATGATTAAATCTAAAACCAAACCACACTTGAAACGCTATAGAATCACTCTGACAATTCTTCTGATATCTGTTGTTACCCTCCAATGTCAGAAAAGCCCTGAAAAACAGGATATAAAAGGTCTTCCTGCTGAAGTCGTAGAGTCAATTGAAAGACGTATAGAGGAAGGTCTTACTCCAAGTATTACTATAGCTATAATCGACTCCTCAGGTGTTAAATTTTTCAATTTTGGAAAAACTGCTAAAAATGGCCAGGAAGTAGATGAAAATACCATCTATGAAATAGGATCAATATCTAAAGTATTTACAGGGATATTACTTGCACAACAAGTCCTGGAAGGTGATCTCGAACTGGAAGACGAGATAAATAACTTTCTCCCCGATGACATTAAAGTTCCGGTGATGGGCGATACACAAATTACATTTGGCAATCTTACGGATCATACCTCTGGCTTTCCCAGAATGCCCTACAACTTTACCCCTGCCGATCCCCACAATCCTTATGCGGACTATACAGTAGATCAGATGTATGAATTTATTTCAAACTATCAACCTGTTCGAACTGTAGGCGCTGAATATGAATACTCAAATCTTGCCCAGGGTCTTTTAGGGCATCTTCTCGCAATGAATAATAATAGTACTTATGAAGAATTGATGATTCAAACAATTGCATATCCTTTGGATATGAATGACACAAGAGTTGAATTGACTCAGAGGATGAATGAAAATTTAGCCCTGGGGCATAGTGAAGGCAAGGTTGTTGAGAATTGGGACATCCCAACGCTAGCAGGTGCAGGTGCGATTAGAAGCTCGACCTCAGATATGGCAAAATTTATTTCTGCTAATCTCGGTTATGTGAATACCTCATTATTCAAGGCAATGGAGCTATCTCATCAAATTAGACATGATAAGGCAGGTGAAACGTCGATTGCAATGGCATGGCATATTCATAAAGGAAATAAGGGGGACGTAATCTGCCATGGTGGAGGAACAGGTGGATACAGGACTTTTATTGGATTTGTAAAAGAAACGGGTAAAGGAGTGGTTCTCTTTACAAATTCATCAGAAGGAGCCGATGATATTGGTTTTTATTTGCTCGATTCCGGATCGGAATTGGCGAAATTTAAAAGTGACGCAGTAGATATACCAAAATCCACCCTTGAACAATATGTTGGCTTGTATGAGTTGCAACCCGAACTCAAAATCAACATAACCAAAGAAGGGAAGCAGTTATTTGGGCAAGCTACTGGACAAGATAGATTCGGGATTTATCCAGAAAATGATACTGTTTTTTATCTAACTGTTGTTGATGCAAAGATTGCCTTTCAACTTGAAAAAGGTACTGTTCAGAGTTTGACCCTATTTCAAGACGGACAAGAAACGCTGGGTATGAAGATTGAATAGTAAACCTAACCCAACTATTGATGTAACAAACGACTATTCTGGGTTAAAGGCAAATCCCGCACCATGATTCCGGCAGCTTAATTCCACCGTTATACCAATAGAAAGAAAAACCATATGAGATTCATGGCTTCACTTTTATTTGCTTGTTTGCTTTTCGTAGCAAATGCACAAAATTCAAATTCGAACAATATAGTTTGTCAGCTTGACTCCGTGTATTCAGCAGATTTAAATTCTTATGTACCTATTGTCATTTATGAGCCTGAGTACAGGATCCCAGATGGGAAGATTACTCCCATTCTGTATATTTTTGGTGACGTTCTTTTCGAATCGTTCTCTGGTTCAATCAACTATTTACACAACGAATTAGAATTGATACCAAATTGCATGCTTATTGGGATCAATGAGATTCCAAACAAACAATTTGGACCTTTTCAGCATGAATATGCCAGATTTATTTCCTCAGAATTGATGGAACAGCTATCCGCAATTTTTAATCTTAACTCCAATGGGGTTCTCTATGGGCATAGCCGTGCTTCAAGGCTTGTGGGTAAGGTCATCCAGGAAAATCCCAATCGAATCAATCAGTTTATCCTGTCAGCTCCATGGTTTACGTCTGAGCAATTCATAGAGCTTGAAAATTCATTTTCAGATAAATCTGAGATGATATCAATATACTATTCTCTTTCGAAAGAAGACCTTGAGATGCCTCCCATCCAAGAGGCCAAGGATAATTTAACAAGCCTCCTAAAAAAATATGAAGATGTGGTATGCACAGAATATCAATATTTCGATAATGAAACGCACATGTCCACCCCTCCATTAAGTTTCTATTATGGAATCAAGCATCTGCTACATTAACTCTTTAGGTATCGTTCGTTTAATCAAGCTATTGGTATAACAATAAGCTAAAACCGACACCACTGTGCGGCTTAAATCCACCGTTCGGCGATCAATAATAAAGGATAGAAATAGTTGAGAGGTACGTTTTTTTTGAAATTGTTACTGCAAGTAAAAAGACCTCCCGGCACAAAAATCATTTAAGAGAAAAAATCGTAAACTGTATAAAATTTTCAACTAAATCTGAAAATCATGAAAAATCAAAAGAAAAAACTTACAAGTAGCTCAGGAGCACCTGTAGCTGATAATCAACATGTAATGACAGCAGGTAAAAGAGGCCCAATGTTATTACAAGATGTTTGGTATCTTGAGAAACTGGCTCACTTCGATAGAGAAGTTATTCCAGAAAGGCGTATGCATGCTAAAGGTTCAGGGGCTTTTGGAACGTTTACAGTAAGTCATGATATTACGAAATACACGAAAGCAAAGACATTTTCGAAGATTGGTAAAAAGACAGATGTTTTTGTTCGGTTTTCAACTGTAGCAGGTGAACGGGGAGCAGCAGATGCAGAGAGAGATATTAGAGGATTTGCAATTAAATTTTATACCGAAGAGGGCAATTGGGATTTAGTAGGAAACAATACTCCCGTTTTCTTTTTAAAAGACCCCATGAAATTTCCTGACCTTAATCATGCGGTAAAACGTGATCCAAAAACAAATTTGCGAAGTGCAAAAAACAACTGGGATTTTTGGACACTTTTACCAGAAGCATTACATCAAGTGACAATTACAATGAGTGAAAGGGGGATTCCATTGTCATACAGACATATGAACGGATACGGCAGCCATACCTATAGTATGATAAATGGTAACAATGAAAGAATGTGGGTGAAATTTCATCTAAAGACACAACAGGGAATTAAAAATATGACTGACCATGAAGCTGAAGCAGCAATTGGCATGTGCAGGGAATCACACCAGCGTGATTTATATGACAGTATTGAAAATGGTGATTTTCCAAAATGGACGATGAAAATTCAGCTAATGACGGATGAACAGGCAACAAATCATCCTCATAATCCTTTTGATCTTACAAAGGTATGGCCGCATAAGGAATATCCACTTATTGACGTTGGAGTACTGGAATTAAATAAGAATCCGGAGAACTATTTTGTCGATGTTGAGCAAGCTGCATTTAACCCTGCCAATATTGTTCCTGGCATCGGATTTTCACCCGACAAAATGCTACAAGGTCGGTTATTCTCATATGGCGATGCTCAACGATACAGGTTAGGTGTAAATCACCATTTGATTCCAGTAAATAAATCCAGATGTCCATTCTTAAATATGTTCCATCGTGACGGACAAATGAGAACTGATGATAACTATGGCGGAACATTAGGATATGAACCAAACAGTTATGGAGAATGGCAGGAACAACCTGAGACGAAAGAGCCACCTTTTGAATTAAGTGGAGCGGCAGACCATTGGAACCATCGGGAAGACGATAGTGATTACTTTTCACAAGCAGGAGACCTGTTCCGTATAATGAGCAAGGATCAGCAGGAGGCTCTGTTTGGAAATACTGCCAGGGCAATGGGCGATGCACCCGAAGAGATTAAAATTCGACATATCGGCAATTGCCTTAAAGCAGATGAAAACTATGGAAAAGGTGTAGCGAAGGCATTAAAGATTGATCCATCAAAAGTGGAATAATCAAAAACACAAGCAATTTGGAGTCGGAGACAATATTCATTGAGAATGAAAGAAATATCCAAACTGTATCCGCATAGTTATGGTGGGCAAAGATGATAGTTAGATCGCAGAACAAAGAACTGTTCAGAATGTTGGTAGAAAAGAGAGGGGATTAACTTTGTTCACGAGCTTCATGCTCAATCACTAAATGAACCTTACTCCTCTCTTTTGTTCTTTCTGATTAAAACAATGAAATTACTAAAACCCAAACTTAGGAATCACCAAAGCCGACCGCTACGCGTGTCACGCACTATGCAGAAAAGGCAAAGCCCGCGCCACGCTACGGCGGCTTAGTTCCACCGTTCTGTGGCTCGGAAGAAATTTAGAATACAATCCAATACTGCAATTAATTATTCTATTTGACGCAAATAATACGTCACATATTTCGGAATACGGCGAATAAAGTTTATATTTGACGTATAAAATACGGCATATAGATTGATCTAATGTATATACATCAAAGAAAAGATTGGCCTAGTTTCAACTGGGATAACGATACGCTACTTCCATATGTGAGTAAAGTACGAGATCTTCAAGGTAGATTAATTGGGAGAATGGAGAGCATAGGTTTTGAGCTTAGAGAAGAAGCAGTGCTTGATACATTAACCGATGATATTATTCAATCCAGTGCAATTGAAGGAGAATTCTTAAACCCGGAAGAGGTTAGGTCCTCAGTTGCCCGAAGATTGGGAATAGAAATTTCCGGATTACCGGAAGCAAGCCGTGATGTAGAAGGGGTTGTAGAAATGATGCTCGACGCAACACAGAATTACGAAGCTCCTTTAACAAGGGATCGTCTGTGTGGTTGGCATGCTGCTCTTTTCCCAACGGGAAGGAGTGGGATGCATAAGATAACAGTTGGTGACTGGAGGAATGATGAACAAGGTCCAATGCATGTTTTATCTGGTCCAATGGGAAGAGAAAAGGTGCATTATACTGCACCTGAAGCTAAACGACTTGAATCAGAAATGAATCGTTTTATACAATGGTTCAATACTGACAGATAATATGGAGCCTGTGATCAAATCCGCAATAGCGCATTTATGGTTCGTTAGTATCCATCCATTTGATGACGGGAATGGAAGAATTGCAAGAGCTATTGCCGATTCTCAATTAGCCAGAGCGGACAGGACCAACCAAAGGTTCTATAGCATGTCGGCTCAGATAATGGAATCAAAAAAGGAGTATTATGGCATATTGGAGTCAACCCAAAAAGGTAGCCCAGATGTAAGCCAGTGGTTGGTTTGGTACTTTGAGCGCTTGACTGTGGCCCTTAATGCAACAGATAAAACACTATCGAAGGTTCTCGTTAAGGCAAGATTCTGGGAAATCTATAAAACTACCCAGTTAAATGAGAGGCAAGTCACAATGATCAATAACCTACTTGGGGACTTTATTGGGAAATTGCATTCATCTAAATGGGCAAAGATGACAAAAGTGCATAGAGATACTGCACGAAGAGACATTCAAGATTTAATTGAAAAAGGAATCTTGTCGGATTCAGGTGAGGGAGGAAGAAGTACTAATTATATCCTTAATCTTCCTTCCATGTGATTTCCATATTGAATATTAAGTGAGCCTACAGAACAAAGTGAGCCTACAGAAATCACTAAAGCCGACCGTAACGCGCGTTACGCCCTTTGCAGAAATCGCAAAGCCCGCGCCACGCTACGGCGGCTTCCACCGTTATGCGGCTAAGAAAGCTTCCAGGTCAAGGTTAGTCAGAAGCAATCAAAAAACACAAACAGTAAATTCAGAATCATGATTAAGCCAAAACTGAATATTAAAATATTTCCACTCCTGAAAGGTTTAAAGGATCTGCTGGGTGTAGGTATCTTTTTGTTGTTGGCTGGTATTCTGATTGAAGCCTTGACTGTATATGTTCAGCATTGGATTTCCTTTCCCTTTTCATTAGCTGAGAGGATACAAATCGCCTTAACCATTCCATGTGTCCTATTGTGTCTGTTGGGCATGGTTTGGTTTAATAACACTCTCAACTTGGCAAAAACTTATTTACTGGGCAGGGAGCACAAGCTAATAACAATGGGGCCATTCAATTATGTCAGGCATCCCCTATACGGCACTCTTTTGTTTACGCTACCCCCACTAATGATAATCTGGTATTCAGATGTGCTTTTCATCATACCGTGGGTAGTGATATTCGTAATCTCTCATTATGTTGTATTGCTGGAAGAGCGAGGTCTGATCAAGACATTTGGTGAAGACTATAAAAGGTACCGAGAATATGTTCCGGCATTGCTACCTTACAAAGGGGCTGGCGGAAAACGTTACCGTGAGCACAATTAAATTGCTTCGAGCGAAATTATCAGAAGGGCAGCATAATCACTAAAGCGGACACCGGGATCGCTGGTACACAAAAGCAAGTCTGGTGCGGGCGCCGCTTAGTTCCACCGTTCTATGCACGATATTATTTACGTCAATACTTGAGGGGTACGTTTAAATACAAGTTAGGTACAAGCAGAAAAAATAATGAACAACCCAGAATATGAAATTAGCAGTTGCTCAATTTGAACCAAAAAGTGGAAATAAGAATTACAACTTATCCGTAATTGAAAATTTAACACAAAGAGCGAAAAGTAATGGGGCTGATGTAATTAGTTTCCATGAAATGTCAATTACTGCCTACACATTTACAAAGGATTTGAGTTTCGATGAAATATCTGAATTGGCGGAAGAAGTACCAAAAGGAGAGAGTACCAAACAACTGATCAAAATTTCAAAGGAAAACGATATAGCTATCCTTGCTGGGTTAGTGGAAAAAGAAAACAATGAGATATTCAATACTTATGTCTGTGTGTATCAGGGTGAAGTTGTAGCAAAGTTCAGAAAATTGCATCCATTTATAAGTAAATATATGTCAGCTGGAAGCAATTATGAAGTATTCGATTTATTGGGATGGAAATGTGGAATTCTAGTTTGCTATGACAACAATATAATCGAAAATGTAAGAGCTACTACCCTATTGGGAGCTGAGCTGATTTTTGCTCCACATGTAACTGGGTGTACTCCATCAGCAATGCCAGGAAGAGATTATGTAGATGATAAATTTTGGCAGAATAGAGATTTAGACCCAGTTTCCTTAAGATTAGAATTTGATGGGCCGAAAGGAAGAAGATGGTTGATGCGTTGGCTACCTGCAAGAGCATACGATAATGGAGTTTATTATGCCTTCACAAACCCTATTGGATATGATGGGGAACACCTAAAAAATGGTAACTCAATGATTATTGACCCTTATGGAGAATTACTAACTGAAATAAAATCATTTAATGATAGTATTGCTATAGCAACTCTTACAAAAGATAAAATTCCACTTGCAGGAGGGTTCAGATATATGAATGCTCGAAAACCAGAATTATACAGAGACATAATTGGTAAAGAGCATACTTCGGTTTTTAAACCTGTTTGGATAAAAGAAAAATAAAGCCTGTGCCTAACAATGTAAATGACGGTCATGTCGGCTATGCGCCAATACGCCACATATACTGAACCGTTTTGACAAGAAGCACACAAGAGGCTAGCTTTAACTAATATGGGCAAAATTAAGTATTGGGCATAGAATCACTAAAGCCGACCTAACGTGTGTCACGCAATTTGCAGAGAAGTCAAATCACGTTTGGATTTTAATACAGTACCTTAGTTCCAC
>CAWCAK010000011.1:0-265897 GCA_963793455.1 uncultured Bacteroidota bacterium
TGGGTAGGTCTCCCCAGGCAGGTCAATTTCCTGTCGGGGAGATCTTATTAGCGAATATTGTCTACTTTTAAGGGACAAGAAGCTCTGATTGACAAGAATTATACTTTCCATAATATTAGCGGTACTATCCATTGCTGTTTTCTGCCAGGAAGAGGGAGAGGCTGTCCAAAAGCCCACACGGAAACAAAAGAGGGCTGAAAAAATCGAACAGGGAAAGTTCATGGCCTTTCCCATTGCTGCGCCTGCCTATACGCCGGAGCTGGGACCCACGCTTATTGGAGCCATTATGCTCTCATTTAAGACTGACCGCTCAGATACAATCATCCAACGTTCATCTACCCCATTGAATATTGGAGTCTCCACCAGGGGCTCCTACTTTTTAAATTCAATCATTTCCACCTACTGGTTTGAAGACAGGCTGCGTATTTTTGGCGAAATAAGATTTCGCAACACGCCTGATCATTACTGGGGCGTTGGTTATGAGAACGCCAGTTCAAATCCGGGCAGAGATACAACCACAGCTTACACACGTTCAAACCTGAAAATTAATCCCGAGATACTCTGGCAATTCAGAGACAATTATTTCCTTGGGTTGACCATTGACTATAACAGGACAAAAGCCAGTGATGTGAATTCAAATATGGAGACAGATCCGGACTTCCTTGATGGTGGTCCTATCAATTTTAATTCAGGTTTCGGCATCATCTTCCGTTATGATTCACGTGATATCCCTGTAAATGCCTGGTCAGGGGCATTGATGGACCTGCAGGGTATTCGCTACACCCCTTTGCTGGGAGGTAACAATTCATTTACTGTCATTCAGCTTGACATCAGAAAATATGTGAAGATAGTCCGGCCGGGCAGCACCCTGGCTATTCAGATCAAAGGCCGGTTTACCAGTGGTGATGTGCCCTATTCAGACCTTGCGTTTTTGGGCAGCCCATATGATCTGCGGGGTTATTACCTTGGCCAGTACCGCGACCGCTCCATGGTCTTTGGATTGGCTGAATACCGCTATCAATTCAGGAGAAAGGGGGGGAAGCTCACCAGACATGGAGTGGTTGGATGGCTGGGAGCGGGGAGCCTTGGGGCAACGGTCTCAGAATTCAATCACTGGCTTCCAAATGCGGGTCTGGGCTACCGTTTTGAGGTACAGCCAAGAATGAATGTGAGGGTTGAAATGGGATTTGGAAAGAACACCAGTGGATTCTACATCAGCTTCAATGAGGCGTTTTAACAAGGTCAATCACTCGTCAATCCTGTCATCTACCTCCTTTCTCGTTTATTCTACTTTTATTCTACTTATGGGGTATTGACTTTTCCACGTTTTCTAATGTAGTTTTGAATTGTACAACTTTTAAATGATCATATGAAAAAGAGACATGTATTTCGTGGGGTAGGACTGCTGATTGCCCTGGCATTGGCTGGTTGTTACCCGGATGGGTATGATACCTATGAGGAAACTGATATTGTTATCACCGATTACAATACCGATTATAACTTCTCCGGAATAAACACCTATTTTATTCCGGATACCATCCACTACATAGGTGAGGAAGATCCGGACCGGACATGGGACAATTTTATCATCGGGGAACTGGAGCAGGGATTCGAAAGCATGGGCTATACCAGGTCCCCCAGCTATGATCCTGGCAATCCAACCGATGTGGTCGTTACGGTCTCCGTACTCACAGTTGATAACTATAACATCTATTCTGACCCGTGGTATCCCGGCTGGGGTTATGGTGGTTGGGGATATCCCGGGTATGGCTGGGGCTACTGGGGCTACCCCGGGTATGGATATGGCTATCCCTGGGGTGGCTATACCTATATCTCATCCTATTCAACGGGGACCCTTATGTGGAATATCTGGGATCCGGATAATGTCATCGATGAAACAACAACAATTCCCATCGAATATACAGCGGTCATCAATGGTCTGCTGGGTTCATCTGCATCCACCACCCAGAGCAGGCTTGCCGATGGGATAGCAAAGGCATTTCAGCAATCTCCCTATTTAGGGGCTAATAAATAACAGGAGCCATGAAAAAAACAAAAACCATATGTATAGCTGTCCTGCTTCTATGGACAGCAGTGTCGGGATATTCACAATACCTGGCTACAGTCAGTTACACCATGTCATTTCCAACAGGCGAAGCTGCTGATTTTATAAGCAAAGCGAGCTTCAGGGGGATTACACTTGATGGCAGGGGATTTTTATCGGATCGTGTTTCAATTGGAGGAGCGATAAACTGGACTGCGTTTTATGAAAAACAGGATGAGCAAACCATCACAGAGGGATCTCTATCAATCACCGGAGTGCCTTACAAATATATCAATGCCTGTCCCATTCTGGCCAATGTCCATGTTTATACTGGTGTCACCGATGATGGAATAAGGATTTTTGGGGGTGTGGGTGTTGGTACCTACTATATCAATCAAAGGACCGACATGGGGCTCTGGACCTTACAGGACGACCACTGGCATTTTGGATTTGCCCCTGAAATAGGTATCTTATTTCCATTAGGAGGGTCTACCGATATCATTGCGAGTGTGAAGTGGAACTACGCAGTAAAATCGGGAGATACTTCAAACTATAACTGGTTTGGGTTGAACATTGGATTTACATTTGGACAGTAGTCTGTTTTGTTTACCTGAACAATATTCATACAACCATGAAAACATATTTTAGATTGCTTTTCGCTTTTTTAGTACTATGGGGATCTGCCTCTGTCACCATTGGTCAGGAAACATCTCTTGGTGATCAGGTCACAAAGAAGGTGGGAATGTACGTGTTCCCTGCAGAAGATCAATCCAAAGAACAGATGGAGAAGGATCAGTCGGATTGCTATAAATGGGCTGTGGAACAGAGTGGAGTAGATCCCCTGAATCCTCCGAAAGTAGAGGCTGCACAGGTTCAGAAAGGCCCTGATGGTGCTGCCATTGTCGGGTCGGCCAAGGGGGCTGCTGCAGGGGCCGCCATCGGTGCCATTTGTGGTGATGCAGGCAAAGGAGCTGCAATTGGCGCAGTGTCAGGTGGATTGAGGGGGAGGAGGGCCAGTGTGGCAGGCAGGTCTGCCCAGCAAAGTGCAAATAACCAGGCCGCAGTGAATAAAGAGAAGGAGTTGACGGACAGTTTCAAGAAAGCCTATTCCGTATGCCTGGAAGGGAAAGGGTACACTGTAAAATAGAAATATTCAGGGAACAATATAAAATGATATTCTTATGAAAATCAATAGAATAAGCTATTTGGTAGTTGCTCTTTTGCTTTTGCAAGGCACGGTTGCCCTGTGTCAGCTTTCCGATGAAAATTGGGATCTGATGCTGGTTCGTGAAGACAGGGTATACCCCTCAATGACCAATGAATATGAAATGTCCTTAATGGATATGAAGGAATTCCTTACCAGTAAAGATGTGAAGGGATTCAATTATTTCACCCATATGCAGGACGACTACATTTTCGCACATGTTACTCCCATTGAACATTTCAAGGAGCTGGGCAATGGGATTCATTCTTTGGTTTCCAAAAAAGTAAAAGATCCTGAATTTGATCTGATCCTGGATTACCTGAAGGAAGCCATTGAATACTATCGCTACTATATTGTCCGGTACCGGCCGGAGCTATCTTATATCCCGGAAGGAGATGATTGGGGAATCGGCAGCCCCTACCGGAAATGGAGCTACTATTATTTCCAACCGGGTACAGAAAAAGAGGTTGAGGCTGTACTTTCAGCCTGGAAATCCCTGTATAAGGAGAAGGGGATCAAATCAGGCTTCAGGGTATTTTCCGGGTTTCTTGGAATTGAACAGCCGTTATACATGTTAACCACATGGGCTGAGAATCCCCTGGATTATCATGAAAAACTGCAAAAGGTATCGGGTTTGCTGGGTGAAGATGGAGCCGTATTATGGGAAACAATGGTGGGTTTTGTGAATGAAGCCACCGCCGTTGAGGGCTGGTTTCTGCCAAAATACTCCTACGCCCCGGGATTGAAATTGGCCCAGTGACAGGGGGACCAACTTCGGTTTTCTACTGATCCAGCTCACCCAGACCTTCTCTTACCAATAGAGGTTCATCCCCACTGCAATCGATGACTGTTGAGGGGATGATCCCCCCGTACCCGCCGTCGATGACCACATCAACCAGGTCGCGGTACTCCTCATAGATCAGTTCAGGATCGGTGGGATATTCAAGGATATCATCTTCCTCTTTCAGTGAGGTGGTAAGGATGGGATTTCCAAGCTGCCTGACAATCTCCAGGATGATGTTGTTGTCGGGTATCCTGATTCCAACGGTTTTCCGGTTATGCTTGATGGATTTGGGTACCTGGGTGCTGGCCGTAAGGATAAATGTGAAGGGGCCTGGCAGACTGGACTTCATCAGTTTAAAGGTGCTGTTATCCACATGTCTGGCATAGTCGGAAAGGTGGCTGAGGTCGGAACAGATAAAGGAAAACCGGGCTTTTTCCGGCTTGATCCCCTTGATCCTGGCCACCCGCTCCACTGCCCTGGCCTTGGTGATATCACAACCCATTCCATACACCGTGTCGGTGGGGTAGATGATCACCCCGCCATGCCGGAGCAGATCCACAATCTTGTCGATTTGCCTTTGATCCGGGTTTTTTTCGTAGAGCTTCAGAAACATGATCCGGGCTTTGAGCCGCATAAAAATAGTATAATTGCGTAATAAAAATTATTGTTATGTAAATTGGCAACATGGACCTGCCCACCATTCAGAGAGATTCATACCTGCTTCGTCCCTGGCATCCGGATGATGCAGAGTCACTGGTCAGACATGCCAACAATCCCCGTGTGGCATCCAACCTGAGGGACGCCTTTCCACATCCATATGGCCTTGCCGATGCCCGGAAATGGCTGAATATGGTGGGGGAAAACAGGGAGGATATCATCCTTGCCATTGAGGTGGGTGGTGAAGCGGCAGGTGGGATCGGACTGCATGGCATGAAGGATGTTTACCGCTACAATTGTGAGATCGGTTACTGGCTTTCGGAATCTTTCTGGGGAAGGGGGATCATGTCAGACGCGGTAGGGGCGATGGTGGAATACGCATTTGTCAACAAACACTGGCTGCGCCTCTTCGCCTCTATTTTTGAAAACAACACCGCCTCCATGCGGGTCCTGGAGAAGAATGGTTTCAAACGGGAAGCCATTCATAAGAGGGCGGTTATGAAGGAGGGGAAGCTGCTGGATGAGCACCTGTTTGCGCTGCTCCGGGAGCAATGGACTGCTCAGAGGCCGGAAGGGGTATAAGGGTGGTCTTCCCCCGCCGGATCTGAGGTCCCCGGATCTGTGGTCCCTGCATCCATGGAATCCGGATCCGTAGCCCCAGGCTCTGTTGCTTCCGGATCCTCCTCCTCATCCAGCAGGGGAGAACGCTCGGGTTCAGGACCCTGGTCCCTGTACACAAAGGCAAGGATGACCCCCGCAACGGCACCTGTTATGTGGGCCTCGAATGAAACCTCGAAGTCGAAGGGGAGAAGCCCCCATACCATGCCCCCGTACCAGAACACCACAAGCAGGGAGATGGCCATCAGGCTCCTCACCTTGCGTATCACTCCGCTCAGGAAAAGAAAGGCCGCCAGTCCGTATATCAGTCCCGAGGCTCCTATATGGAAGGCCTGCCTTCCGAATCCCCACAGCAGGATTCCTCCCAGGAAATAGATGAGAAACCAGATCTTATAGGCGATGTCCCTGTAGAAGTAGAACAGTGCAAGACTCAGGAACAGGACCGGCATGGAATTATCCACCAGGTGTTTCCAGCCACCATGGATTAACGGGGAGAAAAGGATCCCCTGCAGTCCACTCAACCTTCTCGGAAAGACACCGCCTTCCACCAGTGAAATTTCCATGGAAATCTCAAAGAATTTAACCGCCCAGAGAAGGAAAAGAAAGAAGGCCGGGAATACCAGGCTGTAATAAAACCGTTTATTTTCCTTTGCCATGAAACAAAGTTATCCTTTTTCTTATTGTACTATCTTTAAGGAATAAAAGCAAATATTATGACAGAGATCATCCTGCTTGTGGCCCTCCTGGTGCTGGTTCTGGCGAACATCGTGATCGGACTCCGGAAAAAGGCAGAGGTGGACATCAAACCCCAGATCAGGGAGGTGGAATCCTCGCTGGTCAGGTTTAATACCACCCTGGAAAAGATGGAAAAGGATATCAGGGATGAGTTCCAGAGAAACAGGAATGAAAGCGGTGAAAGCTCCCGGATCAACCGTGAGGAGCTGGCCAAATCCATGAAATCTTTCGAGGAGAAATTTACCGCAGGTGTGAAAGAGCTGGAGCAGACCATTGAGAAGAACCTGAAAAATATCCGTGAGGATAATGACAAGCAGCTGGGTGAAATGAGACGGACGGTGGATGAAAAACTCCAGACCACCCTGGAGAAACGCCTGGGTGAATCCTTCAAGCAGGTCAGTGAAAGGCTGGAGCTGGTGCACAAGGGACTGGGAGAGATGCAGACCATTGCTTCGGGCGTTGGTGACCTGAAAAAAGTATTATCCAATGTGAAAACCAGGGGTGTGCTGGGCGAGTACCAGCTGGGGAATATCCTGGAGCAGATCCTGACCAACGAACAGTACAGCATGAATGTGGCCACGAAAAAGGGAAGTCAGGCCAATGTGGAGTATGCCATAAAGATGCCCGGGAAAAGCACCGATGAGGAGGTCTGGATGCCGGTGGACTCAAAGTTCCCCATTGAGTCCTATGAGATCCTGTTACAAGCATATGACAGTGGATTACCGGAGCAGATAGAGGCGGCTCAGAAAGTGTTGATCAGGACGGTGGAGGGTTTCGCAAAAGAGATCTGCGAAAAGTATATTGATCCACCGCATACCACCGATTTCGGTATTATGTTCCTGCCGGTGGAGAGCCTCTATGCGGAGGTGTTGAGGCATCCGGGTTTGTTTGAAAACCTGCAGCGGAATTACCGGATCACCGTCACCGGTCCCACAACCCTGTCAGCCCTGCTTAACAGCCTGCAGATGGGATTCAGGACACTGGCTGTCCAGAAACGGAGTAGTGAAGTGTGGAGTGTTCTGGGTGCAGTGAAGGCAGAATTCGGTTTATTTGGTGAGCATTTACACCGGGTCAGGAAACAACTTGATACTGCAACGGGTACCCTGGAAAAACTTCAGACCACCCGCACCAATGTGATGGAAAGAAAACTCAGAACAGTGGAGACCCTCGATCCTGTTGATTCCAGGGAGATCCTTGAGCTTCCGGACCCGGAGGAAGGGGATGAGCCAAATGAGGATTAAACTGTTATTTTTTCTGTTAATTGTTTTGGGACATTGAATAAATCTCTATATTTGGCCAATGTTTTACAACTATGTTTAAGAACATTCTGCATAGCATTCTCGTGGTGGTGGTACTGGTGCTTATTCCAGGATCGGCCTGAGGGTGGTATAACGAACCGTTAAATATCAAAAGCCATTCTCAGGAAAGAGGATGGCTTTTTTAGTTACAAAGGAAATGAACCGGACATGAAGATACCGTACCGCAGTCACACCAGTACCATGGGCAGGAGGATGGCAGGTGCCAGGAGCCTCTGGCGTGCCAACGGGATGAAGGAGTCCCACTTTGGCAAACCGGTAATCGCCATAGCCAATTCCTTCACCCAGTTTGTCCCCGGTCATACCCACCTTCACACCATTGGACAGGAGGTGAAGGAGGTCTTTGAAAAAGCGGGTTATTTTGCAGCTGAATTCAATACCATTGCCATTGATGATGGCATCGCCATGGGGCATGACGGTATGCTCTATTCCCTTCCTTCACGGGACCTGATCGCTGACAGCATAGAGTTCATGGCCAATGCCCATAAGGTAGATGCCCTGTTCTGCATCTCGAACTGTGACAAGATCACCCCGGGCATGATGATGGCAGCCATGCGCTTGAATATCCCCGTGATATTCGTGTCGGGCGGACCTATGGAAGCGGGACGGGACGGGGATGAAGCCTATGACCTGATCGATTCTATGGTGATGGCAGTCGATCCGGAAGTGAGCGACGAAAAGCTGGCCCATATCGAGAAGCTGGCATGCCCCACCTGTGGTTCCTGCTCAGGGATGTTTACTGCCAATTCAATGAATTGCCTCAATGAGGCCATTGGCCTGGCACTGCCCGGCAATGGCACCATCGTGGCCACCCACCTGGAGCGCAGGAAACTGTTTGAAAAGGCTGCCAAACAGCTGATCACCAATACACTCAGTTATTACGAGCAAGGGAATGAGGATGTTCTTCCCAGGAACATCGGGACATTTGAAGCCTTTGAGAATGCAATGACCCTGGATATCGCCATGGGTGGATCCACCAATACAGTACTGCACCTGCTGGCCATTGCCCACGAGGCGGAGGTGGATTTTACCATGGAGGATATTGACAGGCTCTCACGCACTACACCTGTGTTGTGCAAGGTGGCGCCCAGCTCAAAATACCACGTGGAGGATGTGAACCGGGCAGGAGGGATCATGGGGATCATGGCTGAACTTGACCGTGGGGGGCTTATCAGAAGGAGTGTACCCCGGGTGGATGGGAAAAGCCTGGGGGAAGCCCTGGACTGTTATGACCTGGTTGGCAAGGACCGGTGTGACAGGATTGAAGATATTTACTCAGCGGCCCCCGGTGGGAAGTTCAACCTCACCATGGGCTCCCAGGAGAACAGGTATCATGAGTTTGACCTGGACAGGGAATTGGGCTGCATCCGCAACGTGGAAAACGCATACAGCAAGGATGGCGGATTGGCCGTTCTCAAAGGGAACATTGCAGAGAAGGGATGTATCGTGAAGACTGCAGGGGTTTCAGAAAAGGTATTGGAATTTGAAGGTCCGGCAAAGGTGTATGATTCCCAGGATGATGCCTGTGATGCCATCCTCCAGGGAAAGGTGGAAGCGGGGGATGTGGTGGTGATCCGGTATGAAGGACCCCGCGGGGGACCGGGCATGCAGGAGATGCTCTATCCCACTTCGTATATCAAATCGAGGCGCCTGGGTGAAGTGTGTGCCCTGATCACCGATGGCCGCTTTTCAGGAGGGACCTCCGGTTTGTCCATTGGTCATATTTCACCTGAAGCGGCTGATGGCGGAGCCATTGGCCTGATCCGTGAAGGTGACCTGATCCGCATCGATATTCCCGCCAGGAGTATGGATGTACTGCTGGATCAGGAGGAACTGGATAGGCGAAGGAAACAGGCCGGTGAGGATCCTGCCGGGTGGGAGCCCAGAAGGGACCGGGAAGTGTCGAAGGCTCTGAAAGCCTACGCAAGCATGGTTTCTTCCGCTGATCGCGGAGCCATTAGAGTTGTAAAGTTGTAAAGTTTGTAAAGTTTGAAAACCGAAGGAACTGAGGCGTAAGCCGAAGAAAGTTGGTAATGTCGTTATAAAATAGAAGAGCATGGAAACACAAACAAAAAAGAGAGCAGAGGAAGAGAAGACGGCCGGGCAAAAGATGAAAGGGGCCGAGGCCCTTGTCAGGGCATTGCTGGAAGAGGGTGTGGATACCGCTTTCGGTTATATCGGAGGTGCCATCATGCCGGTATATGATGCTTTGTATCATTTCGAGGACAGGCTGAAACATGTGATGGTCAGGCATGAGCAGGGAGCTGTGCATGCAGCCCAGGGCTATGCCAGGATCTCCCGTAAGCCGGGGGTCTGTTTCACCACATCAGGTCCCGGGGCCACCAACCTGGTGACCGGACTTGCAGATGCCATGCTGGATTCCACTCCGCTGGTTTGCATCACCGGTCAGGTGGGGGCACCCCTGCTGGGATCAGATGCATTCCAGGAGACCGATATGGTGAGTGTCTCCATGCCCATCACCAAATGGAACTACCAGATCACCAGTGCTGATGAAATCTGCGATGTGGTGGCCAGGGCCTTCTTTTATGCCAACTCCGGGAGGCCGGGACCGGTGCTCATCGATATTACCAAGAATGCCCAGTTCGAAGAGGTGGAATTCAATTACAAGAAACGGCAGCAGGTCCGGAGTTACCTGCCCAATCCCAAACCAAGTGCAGAAAGCATTGACCAGGCCGCCAGGCTGATCAATGAATCGGAGCGCCCGTTTGTACTCTGCGGCCAGGGGGTCACCATTTCACGGGCAGAGGCTGAATTCATGGAATTTGTGGAGAAGGCCGGGATCCCGGTGGGTCATACCCTCAACGGCTTGTCTGCCTTTCCGGAGGATCATCCCCTGTCGGTAGGTATGTTGGGAATGCACGGCAACTATGCGCCCAACATCAACACCAACAAATGCGATGTGCTGATTGCGGTCGGGATGAGGTTCGATGACCGGGTTACAGGCAGTGTGAATACCTATGCAACTCAGGCCAAAGTGATCCACATCGAGATTGACCGCTCTGAGATTGATAAAAATATCAAGACCGATGTGGCCATTCACTCCGATGCCAGGCAGGCCCTTCAGCTGTTGATCCCGAAAATTAAAAAGGCGGAACATGCAGGGTGGCTGGAGTCTTTCAGGGAGCTGGAAGAGGTAGAGAACCAGAAGGTGATCAGCAAGGATTGCTACCCCAGCGATCCCAAAATACGGATGGGTGAAGTAATCCACAAACTCTCTGAAAAAACTGACGGGAAGGCCATTTTGATTACCGATGTGGGACAGCATCAGATGGCTGCTGCAAGGTATTACAAACACAAAGTGAATAACTCCTGGGTATCCTCGGGTGGACTGGGTACCATGGGATTCGGAGTCCCCGCTGCCATGGGAGTGGCATTTACCAGGCCCGACAGGCCAGTGGTATCTGTTTCAGGCGATGGAGGTTTCCAGATGACCATCCAGGAACTGGGAACCATTGCCCAGTACAAACTCCCGGTAAAGATGATCCTTCTGAACAACCAGTATCTGGGTATGGTGCGGCAATGGCAGGAGCTCTTTTTTGACAGCCGGTATGCCAGCACCGGGCTGACCAATCCCGATTTTACAAAGATCGCAGAGGGATTCGGGGTTCCGGCAAAGAAAATCACCAGCCGGGAAAACCTGGATCAGGCACTGGATGACCTGCTGGCAAAAGAGGGACCATGCCTCCTGGAGATCGAAGTACAAAAGGAGGGGAATATTTTCCCCATGGTAGAGGCCGGAGCATCTGTTTCAGAGATTCGTTTGGATTAATTAATAAGCAAGACACAAAAGATGAAAAAGGAATATACCATATCGGTTTTCAGCGAGCACAAGGTGGGCCTACTCCACCGTATCACCGTGATCTTTTCAAGGAGAAAGATCAATATTGAAAGCCTGAACACCTCCGAATCGGAGGTGCGGGGAATCTACAGGTTCACCATTGTGATCAATACCACCGAGGATATGGCCAAGACAGTGACCAACCAGATCGAGAAACAGATCGGCATCCTGAAGGCTTTTTACCACACGCTGGATGAGATCGTTTACCAGGAGATTGCACTATACAAGGTGCCTACCCAGGCATTTGCAGACGGGGATGAGGTGGAAACCCTCATCAGGAAGCACAATGCCAGGATCCTGACCGTCGAACCGGAATACATCGTTGTGGAGAAAACAGGGCACAAGGACGAAACCAAACAACTCTTCCGTGAGCTTGAATCCTATGGTGTCCTCCAGTTTGCCAGGTCAGGCCGGATTGCTCTCACCAAGCAGATCAAGGAGATCTCGGCATACCTGAAGGAGATTGACACACACCACAGGGATACAGCCAACGAAGTGGTGACATATTAGTTAGATATCGGATATTAGTTATTGGTTATCAGGGAAATATCCATTAACCATTAACCAATAACCATTAACCTTTAACCAATAACCATATATAATGGCAACATTAAATTTTGGCGGCGTTGAAGAGAACGTCGTGACCAGGGAAGAGTTTCCCCTTTCAAAAGCACAGGAAGTGCTCAAGAATGAAGTGATCGCAATCATCGGATACGGTGTGCAGGGTCCCGCCCAGGCATTGAACCTCAAAGACAACGGGATCAATGTAATTGTAGGTCAGGCTCCCGAATTCAAAGAAGACTGGGAC
Organism: uncultured Bacteroidota bacterium; assembly: GCA_963793455.1. Lineage (GTDB taxonomy): Bacteria > Bacteroidota > Bacteroidia > Bacteroidales. The sequence continues at coordinate 12,026 of CAWCAK010000011.1, forward strand.
AGGGCCGTGACAGATGGTTTTGTGCCAGGAGAAACACTTTTCAATATTGAAGAAGCTGCAAAAAAGGCCACCGTGATCCAGTACCTGGTGTCAGACGCAGCCCAGCGGACCGTATGGCCAATACTGGAACCCTGTCTGAATGAGGGTAATGCACTCTACTTTTCCCATGGATTCTCTGTAACCTACAAGGAGCAGACCGGTGTAATACCCCCGGCCAATGTGGATGTGATCCTGGTGGCCCCCAAAGGATCAGGGACCAGTGTGAGGCGCAATTTCCTGGCAGGCACAGGCATCAACTCCAGCTATGCCATATTCCAGGACTATACCGGAAGGGCCGAAGAACGTACGCTGGCCCTCGGCATCGGTATTGGTTCCGGGTACCTCTTTCCCACCACATTTGAGAATGAGGTATACAGTGACCTGACCGGTGAACGCGGGGTCCTGATGGGGGCACTGGCAGGGATCATGGAGGCCCAGTACCAGGTGTTGAGAGAGAATGGCCACAGTCCATCCGAGGCATTTAACGAAACGGTAGAGGAGCTGACCCAGAGCCTGATACGCCTGGTGGATGAGAAAGGAATGGACTGGATGTATGCCAACTGCAGTGCCACAGCCCAGCGTGGGGCACTGGACTGGAAACCCAAATTCAGGGATGCCACGCTTCCCGTGTTCGATGAGCTCTATAAGCGCGTACGGAGCGGGGAAGAGACAAAGGTGGTGCTGGACAAGACCTCCGGAGTTGATTATAAAGACCACCTGTCTGCTGAATTGAAGGAACTCCGCGAGTCGGAGATGTGGCAGGCTGGTGCACAGGTGCGTTCACTGAGACCGAAAGAATAAGCCGCAGGCCCGGGGTCCGGGATCAACAGCAAGAGAGTCCGGAGGGGCGATCCAACCCATGGATCCTTTCCGGACTTCTTGACTTTACACACTTTTGACTTTACAGACTTTATAACTAACTTTGTTCCCTGGGCAAGTCTTATACGACCAGCTCCTGCTGAATTCCCCCAGGACCGGAAGGTAGCAAGGGTAGGCGGTTGTAGCGGTGCGATATAAGTAGCTTGCCCTTTTTTATGGTACCAATTAGAATTGATATATTATCTTCACTAACATTACTAAAACACTAACATTACTAACATTATGGAAGAGAAAGCATCATTCTGGAAACCTGCGCTGATCTACGGCGCCATTATTGGTTTTGTCTCCATCCTGTTTGGGGTCATCTTCTATATCATGGGTCTTGCCACCAAAAACTGGACCAGCTGGATTAGCACTCTGATTACCCTGGCAGTACTGATCTATTGCCTTGTTTCATACAGGAAAGAGTACCTGGGAGGATTTGCCACCTTCGGCCAGATCTTCCTGATGGCCCTGGTGGTTGGTATTATTTCCACCATCCTGAACATGGTCTACACCTATGTACTGATGGGGGTGATCGATACCGAGCTGATTGAACGGATGAAGCTGGTTGCGGAAGAAAGGATCATGAATAATCCCCGGATCCCTGAAAACGTGTACGACACAGTTTTAGAACGCCTGGATAGGTCCATGACTTTAAAGCGTATTATGATCATGGGATCCGTTGCAGGGGTTGTAATGAATGCTGTCATAGGGCTTATTGCCGCAGCATTTATCAAGAAGGAAGATACCCCTGCTGTTCTATAATTGACCGACCCGGATGAATATTTCGATTGTTGTTCCCCTCTACAATGAGGTTGAGTCGCTTCCTGAGCTATGTGAGTGGATCAACCGCGTGGTGACTGCTCATAAACTGTCGTATGAGCTGATCCTGGTGGATGATGGGAGCAATGACGGTTCATGGGAGCAGATTGAAACCCTGAACACACAGTATAAGGAGATCAGGGGGGTTCGCTTCCGGAGGAATTACGGCAAATCAGCTGCCCTTCATATCGGATTTCACATGGCCTGCGGGGATGTGGTGTTCACCATGGATGCGGACCTGCAGGACAATCCCGAAGAGATCCCTGAAATGTACAGGATGATCAAAGAAGAGGGATTCGATGTGGTCAGCGGCTGGAAGAAGAAGCGCCATGATCCCTTCCTGAGAAAGAGGGTGCCCACCAGGTTGTTCAACTGGGCAGCCCGCAAGGTAAGCGGGATCAGGCTCCACGATTTCAACTGTGGACTGAAGGCATACCGGCTGAATGTTGTGAAGAGCGTGGAGCTATACGGCGACATGCACAGGTACATCCCGGTCCTTGCAAAGGGTAGCGGTTTTACCCGGATCGGGGAGAAGGCGGTGCAGCACCAGGTGAGGAAGTACGGGGTGACCAAATTCGGCATGGACCGGTTCATCAAAGGTTTTCTTGACCTGCTGACCGTCACTTTCCTTACCCGTTTTGCCAAGAAGCCCATGCACCTGTTTGGCCTCCTGGGATCGATGATGTTCCTGGTGGGATTCGGCATCGCCCTCTACATGGGGATCGACAAACTGGTGGCACTGGTCAAACATATTCCGCAGGGGCTGGTGGCTGACAGCGCCTTTTTTTATATTGCGCTTACCAGCATGATCCTGGGGACGCTCCTTTTTATCGGGGGATTCCTTGGTGAGCTGATCTCGAGAAGTGCTGCCGAACGGAATTCATACGAAATAGAGAAAACAATTTGATTTTATGAAGGTTCACCTGATATCCGGTGCTTGCGGATTTGTGGGGAGGAACATGGTTAAGAGACTGCACCGGACAACAGATGACAGGCTTTTTATCGTCGATGACCTCTCCATCGGGACCCATCCTTCCACGTGGATGGAATACACTCATTCGAGGATGGCCGGTGATGTGGAGGTGATCGGGGAGGATGAAAGGATCTGGTTCTGGAAGGGGGATTTCAGGGACCTCCTGTTCCGGTTCAGGATGAATCCCAGGCATATTCAGGATACCTACGGCCTGGATTTTGAAAAGTTCTCGGATGTTTTCCATTTTGCCGCCATCGTGGGCGGAAGGCTGAAGATCGAAGGCGATCCCATGGCTGTTGCCCTGGACCTCTCTATCGATGCAGAATTCTTTTACTGGATCTGCCAGCACAAACCAAAGCGGGTACTTTATCCCAGCTCGAGCGCTGCCTATCCCATCAATCTCCAGTCTCCAACCGGGGCCATTGCCCTGGGTGAAGGGGATATTGATTTTAACAAGAACCTCGGGGTACCCGATATGACCTACGGGTGGTCCAAACTCACAGGTGAATTCCTGGCACAGATCGCGGCAAAGCATTACGGTATTTCCGTGGTCTGCATCAGGCCTTTCTCCGGGTACGGTGAGGACCAGGACCTGTCCTATCCGGTACCGGCCATTGCCGCCAGGGCTGCCCGCAAAGAAAATCCCTTCGAGGTATGGGGTTCTGGCAAGCAGGGCAGGGACTTCGTGCATATTGATGATGTACTTGACCTGGTCTTTATACTCATGGACCATGTATCCGACGGAAGTGCCTGCAATATCGGGTCTGGAACGTTAACCTCCTTCCTGGACCTGATCGGGATTTTTACCCGGATGGCCGGTTATTCCCCGGAGATCAAACCGCTGCTTGACAAGCCTGTGGGTGTCCATTCCCGGTATTCAGACATGTCACTGGTACAGGAAAAATTTGGCTGGAAGCCCTTGATATCACTGGAGGAAGGGATGAAAAGGGTATATGATGAGGCCTTGAAACAGATCTAAACCGGCCACCTCCATGAACAATGTGAAACGAATTGTCACTTTTGGTCCGGGTCCACAGTTCAAGGGTGGCATTGCCAATTATAACACCTCCCTTGCAAAGGCCCTGGACAGGAACAGGGATGTGGAAGTTCACATTGTCTCCTGGACACAGCAATATCCGGCCATTATCCCCCGGGACTTCATCGACCGTAAAAGCAAATCGGACCAGCTGGCCGGTACGCGGATCAAGGTCCACTACCTGCTCAATTATAACCGTCCCGGAACCTGGCGAAAGACGGTTCGTTTTATCCGCAGCCTTGAACCTGATGCGATCATAATCCAGTGGGCCATCGCCATACAGGGGATCCCGCTGCGCTACCTGGCCAGAAAGCTGCAAAAAGCCGGTGTCCGTGTGTTTTTCGACCTGCATTTTGTGGTCCAGAAGGAGAACAGCACCCTGGACAGGTTCCTGACCCGGCGTTGTATCCGCTTCAGTGACCGGTATATTACCCATTCCCTGAAAACCTTTGATGAACTGAAGGAGCTGATCCCGGGGCGTGATTTCAGGCTATGCTATCCGGGAGATCCATCCACCGGGGAGGGGATCCCGGTGCTGAAGCTTTACCACCCGGTATATGATATGTTCCGGAAGGACCCGTCATTTGATATAGAGGGCTTCAAATCAACCCTCGGTCTGAAGAAACATGTATTCCTCTTTTTTGGTTTTATCAGGAAGTACAAGGGCCTGCACAATGTGATTGAGGCATTCAACCTGGTGAGCAGCCAGCGGGACGATGTCTCCTTGCTGGTAGTGGGGGAGTTGTTCTGGAATACACTGGACAGCAACAAGCTTTCCACCAGGATCAAGGGTGCTGTATTTGGCCTGGCCAAGAAGCTCTTCCTGAAGAAGAAGGATGATGAACAAAATTACCGGCCCCTGGACCTGATCGGGAAATACGGACTGGAGAATGAGGTGAAGACCATCACCGAGTTTGTCCCCAACGAGGATGTCCATAAGTACTTCCAGGCCAGTAACGTGATCACGCTGTTCTACCTGACGGCCACACCCTCCGGGGTGGAATCGATGGCATACAATTTCGGGTTGCCCATCCTGGCTACCCGTGTTGGTCATTTCCCGGAAACCATCAGGCACGGATACAACGGTTACCTGGCGGAACCGGATGATCCCGGATCCATGGCAGCGGTGATGATCCAATCCATCGAATCGCCCATCCCGCCAGACCATGTCTATGCCACTTCATCCGAGATGAGCTGGGATACATACGCCTCAGTGATCCTGAGCCACTGATCTTGTTTCGATCCAACTGATCATCCGCCCGGTTTCTTCCGGGGAGAACCACTCATAAAGGTTGTTTTTCCTGAGCCATGTAAGCTGTTTGCGGGCAAATTTCCTGGTGTTCCGCTTGATCAGGTCCACGGCTTCTTCCATGCTGATCTCACCGTCAAGGTACCTGAAGAGTTCCCTGTAACCCACCGTTTTCATGGGTGTCAGGTTCCTGAAAGGGAGCAACCGTTGGGCTTCGCCCAGCAATCCGGCCTCCATCATCCGCTCCACCCGCTGGTTGATCCGCCGGTAAAGCTCCTCCCTGTCCATATCCAGTGCCAGCCGGAGGATCCTGAACGGCCGGGATTTAGGCCGGTCCGAAAGGAAACTTGAGTAAGGCTTGCCGGTCTGCATGGAAACCTCCAGGGCCTTGAGTACACGCATGTGGTTCTTCAGGTCCACCCGTTCATAACTCACAGGGTCCAATGCTTTCAGCTGCCTGGTAAGCGGACCGAGCCCTTCCCGTTGATACTGCTCCAGGAGCTGCGCCCTCAGTACAGGATCGGCCGAAGGGAGGTCGTCGATACCGTGGCAAACGGCATCGATGTAGAGGCCTGAACCACCCACCATCAGGACCAGGTTTTGGGTTCTGAAGAGTGTTTCAAGCAGGGTGAGGGCCTCCGCCTCATACCTGCTGGCATTGAAAGGGTTTTCCAGGGAACCTGACTGGATGAAATGGTGTTTGACCAGTTCCTTTTCATGGGGGGAAGGTACTGCGGTTCCGATGGAGGTCTCCCGGTAGATCTGCCGTGAATCGGCCGAAATGATCTCTGTCTGAAAATGCCGGGCGAGCACGATTCCGCAGGCAGTCTTTCCCACAGCAGTTGGTCCGGCCAGAACCACCAGTGTTTTGGCCATATCAGAAATCATCAGGATTTCCTGAGTCGAACAGGTCAGGGTCCAGGTCATCCAGGTTGTCCAGGCGCAGATCCCCGAAATCATCGTCAGGTCCCGGTATGCCGGGATCGGATTCAGGATCTTCCATCAGCAGGTCAAGTGCCAGCTGTGGAGGTGCGTCACCCCTTTCATTGGCAATAAACGGGGTATTCCTGGGAGAGGTCTGATCCGAAGTCTCGATCAGCTCCATGAAGAATGCCCGCTCGGAGAAGAAATCATAGATGTAGATCATCCGCTGGCTCACCTCGGAAATATACTCGTCCAGCGTTACATCTCCCATGGTGAGAGACTTCTTCCCGGATTCCTGCATCATATCGATCAGTGTGATCTCCTGCTGTTTTTCCCACATTTCGGTGGTAATATAGAAGGAGGCAAGCTGGGAGGGATCATATCCCAGGTTCTCCTGGAGGGTCTGATGGAGATCGAGGAATGTATCGGATCCGTCTATGACCAGGTCACGGAAAAATTCCTGGTTCTCATCGCTGATTATGCGGAAAAGAAGGATCATATCATCTCAGTTCTGTCAGAAAACCGACGGTATCCACACCATCGGCATAATCCCAGGGCATGGGCTCCTGGGTGGTCCCGGGGGGGATGCTGTTCCGGATCTCCGGGTGCAAAGATACCGTACACTGGATCTCCTCCCTTCGCTGTTCCAGGTGCTGCTGCAAAGAAGCAATTTCAGCATATCTTTCATAAAAAACAACCCCGACCGGGCTTGCAATGGCCCGATCCTCCTTGAGGAGCAGTACCCCGTTATCGAGGAATTCCTGTTGGGTCATCAGGTAGATGGAGCGGAAGTAGTCCACATTGTTGGCATATTTGTGATGCTGGCTGAGGTGGCTATACCGGTCCAGCACACCCAGCAATACTTTCAGGTCAAAGGATTCAGGGACATACAGTTTGGTCACATTCCGGCATCCAAGTCCGAAATAGGTAAAAATATCCTCCCCCAGGGCTGCCAGTTCCGCCTCGGTTTCATAACCCGTAAGGACTGCCACTCCGTTGCGGTTCTTACGGATGATATGGGGGATGTCCCTGAAATAGTACTCGAAATAACGGGCGCTGTTGTTACTCCCTGTAGCGATCACGGCGTCCATACCGGTCAGCCGGTCGCCGGTAAACCGGATCCGCTTTCCCAGGCCGGGATCGATGGACCGCAGGATTCCGGCAACATGTTTCACCAGGCGCTCATCTTTGGATGAAGGTTTTACCAGCACATGGTGGCCAGTCACAAGGACACAGAGGATGTCATGGAATCCCACCAGGGGGATGTTTCCAGCAAGGACCAGTCCCACCGTTTTCTCCCTTCCCGTTTCTGGAGGGGCCAGGGTATACCCGCCAAGCCATTGATCCAGCGTATCCTTCTCCAGCATTTTTGCGATCCCCCGGAGGGCTTTGTCCAGCGAAACAGGCGTGAACCATGGGTTGTGAGTATGTTCCCGGTCAAGCATGGCCCGGAAGGACTCAAATCCCATGTCGTTGAGGTGGAGGAGCTCCCCGGAATCGTCCCTGGTCCCTTCCGGGAACTGGGACAGATAAGCCCCAAGCCGGATCAGGTATCGGATGAGGTGGTCCGTTGTGTACAAACTTTAATGATTTTTCTGTTTGATCAGGTTCAGTGCCGATCCGGCCTTGAACCAGGCAATCTGGTTTTCATTGAGGGTATGGTTCACCGGAAAGGTGTGCATGGTTCCGTCGCTGTGATTCAGCCTGATCTCCAATGGTTTTCCCGGTTGCAGGGTTTCAAGGCCAAGTACATCCACCGTGTCTTTTTCCTGCACCAGGTCGTAATCGGCCTTGTTGGCGAAAGTGAGTGCAAGCATTCCCTGTTTCTTCAGGTTTGTTTCGTGGATCCTTGCAAAGGATTTTACCAGGACCACCCTGACTCCCAGGTGCCTTGGCTCCATGGCTGCATGTTCACGGGAAGATCCCTCCCCGTAATTTTCATCACCCACCACGATGCTCCCGATACCGGCGCTCTTGTAGGACCTGGCAGTTTCGGGGACGGACTGGTAGGTGCCGGTGACCTGGTTCAGGACCTGGTTGGTCTCTCCATTGGCGGCATTCACGGCTCCGATCAGCATGTTGTTGGAGATGTTGTCCAGGTGGCCGCGAAAGCGCAACCAGGGTCCTGCCATGGAGATGTGGTCGGTGGTGCATTTCCCGCTGGCCCTGATCAGTAACCGGAGGCCTGTAAGGTCTTTCCCATCCCATGGTTCAAATGGGGTCAGGATCTGCAACCTTTCCGAATCCGGTTTGACCTCCACATGGATTCCGCTGCCATCTTCCGCCGGTTCCTGGTATCCGTTATCATCCACAGAAAATCCTTGCAAAGGAAGTTCCAGGCCTTCGGGCTCGTCCAGTTTCACATGGATTCCATCCTCATTGACAAGGGTGTCGGTGAGGGGATTGAAGGTCATTTTCCCGGCAACGGCCAGGGCGGTCACGATTTCCGGGGAGGCGACGAAAGCATGGGTATTTGGGTTGCCATCATTCCTTTTGGCAAAATTCCTGTTGAAGGAGGTAATAATGGAGTTTTTCTCCTGCTTTCCCGCATTGTGCCTGGCCCACTGACCGATGCATGGCCCGCATGCATTGGCAAGCACAACTCCTCCGATCTCTTCGAATACTGATGTAAGCCCGTCCCTTTCAATGGTGTGCCTTACCAGCTCCGATCCCGGGGTAACGGTATATTCCGACACTACCTTGAGTTTTTTTTCCTTGGCCTGCCGCGCCACCGAAGCGGCACGGGTCATGTCCTCGTAGGAGGAGTTGGTGCAGGACCCTATGAGTCCTACCTCCAGTTTTTCCGGGTACCCGTTCTCCCTGACAGCCTTTGCAAACTCAGACAGGGGCCATGCCTTGTCCGGACTGAAGGGTCCGTTTATATGGGGTTCAAGTGTGGAAAGATCGATTTCGATCACCTCATCAAAATAGGCTTCCGGATTCTCGTAGACCTCGGGATCCCCGGTAAGATGAGCTGCCACCTTATCCGCTTCTGCAGCCACATCGGCCCGGCCGGTGCCTGCCAGGTAATCATGCATCTTTGAGTCGTACCCGAACAGGGATGTGGTGGCTCCGATCTCGGCCCCCATGTTGCAGATGGTCCCCTTTCCGGTGCAGGAGATGGCGTCGGCACCCTCCCCGAAATACTCCAGGATCTTGCCTGTTCCGCCTTTGACCGTCAGGATCCCTGCCACTTTCAGGATCACATCTTTGGCCGAGGTCCATCCGCTCAGCCTGCCGGTCAGTTTCACCCCAACGATCCTGGGAAATTTCAGTTCCCATGGCATCCCGGCCATCACATCGACTGCGTCTGCGCCTCCAACACCTATGGCCACCATGCCCAGTCCCCCGGCATTGACCGTATGGGAATCGGTGCCTATCATCATGCCTCCGGGAAATGCATAATTTTCGAGGATCACCTGGTGGATAATGCCCGCCCCGGGCTTCCAGAAGCCAATGCCATATTTATTTGAGACACTTCCCAGGAAATCATACACCTCCCGGTTGGTATCCAGGGCTGTCCGCAGATCATCCTCAGCACCTTCCTTCGCCTGGATCAGGTGATCACAGTGCACCGTAGAAGGTACAGCCACCCTCATTTTCCCGGCCTGCATGAACTGAAGCAGGGCCATCTGCGCTGTGGCATCCTGCATGGCCACCCGGTCGGGCCTGAAATCAACGTAATCCTCCCCCCTTGAGAGAGGACGCACCTGGGTCTCCCCTTCATAAAGGTGACCGTACAGGATCTTTTCAGTTAATGTCAGGGGCCTGGATAGTGTTTTCCTTGCTGCGCTGATCCTGCCGGGCAATTGCCGGTAGGTTTTTTTTATCATCTGGAAATCGAAAGCCATGGGATATTTGTTGAGTAATTGGTAAATATATGTGAAATTGATTTTTAAGCGAGACATATTACCTGCGCAATTGTTCAGATTTTTATATTTTTATTGTTCCATCCACCTGACCGCCCGTGAAATTTGCACTTTTTCCTGTTTTGTGCGATGGGACACCCTAATTTGATATCTTCCAGTATCGACATGATGGTTCTGCTGGATGGGATTTCTTCTTAACTCGATGATTTTCTTTGATTTATCGGGTAATTCTACGGTTGCCTCAAACATCTTCCTGGTAGCCTCAATCGCCTTCTTCATACTGATTTCAGGGGCTTTCAGGTATAATAGCCTTTCCATCTCCTTATAGATGGTGTATGCAACAAACGAAATGCAGATATGAGTTGCGATTCGATCTGGTAGCCTGTGGTACACTGGTCTGACCTTTAAATCGGTTTTTGAAATCCGGAAAGCCTTCTCGATATGCCAGAGTTGATTGTAGTTGTTAATGACATCCTGATGGGAAAGGTCAGTATTGGTGATGTAACCTTTTATTCCATCCCACTTACCATCTGCCTGGTATTTGTCATAATCGATGCTGATGTTTATATCTCCTGATAGCTTCAGATATTTATTGTATCCCCGGTTATTAATCTGTCCCTTGGTAAGCTTCTTCGATTTTAACTGCTTTTCCAGAGCGTTTTAATCCTCTTTCCCGGTTAGCCTGGTCCTTCTTCGCCCGCTTGGATGAATAGCTGACGATTAATCGGCTATCGTCTTCCCTGGAGAACTCATCAGTTTGTTCATTCTTCCAGGCTCGTTCAGTAATCCTCAATCTAAGCTGTTCAGCCTCATTCTTTGGTTTACCTCCCAAGGATGTATTGATAGCCTTTATCTTTTAACCCGGCTATGTTCTCTTTTGATAATAACCCTGCATCGGCAATCACTACCGGTTTAGATAGCTTGAATTTTTCCTGGAAGTGTTCCAATACCGGAATCAGTGTATGCCCCTCAAAAGTGTTCCCTTCAAAGATGTCATAGCCTATTGGATATCCTTTGATCCCAACTAATAACCCAAGATATATCTGAGGCAGGTGATGCTTGCCATCCTTGGAAAAACCCCTGATACGCATCTCATCTTCATCACTGCTCTCAAAATAGATCGTGGTCATGTCATAGAAAACGATGCTTATCTTGTTCTCCAGAACACGCTTGGTATGGTTAAATGAAATCTCCTCTATTTGCTCCTTATACCTGGAACTTAGCTTATCCATGTACCGGTATATGCTATACACAGAGATCTCTTGCCCTTTATTCTCCTGCAAATACTCAACTAATTTCAGCTTACTGCCAGGATGGGTAATCCTCGAGATGACCAGATCCCTGAATAATGGCTCCGGAATCTGATTGTAGCCGATCCTGTCGAAGATGCGGCCGAAAGACAAGCTCAGGACCAACTACACGGATATCATCGTTCCCGAGATCTTCCACAGCATGAATCTCCTGATCCCTTGTCCTGCTCAAATAAGTTCAGGGTAAGCTGGTCGAACATGCGAGGGAATCTCATCGATAGCTGAACGGTACAGTCTTTCTATCTCTTCCTCATCACTGGATGATCCAACTGTCTTCAGAACTCGATACATACCGTAGGATTTATCAATGATCTGGACACTTATACTCCCGCTACGGTTCCTTTTTTTGCGGACAAACATGCCCTAAATTAGCACGGGACACCCAAATCTGCAACTTATCGAACCTTAATCCCCTTGTTTATTGGTACTTAAAAAGTCGTCGGCCGAAGACCGCACAAAACAGGAAGAAAAATAGGAAAACGTAACTCCCTTGAGAGAGGACGCACCTGGGTCTCCCCTTCATAAAGGTGACCGTACAGGATCTTTTCAGTTAATGTCAGGGGCCTGGATAGTGTTTTCCTTGCTGCGCTGATCCTGCCGGGCAATTGCCGGTAGGTTTTTTTTATCATCTGGAAATCGAAAGCCATGGGATATTTGTTGAGTAATTGGTAAATATATGTGAAATTGATTTTTAAGCGAGACATATTACCTGCGCAATTGTTCAGATTTTTATATTTTTATTGTTCCATCCACCTGACCGCCCGTGAAATTTGCACTTTTTATAGAGAATGTCAGCATCGCCCTGAAAGCGATCCGTACCAACCTGCTCAGGTCCATCCTGACCATCTTCATCATTGCTTTCGGGATCATGGCCCTGGTAGGGATCCTGACCGCCATCGATTCCATCAAGGGCAGCCTCACCGAATCCTTCAGCCTGATGGGTGCCAACACCTTCACCATCGAATCCAGGAGCATGCGGGTACAGATCGGGAACCAGACCTACAGAAGAAAGAACCATGATTTCATTTCCCACAGGCAGGCGGAGGAGTTCAAAGAGCGTTTCAAATTCCCGGCCCATGTATCGGTATGGACCAGGGCTTCGGGAGCCGCCGTGGTGAAATACAAATCCTATACATCCAATCCCAATACCACGGTCCTGGGGATCGATGAGGACTATATCTATACTGCAGGGTATGAGATCGAGAAGGGGAGGAATTTCTCCGGTCAGGAAATCGATGGCAATGCCAACCTGGTGCTAATTGGCAGTGATGTAGCCCGGCAGGCATTTGGAAAGATGGATCCCCTGAACCGCTTTATATCGGTGGGTAACGGGCGGTACCGGGTAGTCGGGGTGTTGAAAACCCGCGGGCAGTCAGGCGGAATGGGAACCGATCGTGTTTGCCTGATCCCCTACACCAATGTGAGGCAGTATTTTTCAAGACCACAAATGAGGTACTCCATCAATGTGATGCCCGGCAGGCCCGAAATGCTGGATATCTCTGTTTCAGAGGCGGAAGGGCTTTTCAGGCTCGTAAGGAGGCTGGAGGCCCGGGATGAAAGCGATTTTAACATCACCAAGAGTGACCAGCTGGCCCAGATGCTCATCGAGAATTTAAAATTTGTCACCCTGGCAGCCACCATCATCGGGCTCATCACCCTGATGGGAGCTGTCATCGGATTGATGAATATAATGCTTGTATCAGTGACCGAGCGGACCAAGGAGATCGGGACCAGGAAGGCGCTTGGAGCAAAGTCCCTGATGATCAAGCGACAATTCCTTTATGAAGCCATTGTGATCGGGCAACTGGGAGCAGTTGTGGGAATTTTGTTAGGAATAATCATTGGAAATGGTGTATCTTTAGCAATAGGTTCCAGTTTCATTATACCCTGGAAATGGATCCTGCTGGGAATAGGATTGTGTTTCGGAGTGGGGGTAGTATCCGGATATTTCCCTGCCGTGAAAGCCTCCAGGCTTGACCCGATCCTGGCCCTGCGATACGAGTAATTAATTGGTTTGCATATGGACGACCTCTATTTTAAAAGAACATTCAATTCACCCGAAGTGGAATTTGTAAGGGATACGGGTGAACTTTCACTTGAGGGCAGATCGATCCCTGAAGACCCCGGAGAGTTTTTCGAGCATTTAATTGACTGGATCAACGAATACTTTTTAACACCGGCCGAAAAAACGGTCATGAGCATCAAACTGGAATATATCAATAGTGGTTCATCCAAGTACATGCTGGAGGTTCTCAGGATCATGAAGATCAACCACGATTCCGGGAAGGATGTACAGATCAAATGGTATTTTGAAGAGGGTGATGAATCCATTCAAGAGCTGGGGCAGCATTATGAACAAACCATCCAGATCCCTTTCGAACACATCGAATACTACTAGTCCAGCACCCCATACCATCAAACAAGACTGTAGCCCCGGATACCGGGGTTTTTTAATGTTGCCGGATTCTGTTGCCTGCCGGGATCTCCTATCTCTTTTTCCGGGCCTCAGTCATACGAAAACAGGTAGGTCTGGGTGGTCCCGTTCCCGAACTCCCAGTGGATCCTTGCCAGGTTGCCCGGTTCATCATACCTGAAGCTGATCCCGGCCGAAATCCCGTTTTCACCTGTAAATGATGCCGAAATGATCCGGTCGTACCTGTCATGCGAGAAAGCCAGGTCTCCCGTGAGCCAGCCGTCAAAGTTGACATACCGGGCGGTGATCATCTTCCCGTTCCGGTCATAGGTGTAGGTCTCACTGCCTGTGAACCCGTCCGATCGGAGGAAATCGCGCCTTGTCAGCTGGCGGTACCTGTCATAGGTGTAGGTGAAAGTGCCTGTTTTTCCGTCATTGTATTGCCTGACCGATTCTTTGAGCAGCCCGTTGTCCAGGTAGGTATAACCGGTCACCGTTTTCAGCCCGTCTGACCTGACGAAGGTTTTTTTCAACAACCTGTTCTGACTGTCGTATTCATAGTAGGAGGGGCCTCCGCCCTGGCCGTTATAGTCATATTGCTCCTGCCTGACCACCTTTGAACAGGTGGTCCGCAGCAATGCATTGGATGACCTGTAAGCAGTGCAGCCCTTCTCCAGGTAGTTATAGGTGAATGACTGGGTGAACCCGCTTGAGAACGTCCAGACCTCATGGTCAATCCTGCCGGTTTCATCGAGCCGGTACCGGATGAAACCCACCCTGTTCCCTTTCATGACGAGCGATGCCGAATCCCGCTCTCCTTCTTCATTGAGATGATAGATGATCTCGCCGAAGAACCAGCCGTTCAGTCCGTTGCAGATGGCTTTGATGCACCTGTCCCCGGTGTAACGGTACTCCACCTCCCCAACCACGCCATCCGACCTCGAGAAGGTCTCATGAACCAGCCTTCCTGCCTGGTTGTAGGTGAACCGCTGTCTGCTTGTAACCGAATCAGAGAACTCCCGGCTCCGTTCCACCAGGTGTCCCCTCTCATCAAAGGTATGGTGGTTCACTGACCACCTGGATCCGTCTGCAAGTTCCCAGATGGCTTTACAGGGTGTCTCCCTCCCGTTGTAGATGTAGGTTGTGAATCCCTTTTCTCCCTGGGAATTGGTGTAAAGCAGTTTATGGATCCCTGTTTCATACTGCCCGGAGAGTTGCATACAACAGGCCAGCCAGGGAACAATCAGGATCTTCATACGGGTTACCATGGTGCTGATACTTTGGCCCAAGGATAAGGAATTGTTCCTCAATTTACATCTTTTATTACTATATTTCTGATTGAACAATCGGAATGGAGGGACCCATGTGCAGGATTAAACTCTGGCTGGCTATCGTTGTGATCTCAATGGCGGGAATTCGTATTTGCAGAGCGGGTGAGCAGATCGTCGGATTATCCTATCTGGATGGACAACCGGTAGCCATTGAGATCAATGAAGGCCGGATATCAGGGATTGAAAAGCTTGAACAACTGGCCGGGACGCAGGACAAGGTTTATATTGCCCCGGGATTTATTGATAACCAGGTGAATGGATATGCCGGTGTTTCATTTACTTTTGGCGGAGGCACACTGACCCAGGAAGGGGTAGTAAAAGCGACACAGGAACTCTGGAAAAGTGGGGTGACCACCTTCTTCCCAACCCTGACTACCAACAGTCATGAGATCCTGATGAAAAACTTCAAAGTGCTGAAGGAAGCCACTGCAAAGGCCCGGCTTCTTGGTTCAATTCCGGGATTTCATCTGGAGGGGCCCTATATTTCAGATAAGGACGGATACCGGGGAGCACATCCAAAGGAATATGTCAGGAGTCCTGACTGGAAGGAATTCATGGAGTATTATGAAGCCTCCGGCGGGAAGATCCTGACAGTTACTGTGGCACCGGATGTGACAGGGGCTATGGAGTTTATAAACAAATGTACAGCCCTTGGTATCGTGGTGGCAATGGGGCACCACAATGCCAGTGCGGCACAGGTGAATGAAGCCGTATTGAACGGAGCCAGGATCTCCACCCACCTTGGCAATGGTTGTGCCAACCTGATCAACCGGCACAGGAACCCCCTCTGGCCCCAACTGGCCAACGACCAGTTGATGATCAGTATCATTTGCGATGGTTTTCATCTTTTGCCTGAAGAGATCAGCACTTTTTATAAGGTAAAGGGGCCTGAACTGACCATCATCACTTCTGATGTTACCGGATATGCCGCCCTGCCACCGGGTAAGTATCTGACCAATGAAGGGGAACAGATCGAATTAACCCCGGAAGGGATGCTTCGTTATCCTTCCCAGAATGTCCTGTATGGGTCTGCATCTCCTATTACCAGGGGAGTCGGGCACATCATGAAGACCACAGGTTGTTCCCTGGCGGAAGCTGTCCGGATGGCCAGTACCAATCCGGCCAGGCTGTATGGATTGGAAGACAGGGGAACCCTGGAGCCTGGGAAACGTGCAGACCTGATCCTGTTTTCCATCGTTGATGGTCACGTAGAAATCAAACAAACATATGTACGGGGAGAGCTGGTTTATGATTCATCCTGGTAGTGCAACATTCTGATTCATGGCCAGGGGGAAAAAGGGAAAAATAGGTATCGCGATTGCTGCCATTGGTCCGGGACTGTTCCTGATTGGTTACAACATAGGGACGGGAAGCATCACAACCATGGCTAAAACCGGAGCAGAACACGGAATGAGCCTGTTCTGGGCACTGGTATTATCATGCATTTTCACCTATATCCTGATGGTTGCTTACGGAAAGGTTACCCTTGTATCGGGGAAAACAGCACTATGCAACATCAAATCAGCCTTTAAATACGGATGGATACTTGCCCTCTATATCCTGATTGCCCTGATCATCGGAGAACTATTGGCCCTAATCGGGGTCATGGGAATTGTGGCAGACCTGACCCAGGAAGGGATCCGGCTTGCCTTCAATGGTGCTCAGGTGGATCAACTGTGGATTATCCTGATTTATGCAGTGTTATTCTATATCCTCCTCTGGTTCGGGCGCTACCGCTCATTTGAGCGGATACTGACCCTGTTTGTCATCTTTATGGGCCTCTCCTTTCTGGTGGTATTTATCATGGTGAAGCCCAGCCTGGGCATGATTGTGAAAGGCATGATCCCGGGTGTTCCGCAGGTGCCTGGTGCTTTTGCCCTGGTTGCGGCCATTGCCGGAACCACCTGTTCGGCTGCAGTCTTTGTGATGCGCAGCACGATTGTGGCAGAGAAAGGGTGGAATATCTCTAACCTGAAAGAAGAGAAGAAAGATGCCATGGTCTCGGCAGGGATGATGCTGTTCCTGAGTGGGGTGATCATGGCGGTGTCAGCGGGGACCCTGCATGTGATGGGTCTGAAACTGGACAATACGGTTGAGATGATCAGGTTATTTGAACCCATGGGGGGGAAGCTGGCTGCATTTGTCCTGATCTTCGGGATTGTGGGTGCCGGGCTCTCCACCATCTTCCCAATTGTGCTGATCGCTCCCTGGCTTATTGCCGATTACAGGGAAAAACCACGTGATATACATTCCCCCCTCTCAAGGGTGCTGATCCTTCTGGCCCTCTTGTTTGCCTTTGGGTCGCTCTTTCTGAAACAGCAGCCACCTGCATTGATGGTCTTTTCCATGGCATTCCAGGCATGCATACTACCTGCTGTTGCAATCCCCATATTCATACTGATGAACCGGACCAGGATCATGAAGGACCATAAAGCCACACTTGCAAACAACATAGGGGTCATTGCGGTGATCGTATTCTCACTCATTACCACCTGGTTTGCCATTGCCGGTATTTTCTAATGACAAAAAAATGAGGGTGCCCTGACCGGACACCCTCCTGTTCAATGGGTGGGTCTATATGACCTAGGCATTGTCCACATTATACATGTGTATCAGCAGCTCAACAACCTTCTGGGAGTATCCCATTTCATTGTCGTACCAGCTGACCACCTTCACGAAATTGTCATTCAGCCCGATCCCGGCGCCTGCATCAAAATTTGAAGTGCAGAGTTCACCAAGATAGTCGTTGGAAACAACGGCCTCTTCGGTGTAACTGAGAATACCTTTCAGTTCACCTTCGCTGGCCTTTTTCATGGCGGCGCAGATAGTTTCGTATGAAGCTCCTTTTTCCAGACGGCATGTCAGGTCAACCACGGAAACATTGGGGGTAGGGATCCTGAATGCCATCCCGGTCAGTTTTCCGTTCAGTTCAGGGATTACTTTCCCGACAGCTTTGGCAGCACCGGTGGAGGAGGGGATGATGTTCTGTCCTGCTCCGCGACCGCCTCTCCAGTCCTTTTTGGACGGACCGTCAACGGTCTTCTGGGTGGCTGTGGTGGCATGAACAGTGGTCATCAGACCTTCAACGATGCCGAAGTTGTCATTGAGAACCTTGGCTATGGGGGCCAGGCAGTTGGTTGTACAGGAGGCATTGGAGACGAAGTTCATGTCGGAACTGTATTTCTTGTGGTTCACACCCATGACGAACATGGGGGTGTCATCTTTCGAAGGAGCGGACATGATCACCTTCTTGGCACCGGCATCAATATGACCCTGTGCATTTTCCTTGGTCAGGAAGATCCCTGTGGCCTCAACCACATAATCAGCACCCACTGCATCCCACTTCAGGTCAGCAGGGTTCATTTCTGAAGTTACCCTGACAGTGGCTCCGTTGACCACCAGGTTACCATCTTTTACCTCAACTGTTCCGTTGAAACGGCCGTGTGTTGAGTCATATTTCAGCATATATGCGATATAGTCCACGTCGATCAGGTCGTTGATGGCTACAACCTCCACCTCGGGCATATCAGCAGCAACCCTGAAAACCAGTCTTCCGATCCGGCCGAATCCATTAATACCAACTTTAATTTTTCCCATGATTTTAATTATTAAATGATTACGATAAATTCTGTTTTTGAAATAACAGGAGTGCGAATTTACGGAATAATATCAAATCAACAAAACCCCGAAAAGGCCAAAAATTCGATTTAATGGTTTCTTAAAATGCCGCGTAGGCAGGGTCTGCATTCTGCTCTTTCTTTTCCCTTCGTTGCTGCTTCCTTTTTTCCCTCTTGGACTTGGCCCTGGCGGCTTCGCTGATGTCCTTGATCTTTCCGAACCTGTATCCTACCGAGAGATTGAAAAACAGGAAGTTATTCATATCGGAGGCCATGATGGTGACCTCTCTGGGGTATACTGTAATGCCGATCCCGGCCTCCAGGGCATGGATCACTGCATCGCGTTTGCTATATTCAAAGCTCAGCCCTGTCTTTGCGGTTAATCCGGGCAACAGGCTCAGTTCATCAAAGCCCATAAAGAATGGACCCCTTCCCCCGATCTGGGTCTGGTCGAAATGGGTATCGAATTTCTTGTATTCCCAGGTGGGTGCTTCCCCCACTTTTGGCCAGTCAATAACCTCATAGTAGATGGGCTTCAAAAATCCCAGGGAGAGGCCTCCCCCATAGTACCAGCGGACCGAGATCCCGTTTTTGTCATATTTCCGGTAGAGTTCTTTCTGCCACCCTACACCACCTTTCAATTCCCAGAAGAGGTTCTCTTTGCCATACACATACCGGCGGGTACTCCAATCATACACAACCTGGGTCTTGACCTCCTTGGGATGTTTTACATAGACCAGGTCCACATCCACGATAAACTGGTTCCTGGCATTTCTGAAGAATCCGTGCCGGTAGTTGATGCCAACTCCGTTGGAATTAAGGAATAATCCGAAAGTACTCTCGTCACTGAACAGGACATGGGTCTCTTTATCGATCTCACCCTGGCCGAAAACAGGGAGAACGAATGAACAGCTGACAAGGATGAGTATCAGGCACTTTCTCATTGAAAACCAGCTTAACAGGTTTTACAAAGTAACGAAAATACAAGGGGAATGTTGGTGCTGGAATAAAAAAAGATCTACCCGGGGGTAAATCTTCACCATGACAATCAGGATACCGGCGGGGTGCTATCCGGCATGCTCAGTCTGCTCGGTGTCAACCTGGCTGTATGCCGGGCAGGTTTGCTTGTTGCATGAACTCAGGATGATTCCTGCTGCAAAAACAACTGCTATTATGATCACTGCTCTTTTCATGGCATTACCTTTTTAATCATACGTTGCTATGTTACAAATATAGAATATATCTGAAAAGAAAAAAATGCCCTGCGTAAACCCGGCATTCTGCATACCCCGGTTTGTTTTACAAATGGCTCATTTTCATTGATTATTCATGAATCCCTGTTTCCTGAGAACCTCCAGCAATGAATTGGAAAACAGTATGTTATCATCCTTCTTATAGCGTACGTCCGTAAAAACCTGTGCCAGTGTCTCTTTGTTATTCTCTTTGATAAAATCCTGATAAGTTTTGACCAATTCCTTCTCCCTGTAGTGGTTGTCAATGTCAGTTTCACTGTAATCCCGGTATTTTTCCCTGTGCACAACCGCCTCCAGCGGCAGCCGGTCGGTGAGGCCGGGATGCTCACCGGGATAACCCAGGGTAACTGTTGTAACAGGCACCACGCCGCGGGGAAGCCCGAGGATATCAATGATCTTTCCCGCCATGTAGGTGGTGGTTCCCAGGTAGCAGATCCCCAGGCCTGCATCTTCGGCGGCCACACACACATTCTGTGCTACCAGCAGGGCATCAATGGCAGCAGTGACAAATGAAAGGAAGTTGTCATACACGGGTTCGGCCTTTCTCTGCCTGCACCATTTGGAGAAACGGTTAAAATCGGCGCAAAAGGTGAGCAGGAGAGGGGCCTCCCTGACCATGGGCTGGTTGAAATGGCATGGAGCGAGTTCCTCCTTGATGGAGTCCTCGGTGGTTACAATGATGGAGTAAACCTGCATGTTACCCGTGGTGGAAGCCCGGGTGCCGGCTTCCAGTATGTAGTCCAGGATTTCATCCGGGATGGGGTCCGGGGTGTATTTCCTGATGGACCGGTGATTGAGAATGGTATCGAACATTTCTCTTGGTTTTAGACAAAAGTAGTCATTATAACATAACAAAGGATTGAGGATTTTCAATTCAAATGGCTATTTTCACCCCCTCAAAACTCATTTAACCTTGACGATAATGAAAAGAACCAAACTTGCCAGGACCATCCTGGCATCATTGCTGATTTTTTCGGTTTCTATTACTGGCCCTGTCCATCTTGAAGCCAAGGAGAAGCAGAAAAAGGGGGAGGAAGAACAGACCGAAGGGATTTCTTCAAAGTCTTTGGGAGGATTGAAATGGCGCAGCATCGGACCGGCCATGACTTCAGGCCGGGTGGCAGATTTCGCAGTGAATCCTGAGAATCAGAGCGAGTGGTATGTGGCCATTGCTTCAGGAAATGTGTGGAAAACCACCAACAACGGGACTACCTTCAAACCGGTTTTTGACAAATATGGATCCTACTCCACAGGTGTCATCACCATGGATCCCAACAATCCCAACCTGCTGTGGCTGGGAACCGGTGAGAATAACCACCAGCGGGCACTCGGCTACGGAGATGGTGTCTATAAATCTGAAGATGGTGGAGAGTCCTGGGAGAACATGGGACTGAAGGAGTCGAGGCAGATAGGAGGGATCGTAGTGGATCCCCGCAATCCGGATGTGGTTTTCGTGGCTGCGGAAGGTTCCGTATGGGGCCCCGGGGGGGACCGTGGATTGTATAAAACCACCGATGGCGGAAAAAACTGGAAGAAAGTGCTTGAGATCAGCGAGCACACAGGCGTGAACAATGTGGTGATGGATCCGGTGGATCCGGATGTGATGTATGCTACCAGTGAACAACGGAGAAGGCATGTATTCACCAAGATTGGTGGGGGACCGGAATCCGCTGTGTACCGCTCGACCGATGGCGGTGAAACCTGGCTTAAATCCATGAAAGGATTGCCCGAGGTGCATATCGGGGGAATGGGCATTGCCGTTTCACCAGCCGACCGCAACGTGCTCTATCTGATCGTGGAGGCTGCAGATGATGAGGGCGGTTTTTTCCGTTCCGTGAACCGGGGTGCATCCTGGAAAAAGATGGGGGACTACCACGCCAGCGGGCAGTACTACAATGAGATCTGTTGTGACCCGGTGGATGTGGACAAGGTATACTCCATGGAGACCTATTCAAAGGTAACACTTGATGCAGGAAAGACATGGTCAGATATCAGTACAGAGGGCCGGCACGTGGACGACCATGCCATGTGGATCGATCCCGATGACACAAACCACTACCTGATCGGTGGTGACGGGGGTGTATATGAGACCTTTGACGGCGGGAAGACCTTCCTGTTCAAGACCACCCTGCCTGTGACCCAGTTTTACAGGGTTTCGGTGGACAACGAAACCCCGTTTTACAATGTATACGGGGGAACCCAGGACAACAATACACTGGGAGGCCCATCCATGAATACGTGCAGTGAGGGTGTAACCAGCGAAGAGTGGAAAGCCATCAAAGGCGGAGACGGATTCTGGTCGGCCATTGATCCTGAAGATCCGAACATCATTTATTGCGAATCCCAGTATGGGCATGTGAACCGTTATGACAGGAAAAGCGGTGAGGGTATCAACATCCAGCCGGTTCCCAGACAGGGTGAGCAGACCTACAAATGGAACTGGAACACTCCCCTGGTAGTAAGCAACCACTCCCATACACGCATCTATATGATGGCCAACAAGGTGTTCCGGTCTGATGACCGTGGCAACTCCTGGGAGGTGATCAGTGAAGACCTGACTTCAGGTGTGGACCGCAATACCTGGCCGGTGATGGGGCAATACTGGAGTTGGGATGCAGTGGTGAAAGATGTATCCACAAGCCTCTGGGGGACCGGTGTCTCCTTCAGCGAATCAAGGCTTGATGAGAACCTCCTATATGCGGGCACAGATGACGGGGTGGTCTCCGTTACCCAGGACGGTGGGGAGCACTGGAAAAAAATCATGACCTTCCCGGACGTCCCGGAATTTACCTATGTAAGCGACCTGCTGGCTGACCGGTTTGATGCCAATGTGGTTTATGCCACATTTGACAACCGCAAAAGGGACGATTTTAAACCTTATGTATTGAAGAGTTCCGATAAGGGGACAAGCTGGGTTTCCATCGCCGGGAACCTGCCGGAGGATCAGACCGTGCATACCATTGAGCAGGATCCCGAAATTCCGGGACTCCTTTTCGCAGGAACTGAATTTGGGTTCTATTTCAGCATTGACGGGGGAGAGGCCTGGACCAAGCTTACTTCGGGAATGCCTACCATCAGTGTCAGGGACATGGTGATCCAGGAGCGTGACAATGACCTGGTACTTGCTACATTTGGCCGTGGATTCTATATTCTTGACGATTATACACCCCTGAGGGAACTGGCGAAGGATACGACCATTCTTGAAAAGGAGGCCCATATTTTCAAGGTAGCGGATGCAAAGATGTACATCCAGACAGGGGGGAAATATGGACAGGGTTCTGCTTTCTACAGTGCCGGTAATCCCGAATTCGGTGCCACATTCACCTATGCCCTGAAGGAGGTCCCGAAAACCCTGAAAGAGATCCGGAAGGAGTCAGAGAAGAAACTGTTCGAGGAGAAAAAGCCCATTCCACAGCCAACCCGTGAAGCGTTGCGCAAGGAGAAGGCTGAAGCAGCCCCACAGCTTGTCTTTACCATCTATGACGCATCGGGGAATGCCATCAGGAAACTCACGAAGAAAGCCTCCAAGGGGGTTAGCCGGATGACGTGGGATCTCCGGTATCCCTCCACACGACCTGTTTCAGCAGGTTCACCGGAAAGGGGACGCAGGGGATCCAGCGGAAGTGGTCTCCTCTCCATGCCCGGAAGCTACAGTGTTGGATTGCATATGGTTGCCGGCGGTGAGGTTACAAAACTGGCAGATCCGGTGGCATTTGAAGCACAACTGCTTCAGCATACCACCCTTCCTGCAGCCGATTACCAGGCAGTGGTTGAGTTTCAGAATGAGGTTTCCGAGCTTTCAAGGGTCATGGCCGGGTCCCAGCGACTGGTCCAGGAGCAGATGACCAAGCTGTCAGCTGTGAAAAAAGCCCTGATCCAGACGCCCGGAGCCGGGATGGAGTTGACCGACCAGGCCAATAAGCTCGAAGCTGCATTGAAGGATATCAACTACATTCTGGACGGTCCCGAGGCAAAAGCCAGCTGGGAGGAGCTTCCCCCCATGGACATGCCCCTGAACAGCCGCCTCCGTGCCATGATCTATACCCACTATGCATCCACATCTGAGGTGACCAAAACGGAGAAGGATCAGCTGGCCATTCTGAAGGAGGAGTTCCCGCCGGTCCTGGCAAAGATCGGGTCGGTAGTGGATGAGATCAATGATCTGGACAGCAAGCTGGAAGAGCTGAAGGCTCCCTGGACACCGGGAAGGATTCCTGAACTGAACTAGGTTGCTTGTCAGGGAAGAACCAGCATGAAAAGACGAGGCCGTCTCAACAGTGAAAGTGAGATGGCCTCATTTCAGAGGAGGGGTATTTCAATCAAGCCTGGTAGTATTACCGAATCGGTAATACATTTTCGTAGTACTACCAGGGGATACCGGGAACTGGGTGTATAAGCCGAATGTATCACCACTTGTTATTTGCAATGCCTGGAGATTGAAAAAACAACATGTCAATAATCCGCTGATATTTTGCTGAAATTAAAAAGTGTTAACGATGTGCTGATATATCAAAACTAACCCAATAACCATCTACCTCATTTCAAAGGGAATGCCCAGGTGGTCGGCGATCTCCTTCATCTCTTTCTGAACCGGAACAATCACATCGATCCCCTCTTTGCTGATGCGCTGCTCGTTCTCCCTTTCGGGATCCCCGGGGATCAGGACACGGTCTTGGCCCTTTCCAGGTTTGGCTGCCCGGAAGGTCTCGATCCACTTGTCCATTTGCGATTTGAAAGCTTCAATTGTCTGGAAGGCATCGATGCGCATGGCACCGAAAAAATGACCGGTGCCTTCGCCGACCTTTTCCTCTTTCACCGGCAGGTAGGCGACCGAGGGTGGACAGAACGGGCCAAAGTTGGCCCCGGAAAGCACCGCTGAGAAAATATCCACTACAGCGCTCATACAATACCCTTTATGACTGCCCTGTTCACGGGTTCCGCCCAGGGTGACCATGGAGCCGCCCTCCTTGATGATATCAGGATCATCGGAGGGAAGGCCGTCAGCATCCTGTACGTATCCCAGGGGAACTTTTTCCCCCTTCTTACCTGCCACTGCCAGTTTGCCACGCGCAATGGGGGTGGTGGAGAAGTCTGCCACAAATGGCGGATATTTTCCTGCAGGTACCGCCACTGCAATCGGATTGGTTCCCAGCATCCGTGAGACGGAGAAAGTGGGGGCCACCAGCGGATTGGCAATGGTCATGCAGATGCCGATCATGTTGTGTTCAAGGGCCATCATGGAGTAATAACCCGCGATGCCATAGTGGTTTGATCCCCGGGTGGATACCCACCCGGTCCCTGCTTTCTGAGCCTTTTCAATGGCAATCTTCATGGATTTTGTGGCAGCGATCATCCCGATGGCACCATCGCCATCCACCACAGCGGTACTGGGGGATTCATGGACCACCCGCACATCGGGTGTCACATTGATGCGGTTGGCCTGCCACAGCTGGAAGTAATCCTTGATGCGTATCATCCCGTGGCTGGAGTACCCTCTCAGTTCCGCGGCAATGAAGACATCGGTTGCCATTTTCGCATCTTCCGGGCTGCAGCCCATCTTTTCAAAAACGCTGGTTGTAAATCTCCTGAGATATTCTACTGTATACATGGTATCTTATTTTTATGGTTTCTTGATAATCTTCCTGGTTAGCGCCTGGGGCGTTGCCATGATCAACATGTCATCGATGTTCACATTGGGGGGACGGGTAATGGCAAAGAGAATGGCTTCGGCAATGTCCTCTGCATACAGGGGGGTGAATCCCTGGTAGACCTGGTCGGCTTTCTCCTGATCCCCCTTGAAACGGACCAGGCTGAATTCGGTTTCCACAGCACCCGGATTGATAGCTGTCACCTTCACTCCGTGTTCCACCAGGTCAAGGCGCATCCCCTGGGTAAGGCCGTCCACAGCAAACTTGGTGGCGTTGTAAACATTCCCGTTCTCATAGGCCTCCTTGCCTGCTATGGAGCCAATGTTGATGATATGTCCTTTCCCCCTGCTCACCATCCCCGGTGAGATCAGCCTCGTGATATACAGCAATCCCTTGATGTTGGTATCAATCATCCGTTCCCAGTCATCTACCACCCCTTCATGTATATGGCTGATCCCCACTGCAAGACCGGCATTGTTCACCAGCACATCCACCTGCTCCCATTTCCCGGCAAGCTGTCCGCAGGCCTCTTTCACCGCATCCTTATCACGGATATCGAAGGCCAGGGAGAGCACATCGGCGGACGTTTTGGCCCGGATCTCCTCCTCAAGGGCCTCCAGGTTTTCATGGCGGCGGCCAGTGGTGATGATATCAAAATCGTTTTTCGCAAGGAGTAACGCTGTGGCTCTCCCGATCCCTGCTGATGCTCCGGTGACCAGCGCAATTTGTTTCATCTTTTTCAGGTGATTTTGGTTCCCAAACAAATGTAAAAATTATCTCGATATGATCTATTCATTATATTTGCGCCAAAGCTTATTAGAATGGATCTTAATGAATCACTACTGAAGGAGCGCGCGCTTTCTTACCTTAACCAGGATGAGGTTTACTCCATTGAATCAATGCTGGGAAGGGAACCCAATTCCTTTGAACTGAATATGTTTGCCGCCATGTGGTCTGAGCATATCTCTTATAAAAGCTCTACCAAATGGCTTGAAGAAATGCCTCTGGAGGGGAAGGATGTATTTGTGCCTGCCGGAGCGGAGAATGCAGGGGTGATCCGGATCAATGATGAGGTGGCATGTGTGGTGAAAATGGAATCCCATAACCACCCCATTGCCATAGATCCCAGGCAGGGGGCTGTGGGTGTGGGAAATGTAAACAGGGACCTGATCACCATGGGGGCTGAGCCTGTGGGACTGTTATATATCCTGCGTTTCGGAGATCCCCGGAAAAAACAGATCAAGGATATGATCAACGCTGTTGTGTCAGCCCTTGGAAGTTATTCCAACAACTTCGGGGTTCCGGTTGTAGGGGGAGAGGTCCTGTTCGACAACAGCTACAATTTTAATCCGCTGATCAACCTCATGGGTGTGGGCATCGTACACCTGGATAAGATGATCAGGGCATCATTTACAGATACTTCCCAGGTGGTGCTGTTGCTGGGCAAGAAAACTTCCGGCCAAGGGGTCCACGGGGCCGGTTTTGCATCAAAAGCCATTATAAACAAGGGACAGATGGTCCCTGCTTCACAGGTGGCGGACCCGGCCAGCGGAAAGATCCTGATGGACTGCATTCATGAACTCAACAACCTGGGCCTGATTAGGGGAATGCAGGATATTGGTGCAGGGGGAGTCCTCTGTGCTGCATCTGAAATGGCTTACAGGGGTAAAAAAGGTGTTGAGATCCAGCTGGAAAGGATCCCATTGCTCAGGGATGATATCGATGCCCTGGGGGTGCTGCTTTCCCAGACCCAGGAACAGATGCTCCTGGCCGTCCACCAGGATGATTTGAAAAGTGTCGGGGAGATCGCAGAACGGTGGGAACTTGAGTGTACTTCCATCGGTTCGGTCACCGGCGAGGAGCGGATCCGGATCCGGGACGGATCAGAGGTTTACGGGGACCTGCCAGTCAAACTACTGGTAAGGGGAGGCGGCGCTCCGGTTTATATCAGGGATATAAAATTACGGGGGAAAACGCCCAGGAAGGTTTCGGCAGAGGAGGTCCCCATGCCCGGCAACATGAAGGACATTGCAAGGAAAATGGTGTCATTGCCAAACATTGCTTCCCGCAGGTGGATATACGAGCAGTTCGACACCATGGCCGGCTTGTCGAACCTGAGCAGTGAATATGCCTCAGATGCGGGCATTATCAAGGTACAAGGGTATGACGTGGCACTGGTCATGAGTGTGGACGGGAATTCCAGGTACGGAAAGCTGGAGCCCAGGAAAGGAGCCATGATCTCTGTGGCGGAAGCATCCAGGAATATCATCTGTTCCGGGGGAAGGCCCCTGGCGGTGGCTGACTGCCTGAACTACGGGGATCCCTCCGATCCGTTCGTTTACAGCGATTTTGCTGAAAGCGTGAAGGGGATCAGCGAGATTTGCCGGAAGATGGAGATCCCGGTGGTGGCCGGTAACGTGAGTTTTCACAACCTGACCTATGACGGGGAGGATATTGCCAGTATTATACCTACCCCGGTGGTGGGCATGGTGGGAATCCTGGATAACTATCAGGATGTGATGACTGTCAATTTCCGCCAGAAGGGAGATGTGATCTTTCTGATCGGCAGGTCCGACAACGATATCTCCTCCTCCGAATACCTCTCTTTTGTTCACCTGATCAATGAATCGGCCGCGCCGAATTTTGACCTGGAATATGAAATGAAGTTGCAGGAGGTGGTCAAATTGCTCATCAGCGGGAGGCTGATCAGTTCGGCCCATGACGTGTCGCTGGGGGGATTGTTCATTACACTTGTGGAGTGTGCATTGCCAGGGGGACTGGGATTTGATGTGACCTCACCTGCCGAGATCCGCGGGGATGCCTTCCTGTTCGGTGAGGCCCAGAGCCGGGTGGTGGTCAGTGTCTCCTCTGAACAGGAAACGGAGTTCCTGGACTACATGATGGATTCGGGACTCCATTTTTCAGCCCTGGGGCATGTGACCAAGGAGGAACTCAGGATTGATGATGTGTCATTTGGTTTCATTGCAGACTACGCCAGGGATTTTGAAAATGCCCTGGAGCGGCTCCTGGGGGATTGAAAATCCAGGACAGACCATGTATACTAATTCCTATATTTGCACCGTTTAATTGCTATGATAAAAAGGTTTCCACTGGTCATCCTGTTGCTTCTTTTCTGTTTCCAGGTTTTCTCCCAGGAGGAAAAACTGAGGAACATCCCTTCCTTCGATCTGAAACGCCTTCATTTTGGATTCACCGTGGGATTCAACACCATGGACCTGGCCTTCAAAAGGAACTATGAAGCTGAGGATTTTATCTATGCAGATGTGAGTAAGGTTTTGCCCGGATTCCAGGTAGGCATCGTTTCCGACCTGCGGCTCGGTGATAACCTGAACCTCAGGTTTATGCCGGGTATCAGCTTTGGATCCAGGGAAGTCTACTACTACGAATACACATCACAGGGCCCGGGTGACCTGGTCAGCATTGATCAACCCCACCCGGCAGACAACCCGGTGGCAGTGGGCCCCAGTTTCCTGGACTTCCCCCTCCACCTGAAGTACAGGTCCCACCGGATGAACAACCACCGGCCCTACCTGGTTGCAGGACTCAATTTCAGGCATGACATGTCGGCCAAAAAGAAATATGACAGTGAATCGAATGGGTACCTGAAATTCAAGCCTTCCGATCTCTATATTGAGATTGGATTCGGGGTGGACAACTACCTGAAATATTTTAAGTTCGCACCGGAGATCAAACTGGCAATAGGCCTTCTGAATATTTTAGATCCCACTGATGTGAGATTGCCCAATCCCCAGTTCGTGGAGTCCATCGACCGGGCCACCTCCTACATTGTCATGCTCAACTTCCATTTCGAATAGGCAGGTTGAGGCGGTGCTCCGGTACTATGCCCTTCGCCTGAATTCCGAACAGACCACAGCTACCGATGAAGCCAGATTCAGCGATTCAGAACCTGGTTGCCCGCCTGCGAAGGAGGGGATGAAAAGCCGGGTTCCCATAAAGGGATCAAACCTGGATGAGAGGCCTTTTGACTCATTCCCGAAGAGGACCAGCGGATGCTCCGGCAGGACGGTATCGTAGATATTCTCCCCCTGCAGGCTGGTTCCGCAGACCGGTTTCTCCTTCAGGGAGGATTCATTCAGCAACACCTCAGGATCCTCATAGTATACCTTCACCCGGGCTATGGAACCCATGGTGGCCTGGACCACTTTCGGATTGAAGAGGTCCACCGAGTCTGGCGTGCAAAGAATATGGCGGATGCCAAACCAGTCTGCGGTGCGTACAATGGTCCCCAGGTTACCCGGATCCCTGACCGATTCAAGACCGAGGACCAGTTCTTCCAAAAGTGCACCAGGTTCCAGGATGGTTTCCGGGATGCCCACCAGGGCCAGTACAGGCTGGGGCGTTACCAGGTTGCTTACCTTCTTAAGCTCGGGCAGGGTGGTCTCGTTCAAACCGGCATCAATTCCCCGGATCCACCTGTCATGGGCTTCAATCCAGTCACCTGTGGCAAAGACCTCCTGCACCATGAATCCTGACTGTCCCTTGCTTCCAAGCATTTCCTGCACCATTTTCTCCCCTTCCACCAGAAAAAGTTGATGATGGTCGCGGTATTTCTTGTGCCGGAGTGACCGGATCAGTTTTGAATGGGCGCTGGAGATCATGGCAAGGTTGTTGAATATCTGCAAAGATGAAAAAAGTTTTGGCTGTACTAAAATTTGTACTTTAGCATTTTTACCTGGATAGTTTGCTTCGAAGGATCCCATATAGCATAGCACTGGTTATACCGGTCTTCCTTTTCTCCTGTACTGCAGTCAAGTATGTCCCTTCGGACAAGTACCTGCTGAACAATTACAAGGTGGAAGCCGGTGACGGGGAATTCGATAAGAAGGCGCTTGACGATTATATCAAACAGAAGCCCAACAAGCGGATCTTCTATTGGAAGTTCTACCTGTCATTGTACAACCTCTCTTCCCCTGACAAGGACAACGGATTCCATAACTGGCTCAGGCGGATCGGTGAGCCCCCTGTGGTTTATGACACCAACCTGAAGGATAAATCATCGGACCAGCTTAAGCTCTATATGAACAACAAGGGTTTCTACCATGCCCTTGTGAACGATACCACCATTTACAAAAAAAGAAGGGCAAAGGTGGTTTATCATGTGACACCGGGGCAGCCTTACAGAATCCGGGATATCACCTATTTCTTTCAGGATGCCACCCTGGCTCCCATGGTCATGTCAGATACCGGTTCCAACCGGTTCAGGAGTGGTGAATTGTTTGATATGGATGTGCTGCAGGAGGAGCGGGCCAGGATAGAGTCGGTGCTCCAGGATAGCGGTTATTACGGATTTAACCAGGACTACATCTACTATGAAGTGGACAGTGCCCTCAAAGAACAAAAGGTGGACGTGATCCTGGGGATCAGGAATTTTCCATCCCAGGACAGGTTGGGCAATACCATCCAGACCAGCCACCCGGTGTACCATATCAGGGATGTCTTTATCGTAACCGACTATGATGCTACGGTTTCCAAATACTACCTGGACACGGCAGCAATGGTGAAGGACACCATGCTCTACGACAGTGTCCATGTGGTCTATTCGGAAAAGCCCAACATCAGGCCGGGGATGGTCACACAGAAGAACAATATTATGCCCGGCACCCTGTTCAGTGCTTCAAACATGCAGCTTACCTACCGCAACCTCTCTTCACTGAGTGCCTCCAAGATGGTGGATATCCGGTACAGGGAGGTGGACGGGGAGGCCCGCCTGCTGGACTGTGATGTGCTGATTGCCCCGGCAACCAGGCAGTCCTACACCTTTAAACTGGAGGGCACCAACTCGGAGGGTAATATTGGCGCCGCAGCAAATGTGGGATATGCCCACCGGAACCTGTTCGGGGGTTCCGAGCAGTTTGAACTGTCATTCATGGGAGCCATCGAAACCCTGAAAGAAACGGATCCCGAATCGGATACGTCCCTTTACGGGGGACTGAACCTGATGCAGGAGTTCGGGGTGGAGGCCCGGCTGAGGATCCCCAAGTTCCTGCTGCCTTTCAGATCGGACCGGTTCATCCGGAGGTTCAATCCCCAGACCAACATCCGGATTTCCTATAACTACCAGAAACGACCCGATTATACACGGACCATGGCCAACGCCTCCTTCGGGTATGACTGGAGGGGTACCGAGAAGCTGATCCACCGTGTATATCCCTTCGAGGCCAGCCTGATCCTGACACCCCACAAATCGGAGGAGTTCCAGAAATGGCTGGAGGGCAAATACCTTTTCTACAGTTACGAACCCCACCTGATCATCGACCAAAGATATTCGCTGATCTGGTCCAACAAGAAGCTGCTGAAGAACCAGAGTTTCCAGGATATCCGTTTCAACATTGAGACAGCCGGGAACCTGTTTTACGCGGGATACAAATTACTCGGGGAGGATCCGGGGGATGAGAGTTATCAACTACTGGGGGTGGATTTTGCCCAGTACGCGAAAACCAACATCGATTTCAGGAGTTACATATTCCTCTATGAGGATATCAGTGTGGTGCTGAGGGGATTTGCAGGTGTGGGATTTGCCTACCTCAATTCCAATGCCATGCCGTTTGAGAAGCAGTACTTCTCGGGAGGAGCCAACAGCATCCGGGCATGGCAGGTGAAAGGCCTGGGTCCCGGGTCCTATGATGACCCCGATGAAACCACCTATCCCAACCAGACCGGTGATGTGAAGCTGGAAGCCAATATGGAGTACAGGTTCAAACTGTTCTGGAAACTGGAGGCAGCCCTCTTCCTGGACGTGGGGAACATCTGGTCGCTGTCCGGTGAGGATGACCGGGCAGGAGCCGGATTCGAGTTTTCCAGGTTCTACAAGGAGCTTGCAGTGGGCACCGGGCTGGGTACCCGTGTGGTGTTCAGCTTCTTCATATTCAGGTTCGACCTGGGAGTGCCGTTGCGGAGTCCGTACCCCATCGAAGGTTCCAACTGGCTGCTCGGTAACTCGGGGATATCAGGCAGGGATCTGACCTACAACCTGGCCATCGGTTATCCCTTCTGACCAATGCGTTGCCCTTTGATCCCGTGGTGTTTTTTATAAAAGCCGCAATATTGTTTTTATAATAAACATTATGTACGTTTGTTCGCTCAATTTAAACCCAATCCATATTAATTCTAGTGATCATGTCCAATAAGATTTTAGATGTTGTAAAACCCGGTGTTGTAACTGGTACAGACGTTCAGAAAGTTTTTGCTGTAGCCCAGCAAAATGAATTCGCCATACCTGCAGTGAATGTTGTGGGAACAAATACTGTCAACGCGGTGATTGAAGCTGCCAGGGATGTGAATTCCCCTGTGATCATCCAGTTCTCAAACGGCGGTGCTGTTTTCTATGCCGGGAAGGGACTTTCCAATGAGAACCAGAAGGCTGCTATCGCAGGTGCGGTAAGTGGTGCAAAACACGTTCATTATATGGCTGAGCAGTATGGTATTCCGGTGATCCTTCATACCGACCATGCTGCCAAGAAGCTTCTTCCCTGGATTGACGGCCTGCTGGATGCCGGTGAGAGGCATTTTAAAAGCTGGGGAAAATCGCTCTACAGCTCCCACATGCTGGACCTCTCCGAAGAGCCACTGGAGGAGAACATCGAGATCTGTAAGCGCTACCTGGAGCGCATGACCAAGATGGGCATGACCCTGGAGATCGAACTGGGATGTACCGGTGGAGAGGAAGATGGTGTTGATAATACCGGGATGGACAATTCACTGCTCTACACCCAGCCTGCGGATGTGGCCTATGCCTACGAGGAGCTCTCCAAGGTAAGCGACCAGTTCACCATTGCCGCCTCCTTCGGGAATGTGCACGGTGTCTATAAGCCGGGGAACGTGGTACTGACCCCCAAGATCCTCGACAACTCACAGAAATATGTGGAGGAGAAATACGGACTGGGCAAGAAGCCCCTGTTCTTCGTATTCCACGGCGGATCAGGTTCCTCACAGGAGGAGATCCGCGAGGCTATCGGCTACGGTGTGATCAAGATGAACATCGATACCGATACCCAGTGGGCCAGCTGGGATGGTGTGCGCCGGTTTGAGGCCAAGAACCACGACTACCTGCAGGGACAGATCGGGAACCCGGAAGGGGAGGACAAGCCCAATAAGAAGTTCTACGACCCACGGGTATGGCTGCGTGAAGGCGAGAAATCGATGATCGAGCGCATGAAGGTGGCTTTCAACGACCTGAACTGCATCGATCGCCTATAACTTAGTTGAAAGTTTGTAAAGTTTGTAAAGTTTATAAAGTTTGTAAGCCGAAGAAAGTTAGAAAACCGAAGGAACTGAGGCGTAAGCCCAAGAAAGTTTGTAAAGTCGTCAAAATTTGGAGTAGGTGCAGGGCGGAAACGGAAAAAGAGACAGTTTTAGCAGCAGATTTGGTGTCCTCGCCGCACTTGCTGGATCAGCCATAGGGCTTGGCAATATATGGAGATTTCCATATGTGGTCGGGCAAAATGGGGGTGGAGCTTTTCTGCTGATCTATGTAGTTTTCGTTGCTGCCATTGGTATCCCGGTAATGATGTCCGAATTTGTTATCGGACGTTCAGCGCAATTAAATCCGGTAGGTGCATTCAAAAAAATCCATTCAGGAAAAAGGTGGCATCTGGTTGGAATGCTGGGAGTTGTCTCAGTATTTATCATCTTCGCATTCTATACTGTTGTTGCCGGCTGGACGCTTGAGTATGTGATCCAATCTGTAAGGTGGATATTGTTTCCCGATAAGTTCGGATTCGCTTCCATGGATACTTCAGCCCTTAAGCTGTTCTTTAGCAATCATTATGAATCCTTCACCTCAGGCATCTGGAGACCCATTATCTGGTTTGTGGTGATGATGCTCCTGACCGGTTATATTGTAATCTCAGGGGTAAAGAACGGGATCGAAAAATATGCCAAGATCCTCATGCCCGTCCTGCTGGTTCTGCTGGTGATCCTGGTGGTCAGGTCGGTTACTCTGGATGGTGCCAGGGAGGGGTTGGTATTCCTGTTTAAGCCAGATTTTGCACCAATTAAAGAAGCACCGTTCCGGATTATCCTTGTAATACTGGGTCAGGCTTTTTTCTCCCTGTCTATCGGGATGGGTACACTGATCACTTATGGCTCATACATCAAGAAGAAGGAGAATCTGGCCACAATGGCAGTAAGTGTGGCTGTTGCTGATACATTTGTGGCTATTATTGCCGGACTTGCAATATTCCCTGCAGTATTTGCTTTTGGAATTGACCCGGGTCAGGGTCCGGAACTGGTTTACATCACACTTCCTGTGATCTTCCAGAACATGGCAGGTGGACTTATCTGGGCATTTTTGTTTTTCCTGCTGCTTTGCTTTGCAGCCATCACTTCCACCATATCGATGCTGGAGGTGATTGTGGCCTATTTTTCAGAGCAACTGAGTATGTCGCGAAAAAGAGCCACCATTCTGGCTTTAATTTCAGCAGGATTCCTTGGAATTCTATGCACAGTATCAACTGATCTGTTCAGTTTCGCTAATGCATCCCCAGACATGCTGCTCCCGCTGGGAGGTTTCTTCATCGTGGTCTTTATAGGCTGGTTCCTGGCCAGGGACACTACACGCGCAGAACTTTCCAGTGACGGGAAATACAAAACAGGCTACCTGCCCCTTTTCATGTTCCTGGTCAAGTTCGTGGCCCCCCTGGCCATCGCTGTGCTCTTCGCCATGGGTGTTTACAACCAGGTGATCAAACTGTTCTGACAGGTCTGCGTGGATTTTTCCCCTTCGTCTATTTTCCCTTGGTCTTTGTTGGCGATTCTTTGATTGGTTTTTTGGTGGATTCTATGTTGGATCCTTTGTTGGATTATGGACCTATGTTGGCCGATTCAGGATGTCACATTTTTGTGACATAATCAGGGGATTCCTTTCTCTGGTCAATTTCTGAACAATCACAATAAATAGAATATCAGGGTATTATGTGCGCATTCCGAATCTCAGTATTCCATAAAATATCATCTCAACGAAAAAATGTCACAAAGATGTGACATGCGTATTCTGCGAAACAGGTGCATTGTTTCCAGGTAGCTTTCAAGTGATTTGAATCCGGATTCTGCCGGGAAGGCTGATTTAAACGGTTTCCGTCACATCAACCCATGTATGCTTAAAAAAGTAAGACGGGAATTCTACCTGCTTCCCCGGGGTGAGCAGCGGGCCATGATCATATTATCCTTCCTGCTGGTGGCCAGCCTGGGCTTCAGGATCACTGTCCAGATGCTACCCGGCCGGCAGCCGGAAGGACTGGATCAGTTCGTGGAGGAATCCCGTCAGATCCTGGCAGCCATGGCCGAGGCAGACAGCCTGGAAGAAGCCAGGCAGGATTCACTATACCGGGCAAGGCGGGACTCGTTGGCCTCGGTTCGGAAAAAAGCCTACCATACCTCATACGCTGGAAATTCATCCGACGGAAAACCCTCCTGCCGCTCTCCATCAACCTGAATACTGTTGATTCAGCCGGGCTGCTGCCCTTCCCTGGCATAGGCCCTGTATTCGCAGGCCGTATTACCAGGTACGGGAGTTGTCGGGGGTTATTGTGACACCACTCAACTGTCAGAGGTGTACGGGATGAAATCTGAGACCATCCAAAGCATCACTCCTTTCCTGACCATCGATACATGCGGAGGTTACGAAAACTGGACCTGAATAGAGCCACATTCCGGGACCTTCTCCGCCACCCCTACCTGGAGTATCGAAGACGTAAAGGCCATCGTGAATTACCGGGATGCGATGGGAGAGA
This sequence comes from uncultured Bacteroidota bacterium, assembly GCA_963793455.1. Lineage (GTDB taxonomy): Bacteria > Bacteroidota > Bacteroidia > Bacteroidales. The sequence continues at coordinate 48,143 of CAWCAK010000011.1, forward strand.
TCAAATCGCTGGATGAGGTCAGGGAGCATGCACTTGTGGAGGATTCCACCCTTATAAAAGTACAGGGATATCTGTATTTAATATCAGATTAAATATCCCAAAATGGGATAATTACAACAAATTCTTTATCTTTATACCATGAGAATTATTGCCTTCAGGACTTTGAAGGAATTCTGGGCACAGCCTGCCTATGCTGATTCGGAAATTCATTTAAGGGCCTGGTACCATGATGTTAAAAGTACTGAATGGAAGAATTCAAATGAACTTAAGCAACAATATCATCATGCAAGCATCATCGGGAATGGGCGTGTGGTTTTCAATATTAAGGGTAACAAGTACCGGCTGGTTGCTGCAATTGATTATGAATATCAAGCTGTTTATATCAGGTTTATTGGTACACACCGGGATTACAACAGGATAAACGTAAAAACAGTTTAGCATGGAGATCAAACCAATTAAGACCGAGAGCGACTATCAGGAGGCCCTGGCACGTATCGATAAGCTATGGGGCGCCAATAAAGATACCCCAGAGGGGGATGAACTGGATCTCATGATAACTCTTACAGAATCATATGAGATGAAACACTACCCTGTTGCCCCTCCCGATCCTGTGGATGCCATTAAATTCAGGATGGAGCAAATGGGAATGACCAATGCGGATATGATTAAATACCTGGGCAGCCAGAGCCGCGTGAGCGAGATCCTGAACAGGAAAAGAAAACTGACACTGAAAATGGTCAAAACCCTCTACCGGGAGCTGAAGATCCCTGCAGAAGTATTACTGGCTGGATAATACGCTTGTGCCATCTCACAAATTTCCAGATTAATCACATCAGTTGCCTCAGAAAGTAATTTTGCTATCTTTAAATCGCTGATTAACATCCTATCATGCGAAGCACCCTTATATGTCTCCTGGCAGTATGCGGATTCCTGTGCTCATCCGCTGCTTTCGGGCAGAAGATCCAGGTGTCCGATCCTACACTGCAATTAAGGGGAAATAAGATCCTTATCACATATGACATTCTGAACAGTGGGTCATCTGACGAATTCACTGTCGAACTGGTGGTAAAAGATGCAGACGGGAAACAGATCAATGCTGCTGCACTGACTGGGGACATTGGGGAAATGGTAATGGGAGGTTCGGGCAAACAGATCACCTGGGACCTGGAAGTGGACCGTATCGAGATGAATGCCGATATCTATGTCAAGGTGTATGTAAAGGCAGTTCCCCCGCCTGAACCAGTAGTGGTTCCTCCGGTGATAAAGGAGCCTGAGGAGGAGGAAGGCCAACCTGAACCACAAAAGGAGGAGATTGAACCACAAAAGGAGAACCCTTCTCACACTTCCGGTGGAAAACAATTCAATCGTACCGGCCTGATCCTCCAGTCAGTGGCATTCCCCGGCCTGGGCCTTTCCAGGTATACAGGGGATCCCCACTGGATCAGGGGCGTGCTGGGGTATGGGTGCATTGCCGGGTCGGTCATACTCAACAGGTCAGCTGTCAATACCTATGACGGGATCATTGACCTGACCGACTATGATGAGAAGAATGCCCTGTACGAGAAGTCACTCCGGCAGGACCAGTTCTCAGAGGCCCTGGCTTACACCGCCATTGCCATCTGGGTTTCCGATCTTGTATGGACTTTTGTCGGAACCAGGGATTTGAATAACAGAACCTCTTATAGAGAAAGGGATCAGGATCAGCCCTTCGCTCGATCCTGTGTCCAATGCACCATTGCTTACCTTTAACTACAAGTTCTAGACAGCGATGAAAATAGTGAACTATTTTGGGATCGGATTCGGACTTCTGTTCATGCTAATGGGCACAGCCAGCCCCCTCTTCGCCCAGGAGGCGGAGAGCAAAACCGTGAAGTTCCGGCTGAACAATGCGCCTGACCGGGAGGCTCCCGATCATCCAAATACTTGCCCCGGCATTGCAGGAAACGCAGGCTTTTATTTGACGGAAACCCAGGAGGTGGAAGTGATCGGGGAGGTAACAGATGCCAGCAAGATCAGGTTTGTCTCGGTCAATAATGACATCAGGTAGTGGATGGTAGCGGCCTGTTTGCCAGCACCCTGACTCTTACCCAGGTGAGAACGAGGTGAGGATTAAGTCAATGGATGAGCACAGCAATATGAATGAAGAGGTACTTCACGATCAAGTACACTCCTCCGGTAATCACCCTGGCCGACAGAATCAACGAGAAGTCAAAATATTACGGCCTCATTATCGGGATTGGGGAGTACAAGGATTCCAGGATCCCTGATCTGGATAATCCTGTGAAAGATGCCCAGAGTGTCTACCGGACCCTGGTTGATAATTATACATTTGATCCGGAAAACATCACGATGCTCAAGAATCCCAAACGGAGCGAAATCATTTGGGAACTGGATGCTTTGCGGGGCAAGATCAATGAAAATGATAACCTGCTGATCTTTTTTGCAGGTCACGGGTACTGGGACGAGGATGCCGAGATCGGGTACTGGCTCCCATCAGATGCTTCCCGTGAAACCACGGCCGACTGGTTCCGGAACAGTGCCCTGGTGGATTACTTGCAGGCTATACACACAAAACATACCCTGCTGATCACCGATGCCTGCTTTGCCGGATCCATATTCAAATCCAGGGCGGTTAATATGGACAGCGAAGTAATATACGACCGGATTTACGAGATACCCAGCCGTAAAGCCATGACCAGCGGTGCCATGACCGAGGTTCCCGATAAGAGTGCATTTGTGAAATACCTGGTCAAAAGGCTGGATGAAAACCAGAATCAGTACCTCTCCTCAGAGGAGCTCTTCTACAGCTTCAAGATGGCCGTAATCAGCAACAGCGGCAGCAATACCCTGCCCCAGTACGGCGAGATCCAGAACGTGGGCAACGAGGGGGGGGATTTTATATTTCTAAAAAGGGAAGAGTAACAGGACATGGGGAATTCAGGAAAGTCAAACAGGATGCTAATTAACTCCCGGGCACGTATCCCATTTTTGGGAGTGACCATCCTGGGCTTCCTGTCAATTTTCCTGTTGCTTACCACCTGCAAGCGTTTCGAACCTGTTGGATTCCTGCATGTCAATACCGGATCTGTATCGCAAATAACCAGCAGATCAGCGTCTGCAGGCGGTGAGGTAACCGATGAAGGCGGAAACGCAGTTACGGCCCGGGGTGTTTGCTGGAGTACATCAAATGAACCCACTATCTCCGGCAATAAGACCACCGATGGTTCAGGAAGGGGCAGCTATACAAGCAGCCTCACAGGCCTGTCACCTGGCACCACTTATTTTGTAAGGGCCTATGCCACCAACAGTGATGGCACAACTTACGGGGAGGAACAGCGTTTTACCACCGCTTCCCTTCAAATGCCGACCATCACCACCATCGAGGTCACAGCCATCACGGAGAACTCAGCCCGGTCAGGAGGTGAGGTAACCGATGACGGTGGAGCGACAGTAACCGCACGGGGAGTCTGCTGGGCAACCACGGCGAATCCGACCATTTCCGGCACTAAGACCACTGATGGTACAGGTACAGGAAGCTTTACCAGCAACATCACCGGACTGGCACCTAGCACTACTTATTACGTCAGGGCTTATGCTACCAACAGTTCTGGGACTTCATATGGGAATGAGGTTAGTTTTGCCACCAGCACTTCATCCGGAGAGACAGTAACTGATATTGATCGTTAATGTCTACCAGACCGTTCAGATTGGTGACCAGATCTGGATGGCCGAGAACCTGAAGACTACCCGGTATGCCGACGGGTCGGCCATCCCGCTGGTGGAGGGCACCACGGGGTGGGATGCTCTAACTACAACAGACAAGGCCTACTGCTGGTATGACAACAGCACGGCTAACAGGGATACCTACGGCGGTTTATACACCTGGGCGGCCGCCATGAACGGTGCGGCCGGCAGCGATGCAAATCCCAGCGGGGTACAGGGAGTTTGCCCCGACGGGTGGCACCTTCCCAGCGACGCGGAGTGGAAGGAGCTGGAGATGTTCCTGGGGATGAGCCAGGCCGAGGCGGATGACACCGGCTGGCGTGGGACCGACGAGGGGGGGAAGCTGAAGGAGGCCGGCACAACCCATTGGAACAGCCCTAACACGGGTGCGACCAACGAGAGCGGATTCACTGCCCTTCCGGGCGGGATCCGGTACGTCGATGGCTCGTTCAGCAATATGGGCTACGGCGCCGACTTCTGGGCGTCCGCGGAGGGCGACGCGGCGGGCGCCTGGGGCCGGAGCCTGGGCTACGACAGCGCGGATGTGGGCCGGAACGGATCTACAAGTACTTCGGGTTCTCGGTCCGCTGCGTCAAGGGAGAAGGATCCACGGTTGTTCAACCCACCGTAACAACCAATGCGGCCACCTCAATCGGTGAAACCTCAGCGACTTTGAATGGCGATATTACCAGTAATGGAGGTGCAGCTGTAAGTGACCGGGGTTTCTATTACAGCACATCCACTGATCCGGCTTCCACTGGAACCAAGATCTCGGAAGGCAGTGGCACGGGTACCTATTCTTCCACAGTATCCGGACTTTTGGCAGGAACCACCTACTATTTCGTGGCCTATGCCACCAACAGTATGGGAACTGCGTATGGGGGAGAGGAGAGTTTTGCCACCAGCACTTCATCCGGAGAGACAGTAACTGATATTGATCTTAATGTCTACCAGACCGTTCAGATTGGTGACCAGATCTGGATGGCCGAGAATCTGAAGACCACCCGCTACGCGGACGGATCGGACATTCCCCTGGTGGAAGGTTCAGTCGAGTGGGACGCACTCACTGCAACAGGCAAAGCCTACTGCTGGTATGACAACAGTACTACCAACCGGGACATCTACGGAGGCCTGTATACCTGGTCGGCGGCCATGAACGGTGCAGCAAGCAGCGAAGCCAATCCAAGCGGGGTGCAGGGGGTCTGCCCCGATGGCTGGCACCTGCCCAGTGATGCAGAGTGGAAGGAGCTGGAGATATAGCTGGGTATGAGTACGGTCGATGCGGATGAAACAGGATGGCGTGGGACCGATGAAGGAGGCAAGTTGAAGGCAACAGGGACCACCCACTGGATCGATCCCAACACGGGAGCCACCAACGAGACCGGTTTTTCGGCCCTTCCGGGAGGCAACCGGAGCAGCGATGGCTCATTCTACAACATGGGCTATAGTACCAACTTTTTTTCGGCCACGGAGTACGATGCAACCTACGCCTGGCGCCGTAACCTGGACTACAGCAACGCGGAGGTGTTCAGGGGTTATGACAGCAGAGACGATGGCTTCTCGGTCCGCTGTGTGAAAGGAGAAGGATCCACGATTGTCGCACCCACCGTAACGACCAATGCAGCCACCTCAGTTGGTGAAACCTCAGCGACTCTGAATGGCAACGTTACCAGTAATGGTGGAGCAGCTGTCAGTGACAAGGGTTTCTATTACAGCACATCCACAGATCCGGCCTCTTCAGGAACCAAGATCTCAGAAGGCACCGGCACAGGGAGTTATTCTTCCGCCCTAACTGCTCTTGCATCTGGCGAAACTTATTATTTCGTTGCCTATGCTACCAACATCGAGGGCACATCATATGGGGAAGTGTTAAGTTTCACAACGGACCGACCTGATATTACGGGTCAGACAGGTACGTTATCAGATTATGATGGAAATACCTATAACTGGATTGGGATTGGGAAACAGGCCTGGATGGCGGAGAACCTGAAGACGACCCGGTATGCCGACGGGTCGGCCATCCCGCACGTGGAGGGCACCACGGAATGGGATAACCTGACAGTCACTGACAAAGCCTACTGCTGGTATAATAACAGCACGGCCAACAGGGATACCTACGGCGGGTTGTACACCTGGGCGGCAGCCATGAACGGGGCAGCCAGCAGCGATGCCAATCCCAGCGGGGTGCAGGGGGTGTGCCCCGACGGGTGGCACCTTCCCAGCGACGCGGAGTGGAAGGAGCTGGAGATGTTCCTGGGGATGAGCCAGGCCGAGGCGGATGACACCGGCTGGCGTGGGACCGACGAAGGGGGGAAGCTGAAGGAGGCCGGCACAACCCATTGGAACAGCCCCAACACGGGTGCGACCAACGAGAGCGGGTTCACAGCCCTTCCGGGCGGGTGCCGCGGTCTACGATGGCTCGTTCGGCTACGATGGGCAACTACGCCTACTTCTGGACGTCCACGGAGGACGACGCGTCGTACGCCTGGTGCCGGTACCTGGGCTACGACTACGCGGATGTGTACCGGGACGACTACTACAACTACGGGTTCTCGGTCCGCTGCCTGCGGGATGATTAAGCATCCGTTCTCAAAGAATAGAGCATACCGCCGCGAAGTGTTAAAGAAGACTAAATTCAGGTTCGAAATTGCCTGCAAGCTTTTTTTTCATACCTTTAGAGGGAGGAGAAAATTTGTCAAAATTCCGGTATAATTATCATATAGTCTAATTGCTGTCATTTTCGGTCAATCTAAAAAATCGTCGGGTTTTGTTGAATATTCGGAATTGAATATCTAAATTTGCGGCTCGAAAATTAAAACAGATTGAAATGATTGTTATTCCCATTAAAGAGGGTGAGAATATTGAAAGGTCGCTGAAGAAATTCAAGCGGAAGTTTGAAAAAACTGGTGTGGTGAAGGAGCTCAGGGCCCGTCAGGCTTTTACAAAGCCTTCTATTACCAAGCGCCAGCAGAAGCTCAAGGCCATCTATATTCAGCAATTGCAGCAGGAGGAAGACTAAGATCCGGGATTTTGGCAGATGATGAAATGCTGCCCATGACCAGGATTGATGAATTTCTTATATACCTGCAGGCTGAGAAGAGGTATGCGGCCCATACCATCAAAGCTTACCAGACCGTACTGAATCAATTCCATGCTTTCTGCCTGGATAATGGCAAAGAGGGCATGGATTTGCATTATAAGACCATCCGCATGCTGGGTGGTCTCCCAGATGGATGCCGGGATCTCTCCCCGGACGGTTCATCGAAAAGCTGACCACACTCAGGACCTATTGCAAATACCTGATCAAGGAGGGTGAGCTGGAATCCAATCCCCTGGACAAGGTGCTGAAGCCAAAAATGAGTAAGCGTAATCCTGTCTTTGTGGATGAAGGAAACATGGATCGGCTGCTGGACGAATATGCCTTCGGAGATGATTTTGAAGGGGTCCGCAACAGGCTGGTCATCGATCTGCTATACCAGACAGGAATGAGGCGCAGTGAACTGCTCGGTCTGAAGACATGGTCGGTGGATCGGGCAGGCAAAAGTGTGAAGGTGAAAGGGAAGAGGGACAAGGAGAGGTTGATTCCGCTGAATGATGAGCTGATGCGAGATGCCATTGATGCGCATTACCTGGACAGCATGTTGTTCGGACAGAGGTTGAGTGCAAGTGATACCCGGCAGTGGATGCCCTGATCGTTACCGGAAAGGGGAGGCCGGCCTATGATTCACTCATTTACAGGATCGTCAAGAAGTACCTGGCCCTGGTGACCACACTGGATAAGAAGAGTCCGCATGTGCTCAGGCATACTTTTGCCACCCATATGCTGAACAGGGGGGCTGACCTGAATGCCATCAAGGAGTTGCTGGGTCATGCGAACCTTTCGGCCACACAGGTGTATACACATAATACGTTTAAGAAGTTAAAATCTATTTATAATCAGGCCCACCCACGGGCCTAAAAACAAGGAGGTGCCTATGGATATTAAAGATGCATTCAATTCGATTTGACGCGGATCAGAAATTGCTGGATTTCATCGACACAAAGGTCAAGAAACTGCCCACGGTCTATGATGACATCATGGGTGCTGAAGTATTTCTCAGGCTTGATAAGGATACATCCGACCGGGAGAACAAACTGGTGGAGATCAAGCTTGATGTGAAAGGCAGACCGTATTTGCCAAGAAACAGTGCAAGACATTTGAGGAAGCAACGGACCTCTCCATTGATGCATTGAAGAAACAACTGGTAAAACGAAAGGGAAAAATCAGGAAGAAATAGCCCCTGAAATCCTGGGAAAAAGGCTGCTTCGGCAGCTTTTTTTATGCCTTCAAAAAAAGAGACATATTATTTTGTGTGCTAATTAAAATATTCATACATTTGCGAACCGATTTTGGAGGGTATTTTTCGTTGACGTTCTTTGTATGCCGATGTAGCTCAGTTGGTCAGAGCAGCTGATTTGTAATCAGCAGGTCGTGGGTTCGAATCCCTCCATCGGCTCTGAGCATTTCAGGCGTACAAATTTTTATTGATTTACAGGGGAGATACCAAAGTGGCCAACTGGGGTAGACTGTAAATCTACTGTCGTACGACTTCGGAGGTTCGAATCCTTCTCTCCCCACAAGTTCTTAGAAGTATTGCAGGGTGATTGAAGGTTCCGAGGTTGAACCAGCCAAGCGACTCAGCAAGGTTTCGAATAATCCTTCTCTCCCCACAAGTTCTTAAAGAGTTTTGAATATAACCCTCAGGGGTATTTAGGCGGGAATAGCTCAGTTGGTAGAGCACAACCCTTCCAAGGTTGGGGTCGCGAGTTCGAGCCTCGTTTCCCGCTCAAACCTTTTGGTTGCCGATGTAGCTCAGGGGTAGAGCGTTTCCTTGGTAAGGAAGAGGTCCTGGGTTCAAATCCCAGCATTGGCTCTGATAATGATAAAAATAGAATAACGTAAACAAGTAGCAAATTAATTAAATTAAGTTATGGCTAAGGAAAAATTTGATAGGTCCAAACCGCACGTCAATATTGGTACCATTGGTCACGTTGACCACGGTAAAACCACATTGACCGCTGCTATTACAATGGTCCTTGCAAAAAAGGGTCTCTCTGAAATCAGGGATTTTGACTCAATTGACAATGCACCGGAGGAAAAAGAGCGTGGAATTACCATTAACACGGCCCACGTTGAATACCAGACAGCAAACCGCCACTATGCGCACGTTGACTGTCCCGGTCACGCTGACTACGTGAAGAACATGGTTACTGGTGCTGCCCAGATGGACGGTGCCATTATCGTGGTTGCAGGCGATGATGGTCCTATGCCACAGACCAGGGAGCACATCCTCCTGGCCCGCCAGGTGAATGTTCCCAAGATCGTTGTTTTCCTGAACAAGGTTGACATGGTTGATGATGATGAACTTCTTGAACTGGTTGAGATGGAAGTTCGCGAACTGCTGGATTTCTACGAGTTAGACGGTGAAAATGCCCCCGTGATTCACGGATCTGCACTGGGAGCCCTGAATGGTGAAGCCAAGTGGGAAGAGAAGGTCATGGAACTGATGGATGCTGTGGATGAGTACATCCCCATTCCTCCCCGTGACACTGAAAAGCCTTTCCTGATGCCCGTTGAAGACGTATTCTCAATCACAGGACGTGGTACTGTAGCCACCGGCCGTATTGAAACAGGTATTGTGAACACCGGAGACGAGATGAACCTGATCGGACTTGGAGCCGAAGGTAAAAAGACCGTTGTAACAGGTGTTGAGATGTTCCGCAAGATCCTTGACAGGGGAGAAGCCGGTGATAACGTTGGTCTGCTGCTTCGCGGTATTGACAAGAAGGAGATCAAGAGGGGTATGGTTATTGCCAAACCCGGATCGATCACTCCGCATACTGAATTCAAGGCGCAGGTTTACGTACTTAAGAAAGAGGAAGGTGGACGCCATACTCCCTTCCACAACAAATACCGTCCCCAGTTTTACCTGAGGACACTGGACGTAACCGGTGAGATCCAGCTTCCTGAAGGGACTGAGATGGTGATGCCCGGCGATGATGTGGAAATCAGGGTGGAACTTATTTACCCCGTTGCCATCAACGTAGGTCTGCGTTTCGCAATCCGTGAAGGTGGACGTACAGTTGGTGCCGGCCAGGTGATCAGCATCGAGGAGTAGGAAACCTACCTTATTAAATAGAGAGCACGGGTCGTATTTCATGGGCCCGGCTTCTCTATTTAAAAGCATTACGCACACGGGTGTAGCTCAGTTGGTAGAGCACTGGTCTCCAAAACCAGGTGTCGGGCGTTCGAGTCGCTCCTCCCGTGCAAATTTGAACCAAGATGAAGAGAATCGTAAACTATCTGAAGGAGTCGTATAACGAGCTGGTGCACAAAGTGACCTGGCCTACCTGGAAAGATCTGCAGAGCAGTGCACTGGTGGTCATGGTTGCGTCTCTGATCTTTGCCATGATCGTCTTCGCCATGGATATTTCATTTCAGAAGATCCTTGAAGGCATCTATAAATTGGTGTAATCCATGAGCAATCTGGAAAAAAAGTGGTACGTTCTCAGGGCCATTGGAGGTAAAGAGAAGAAGGCCAAAGAATATCTTGAGAGTGAAATTAGCAGGTTGAACCTGCAGGATTATATTGAGCAGGTACTGATTCCCACCGAGAAGGTCTACCAGATCCGGAACGGGAAGAAGATCAGCAAGGAGCGCAACTATTTTCCCGGTTATGTGCTGGTTGAGGCCGTACTCACCGGGGAGATCCCGCACATTCTCAGAAATATCCCCAACATCATTGGATTCCTGGGTTCTGAAGGAGACCAGATGCCTACACCCTTAAGGCCCGCGGAGGTGAACCGGATCCTTGGTAAGGTGGATGAACTGTCTGCCAGTGACGAGGAGATCACTGTTCCCTTCTTCGTAGGAGAATCTGTGAAGGTGATCGATGGCCCGTTCAACAGTTTTACCGGGATCATCGAAGAGGTGAACGATGAAAAGAAGAAGCTCAAGGTGATGGTGAAGATTTTTGGTCGCAAGACCCCGCTGGAACTGAGCTTTATGCAGGTGGAAAAAGATGGATAAAAGTTTGTAAAGTTAGAAAGTGAAAGTTATAAAGTTAAAAGTTTATAAAGAGATTACAATATCCAGACAATGATATGACCAAGAATGCTTCCTGTATGGTTGTCGACGGATGTTGTAAGCGGTAAGTATATAAATAGTTAAACTAAAATGGCAAAAGAAGTAGAAGGCTTAATTAAGTTGCAAATCAGGGGTGGAGCTGCTAATCCGTCCCCTCCCGTGGGACCCGCGCTGGGTGCCAAGGGTGTCAACATCATGGAGTTCTGCAAGCAGTTTAATGGCAGAACCCAGGAGCAGGCCGGGAAACTGTTGCCAGTAATCATTACCGTCTATTCCGATAAATCATTTGATTTTATCGTGAAGACACCCCCGGTGGCAGTACAACTGCTGGAGATGGCCAAGATCAAGAAAGGATCGGCCGAATCCAACCGGGTGAAGGTAGCCAGCGTATCCTGGGATCAGGTTCGCCAGATTGCTGAAGCAAAAATGCCCGACCTGAACGCGTTTACTGTGGAGTCTGCTATGAGAATGGTTGCCGGTACCGCAAGGAGTATGGGAATTACTGTACAAGGTGATTTTCCGTCTAACAATTAATTCGTTTTAAAAGATGAGTAAACTTACTAAAAACAGGAAGTTAGCTTTAGAGAAGTTAGACAAGGACAAACAATATACCATTGGTGAGGCTTCAGGACTTGTGAAGGAGATGACCACCACCAAATTCGATGCATCGGTGGATATCGATGTACGTCTGGGTGTTGATCCGAGGAAAGCCAACCAGATGGTCCGTGGCGTTGTTACCCTTCCCCATGGAACGGGGAAAGAGGTCAAGGTGCTGGTTCTGTGTACTCCGGAAAAAGAGGATGAGGCAAAAGAGGCAGGAGCCGACTATGTGGGGCTTGATGACTATATTGAGAAAATCGAAAAAGGTTGGACCGATATGGACGTTATCATCACCATGCCCCCGGTAATGGCAAAGATTGGGAAACTCGGCCGTGTGCTGGGTCCCAGGGGCCTGATGCCCAATCCAAAAAGTGGTACGGTTACCATGGAAATCGGCAAAGCTGTGAAGGATGTGAAGATGGGAAAAATCGATTTCAAAGTAGACAAATACGGTATCGTCCATACCTCTATTGGTAAAGTATCCTTTACTGCAGAGAAGATCAGTGAGAATGCTCGTGAGTTTATGCAAACGATCATCAAGCTGAAACCCACTGCAGCAAAAGGAACCTATATCAAGAGTATCTATCTGTCCAGTACCATGAGTCCCGGAATCAAGATAGATCCTAAAGCTATAGAAGAATAATAATCGCTAAAGTGTCTCAATATAATGAGAAGAGAAGAAAAGGATGTAATCATTGAGAACCTGGCGCAAAGGCTGAACGACACAAAGCATTTCTACCTCACCGATATTTCCGCGCTGAATGCCGAGGAGACATCGAACCTGAGAAGGAAATGTTTTGAGAAGGAGATCAGCCTCCTGGTTGTCAAGAATACATTACTCCGTAAAGCAATGGAGAAGTCCGAAGGCGATTTTGATGATCTCTACGATGTATTGAAAGATTCTACCTCCATCATGTTCTGTGAAACAGGGAATACCCCTGCCAAACTGATCAAGGAGTTCAGGAAAACCATGGAAAGCCGATCCTGAAGGCCGCCTTCGTGGAAGAATCGATCTATATCGGAGATGATCAGCTGGAAGCACTCTCCAATATTAAATCCAAAGAGGAGCTGCTGGGCGATCTGGCGATGCTGCTTCAGTCACCTGCAAGAAACCTGGTGTCTGCACTTGCATCGAGTGGATCGAAAATGGCCGGCGCTCTGAAAACTTTATCAGAAAAAGAAAATTAAACACATTAAAAATCAATAAAAATGGCTGACGTTAAAAAAATTGCTGATCAGTTGGTCGAACTGACCGTCAAAGAAGTAAATGAATTGCTCGATGTCCTGAAGGAAGAGCACGGTATTGAACCTGCAGCTGCTGCAGTGGCTGTTGCCGGTCCTGCTGCAGGCGGCGGTGAAGGCGGTGGCGCTGAAGAGAAGACCGAATTTGATGTGATCCTGAAAGCTCCGGGTGGAGCCAAGCTGCAGATTGTGAAGCTTGTGAAGGAACTCACCGGACTTGGACTGAAAGAAGCAAAAGCTGTTGTTGATTCCTGCCCCTGCACCTGTCAAAGAAGGTGTCAGCAAGGATGAAGCTGAATCACTCAAAACCCAATTGGAAGAAGCTGGAGCAGAAGTTGAGCTTAAATAACAGGGCAATCGCATTATCCACTTACAGGTTTAGATCCCCTCTAACGGGGGTCTAAGCCTTTTTGCAATTTTATATTCACACCTTAATCCTCGGATTAAAAAGCGATGTCAATGCCAAATAAAAATCAAGACCGGATTAGTTTTGCTTCCATTAAAAATCAGTTGGAATATCCTGATTTTCTGGAAGTTCAGCTGAAATCATTTCATGATTTCTTTCAAATGGAGACCACTCCTGAGAACAGGAAAAACGAAGGACTCTACCAGGTATTTCATGAAAATTTCCCCATTACCGATACCAGGAACAATTTCGTCCTGGAGTTCCTGGATTATACCATCGATCCTCCCAGGTACTCCATCGATGAGTGTATCGAACGGGGACTTACTTTCAGCGTTCCGCTGAAAGCAAACTTGAAACTCTACTGTACCGATCCTGAGCACGAGGATTTTGATACGGTGATCCAGGATGTATACCTGGGTACAGTTCCTTATATGACCGAAAGGGGTGTATTCATCATCAATGGTGCTGAAAGGGTGGTGGTATCCCAGCTGCACCGGTCCCCCGGTGTGTTTTTCGGACAGAGTGTCCATGCCAACGGGACCAAGCTATACTCTGCCAGGATCATTCCTTTCAAGGGATCCTGGATCGAGTTTGCTACCGACATCAACAATGTGATGTATGCATACATCGACCGGAAAAAGAAATTACCTGTCACCACATTGCTCCGGGCCATCGGTTATGAGAGCGACAAGGATGTGCTGGAGATCTTCGGCCTGGCTGATGAGGTAAAGGTATCGAAGACCGGTTTGAAAAAACTGGTTGGGCGGAAGCTGGCGGCCCGTGTGCTGAAGAGCTGGATCGAGGATTTCGTGGATGAGGATACCGGTGAGGTGGTCTCCATCGAACGGAACGAGGTGATCATTGACAGGGAGACTGTCCTTGAGAGTGAGCACATTGATGAGATCATCGATTCGGGTGCCAAGACCATCCTCCTGCACAAGGATACGGCAAACATTTCAGATTTTGCCATCATTTACAACACCCTTCAGAAGGATCCGTGTAACTCGGAGAAGGAAGCGGTGATGCATATTTACAGGCAGCTGAGGAATGCTGAACCACCGGATGAGCCCACTGCAAGGGATGTGATCGATAAGCTGTTCTTTTCAGACAAGCGATATGACCTGGGTGAAGTGGGCCGATACAGGCTCAACAAGAAACTGCAGCTGGATACTGATACCGAGAACAGGGTGCTGACCCGTGAGGACATTATCCAGATCATCAAATACCTCATCGAGCTGATCAACTCCAAGACCGACGTGGATGACATCGACCACCTGAGCAACAGGAGGGTACGTACGGTTGGGGAGCAGCTGATGAACCAGTTCAGCGTGGGACTGGCCCGTATGGCCCGTACCATCCGTGAGCGTATGAATGTCCGTGACAACGAGGTGTTTACACCCACCGACCTGATCAATTCGAAGACCCTTTCTTCGGTGATCAATTCCTTCTTCGGGACCAACCAGCTGTCCCAGTTCATGGACCAGACCAATCCGCTGGCCGAGATGACCCACAAGCGCCGCATGTCGGCACTTGGACCAGGCGGTCTTTCCCGTGAACGGGCAGGTTTTGAGGTGCGTGACGTGCACTATACCCACTATGGGAGGCTCTGTCCCATTGAGACCCCGGAAGGTCCGAATATCGGTCTGATTTCTTCCCTCTGTGTATTTGCACGGATCAGTGATCTGGGCTTTATCGAGACTCCATACAGGAAGACCGAAGGAGGTAAGGTTGAGCTTGCCAACAAGGGCATCGTATACCTCAGTGCTGAAGAGGAAGAGGACAAGCTGATTGCCCAGGCCAATGCGCCGTTGAACGAGGATGGCACTTTTGTGAATCCCAAGGTGAAGGCCAGGTATGAAGCGGATTACCCGCTGGCAGAAAAGAATGATGTGGTGCTGATGGACGTGGCGCCAAACCAGATCGCTTCCATCGCCGCATCACTGATCCCCTTCCTGGAGCATGATGATGCCAA
Organism: uncultured Bacteroidota bacterium; assembly: GCA_963793455.1. GTDB lineage: Bacteria > Bacteroidota > Bacteroidia > Bacteroidales. The sequence continues at coordinate 63,212 of CAWCAK010000011.1, forward strand.
CAGTGCACTGATGGGATCGAACATGATGCGCCAGGCTGTTCCGCTGATCTATCCGGAAGCACCTGTGGTGGGTACCGGTATTGAACTGAACGTGGTCCGTGATTCCAGGCTCCAGATCAGGGCTGAGGAGAACGGTGTGGTTGAATTTGTGGATGCCAACGAGATCGTGGTCAGGTACGAACGGAGCGAGGAGGAGCGGTTTGTAAGCTTTGATGATGATGATTCAACGGTACAAGCTTCCCAAGTTCAGGAAGACCAACCAGAATACCTGTGTGAACCTGACTCCCATGGTGAAGAAGGGACAGAAGCTGAAGAAGGGGGATATCCTTACACAGGGTTATGCCACCCAGCATGGCGAACTGGCCCTCGGAAGGAACCTGATGGTGGCATTCATGCCGTGGAAAGGGTACAACTTCGAGGATGCCATCGTGATTTCTGAAAGACTGGTAAGGGAAGATGTATTTACCTCCATCCACGTGGATGAGTACCTCCTGGAAGTCAGGGATACCAAGCGGGGACTGGAAGAGCTTACTTCTGATATTCCCAATGTGAGTGAAGAGGCTACCAAGAACCTGGACGAGAACGGACTGATCCGGATCGGTGCCGAGGTAACCCCCGGTGACATCCTCATTGGTAAGATCACCCCGAAAGGGGAATCGGATCCCTCCCCGGAAGAGAAACTGCTGAGGGCCATCTTTGGTGATAAGGCAGGTGATGTGAAGGATGCTTCACTGAAGGCGGGACCATCACTCTATCGGTGTGGTGATCGATAAGAAGTTGTTCTCCAGGACAGTGAAGGAGAGGAAATCGAGACCTGCAACCAAGCAGATCCTTGAGAAGATCGACGAGGAATACATCCGTAATACGACTGAGTTGCGGGGACAGCTGATCGAGAAGTTGTTCGAGCTGGTCAACGGGAAAACTTCACAGGGAGTGAAAGATTTCCTGAATGTGGACATAATCCCCAAGGGAACCAAGTTTACCCAGAAACAGCTTCAGGAACTTGACTTTGCCAATGTGAATCCCCTCAAGTGGACCACTGATAAGCACAAGAACGACCTGATCAGGGACCTGCTTCACAACTATATGATCAGGTTCAAGGAGATCGACGGGCTGTACAAGCGGAAGAAGCACAGTATCACCAGTGGTGATGAACTTCCCACAGGAATCATCCAGCTGGCCAAGGTCTATGTGGCCAAGAAAAGGAAGATCACCGTCGGTGACAAAATGGCCGGACGACACGGGAACAAAGGGTATTGTGGCCAAGATCGTCAGATCTGAGGACATGCCCTTCCTGGAGGACGGAACTCCGGTGGATATCGTACTGAATCCCCTGGGTGTGCCTTCCAGGATGAACCTGGGTCAGATCTATGAGACTGTACTTGGCTGGGCAGGTATGAAGCTGGATCAGAAATATGCCACTCCCATTTTTGACGGGGCCAAGATCGACCAGATCAATGAGCTTACCGATCAGGCAGGTGTTCCCAGGTATGGAAAGACCCACCTGTATGACGGAGGGACCGGTGAGAGATTTGACCAGCCGGCCACAGTGGGTGTGATCTACATGCTGAAGCTGGGACACATGGTGGAGGACAAGATGCACGCAAGGAGCATCGGGCCTTACTCACTGATCACGCAGCAGCCCCTGGGCGGTAAGGCCCAGTTCGGTGGCCAGCGTTTTGGTGAAATGGAGGTCTGGGCGCTGGAAGCATTTGGTGCGGCCAATATCCTGCAGGAGATCCTTACCGTGAAGTCGGATGATGTGATCGGAAGGGCCAAGGCTTATGAGGCCATTGTTAAAGGTGAGCCCATGCCCACACCGGGTATTCCCGAATCACTCAACGTGCTGTTGCACGAATTGCGTGGACTGGGACTGAGTGTGAACCTGGTTTAATACATCCTGATTTTCGGGCTCCGGCCTGATTGAACAAGTTTAGAAACGATTAATAACTATATATATGTCATTCAGGAAAGACACCAAAATAAAGAGCAGCAGTTTTACAAAAATCTCCATTGGACTGGCTTCCCCGGAAGAGATCCTGGAACGCTCCAGCGGAGAGGTCCTGAAACCTGAAACCATCAATTACCGGACCTACAAGCCCGAAAGGGACGGCCTTTTCTGTGAAAGGATTTTCGGCCCGGTAAAGGATTACGAATGCCATTGCGGGAAATACAAGCGGATCCGTTACAAGGGGATCGTATGTGACCGTTGCGGTGTGGAAGTAACTGAGAAGAAGGTCCGCCGCGAACGGATGGGCCACATCTCCCTGGTGGTGCCAGTGGCACACATCTGGTATTTCCGCTCATTGCCCAATAAGATAGGGTACCTGCTGGGACTGCCCACCAAGAAGCTTGATTCCATTATCTACTATGAAAGGTACGTGGTGATCAATGCTGGGATCAAGCAGGCCGATGGGGTCAATTACCTGGATTTCCTCACCGAGGATGAGTACCTGGATATCCTGGCAAGCCTGCCCAAGGAGAACCAGTTGCTGGAAGATGACCATCCGGATAAGTTCATCGCCGGAATGGGTGCAGAAGGGCTGCACCAGTTGCTCTCCAGGATCGACCTGGATGAACTCTCCTATTCGCTGCGCCACAAGGCCGGAACGGAAACCTCCCAGCAGAGGAAGAATGAGGCCCTGAAGCGCCTGCAGGTGGTGGAAGCATTCCGTGCTTCCAAAGGAGTGAACCGCCCGGAATGGATGATCGTTAAGGTGGTGCCTGTGATACCGCCGGAGCTGCGGCCCCTGGTTCCGCTGGATGGTGGACGTTTTGCCACATCCGACCTGAATGACCTTTACCGGAGGGTGATTATCCGGAACAACCGTCTGAAGAGATTGATCGAGATCAAGGCTCCCGAGGTGATCCTCCGGAATGAGAAAAGGATGCTGCAGGAAGCTGTTGATTCTCTGTTTGATAATTCAAGGAAGGCCAATGCGGTGAAGACCGATGCCAACCGTCCGCTTAAATCCCTTTCCGACAGCCTGAAAGGAAAGCAGGGACGGTTCCGTCAGAACCTGCTTGGGAAAGAGGGTGGACTATTCGGCCCGTTCGGTGATCGTTGTGGGCCCGGAGTTGCAGCTGCATGAGTGCGGGCTTCCCAAGGATATGGCTGCTGAGCTTTACAAGCCATTCATCATCAGGAAACTGATCGAGCGCGGCATCGTGAAAACGGTCAAATCGGCCAAGAAGATTGTGGACCGCAAAGATCCGGTGGTCTGGGATATCCTTGAAAATGTACTGAAGGGCCACCCGGTGCTTGCTGAACCGTGCACCAACCCTGCACAGGCTCGGTATCCAGGCCTTCCAGCCGAAACTGATTGAAGGAAAGGCCATCCAGCTTCACCCGCTGGTATGTACCGCTTTTAACGCTGACTTTGACGGTGACCAGATGGCTGTGCATCTTCCCCTGGGAAATGCTGCTGTCCTGGAAGCCCAGATCCTGATGCTTGCTTCCCACAACATCCTGAATCCTGCCAACGGGGCTCCCATTGCGGTTCCTTCCCAGGACATGGTGCTGGGACTTTACTATATTACCAAGGCCAAGCGCAGCATGAAAAATGACCCGGTGAAAGGAGAAGGCATGACTGTTCTACTCGTCTGAAGAGGTGACCATTGCCTACAATGAGAAGCAGGTTGATCTGCACGCCATCATCAAGGTGCGGATTCCCAAACTGGGAAGTGAGAACGGCGAGACCGAACTGATCGAAACCACTGTTGGGCGTGTCTTGTTCAATGAATTTGTACCTGAAGAGATCGGGTTTATCAATGAATTGCTGACCAAGAAATCGCTTCGTGATATCATCGGGCGTGTGCTCAAGATTACCGGTACAGCAAAGACCTCCAAATTCCTGGACGATATCAAGAGCCTGGGTTATGGTATGGCTTTCAAAGGAGGCCTTTCCTTTAACCTGGACGATGTGATCATTCCCACTGAGAAAGAGACCTTTGTGGTGGATGGATACGCACAGGTGGATGACGTGGTGGGAAGTTACAACATGGGTGTGATCACCAACAATGAACGTTACAACCAGATCATTGATATCTGGACGCACACCAATGCCCGTCTGACCCAGACGCTGATGAATCAGCTGAGTTCGGACAAGCAGGGATTCAATCCTGTTTACATGATGCTGGATTCGGGTGCAAGGGGATCCAAGGAGCAGATCCGTCAGCTTTCCGGCATGAGGGGACTGATGGCCAAGCCGCAGAAGTCGGGTTCTTCAGGATCGGAGATCATTGAGAATCCCATCCTCTCCAACTTCAAGGAGGGACTTTCGGTACTGGAGTACTTCATCTCCACCCACGGTGCCCGTAAGGGTCTTGCCGATACGGCACTGAAGACAGCCGATGCCGGTTACCTGACCCGCCGGCTGGTGGATGTATCCCAGGATGTGATCATCCAGGAACCGGATTGCGGAACACTGCGCGGACTGGTGGCTTCAGCCATTAAGAAGAACGAAGAGGTGGTGGAGACCCTTTACGAAAGGGTACTGGGACGTACCACGGTTCATGATGTATACCATCCACTTACCGGTGACCTGATCATTGATTCCGGAGAGGAGATCACTGAGGAGTATTGCAGCAGATCATTGAAGAATCACCCATCGAACAGGTGGAGATCCGTTCGGTACTTACCTGCGAATCGAAGAAGGGCGTATGTGCCAAGTGTTACGGGCGTAACCTGGCCAACGGAAAGATGGTACAGATGGGAGAGGCCACAGGTGTGATTGCTGCACAGTCCATCGGGGAACCGGGAACACAGCTTACCCTGCGGACATTCCACGTGGGTGGTACCGCTTCCAACATTACTTCGGAGTCCAATGTGATTTCCAAGTATGATGGTGTTGCAGAGATTGAGGAATTGCGGACTGTACCTTCCACCGATCCGGAAACCGGCAAAAAGCTGGAGATCGTGATCGGGCGTCTGGCCGAACTGAGGGTGGTGGATAAGAATACAGGAATTGCCCTGACCACACATACCATTCCCTACGGATCGAAACTCTATATCAAGGATGGGGCCAAGGTGAAGAAAGGTGACCTGATTTGCGAATGGGATCCTTATAATGCACTGATCATCAGCGAAGTGGCTGGAAAGGTGAGCTTTGATAATGTGATCGAAGGTATTACTTTCCGTGAGGAATCCGATGAACAGACCGGATTCAAGGAGAAGGTGATCGTGGAGAGCCGGGACCGTACCAAGAACCCGCTGATCACGATCCTTGACACCAAAGGAGAGCTGGTGAAAAACTACAACCTGCCCGTGGGGGCCCACATTGCAGTGAGTGAAGGTGACAAGGTGAAGGCCGGCGAGATCCTGGTGAAGATTCCCAGGGCCGTTGGTAAATCCGGTGACATTACCGGTGGTCTTCCCAGGGTTACCGAGCTGTTCGAAGCCAGGAACCCGTCCAATCCCGCGGTTGTGTCGGAGATCGACGGTGAGGTGGAGTTCGGTAAGATCAAGCGTGGCAACCGTGAGATCATCATCACCTCCAAGGCAGGTGAAGTAAAGAAATACCTGGTTCCGCTTTCCAAGCAGATCCTGGTTCAGGAGAACGATTATGTGAGGGCAGGTACACCCCTGTCCGACGGAGCCATTACACCGGCCGACATCCTGGCCATCAAAGGGCCCACCAAGGTACAGGAGTACATTGTGAATGAGGTCCAGGAGGTATACAGGATGCAGGGTGTGAAGATCAATGACAAACATTTTGAGATCATCGTTCGCCAGATGATGCGCAAGGTGGAAATCGTGGATCCGGGCGATACCAAGTTCCTTGAGAAGCAGGTGGTGGATAAGTGGGAGTTCATGGATGAGAACGACTGGATCTATGGCAAGAAGGTGGTGGTTGAACCGGGCGATGCCCCGGATTACAAAGCCGGCCAGATCATCACGGCCCGTAAACTGAGGGATGATAATTCAGTCCTGAGGCGGAAGGACCTGAAGCTGATCGAGTCAAGGGATGCCGTACCGGCTACCTCATCGCAGGTGCTCCAGGGTATTACCAAGGCTGCCCTGCAGACCAACAGCTTTATCTCGGCGGCCTCCTTCCAGGAGACCACCAAGGTGCTGAATGAAGCAGCCATTTTCGGGAAGGTGGATATACTTGACGGGCTGAAGGAGAACGTGATCGTGGGTCACCAGATCCCTGCAGGTACCGGGGCCAGGGTATTCAACAACCTGGTTGTGGGCTCCCGGGAGGAGTATGAGAGGCTCACATCCGGACAGAGCCTCGAGGAGACTTCCGAGGAAGAGGAGGTCACCGAACCTGCACAGGACTAAACAGAGATCATTATGGAAGAAAAAGCCAAGAAAAACCAGATCAATATTGAGCTGAAGGAGGATGTGGCCCAGGGCACCTATTCCAACCTGGCCATCATTACCCACTCTTCTTCTGAATTTATCCTTGACTTTGTCAGGGTGATGCCAGGAGTACCAAAAGCTGAGGTGAAATCCAGGGTGATCCTTACTCCTGAACATGCCAAGCGGTTGCTGCAGGCCCTGAATGACAACATCGAGAAGTACGAGAAGATGCACGGGTCCATCAAGAAGACCGATGGACCTGCCGGTCCCATCACTGGCGGACCCAATATGCCGATGAACTTCGGTGGTCCCACCGGGCAGGCGTAAATTAGTTTATAAAGTTTTAAAGTTATAAAGTTATATAAAGAGTTTATAAAGTCATTGATTCAGATAGAGAAAGGCCACCTTTGAGAGAGGGTGGCTTTTTTACTTTTATATTGATTTTAGATAACTCTATATTGATGTGGCTTTTTAGAATTCTTTTATATTTGTCACGTCATTTAAACTACCAGATATGCGAATTCTCGTTTGTATCAGTAACGTTCCGGATACCACTACCAAGGTCAGGTTTTCGAACGACAACACCTCCTTCGACGAAAACGGGGTACAGTGGATCATCAATCCATGGGATGAACTGGCCCTGACCAGGGCCATGGAGATTAAGGAGGATGCTTCCAATCCCGTATCGGGTGTGACCGTCGTAACGGTCGGTGGAGCTGGAGTGGAACCTACCCTGAGAAAAGCACTGGCCATCGGTGCCGATGATGCCATCCGTGTGGATGCCGGCCCGGGAGATGCCTTCTTTGTGGCAACCCAGCTGGCTGCTGTGGTGAAGAGCGGAGATTACGGATTGGTCCTCTGTGGCATTGAATCCAGCGATTACAATGGATCGGCAGTGGGAGGGATGCTTTCTGAAATCCTGGGGATTCCTTCAGTGTCGGCTGTTTCGGGGCTTGCTTTTGACAGTGGCAGGCGGTGATCACGCGTGATATCGACGGAGGCAAAGAGCAGGTTTCGGTACCTTCCCCGTTTGTGGCAGTGGTTCAGAAGGGGATCGCCAAAGAGCCGAGGATTGCTGCCATGCGCGGAATCATGATGGCCAGGAAAAAACCGCTGCAGGTGATGCCGGCTGTGGAGGCTGATAACCTTACCAGCTACCAGGAATTTCTGATGCCCGAACCCAAAGCCCCGTGCAAAATGGTCGAGGCAGATCATGTGAAGGAGCTGGTCAACCTGCTGCAGAACGAAGCCAAAGTCATCTAAATAACCAATACCCAATAACCAATACATCCAAACCATATGTCAGTATTAGTCTATACCGAGAACTGGGACGGAAAATTCAAAAAGCTCTCTTACGAGCTGGTCTCCTTTGCGGCTGGCGTTGCAGAGATGACAGGTGGTAGTGTTACTGCACTTTCCATCGGGAACATGGATCAGGATGAACTGTCAAAACTTGGTGCCTTCGGGGCATCCGTCGTCCTGAGTGCCCCGGCCCCGGGACACGGGCTCGATAACCAGGTTTATACCGGGATCATTGCAGCGGCCATGGAAAAGGCGGGAGCGAACGTTTTAGTGATGGCTCACAACAATACCGGGAAGGCCCTGGCACCGAGGCTATCGGTGAAACTGAAGGCAGGCCTGGCTGCAGGGGTTACTGCACTGCCGGAGTCCGTTTCACCGGTGGTGGTCAGGAAGAAGGTCTTCAGTGGGAAAGCATTTGGAAAAGTGGAGATTGCGACCGGTACAGCCATCCTGGCACTGGCGCAGAACTCGTTTGAGATCAATGAGAAAGGGGGCTCCGCTGTGGTGGAATCCTTTGATGCGGGAATCGATGTTTCTGTGGCTTCAACAACCATTAAAGATGTGCAGAAGCAGGAAGGAAAATTGCTTCTGACCGATGCAGACGTGGTTATTTCCGGGGGAAGGGGCATGAAGTCCACCGACAACTGGGGACCCATCGAGGAGTTGGCTGAAGTACTGGGGGGTGCCACCGCATGTTCACGTCCGGTTTCTGACGAAGGCTGGCGGCCCCACGAAGAGCATACCGGTCAGACCGGCAAGATCATTGCTCCCAACCTCTATATGGCATTCGGTATTTCAGGCGCCATCCAGCACCTGGCAGGGGTAAGCTCATCAAAATGCATTGTGGCTGTTAATACGGACAAGGATGCACCCATCTTTGAATCTGCCGACTACGGGATCGTGGGAGATGCCCTGAAGGTGCTCCCGGAACTGATCGCAGAGATTAAAGCCGCAAAGGCACAGTAGGATCACTCAATCGTTTATATGGCTAAACAGATCATTTTCCTGGCAGCATTGCTGGTCACACTGGGGGTATTCGGGTATACAACCCGGAGGTATATAGGCTTTTTTAAACTCACCCGCAAGGGATTCCCGGTAAAGCAGATCGGCCGGCGGCTGGGGATCATGATGAAGGTGGCCATCGGGCAGACAAAGATCTTCAGGTGGCCGGTGCTGGGGCTGCTGCATGCCCTGGTTTTCTGGGGCTTCTGCGTGATCCTCATTGGGAGTATTGAGATGGTGATTGACGGGTTGACCGGGTCAGAGCGGGTGCTTGGCTTCCTGGGGATTGTCTATGATATCATCATCGCATCCGGGGACATCTTTGCCCTGGTCATTGCCCTGGCCATACTGGTTTTCCTGGCCCGGCGCATATTCCTGAACGTTAAGCGTTTTTCCGGGATTGAAATGAAACACATTTCCCACCTGGATGCCAACATCGCGCTGACCATGATCTTCCTGCTCATGGTATCCCTGCTGGGGATGAATACCTTCTACCTGCTTTCGGCCACACAGGCAGGACATGAGATTGTGGGGGTATATCCCGTGAGCAAGGTGCTTTCGGGCTGGATCTCCGCAGGTGAACATGGCAATGAGGTGCTTCACCAGGTGAACTGGTGGGTGCATATCCTGCTCATCTTCATTTTTGCCAACTACCTGCCGTACTCCAAGCATTTCCATGTATTCATGTCGGTCCCCAATGTTTTCCTGAGCCGCCTTGAGCCGCTGGGGAAGCTGGATACCATGGAGAGCATCACAAAGGAGGTGAGGATCATGATGGATCCCGACCAGGCTTTTGCTTCGCCCCCTGAAGGGGAGGAGGCAGAAGAGGAGGTACCGGAAAGATTCGGGGTACTGGATATTGAGGACCTCACATGGAAGAGTTACCTGGATTCCCTCTCCTGCACCGAATGCGGAAGGTGCACCTCCGTGTGCCCGGCCAACATCACCGGGAAGAAACTTTCACCCCGCAAGGTGGTGATGGATGTACGGGCCCGAATGAAGGAGAAAGGTCCGGGGATGCTCAAGGAAGGGAAGGACTATTCGGACAACCGGTCCCTGCTCAGGGATTTCGTTACCGGGGAGGAGCTGTGGGCCTGCACCCTGTGCAATGCCTGTGCCCAGGAGTGCCCCATCAACATCAACCAGCCGGCCATGATTGTGGGTATGCGGCGCTACCTGGTCATGGAGGAATCGGCTGCACCCGGGGAGTTGAATGCCATCTTTTCCAACATCGAGAACAACGGGGCTCCCTGGCAGTTCTCCCAGGAGGACAGGCTGCTCTGGGCTGATGAAAAGGTGGATGTTCCGGTCATGGCTGACCTGGCAGCCAAGGGTGAAAAGCCTGAATTCCTGTTGTGGGTAGGCAGTGCCGGAGCGTTCGACGACCGGTATAAAAAAGTATCACTGGCCATGGTGAAACTGCTGAACCACCTTGGGATTTCCTATGCCGTGCTGGGTGCGGAGGAGTCCTCCAGCGGGGATGTGGCACGCAGGGCAGGGAATGAGATGCTGTTCCAGATGCAGGCCCTGATGAACATTGAGGTCCTGGAGGGATATGAAGTGAAGAAGATCATCACCTGTGATCCCCACGCATACAATACGTTTAAGAATGAATACCCCGACCTGGGAGGGAATTACAGGTGATCCACCATTCGCAGTTCCTGCGTGATAAAATGAAAGAGGGCGCACTGGTGATTCCGGCGGATGCTTTTTCGGGGAAGACCATCACCTTCCATGATCCCTGCTACCTGGGACGCGCAAACCAGGAGTATAAGGCACCCAGGCAGGTCCTGGAGGGATTCTCCGCCAGGACCGTGGAGATGGGAAGGAGTATGAGCTATGCGCTCTGCTGCGGTGCCGGCGGAGGCCAGATGTTCAAAGAGGCTGAGAAGGGTGAGAAGGAGGTATTTATTGAGCGGACCGAAGAGGCACTGGATACAGGGGCTGATATCATCGCCACGGCCTGTCCCTATTGCATGGTGATGATGACCGATGGGATTAAATACAAGAACAGGGAGGAAGATGTGAGGAATTATGATATTGCAGAGCTGGTTGCAATGGCTCTCAATAACCAATAACCAATAACCAATAACCAATAACCAATAACCAATAACCAATCATATGGACCAAAAGAGATTAATTACCGGCGGTGAATTCCTGGTGAAGGAAACCGACCTGGCAGATGTGTTTATTCCGGAAGAATTGGATGAGGAGCAGCGGATGATCGGGGAGACCTGCAAGGACTTTCTCGATACCGAGGTTTTCCCGGTGGTTGACCGCATCGATGCCCAGGAAGAGGGCCTGATGAAGGAGTTGCTGGAGAAATCCGGGGAGCTTGGATTGCTGGGTATCGCCATTCCGGAGGAGTACGAAGGTTTCGGCCAGAATTTCATCACCACCATGTATTCCAGCGAGGTGCTGGGTGCAGGTTACTCCTACGCGGTGGCTTATTCCTGCCACACTGGAATCGGAACCCTGCCAATACTCTATTACGGAAATGAAGAGCAGAGAGCGAAATATGTACCAAAACTGGCTACAGGGGAGTTGATCGGAGCCTATTGCCTGACTGAACCGGGAGCAGGCTCCGATGCCAACTCGGGGACCACCAAGGCCGTGCTTTCCGAGGATGGCAAACACTACATCCTTAATGGTGCCAAAATGTGGATCACCAACGGGGGATTTGCCGATGTGATGACCGTATTTGCCAAGATTGACAACGACCGTGTACTGAGTGCATTCATTGTGGAGCGAGGCTTTGAAGGGATCACCTTCAATCCGGAGGAGAAGAAGATGGGGATCAAGGGTTCATCCACCCGCCAGATCTTTTTCAACGATGTGAAGGTTCCGGTGGAAAACCAGCTCGGCAAACGGGGCGAAGGATTCAGGATTGCCCTGAATATCCTGCACATGGGAAGGATCAAGCTGGGAGCCAATGTGATCGGTTCTGCCAAAATGGCCATTACCCAGTCGGTCCAGTACGCCAATGAAAGAAAGCAGTTCAACTGCCTGATCTCGCAATTTGGTGCCATCAAATACAAGTTGGCTGAACAGGTGATCCGTACCTTCGCTACGGAGAGTTCAGTGTACCGTGCCAGCCAGGCGCTGGATGACGCCATTACGCATTATGTGGCCAATGGGGATGACAAAGGCAGGAATACCATGGAGGCGTTCAATCATTTTGCTGTCGAGGCGGCTGCCATGAAAGTATTCGGCTCGGAATCACTCGACTACGTGGTGGACGAGGGTGTCCAGATCCACGGTGGTATGGGATTCTCCGCCGAGATGATGATCGATAAGGGATACCGTGATTCGAGGATCAACAGGATTTTCGAAGGGACCAACGAGATCAACCGGCTTCTGCTGGTGGACAACATCCTGAAGAAGGGTGCCAAAGGTGTCCTGCCCATCATGGAGGAGGCTGAGAAAGCGTTCGCGGAGGTAAAATCCGGGAGTTTTACAAAAACTACCCGAAGGCTATTTTGAGGAGAAAGACCTCTACGTGGCCAACTTCAAAAAGGTGGTTCTGATGCTGTGAAGGCTGCTTCTGAGAAATTCAACCGGACCCTGGTTCAGGAACAGGAGATCCTGAGTAACATTTCCGATTGCATTATCCAGTTATATGCTGCCGAGTCGGTTGTGCTTCGTCTGAAGAAGATGGGCCTCTGAAGGGTGAAGAGGAGATCAAGCCTCTACAGGGACATGGTGGATGTGTTTGTTTACGATGCAGCTGCCCGCATCGCCAAATTTGCCCGTGATACAACCTATTCCTTTGCCTATGGTGAGGTACGCGACCTCCTGGAAAAGGGAATTGCACAGTTTACCAGTGTGGCCGGTGTGAACGTGAAAGGAGGCCAGGAGAAGGATCGCCGACCGGCTGATCGAAGAGAACAAATACTGCTTTTAACCGGAAGGTCATCAGCTCTTCTGTATCCTATAGGATCGTTGTCATTGGTGCCGGGAATGTGGCTACACACATTGCCCGGCATCTGTATTCTGCGGGTCACTCAATACCCTGTGTGTGGTCAAGGACAAAGGAGCATGCCGACAGGCTTGCTTCCCGGGTAGGGGGGACCGGTGTGACCGGGCCGGGCAGCCTGCCCCGGGATGCTGATTTCTACCTGGTGGCGGTTTCAGACAGTGCCATCCCCGAAGTGGCCGGAATATTCAGGGAATACCCTGGAATCTGGCTGCATACAGCCGGGGCGGTATCCATGGATGTATTTGAGGGGTATTTTAGGGATTACGGGGTGCTCTATCCGCTACAGACCTTCTCTGCCGGCAGGGAGATCTCACTGGAAGAGATACCCTTCCTGGTTGAGGGATCCGGCAGCCTGGTGACCGGACAGGTCCACCAGCTGGCCTGGTGTATCTCCCGGAAAGTGTCACTGGGCTGATTCCACACGGGAGGCTGATGATCCACCTGGCAGCTGTATTTGCCAACAACTTTTCAAACCACATGGTAACCATCGCTGAAAGGATCCTGAAGGATCAGGGCAACGATCTATCCCTGCTGGGACCGCTCCTGGAAGAGACCTGGAAAAATGGCCCTGGAAACGGGACCCGGAAATGCACAGACCGGTCCGGCCGTCAGGAATGATCCAGGATACCATGCAGAAGCACCTTGAAATGCTGAAGAAATATCCCGAGTGGGAGAAATTATATACTTTTATAAGCCGGGATATCGGAAGAACCCGCAGATCAGAATGACAAATCAGGAACCAGGCGATGACCAATTTTAAGGAAGGATTAAAAACCGTAAAGGCATTTGCCTTTGATGTGGACGGGGTCCTGAGCAGTCCGCTAGTATACCTGCACCCGGACGGGGAACTGATGCGGTCCATGAATACAAAGGACGGATATGCCCTGCAGCACGCTGTAAAAAGAGGATATCCCATCGCGATAATCACCGGGGGTAAGACCGAATCGGTTGCCATGCGGTTCAGGGGACTGGGGATCACAGACATCTACCTGGGCTCCTCCTACAAGCCGGACGACTTCTGGATTTCCTGATGAAGTATGACCTGCAGCCTGAGGAGATCCTCTACATGGGAGACGACCTGCCGGATTATGAAGTGATGAAGAAGTGCGGGGGTTCCCTGCTGTCCGGCCGATGCTGTGGAAGAGATCAAATCCGTTTCCCATTACATATCCCCTTTCAAGGGTGGGAATGGTTGTGCCCGGGATGTGATTGAACAGGTCCTGAGGTTGCACGGGCGGTGGATGGACGGAGAATCTTTTAACTGGTAACAAATCAGATGGATGATCAGGCAACTACGTTCCATACTATTGCTGGTCAGGTTCCCGAACCTGGCTGATCATCGCTGCCACCCAGTATGCCATGAGGTACCTGATCATGGGGCCGCTGCTGCCGGCGAAGGAGTTTGAACTTCAGTTCGGAGATCTTCAGTTTTCCTCCTGGTACTTTCCACGATTTTTATTGCAGCAGCCGGGTATATTATCAATGATTATTTTGATACCCAGGCCGATATGATCAATAAACCCGCCAGGGTTGTGGTGGGTGTCGAGATCGGCAGGAGGGTGGCCATGATCCTTCATGCCATGCTGAATATCATTGGAGTTGGGATCGGTATATACCTGGGATTTTACATTGACTTGCCTGCGCTCTCCATCGTATTTGTCCTGGCCACCGGACTGCTCTGGTTCTATTCCACCAATTACAAAAGGCAATTCCTGGTGGGTAATCTGTCGGTCTCTTTTCTCACCGGGCTGGTGCCCCTGATGGTGGTCCTGTTTGAGATCCCGCTGCTGAACAGGGAATACGGACAGGAGATGCTGCAGCACAATGCGAGTTTCAACTATATCTTTGCCTGGGTGGGAGGATTCAGTTTCTTTGCTTTCATCACCACCCTGATCCGGGAGGTGATCAAAGATGCTGAAGATTTTGAAGGTGATGCGGCCTATGGAATGAAAACAGTTCCCATTGTCCTGGGAATCCTGTGGACAAGGATCATTGTGGTGGTCCTGATCTCGCTGACTATTTTCATGCTCCTTTACCTGCTGTTGAAATACATCTGTTTTTCGGTGGAACCGCACTGATTACCTTTCCCTGGGTTATTTCATACTGTTCCTGCTGATCCCCCTGGCGCTCCTGGCCATCCAGGTCATCACTGCCAGGGAAAAACAGGGTTTCCACAGGGCCAGCACCCTGATCAAACTGATGATGCTTACCGGGATCCTTTATTCAGGCCTGGTGTTTTACCTGGTCAACTTTCAAGTATTAGAGTGCTTCAGGAGGTCATGTCATATGAAATTCTGCTGGCATCGCGTTCCCCCAGGAGAAGGTCCCTCATGGAGAACTGGGGATCCCGTTCCGGGTGGTGGAGACGGGCCATACCCATGAGGAATACCCCCCGGGGCTGTCAGGTGGGGAGATTGCCATGTACCTGGCGGATCATAAATCGGATGCCTACGGTGAGCCACTTTCCGGGAAAGCAGATACTGCTTACTGCCGACACCATTGTGTGGCACGGGGAAAAGGAGCTGGGAAAACCGGCAACAAGGGATGAGGCCATGTGCGATGATCGGCAAGCTGTCGGGTGATACCCACCAGGTTTATACAGGGGTGTGCCTGAGGTCGTTTGAGAAACGAAAGCGTTTTTTTGCGGTCACAGATGTGACCTTTGCCCGACTGGACAGGGATGAGGCAGAGGCATATGTGGACAGGTACAGACCCTATGATAAGGCGGAGGCGTACGGGATACAGGAATGGATCGGGCACATAGCCGTTGAAAGGATCAACGGCAGCTATTTCAATGTGATGGGATTGCCTGTTCAGAGGGTATACAGTGAGTTGAAACTGTTTCATAAATCTGAAAAATAAGCGAACAAGGAAATGAGATGGAACAAAAAGAGGATGCGGGAAGGCAGGATCTTCCTGCTGATCCTCCTGCTTCTCACCGGTGGTCACCGCTTGAAGGCAGAAGAGGGGATGTGGATCCCCATGCTGATTGAAAAGTACCAGATTGGGGCGATGCAGGATGCCGGACTCAAGCTGGATGCGGAGGATATCTACAGCATTAACCAGGATTGTCTGAAGGATGCCATTGTGATCTTTGGCAGGGGATGTACCGGTGAAATGATTTCGGGAGAAGGCCTGGTACTTACCAACCATCACTGTGGCGAAGGGGCCATCCAGTCCCACAGTTCGGTGGAACATGATTACCTGACACATGGATACTGGGCCATGAGCCGCGAAGAGGAGCTGCCCAATGAAGGGCTTACAGTGACCTTTCTGAGGTATATGAAGGATGTGACCGATGAGGTGAATGAAGGCATGGAACAGGGAATGGACCCGGAGGAACAACGCGAAGGCAGGAATTGAACCAGGGAGAGATTATCCGGGAGGCTACACGGGAACCCATTATGAAGCCCGGGTCGCGCCGTTCTATGACGGGAATGCTTACTACCTCTTGGTGTATGAAAAATTCCGGGATGTAAGGCTGGTGGGGGCACCCCCTGAATCCATAGGGAATTTCGGGGGGGACAACGACAACTGGATGTGGCCCCGCCATACCGGGGATTTCTCCCTGTTCAGGGTATATGCAGACGGGGATAACGAACCTGCTGACTACAATCCTTCCAACAGGCCCTACCAGCCACGCAGGTTCCTGGAGATCAGTACAGGAGGCATCAACGAGGGGGATTTTACCATGATGATGGGATTTCCGGCCAAAACCACGCAGTACCTCTATTCGGCTGCAATCGAGGAGATGCTTAAGACCAGTCTTCCCCTGAAGATCGGACTCAGGACCACCAGGATGGAGATCATGGACCGGTATATGGTAGCATCGGACCAGGTCAGGATCCAATATGCCCATAAATACCGGAGGGTGAGCAACGCATGGAAGAAATGGCAGGGGGTGATCCTGGGATTGAGGCGGAACCATGCGGTGGAAAAGAAAATTGAGGGGGAACAGGAGTTCACCAGGTGGATGAACGATAGTGGTGAACGCCGGATGAAATATGACCACCTCACCGCTGCTTTCAATGAACTATACAGGGAGAAGGAGCCCTACTCCATGGCAGTGGATATGATGAATGAGGCCATCATGGCCGTCGAAGTATTCAACCAGGCCCACCGGATGATGGGTATGATGCGCCTGGGTGTGGCTCAGGAGGAGCTGGAGCGACAGGCAGACCTCTTCTTTAAGGATTTTTACCTTCCTGTGGACCGGGATCTATTCGCTGCCATGATGAAGGCTTATGAAACCCGGATGCCGGAAGGCCTCCATCCCGGATTCTTTGAGGCTGTCCGGGGGAAATACAAGGGAGATTTCAGCCGGTATGCCCGGGCCGCTTACGGAAAGAGTGTTTTCAGTGACAGGGAAAGGACATCTGCGTTCCTGGCCACCTATGCAAAGAAACCTCAGAAAGCAATCCGGAAGCTTGAAAAGGATCCCATGGTGGTCTGTTTTTCACAGTTCCGGGAATTGTATATGGTGCAAGTGAATCCCGAATATGCCAGGATTGTGCAGGAGGAAGCGAAATTATACAAATCGTATATGGCGGGACTCCTGGAGATGTCCTCCCACCGGTTGCTCTATCCCGATGCCAACCGGACCATGAGGCTTACCTACGGCAGGGTAAAAGGCTTCAAGCCCAGGGATGGTGTAAATTACCGGTATGCTACCACGCTGGCCGGACTAATGGAGAAGAACAGGAAAGGGAATGCTGATTATGCGGTACCTGAGAAACTGGCTGAGCTTTACCGCAACAGGGACTACGGGGAGTATGGTATGGACGGGACCATGCCGGTCTGCTTCATTGCCACCAACCACACTTCAGGGGGGAATTCGGGAAGTCCGGTTCTGGATGGTGAAGGCCGCCTGATCGGGCTCAATTTTGACAGAAATTGGGAGGGGACCATGAGTGATGTCTGGTACGATCCTGACCTCTGCCGGAACATCGCGGTGGATATCCGCTATGTGCTCTTTCTCATCGATAAGGTTGCCGGTGCTGGGTACCTGCTCGACGAAATGGAAATTTCACGGTAAATGGAAGCCTCCTTAAAACTCCTGGTTCACGGAAGGGGCAATGCATGGCCCGTTGCCCTGGGGGAGCAGCACCCGTTTTATGACCGGACTGACTACCGGGACCTGGCCAATGCGGCCTTTTCGCTGGTGGCTGGCGACCAGGGTGCCATATCAGGGGATATACTTGTGGATGCAGGGCACGGGACCATCCAGAGCCTCATCTCCGGAGTGAACCGGATCCCTGATTGTATCTGCCTGACCCACGGGCACATGGACCATACGCTTTCGGTGGACTGGGTGGCCCAGAGTTACTGGCGGCTGCACCAGAGGAAGAAACAGTTTCCCCTATATGCCACTTTGCCTGTATACCGGTTCCTGATCCAGTCCTACCCCCACCTTGAGGAGATCCTTGAATTCAGGGAACTGATCCCTGGAAAGGGGGCCAGTCTGGGGCTGGAACGGAGTATCAAACTGACCAGCTATCCGGTATTCCATGGAAAAGGTGCGGTGGGTGCCTCCATGCTGCTGTTTGAAACCCGTGGGAAACGGGTGCTTTTTACAGGAGACCTGTTTTCCCCGCTGCTGAGAAGAACCGATTATGAAATGATTCGCGGTGTGGACCTGGTGGTGGTGGATACCAACAACCGGTTTCCCTGGCCCCGGACCAACCACTGGAGTTTTGCCGGGTGTCCCGGGGATCCCCGGGACAGGAGTGAGCCGCTGCAATCCTTCCTGAAGGAGACGGCAGCGGACCAGTTCACCCTTCCCCATGAACAGGAAGAGACAGGAGCCTCCACGGCTTCCTACCTGGAGCAGGTCAGATCAGAATGGGATGTGGGCACCCAGCCCTTTACCATCCTGGAGTTCCTGAACAGGATTGAAGCCTCCAGGGTGGTGCTGGTGCATTACAGCGGAACGGAGGATCATACATATTACGGTGAACCAATGCTTTCTGCAGAGCAGTTGGATCAATGGGTGAATAAAACGGCATCACAGGCAGCATGTGGATCCCGGTTTGTCATTCCCGCCACGGGGGAGGAGGTCCAGGTCTGATGATGGGAAACGATAACCGAAAAGGAGTACTGTATGCCATCATTACGGCTTCCCTGTGGGGATTCATGGCGATCGTCCTGAAGGTGATCACCTATGACCTGTCTCCGGTGACTGTGGTCTGGTTCCGGTTCTGTTTGCTTTCCTGGTATTGTCAGGATGGACCATGATCTTTCACCGGTCCGATTTCAACATTTTCCGGCGACCGCCGTTGTTGTTATTCCTGGCAGCAATATTCCTGGGGCTGAATTACCTGGGTTTCATTGCAGGCATCAAGTATGTCTCCCCATCCGCCTCTCAGGTCTTCATACAGATCGCCCCGGTTAGCTTTGCCCTGTCGGGAATCATGATCTTCAGGGAATGGTAAACTGGAAACATATTGTGGGCTTTATCCTTGTGCTCTCAGGGATCGGGTTGTTCTATTCAGAGCAACTCAGGGATCTGGCCGGTAGTGGTGAGAACTTCACCATGGGGATGTTCCTGGTGCTGGGTGGCGGACTTTCCTGGGCCATTTTTGCCACCCTGCAAAAAGCCTGGTAAGAACGGTAAGGCCCAACCAGCTCAACCTGTTTATTTACGGTTTCTGTGCCGTGGCCCTTGTTCCGCTGGTCCGTTTCTCCAGCCTGCAGGGCATGCCTGCCACCAACTGGTACCTGCTGGTCTACCTGGGGCTCAATACGGTCCTGGCATATGGTTCCCTGGCCCTTGCCATCAAATGTACTGAGGCCACCCGCGTAAGTGTGATCATCACCCTGAATCCCATCATTACCTTTGCATCCATGGCGGTTCTCACCCGCATGGAGGTAAGCTGGATCGAGCCTGAAGCATTTTCCATCCTGAGCATCCTGGGGGCCCTGACGGTCCTCGGGGGAGCCATCCTGGTTATCTCGGCCGGATGGAATAAAAAAGGGGGCCGACGTTAAAAGACGGCCCCCGACAGTTCAAACAATCAGCGCTACTCCTCTTTCTTCTTATTCTTCTTTACCAGTGTGGAGGTGAGTAGCATGAATGCACCGAAGAGCATCATCAGGATACCCGACCAAAGGTTGATGTTGTGTCCCAGGGATTTCATACATCTCATATTGCCGTTGGTGACAAGTCCGAGGATGGTCAGAATGATTCCCAGAATGCTGAACATCATTCCGATTGGTATTTTTATATCTAATCCCATTGTATCTGTTTTTTAGGTTACCAGAAAAGTAAACTTAATGCCAGTGCAATGGCACCAACTATGATGGCCATAAATCCGGGTTTCTGATACCAGCGCATTGGCATCGTCCGAAATCCTGGGAGTGAGTGAATATACCAGACCTTTCAGATCCTCATCACTCTTGGTCCGCTTGGTTGCCATGGTGATAAGTAGCGTAATCAGAAGTGCTGCTGTAAAGGCATAGATAGCGGTCCAGAAGTTCTGTGCCATTTCACTGGGATAGGTATTGAGGGTAGCAAAGTAACCTCCCTTGATCCCGGCCGAACCGCCTGCCGGCAGAGTAAGTCCATGATGAAAAGCAGCTGAAATGGTTCCCCCGATCAGCCCCCAGAATGCGGCATGACCTGTGGTGCGTTTCCAGAACATCCCCAGCAGGAATGCAGCAAACAGTGGCGCATTCACAAAAGCAAAGATCAGCTGCAGGAAGTCCATCACGTTGTTGAAGGACTTGGCCACATAGGCCGTCATGATGCTTACCAGTACACCCACCACAGTGGTCCAACTGTCCCACCTTCAGGTAATGTTTATCAGATTTATTCGGTTTGATATAGCTCTGGTAAATGTCATAGGTAAATACCGTATTAAATGCAGATACATTCCCCGCCATCCCCGACATAAAGGAAGCCATCAGGGCTGTGAGCCCAAGTCCCAGCACACCCACAGGCATATATTTCATCAGCAAGACGGGGATCACCTTGTCAAAGTCCTGCATCATCGGTTCCCTCTTTCAAAGGCATTTCCAGATCACCAATATTGGTCAGTGCCAGGGCAATCATTCCGGGGATGATCACCAGTGCAGGCAGGAACATTTTCGGAATGGCCCCGATCAAGGGAGTTTTTCGTGCAGCCGACATGGAACCGGCTGCCATGGCACGCTGTACCACCAGGAAGTTGGTACACCAGTAACCGAATGAAAGCACAAATCCAAGTCCCATCAGGATTCCGAACCATTCCACACCCATGGGATTGGCATTGGCACTTCCGGCCACTTTCCAGGTATGCATCATATTTTCAGGAAGGTTGGCTTTCAGTCCTTCCCATCCTCCGATATCCGTGAGCCCAATAATCACCAGGGGAGCAAATCCGATCACGATCAGGAAGAACTGCAGAACCTCATTATAGATGGCTGAGGTGAGTCCGCCAAGCACCATATATACCAGCACGATAATGGCTGAAACAAAGAGGTAGAAATCAAATTCTCCGATATGCATGCCAAGGAAATTCCAGTCAATGTTCAGTGGCAGGATCACCTGGGCCAGCAAAGCCAGGGCATACATGGAGATACCCGAGGCAAAAACAGTCATAACGGCAAATGCAAAAGCATTAAATCCCCTGGTTTTCTCATCAAACCTCAATTTGAGGTATTCAGGAACCGAACGGGCTTTGGAACCATAATAGAACGGCATCATAAAAATGGCCAGGAAAATCATGGCCGGGATGGCCCCGATCCAGTAAAAGTGGACGGTCATCATCCCGTATTTGGCTCCCGAGGCAGCCATCCCGATCACCTCCAGGGCACCCAGGTTGGCAGATATGAAAGCCAGGCCTGTTACCCAGGCCGGCAGGGACCTGCCGGCTTCAAGAAATGCTGAGGCATCCTTCATATATCTTTTTCAGTGCCCAGCCGATTCCGAGTACAAAGACAAAATAGATCAGGATGATCGACCCAGTCAATGGTACCCAGTGAAAATGTTGTTTGCATAGAAATAGGATTTTAAGTGTATTGGTTGAAAGAAGAGTTAAAAATATAAACTTAATTCAAGGAGGCAAATTTTAAAAGGATTATAAATAAATGTACCTTCGTATGAGCTTCAATGATATGTTTTTCGCACACTTGTTTAAATTATTCTAAATAATTCGGATTACTTGAACTGCTAATAAATAAGTGTTAATATTACACTTAAGATTTGCTATTTTAGTATTGTGGTTAGACGACTATTTAATTGATCATTAACTAGTTTACATACTAGCCGCACTTTTTTGAACATAAAGCACTTATGGCAACACTTGACTGGATTATGCTGGGGCTTTTCTGTATGGCTCTGGTAGGCATTATTTTCTGGGTATTAAGGAAGAAGGATAAGGATACTTCCGATTATTTCCTGGCGGGCAGGGATGCTACCTGGATTGCCATCGGGGCATCGATCTTTGCATCCAACATCGGATCTGAACACCTGGTGGGACTTGCCGGTGCCGGGGCTGAAAGCGGAATGGCCATGGCGCACTGGGAAATGCATGGCTGGATGATCCTTCTGCTGGGATGGCTCTTTGTGCCCTTTTATGCCAGGAGCGGAGTATTCACCATGCCCGAGTTTCTGGAGAAACGTTACAATGCAAAATCCAGCTCATTTCTTTCCATCATTTCGTTGGTGAGTTATATCCTTACCAAAGTGGCTGTTACCGTATATGCAGGAGGGGTGGTTTTCAAAGATGTGTTCAATATTGAATATGTGATCATCTTTAATCAGCAGATCGATTTCTTCTGGGTCAGTGCCATCGGCCTGGTGGTGCTCACCGGTCTCTATACTGTCTTCGGGGGAATGAAGGCGGTCCTCTATACCTCTGTTCTGCAAACCCCCATCCTGCTGGCAGGATCCATTGCCATCCTGGTCATCGGACTGACCCAGCTGGGGGGCTGGGCCAATTTGATGGAGATCGTCAGGTCTACGGATGTAACTTATCTGAATGATGCGGGAGAGGTGGTCTACCGTTCCACCACAGACAGCATGGCCAATCTGATGCGTTCACCCAAGGATCCCAATTTCCCATGGACCGGCGTGATCCTGGGTTCGGCCATCATCGGTTTCTGGTACTGGTGTACCGACCAGTTCATTGTTCAGCGTGTACTTTCGGGACGTGACCAGAACCAGGCCAGGAGGGGAACCATATTCGGTGCTTACCTGAAACTCACTCCTGTTTTCCTTTTCCTGATCCCCGGGATGATCGCCTTTGCGCTGAAGCAGCAGGGAACCATGGATTTCGATTCAAATGATGCGGCATTTTCCACACTGGTCAAGGATCTGTTACCCAAAGGATTTACGGGGATTGTGGTGGGGGGGATCCTGGCTGCACTGATGAGTTCCCTGGCATCCCTGTTCAATTCCTCCTCCATGCTATTTACGGTTGATTTCTACCAGAAAATCAGACCTGAAGCTTCGGAGAAGCATTATGTGATGGTGGGAAGGATCGCCACGGTGGTGATTGTGGTCCTGGGCATACTCTGGATCCCGGTGATGAAGGGAATAGGCAAGGTGCTGTATGAATACCTGCAGGATGTCCAGTCACTGCTGGCCCCGGGCATTGCTGCCGTATTCCTGCTGGGGGTCATTTCCAAAAGAACCACTCCCATCTGCCGGTTTTATCGGCCTGGTGGTTGGATTTACCCTGGGGATGCTGAGGCTTGGATTGAACATTTATTATGGTGATACTGTTGTCGGACGGATTCATTTACGACCTGATCATAGCACCCAACTGGCTGCACTATGAAATCGTACTGTTCTTTATTGTCATTGCGCTGATGATCGTTGTGAGTTTCTTTACCAAAGCGATGGATCCCGAGAAGATCCAGGGACTCTATTTTGGATCGGCCACCGCTGAACAGCGGGCCATCACCAGGGCAAGCTGGAGTAAGTGGGATGTGATCAATTCGGCCATCATCATTGCTTTTATCATTGCATTCTATATCTATTTCTGGTAATCACCACAACCTGACACCATGGCATCCGACAAAACAGAATTATTCAGAACATCCCAAATTCCATGTGGCCCTTGATTGCATCATCTTTGGTTTTGATAAGGGGGAACTGAAGCTTTTGATCCACAAGCGGAGGTTTGAACCTTTCAAGGGCCACTGGTCCCTGTTCGGGGGCTTTCTGCAGGAGGGGGAGAGCCTGGAGAATGCAGCCAACAGGATCCTGAATGAACTGACCGGTCTTGAGAAGATCTACATGGAGGAGTTGCAGACCTATGGGGAGATTGAGCGTGATCCGGCCGGCAGGGTTATATCGGTTGCCTACTTATGCCCTGATCCCCGCACACAGGTATTCAGAGGAGTATTCAAAACAGTACGGGGCCACCTGGGTGAGCCTGAAGGACCTGCCAAAACTGATCATGGACCATGACATTATGGTGGAGAAGGGGCTCAGGAGGCTCCAGAGGAGGGCTTCTTCCCAGCCCATCGGATTTGAACTGTTGCCCAAGGAGTTTACCATCCCCCAGCTGCAGGCACTCTATGAGGCGATTTACCAGTCCAAACTGGATAAACGGAATTTCAGGAAAAAGATCCTCTCCATGGATGTACTGATCAAGCTGGAGGAGAAGGACAAGATCCACCTCCAGGAAGGGGGCATTTCTCTACAGGTTTGATAAGAAGAAGTATAAGAAACTGGTGGATGGAGGATACAATTTTACCATATAAGTATAGTAAAGTTATAAAGTTATAAAGTTAGTAAAGTTATAAAGTAAAAAGTTGAAAGATAATAGATATGATAAAGAATTTGAATGAGTTAGAAGCATGGTTTGTGACCGGAAGCCAGCATCTTTACGGTGAGGAGACCCTGAAACAGGTGGATAAGGATTCACAGGAGATTGCAGCGGCACTGAATCAGAGCAGTGTCATTCCCGTGAAGATAGTTTTCAAGCCTGTACTGACCACCCCGGATGCCATCCATGCCGTTTGCCAGGAAGCCAACAATGCCGAGAATTGTATTGGACTGATCACCTGGATGCATACCTTTTCTCCGGCCAAAATGTGGATCGCCGGATTGAAATCATTGTCAAAACCTTTTGTGCACCTCCATACCCAGTTTAACAGGGATATCCCGTGGGATTCCATCGATATGGATTTCATGAACCTGAACCAGTCAGCCCACGGCGGAAGGGAATTCGGATTCATCGGATCACGCCTCAGGATTGAACGAAAAGTGGTGGTGGGTCACTGGGCCGACCAGAAGGTCCAGGAGAAACTGGGTGTCTGGCTCAGGGCAGCCGCTGGCTGGTATGACTGGCAGGGGGGAAAAGTGGCCCGGTTCGGGGACAATATGCGTGAGGTGGCGGTGACTGAAGGCAATAAGGTATCGGCCCAGATCCAGTTTGGATATTCGGTTTCCGGCTATGGCGTGGGAGACCTGGTGGAGAGGGTGAAATCGGTCAGTGATGCTGATACAGAGGAACTTATGGGCATCTATGAAGAGCTTTATGAGCTCCCGGCAGAAGCCAGAGTCAGGGGGCAGCCTGAGGAATCCCTCATGGAGGCTGCCCGCATTGAAAAGGGAATGCGGATCTTCCTGGAGGAGGGAGGATTTTCGGCCTTTACCACCACATTTGAGGACCTGCACGGATTGACCCAGTTCCCGGACTGGCTGTTCAGCGGCTGATGGCCGACGGATACGGATTCGGGGCTGAGGGAGACTGGAAAACAGCCGCACTGGTGCGCGCCATGAAGGTGATGGCCATGGGACTGGAAGGCGGGACATCCTTCATGGAGGACTATACCTATCACCTCCACCCGGACGGGATGAAGGTGCTGGGCGCCCACATGCTGGAGGTTTGTCCCTCCATTGCGGAGGGCAAATCGAGCCTGGAGGTCCACCCGCTTGGTATCGGCGGTAAGGCTGATCCGGCCCGGCTGGTATTTGATGTGGCTTCGGGCCCGGGTGTAAATGCATCCATCATGGACATGGGGAACCGGTTCAGGTTGCTGGTGAATCCATGCGATGTGGTGCCGGCAGATGCAGCCCCTGCCCAACCTGCCGGTGGCCAGGGTGGTATGGGAACCCCATCCCAACCTGGAGGTGGCTGCAGGAGCCTGGATCCTCTCCGGGGGAGCGCACCATACCGGATTCAGCATGGCAATAACCAAGGAGCACCTGGAGGATTTCTCCGAAATCGCAGGGATCGAATACCTGCTGATCGACAAGGATACCACCATCTCCTCCATCAAAAAGGAATTGCGCTGGAATGATCTCTATTACCATCTTGCCAAAGGATTGTAATCACCTGAAGAGGTTTGAGAACATGCATGAATTACTGAAGGAAAAGGTACTGGAGGCCAACCTGGCCCTGGTGAAGCATGACCTGGTCATTTTTACCTGGGGAAATGCCAGTGAAAGGGATCCGGAAACAGGGCATATCGTGATCAAACCCTCGGGAGTTCCCTACGACCGGATGAAGGCCGACCAGATGGTGGTCCTGGATGCGGACGGGAAACAGATTGAAGGGGAGCTGCGCCCTTCCTCCGATGCACCCACCCATGTGGTCCTTTACAGGCAATTTAAAGAACATCGGAGGAGTGGTCCATACCCATTCCGAGTGGGCCACTTCGTGGGCCCAGGCCGGAAAGACTCTGCCACCCTACGGGACCACACATGCCGATTATTTTTACGGGGAGATTCCCTGCACCAGGCCGCTTACCCGGGAGGAGATTGAAGGCGAATATGAGGTGAATACCGGGGAAGGTGATCGTTGAGACATTCGAGAACCTGGATTACAGAGCATGCCGGGGGTGCTGGTACATGGCCATGCACCCTTTACCTGGGGAAAGGATGGGATGGAGGCAGTCCACAATGCGGTGGTCCTGGAGGAGGTGGCCAAAATGGCCTTCCGCACTGAGGTCCTGGGGAACCGGACTCCCATCGACCAGTTCCTGCTGGATAAACATTACCTCCGCAAACACGGGAAAGATGCCTACTATGGGCAGAAATAAATTTCTGCCAAGTTCATAAAGTTATAAAGTTCATAAAGTTATAAAGTTCATACAGTTTATAAAGTTTATAAAGTGTTGATATTAGATGAGTACATATACCATAGGAGTGGATTACGGAACAGATTCGGTCCGTGCCCTGGTAGTGGATACCCAGACCGGGGAAGAGATGGGAACCCATGTATTCTACTATCCCAGGTGGAAAGAGGGAAAATACTGTGATCCGGCCAGGAACCAGTTCAGGCAGCATCCCCTGGATTACCTGGAAGGGCTGGAGGTTTCCATTGTTGAGGCCCTGAAAAAGTGTCCCGGAGGGTGTGGCAGAAAAGGTTGTGGGGATCTCGGTGGATACCACCGGATCCACACCCGTTGCTGTGAACAGGGAGGGTATTCCGCTTTCACTGACTCCCGGATTCGAGGAGAATCCCAATGCCATGTTTGTCCTCTGGAAAGACCATACGGCAGTGAAGGAGGCCGATGAGATCAACAGCTGGCCCGCTCCTGGGGGGGTGAGGATTTTACCAAATTTGAAGGAGGAATTTACAGTTCCGAATGGTTCTGGGCCAAGATTCTGCATGTCCTCCGGGAGGATGAAAAGGTAGGGTGCACAAGCCTGGTCCTGGGTGGAGCATTGCGACTGGATCCCGGCCATCCTGGTAGGGGATACCGATCCGGAACAATTGAAACGAAGCCGATGTGCTGCCGGGCATAAGGCCATGTGGCATGAGAGTTTCGACGGATTGCCTGAGGAGGATTTCCTGGTGAAGCTGGATCCGCTTCTGGGTGGCATGAAGGAGAGGCTGTTCAGTGAAACCTATACCTGTGATGTGAAGGTGGGAGCAACTCAGTGAGGAGTGGGCCGAGAAACTGGGACTGTCCACCACGGTGAGTGTGGGGGCAGGTGCATTTGATGCCCACCTGGGTGCCCTGGGTGCTGAGATCGAACCCTATTACCTGAGCAAGGTGATGGGCACCTCCACCTGTGATATGCTGATCGCACCCGCCGATGAGGTGGGGGACAACCTGGTGGGAGGCATCTGCGGCCAGGTGGATGGATCTATTGTTCCCGGCATGGTTGGTCTGGAAGCAGGACAGTCTGCTTTCGGCGATATCTATGCATGGTTCAGCAAAGTATTGATGTGGCCCCTTGAAAATGTGGTGACCCACCTGGACGGAGTGGATGATGCTACGAAGGAAAAAATCAGGCAGAGACATCCGACCGGATGATCGCAGAACTGAGTAAGGCAGCTGCAGAAGGTAGATCCGGATGAACTTCCGTCCTGGCCCTGGACTGGATGAACGGCAGGAGGACCCCGGATGCCAACCAGAACCTGAAAGGTGCGATCATGGGACTTACCCTGGGCTCGGATGCACCCAGGATATTCCGGGCCCTGGTGGAATCCACAGCCTTCGGGGCCAAGATGATCATGGACCGTTTTGTGGAGGAGGGGGTACGGATCGATGGGGTGATTGCTCTTGGAGGGGTGGCCAAGAAATCCCCGCTGGTGATGCAGATCGTTGCAGATGTACTGAACAAGCCCATCAAGGTGGCCAGGTCGGAACAGGCAGTGGCCCTGGGGACAGCCATGGCAGCTGCGGTGGTGGCCGGGGTTCATGCGAATATTCCTGAAGCCCAGGCTGCCATGGGTGGCGGATTCGAGACAGAATATCATCCCGATCCGGTCATGGCCGGAAAATACGCCCTGTTGTTTGAAAGGTACAAAAGGTTCGGCAAGTTCGTCGAAGGCGAAACCGTGGCATAACATTTGCGGCTGGGATACAGGAACAATATCTTTGTTATATTTGTCGTATATACCATGACACCTGTAATGCGTTTCCTGTTGTTTATATGGATATTCTTGATTGGCCAGACGGCCCTTTTGGGCCAGTCAGCCGAGGAGGAGGTGATCCGCCTGAAACAATCCATGGGCATGGAAGCTGTTGAGGCCGTTTCACAGGAGGGACAGAATGATCTTCAGCCGGGAACATTGGAAGAGGGGGAGGAGGCAGAAGTTGAAAGCCGGGAGGCCAGGACCAGCAACTGGAACCTGTCGGTGGGCACCAGCTTCTCCTATATGCAAGGATTGGGATCAGGCATGGGATTCTATGCAGCCCCGACCTATACGTTACCGCT
Organism: uncultured Bacteroidota bacterium; assembly: GCA_963793455.1. Classification (GTDB taxonomy): domain Bacteria; phylum Bacteroidota; class Bacteroidia; order Bacteroidales. Next base: position 91,910 of record CAWCAK010000011.1, read on the forward strand.
GACCAGCAGGTGGTCGCTGCATGCAGGTATGGTGGCCTCCACTTTTACCATGATGAATGCCCCCACAGGATTGGAAACACAAGGCCCTTCGGGCTTTTCGAGCCTCTCCCTTTTTGCAGCAGCTTCTTACCAGGCCACCGAAAGGCTGGTCATCCATGGTGCAGGAGTGAAACAGCTGATCACATCCCCCGCCTCCCCGATGACCTCCTATCCCATGGATAACTTTTCCCTGGGGGCAACCTATAAATTGGGGGACAACATCACCATCGGGGCATCTGTTCAGGTGCGGCACGGCTATGGTTATGGCTATGGAGCAGGATCTCCCTATTATAATTCATCATTCGGGTCGCCTTACTCTTCACCCTTCGGCTCACCCTTCGGTTCACCCTACAGCTCACCCTTCGGCTGGTAGGCATGGGCATCCTGTTTGCATCCCTTTCACCGGTCTTTATTATTCTCTTCTATATCTATTTCAGGGACAAGTACGAGAAAGAACCCCTCGGTTTGCTGGTCAAAGCGGTGGTACTTGGGATGATCACGGTCATCCCCATCCTGGGGGTGGAGCGGCTGCTCATGGGGATCATGCCTGAATTGGAGAGGACGGGCAATGCAGTCTACCAGGCCTTTCTGGTGGCCGGTACCACCGAAGAGCTCTTCAAATTCCTGGCCCTCTTCCTGCTTGTCTGGAGAAGTCCCAGCTTCAATGAGCAGTTCGACGGGATCGTCTATGCCGTATTTGTTTCTCTCGGATTCGCAGCCGTTGAAAATGTCATGTACGTGATGGATGGGGGATACCAGACAGCCATGCTCAGAGCCCTCACAGCTGTCCCGGCCCATGCCCTGTTCGGGATCACCATGGGGTACTACCTGGGGATCGCCCGGAGGTACAGCGAACTGAAGAAATCTTACCTGTTGTATGCCATCCTGGTCCCTGTACTGATCCATGGCCTTTACGATTTCATCCTGATGATGGAGGTGGACTGGCTGCTGTTGCTTTTCGTTCCTTATGTCATCCTGCTCTACATTACCGGGATTCGAAAGATGAGGAGGCTATCCGATGTCTCTGTTTTTAAACCGGATGACCAGGAACAGCAATTAAGCTGACCTATTTGGCAACATGCCTGTTCGGGTTTTACCCCATTTTTAGTATATTCGGGTAAACCCTAAACGCACATCATGTACGAGTCCATCATTCCTACGGCCGATACCATACCGGTACACTGGTTATGGTTCGAAGTACTGCTGATCTTTACCTTCTTCATCCACATGATCCTGATGAATTTCATCCTGGGCGGAAGCCTGCTCACGGTATGGGACCTGCTGCGGGGGAAGCTGGAGAAGAAAGCATCAGGAAGCATTCCCACGCTGATCGCCCTGACGGTTAATTTTGGGGTTCCACCCCTGCTTTTTGTACAGGTCCTTTATGGCCACCTTTTCTACACAAGCTCTGTCATGGTGGCCGTTCCATGGATCCTGGTGATCCCTGTCCTGATCCTGGCTTATTACGGGGCCTACCTGTTTGTCAAGAAAGGCAGACAGTGCACCTCGCTGGTCCAAGGGTGCACTTGTAGTGACCTCCCTGTTCCTGCTCTATATCGCTTTTGTGTTTGTCAACAACAACACCCTGTGCGCTCCAGCCTGGCCGCTGGGGGATCTATTTTGAGGATCCCGGTGGCTGGAACCTGAACTGGAGCGAGCCAACCCTCTGGCCACGATACCTCCATTTTGTACTTTCCGCACTGGCCATAGGTGCATTGGGACGGGCCATTTTCTACAGGTTTTCGAAGATGGAGGAGGATGAGAAAACAACCCAGATCAAACGGAACCTGAAGACATTTGGCTGGATCACGGTGATCCAGTTTGGTGTGGGGACCTGGTTCTGGCTCTCCATGCCAAAGGAGGTCTGGAAGATCTTTATGGGTGGTTCGGCCTTTGCCACCATCCTGATGGTCATCGCCTGGCTGGGGGCACTCCTGATCCTGCACAGCGCGTTCACCAACAGGTTGAATTCAGGCATGGTGCTTGGGGCCCTGCAGGTCATAGTTATGGTGATCATTCGCGACCTGTCCAGAGCAGCATACCTGGACGGGGTGTTCAGCCCCTCCCAGCTTGAGAATGTGAAGGAGGGCTCCCCGCTGGTCGTATTCCTCCTTGTCTTTGTGGTTGGCCTGGTACTGATCTACTATATGGTCTCACAGATATTCAAACCCAAAACCCCGCAATCATGAACTATCCGGTCTGGTACCTCCCGAACACGGGAGGAGGTCTGTTGATCGCCATTATAGCGGTCATGCATGTGGTTATCTCACACCTTGCAGTGGGTGGCGGATTGTTCCTGGTGATGACAGAAAGAAGGGCTGTGATCACGAAAAATTCTGCGTTGCTGGAATACGTGAGAAAACATACGTGGTTCTTCCTGCTGCTGACCATGGTTTTCGGGGGCATGAGCGGTGTGGGGATCTGGTTCATCATTTCGCTGGTCAACCCGGCCGCCACCTCTTCACTGATTCATAACTTCGTTTTCGGATGGGCCATTGAATGGGTCTTCTTCATTGGTGAGATCGTGGCATTGCTGATCTACCACTACCGGTTCGGGAAGATGGATTCCAGGACCCACATGGTCATGGGCTGGCTCTACTTCATCTTTGCCTGGCTCAGCCTCTTTATCATCAACGGAATCCTGGGCTTCATGCTTACTCCCGGAAAATGGATCGAGACCGGGAATTTCTGGCACGGCTTTCTCAATCCCAGTTTCCTTCCCTCCCTGATCTTCAGGACCTCCATCGCCCTGATCTTTGCAGGGGTGTTCGGGCTGGTGACCGGTTCCTGGCTGAAGGATGCGGAAACCAGGCAGAAGATCTTCAGGTTGTGTGCCAGGTGGATGTACATCCCGCTTGTGGTGCTTGTACTCACAGGCATTTACTATACCCGGGTGATCAGTGAGGAGGCCTTCAACAACCTGTTCCATTTCAACCGGGAGGGTTCGCCCTTTATCACGCTGCTGATTGTCAGCTCCGTCTTGTTGTTCGGACTGGGCCTGTTTACCCTGGTGCGGACGCCGCAGTCAGTTCAGAAGGTGGGGGCCCTGTTGCTGGTGGTGATCTGTTTCGGCTGGATGGCAGGATTTGAATACATGAGGGAGATTGCCCGGAAACCCTACGTGTTATATGGCCACATGTACTCCACCGGGATCGCTCCCGGCCAGATGGAACAGATCAATGAGGAGGGGTTCCTGGCCCATGCAAAATGGACCGGGGTAAAGGAGATTACCGGTGAGAACATGATGGAGGCGGGTGCCGAGATCTTCAGGCTCCAATGCCTCTCCTGCCATACCCTGGATGGTTACAACGGAGTGATGAACAAGGCGGACAAACTCACTGAACGGGGACTGGAGGCGCTGCTGACAGGCATGGGGAAGGTAAACTCATACATGCCTCCCTTTGCAGGGACCGGGGAGGAAAAGAGAGCGGTTGCTGCCTACCTCTACCAGGAGGTGCTTGGTAAAACTGCTGCTCCTGCCACCTCCCATGACCCGGAAGAAATGGAACTGGATATTCCGGAATTTGATCCGGCCGCGGATGACTATGTGCTCCTGGTCTGGAACGACCTGGGGATGCATTGCATTTCCGATAATGAGCAATATTTTTCATTCCTGCCACCGGCCAATACCCTCAATGCCCAGCTTTTCAGGCGGGGGGAGAAACCGGAACTGGTCAAAGGGGGTGTGACCCTGGAATACGAAGTGGAAGAGGGTTTCAGAAATCCCCAGGAGCACTCCATGTTCTGGGACTATGACACGCAGATCTTCGGGGTGGACCTGCCAGAGGGAACAGGTTTGATGGGCAAGGGGGTTACCGGGACCATGGAGCTTCATGGGAATGTTTTTGCAGCTCACCTGATCCCCGTGGTACCCTACATGGATAACGGAACCTTCAATCCCTACCCGGTCTTTACCATCACAGCGAAGGAGAGGGAGACCGGGGAGGTCCTGGCCGTAACCAAAGCAGTGGCCCCCACCTCCACCGAGATGGGGTGCCGTAACTGCCACGAGGGGGGATGGGCCTGGAACGATGTATCAGGGATGGCGGACCTTACTGCCCGGAACATCCTGATGGCACACGACCGTTACAACAACACCTCCCTGATGGAGGATGCAGAGAACGGGGGAACCAGCCCTTTGCCAGTCCTGCCACGCCGATCCTGCGGTTATGGCCCCTGGTCAACCCGGCATTCTGAACTTCTCCACGGCCATCCACGGGTTCCATGCCAACTACCTGTCAGGCATGGACCATGAGGCCTGCAACATGTGCCACCCTTCACGGCCCGAAGGGAATACCAGCTGCTTCCGCGGCAGGCACAGCGATGTGGGGGTCAACTGCACCGAGTGCCACGGCACCCTGGAGGACCATGCCCTGGGATTGCTGAAACATGAAAGCGGGATCGATGCAGCTGAGAAATTGTCACGGGGACTGGAGCCCGTATTTGCCCTTTCGAAGATGGAGATCCAGCCCAGGATGCCCTGGCTGATGGAGCCTGACTGCCAGTCGTGCCATACCAATTTCCGCATCCACGAGGATGGATTTACAGGGACCGCATTCAACCTGTGGGTTCCGGGATTCAAGGCGCTCTACAGGAACCGGACCGACAACCACGGGGTCATGTGTTCGGCCTGCCACGGATCCACCCATGCCGTGTACGGAGCCTATAACAAGTACGGGTTGCATCGGGACAACCAGCAGCCCCTCCAGTACCAGGGATTGGCAGGGACCATCGGAACCCATAACAACTGCGCGGTGTGCCATAAGAAACAGATGAACATCAGCGGGCACCACCGCTACATGGTAAACAGGGAGTTTGAACCCGTAATCGTTGAGTAGAATGTACAAACCATCAGATCATATCCTGGTCATTTTCGGCGCATCGGGTGACCTGACCCGGCGGAAACTGCTGCCGGCCCTCTCGAGGCTGAAGAAGCTGGACCTGCTCCCGGAACGTTTTGCGGTGCTGGGGATCGGGCGGACCAAATACAGTGATGCCTCCTTCCGTGACATGATCTCGGGACACCTGGAGAAGGGGGATGACCTGACTGGAATGCTGCATTACCATGCCATGGATCCCCAGCGTGAAGAGGACTATCCAGGATTGGTGGACCGCCTTGCCCGGCTGACAGGGGAGGTGGGATGCAGCCCCAGCTACATTTTCTACCTGGCCACCCCTCCGTCCCTCTATGGGATCATCCCTGCCAGCCTGGACCGGGTTGGACTGGTGACCGAAGGAGATGGATCCTGGAAGCGGGTGATCGTGGAGAAGCCTTTCGGCACCGATTACCTGTCAGCCCGGGAACTGAACGACACCCTTCATAAGCACCTGGAGGAGCAGCAGATTTACCGGATCGACCATTACCTGGGCAAGGAGACTGTGCAGAATGTACTGGTGACCCGGTTCTCAAACGGGATATTCGAGCCGCTCTGGAACCGGAATTTCGTCCACCATGTGGAGATTACTTCATCGGAAAGTCTGGGCGTGGGCAGCCGGGGAGGCTACTATGACCAGTCAGGGGCTATGCGGGACATGCTTCAGAACCACCTGCTGCAGCTGGTGGGACTGGTGGCCATGGAGCCCCCCACGGTGATCAGTTCGGATGCCATCCGCAATGAGGCCCTGAAGGTCTTCCAGTCCATCAGGCCCATTACCGGGAATCAGATCGTTAAGCAGGTGGTCCGCGGCCAGTACATGGCTTCCCATGTGCGGGGAGAGGCCATGAAGGGGTACCGTGAGGAGGAGGGTGTTCCCGGGGAGAGCCGGACCGAGACCTTTGTGGCTGTGAAGCTGTTTATCGACAACTGGAGGTGGGGAGGTGTGCCTTTCTATATCCGGACCGGCAAAAGGCTGCCCACAAGGGTTTCAGAGATAGTGGTCCATTTCAATCCGTCGCCCCACACCCTGTTCTGCACCAGGGAATCGGGTACAGGGAACGGGAACCAACTGGTGATCCGGATCCAGCCCGATGAGGGAATCCTGTTAAAATTTGGAATGAAGGTTCAGGGCGCAGGATTCAAGGTGCAGGATGTGAACATGGATTTCCATTACAGTGACCTGACCGACAATTATATCCCTGAGGCATACCAGCGGTTGCTGCTGGATTGCATGCAGGGCGACAGCACCCTTTATGCCCGGGGTGATGCGGTGGATGCCGCCTGGCGGTTTGTTGATCCTATCCTCCGGGCATGGGAGAATGAACCGGATATCCCCCTGCATGGTTATCCTTGTGGAACCTGGGGACCCGAGGTGGCGGACAGGATGATCGAGGGTGAGGATTACACATGGCGTTATCCTTGTAAGAACCTGGCCGACGACGGTCTCTATTGTGAATTATGAAGCGCAGGAGAAGACACTATATTTACCCTGACCTGGACACCCTGGCAGCGGCTTTTGTGTGTGATCTGAGCCGTTTCCTTGGCGAGACCCGGACCCTTCAGCGAACCGTGCATATGGCCCTGTCGGGAGGCAGTACCCCGCTGGCGGTTTTCAGCCAGCTGGCCAGTGCCACCAGGGGTGAGGACTGGGATCACGTACACCTGTGGTGGGGTGATGAGCGCTGCGTGCCCCCCGGGGATCCTGAAAGCAATTTCCGCAGCGCATTTGTACACCTGATCGGACCCCTTCAGATCCCAGAAGATCAGATCCACCGGATCAGGGGAGAGGAGAACCCGGAGCATGAAGCTGCCAGGTACAGCCAGTTGCTGCTGGACCAGCTTCCTGTTGAGGATGGTTTCCCGGTGTTTGACTGGATCTGGCTGGGAATGGGCAGTGACGGCCATACGGCCTCCATTTTTCCCGGCCAGGAAAAACTGTGGCATTCAGGCCGGCCGTGTGTGGTGTCGGAAAACCCATCCACGGGTCAGAAACGCATCAGCATCACCGGCGGGGTGATCAATGCAGCCAGGAGGGTGGCCTTCCTGGTGGCTGGCAAGTCAAAGTCCCAGGTGGTCAATGAGATCGTGATGAAGGAGGGGCGGTACCTTGAATACCCGGCATTTCATGTTGCCCCTGAAACTGGTGACCTTGAATGGTACCTGGATATGGATGCCACAAGCTGGATGTAGTTCGCATTTACCATGGATGACATTTTTACATTATCGCATGCACAATCCCTGGACGGGGAGGATCTGCTGGGAAGCTTCCGGGACCGGTTTGTGATCGGGGATCCGGACCTTATCTACCTGGATGGGAATTCCCTGGGCAGGCTGCCGGTTCAGACAGTCAGCAATCTGGATAATGCCATAAGGAAGCAATGGGGCGATCGGCTGATCCGCAGTTGGAATGAAGGATGGTATCAGCAGACCGCCCGCCTGGGCAAAAAGATCGCCCAGGTGATCGGTGCCCGTCCCGACGAGGTGATCGTTTCCGACTCCACCTCGGTGAACCTCTACAAGTTGGCCTATGGTGCACTGAAACTGAAAGGAAAGAGGAACGAGATTATCTCCGATGACATGAACTTCCCTTCTGACCTCTATGTGATGCAGGGACTGGTGAAACAGCTTGGGGACAGGCATACCCTGCGGTTGTTGAAATCGGCCGATGGGATCACCTCGGACATGACCGAATTGCTCCGGATGATCAGCCGGCATACTGCACTGGTTTCACTGTCGCATGTGACCTTCAAGAGTTCCTACATGTACGACATGGAGAAGGTAACCGAACTTGCCCACATGCACGGTGCACTGATACTGTGGGACCTGAGCCATTCGGTGGGGGCGGTGCCCGTCACCCTGAAACAGGCCAACGCCGACCTGGCAGTGGGGTGCACCTACAAGTACCTGAACGGGGGGCCCGGCTCACCGGCATTCCTCTATGTACGGAAGGACCTTCAGGAAGAGATCGAGAATCCCATCCAGGGGTGGTTTGGTGAACGCAATCCCTTTGAGTTTAAACTGAACTACAGGACCTCCCAGGGGATCAGAAAATACCTTACCGGATCCCCGCCGGTGTTGTCGGTTACCGGGCTGGAACCTGCACTGGACCTGCTGCTGGAGGCGGGTATAGGGGCATTGCGAAAGAAAAGCGTGGCCCAGTCAGAATACCTGGTGAGCCTGGCTTCTGAGTGGCTGTTTGGAAAAGGATTCAGGATGGGATCACCTGAACAGGCTGACAGGCGCGGATCTCATGTATCCCTGAAACACGCTGAAGCCTACAGGATCTGCAGGGCCCTGGCCGATCCCGCTGTCGGGGACCGGGTGGTGATCCCCGATTTCAGGGAGCCCAACAACATCCGGCTTGGTATCACCCCGCTATACACCACCTATGAGGAGATCTACAGGGCCATGGACCAGCTGAAACATATTTTGGCTGACAAAATATACGAGCGGTATCCTCTTGACAGGGAATCCGTCACCTGAAGTTCTGGAACCATGAAGAAGAAGGTTGTTGTTCTTGGGACCGGCTTGGTGGGCATTGCCATGGCCATTGACCTGAAACGGAGCGGTTATCACGTCACAGCGGTGGACCTGAACCGGGATGCCCTGGATGTTTTGTCCGCTGTACATGGAATTGAAACCGCCTGTACCGATTTTACCGGGGATGCATTGCCGTCCCTGGTCAGTGAAGCTGACCTGGTGGTGGGTGCGGCTCCCGGCAGTGTGGGGTACAGGGTGATGGAAGGTGTCATCCGGGCTGGGAAGAACATGGTGGATATCTCCTTCTCCCCCGAGGATTTTATGGAACTGGATCAACTGGCCAGGGAACAGGGGGTTACTGTGGTGCCGGATATGGGTGTGGCCCCGGGCATGTGCAACGCCATCCTGGGATACCACGACCGGAGAATGGGGGTCTCCTCATACCGTTGCCTGGTGGGAGGGCTCCCCTTTGAAAGGGAGTGGCCCCTGGAGTACAAAAGCTCCTGGTCACCCATGGACTGTATCGAAGAGTACAACCGGCCTGCACGTTTCAGGACGGGTGGCAGGGATGTTGTCAAACCCGCCCTGTCGGACGTGGAAACCGTTGAATTCAAAGAGACCGGACCGCTGGAGGCCTGGAATTCAGATGGATTAAGATCCCTGCTGAACTCATTCCCACACATACCGGATATGGTGGAAAAGACCCTCCGTTACCCGGGTAGTGTGGAGTACCTGGAGGTGCTGAGGGAACTGGGATACTTCAGCACGGAGGAGGTGGATGTTGGCGGGAAGCGGATCCGCCCTGTGGACCTGTCTGCTGCCCTGCTCTTTCCCCGCTTCAGGCTCGATGAGGGAGAGGGGGAATTCACCCTTATGCAGGTGGAGATCGAGGGCAGGGAGAATGACCGGCATATGCGGTATGTCTACCACCTGTATGACGAATACGACCAAGCCACCGGCACCAATTCCATGGCCCGCACCACCGGGTACACGGCCACCGGGGTGGCTGGACTGATCATCGGGGGAATGGTGGAGAGGAAAGGGGTGGTTCCCCCGGAAGCTGCTGCGGTCGATGAGAAGGCATTCAGGTACCTCCTGGACCACCTGGCACAGCGCGGTGTACAATACAGGGTGGAATCACACCAGATATCATAGCAGAACCCCCAGTCAGAAACAATGGTTGAGATCGCATCCAGTGTAGTGGCACAATAAACGGTATTTCCATTGGGATTTCCGTTGTGATTGCCGGGGGGATTGGTTATCTTAATAGGGACTAACCAACTGCCTCCTGTGATGAAAAGAGTATTGCCTATTTCCCTGTCCCTGTTTGTTTTAAGTGCTATGTGCCTGGCCCGGCCGGACTGCAATTTTGTGGATGTCTACCCGGGTCCGGAAGGTTTGGCCCCTTCCGGTGATTACGCGGTGACCATCCTCCAGGGGAAAGCACAGTATGAATCATTTACCTACAAGAACCGGAATGACGATCCGGAGGATGCCAATATCCGCCGGGAGGTGAGCCGCGGTATTGCGCATAATCCGGCACTGAAGGCATTCTATTCGGGGGACGAAAGCTTCGACTGGAACGATACGGAAAAGTACATGGGGATCGGTTCGGGACTGGGGCCCGAGAACATGATGCTCTATCCCGAGGCGGAGCAATCGGTTTCCTGGACCACCTTTTCTTTCCTGGGCACTGTGAAGGTCAGGATCACCAGCCTGAAGGGGGAGGTGAAGTCGGTGAACGTTCTGCCTTCATCGAAAAATGTGGATGCAACTGTGGAAGGTAACCTGGTGGCGTTCGCCCTGGATCACCCCGGTAAATTTGCCGTGATCATCAACAACGACTACCTCAATCCCCTCTTCATATTTGCAGACCAGCCCGAAATGCACCGGCCCGATGTATCGAAACCCGGGGTGGTGGTATTCCGTCCGGGAGATGACTGCCAGGAGAGGAAAAAGGAGCTGGAGCAGGCCCATGTGCTCTATTTTACACCGGGTGAGCATGAAATCGGGACCGGGTACCCGGTGTATGCCAACCAGACCATCTACCTGGAGGGTGGGGCCTATGTTTACGGGACCTTTCACGGGATCATGGCCAACAATGTAAGTTTCCGCGGACGCGGGATCCTGTCCGGAGAGCGGATTCCCAGGAAGTTGATCCTGGAGATGAAGAAGGACCGGGAGAAGAACAATTTCGAGCGGATGAAGACCCACAACATCAGCATGCTCTCGGAGGGGAACCGTGAAAGCTGGAATGTCTATGCACAGCACGGGGGACTGGGTTGTGACAACCTGCTTATCGAGGGGATCACCATTGTGGATGCAAGTCATTTCTTTGCCAGGATCACCGGAACTCCCATCACAGTGCACAACCTGAAGATGGTGGGGGGATGGCACCACAACTCAGATGGAATCTCTGCCATCGGGCAGCCCAATACCACGGTGTTCGACTGTTTCTTCCACTGTAATGATGACGGGATCTATGTACGCCCCGACAATGTGCACATCCACAACTGCCTTTTCTGGCAGGGGACCAATGGTGCCGTGTTCCAGTGGTCCTGGGGAGGGGATCCCTATGACCAGGGAGGGGGTTTTATCCACGATTGCGACATTATCCACATGGGGCATGTACGCGAGGCGAATAACCGGGCCGTGTTCGGTTCCCGGAAATCGGGTGAGGGGGATATCCGTGACATCCACTTTAAAAATATCAACATTGAAGGACCGGTCTGGAGGCTTTTCAGGCTGAACACCTATGCCGGCAGGGGGAATCCGGAGGAGCTGGGTTCCATCCACCATATCCTGTTTGAGAATGTGCACGTCAATGGCCCTGTGATCAACAAAAGCGAGATCATATCCGGCGTGGGACTGGAGGAAGGGGCCACCACAGGATCGTGGGTGAAGGATATCACCTTCAGGAATGTGACCATCAACGGGAGACAGGTTGAGGGGGCAGATTTCATCTTCGGTGAGACCAATGTTGAAAACATACGTTTTAAATGAAGTATTCAACCATGAAATACCCGGTCATGATGCTGGCCCTGTTGCTGGCCTATGGCTGCCAGTTTGCCCGGGCCCAGGAACCGGCCGGTTACCTGTTTGCCCATATGACCAAAGAGGATTACGGCCGGCTCTATTACTCACTCAGCCAGAACGGATTGCAGTGGCAGGCCCTTAACAGGGGGGAGCGGATTCAGGATGATTACCGGGGGCATCCCGATATCATGAAGGGGGTGGATGGAAGGTATTACCTCATGGGAAACCGGTCGGGAAGCCGGAGCCCTGTCACCGTCTGGGTTTCGGACGACCTGCTGCAGTGGGAACTGCTGGCTGAGCATATGCCCGACCTTCACAAGACCCCTGATTTTCATGTGGCCGAGGAGTACATGGGTGCACCCAAGATGTTCTGTGACTGGGAGCAGGGGCTCTATTTGATCACCTGGCACACCCCTTCCTACCAGGGGGAGAAAAATTTCAAAACCTACTGGGGGAGCATGCGCACCCTTTACATGACCACGAAGGATTTCAAAACGTTTACAGATCCGAAGCGGTTGTTCCCCTACGACATGGCCACCATCGATGTGATCATCCGCAAGGAGGGGAAGAGGTATTATGCCATCATGAAGGATGAGCAATATCCGGACTTTGAATGGCCCACAGGCAAGGCTATCCGCATCGCCTCCTCCGACAACCTGCTGGGCCCCTATTCGGAGCCATCGGGAAAGATTACCGCCAGCTTCCGGGAAGCACCCACGCTGATCCCCGCCCCCGGTGTGGACGGCTACTATCTCTATTATGAGAAATACCCCGGGCTTGCCTACGAGATGTCCACAGCCCCTTCACTGGAGGGTCCATGGATCGATTACTACAGTCCCCTGTTTTCGATTCCAGAAGGTACCCGCCACGGGTGCATGATCCCCCTGAGCCAGGAGGAATTCGATGGCCTTTCCGCCAGATACGGTCCCTTTGTGCCCATGGAGGAAAAGAGGGAGGAGTAGCACGGGATGGACACCCTGATAAAATATAAATTCCAGATATTCAGCGCTGTAACTACCGCAATCTTATTGATGGTTTTTGCCTGCGGGCACCGGGAAGAAGAACATCCCACCCACCAGCTGGCCATCCGGGTCAGGCACGATACAAAGCGCTCCTGGGATGCTTACAGGAAGTATGCCTGGGGGATGGATGTTCTGCTTCCCCTGAGCAAATCGGGATTAAACTGGTACGACCATTCCCTGAATATTTCGCCTATCGACGCCTTCAGCACACTGGTGGTTACCGGACTCACAGAAGATGCTGACAGGGTGGTGGAGTACGTGGCAGATTCCATCAGTTTTGACCTGGATTTTAATGCCAAGGTTTTCGAGGTGAATATCAGGGTGCTCGGGGGACTGGTCTCCATGTACCAGCTGTCGGGGGATGAGCGGATCCTGCAAAAGGCAGTGGATTTCGGCAACCGGCTTCTGCCGGCTTTCCGGTCACCCACCGGGATCCCCTATTACTGGGTGAACCTGAAGTCCGGGGAGGTGAGCGGGAAACAGGTGAATGTTGCGGAAGCGGGTACCTACCTGCTGGAGATGGGGATGCTCAGTTACTTCACGGGGAACCCTCAATACTACCAGGTTGCCAAAGGGTCCACCAGGGCCATTTTTGAACGCAGGTCGGGGATCGGACTGGTGGGGGAGGTGATCGATGTGGAAACGGGGGAGTGGAGCAATCCCTCAAGCCATATCTGTGCGGGAACCGATTCCTACTACGAGTACCTCTACAAGGGCTGGTTGCTGTTTGGCGATCCGGAACTGAAGTCCATGTGGGACGAGAGTATCGGGGCGGTATTGAAGTACATACCGGAAGAGCGGGATGGCCGCACCTGGTATGGAAGGGTGAATATGCATACGGGTGAACGGACCAGCAGCGTGGTGACCCTCTGGGATGCCTTCATGCCGGCATTGCTGGCTGTGTCAGGCCACCTGGAGGAGGCGGCTGACCTGCAGCAGACCTGGGACTGGCTCTGGAACAGGAACGGGCTGGAACCCATGATCTATGATTACGCCACCGACTCCATCCTCAATCCCGAATACAGCCTGAATCCCGAGATCATCGAGTCGGCCTGGTACCTCTGGGAACTTACCGGGGAACAGCAATATATGGAGATGCTCAGGGGCTATTTCAACGACCTGCTGGAATACTGTTCCACCGACATTGCTTTCACTGCATCGAAGCATGTGGTGACCAAGGAGAAACGTGATTATATGGCCACCTATTTCCTGGCCGAGACCCTGAAATATTTTTACCTGGCCTTTGCGGATCAGGAGATGTATAACCTGGAGACGGTGGTATTCAGCACCGAGGCACATCCCTACCTGAAGGCTGCCCTGGATCCGGAAAAGATAAGAGAGAACCTCAAACTCAGATAAACAAGGCAAGGTATCGCAAACATGATTTCAGTTGTTAACAAAAGAGCGGTCTATACCGCAAAACTTTTGGTGCAATAAAAGAGAATTTCTTTCCCAAAGGCCTATTTTGGGATCTGAACCTGCGAAGGAATGAGCCCGATCCATCAGGATGTATTTAAAGAGTTATTGGTCAGGTCTGCACCCAAAAAGGCAGCCTGGTGGAACCAGTATTTGAAAGGGGAGATCCCGTTTATCGGGGTGGGCACCCCGGAGATCAGGAACCTGTTCCTGGACCGGGACCGGGAGACCTCCTTTGCAGATCTTCCCATGAACAGGCAGGTGGCCCTGGTGAACGGGCTTATAAGGGGCAGGTACGCTGAGGAGAAGCTGGCTGCCATACTTTATATACAGCTGTTCTGGATGGACAGGATGGAGAATAAATTTCTTCTTAACCTGGTGACGGACTGGTTCGATGACCGGCATATTCATGACTGGAACACCACGGACTGGTTGAGTGTGAGGATCCTGTCCCCGCTGGTGGATTCAGGGGATGAGAAGGTACTCTGGAAGCTGAAGCAGTGGAACCGGGACGGGTACCTCTGGAAGGCACGTGCGTCACTGGTCCCATTTGCCCGGGCGGAGAGCATCGCACAGCATGGCAGGGTCATTGAACGCTTTTCGGACCTCCTGATCCGGAGGGAAGAACGGTTTGCCAAGACCGCCGTAGGATGGGTACTGCGGGAGTATTCAAAGCACGATCCGGAATTCGTACTCGCATTTCTCAGCAGACATGTGAAATACACATCTGCCGAGGTAAAGCGGAATGCCCTGAAGTATTACCGCCGGGAAATGAAAAAACCATGAGCCGTTATTTCAGTTCCAGTTGTTCGATATCGCCTGCATCCCCCCTGATCTCCTTGAAGAGGGTGATCATCTCCTCCAGTTTCTCCTTGTTTGTTTCTGCCAGGTTGTTCTGTTCTCCGGGATCCTCCTCCAGGTTGTAGAGCTGGTACCCGTCCGAATTCCCCAGTTCAATGTTTACCCAATGGTTGACAGCAGGTCCCTCATAGGGTGGGATCAGGACCCAGTTCCCTTTGCGAAGGGCGGTCCGGCTGGTAGCTTCCAGGATCACCTCATCCCGGCCCATGTCGCTATTTCCCAGCAAAACATCCAGCAGCTCTTCACTGTCCTCGCCTTTTTCCTGGCTTCCGGCCAGGGCAGCCAGGGAGGAGAGCAGGTCCACCTGTGAGACCAGGGCATCACTGACCCCCGGCTGGATCTTTCCTTTCCAGAAGGTGATAAAGGGCACCCGGGTTCCTGCCTCGAACAGGCTGTACTTGCCTCCCCTCAGGTGGCCCGAAGGGGTGTGGTTCCCCACCCTTGTATCCGATTCGTCATCATACCCGTCATTCAGAACCGGACCGTTGTCGCTGGAGAGTATCACCAGGGTGTTCTCCAGGATTCCTTCCGATTCCAGGGTCTTCATCAGCTCCCCGATGCACCAGTCTGCCTCCACGATCACATCCCCGCGGGCACCCAGGTCAGTCTTTCCCACGAACCTTTGATGGGGTGTACGGGGCACATGGGGCTGCTGCAGTGCGTAATAGAGGAAAAAGGGCTTTTCCTTATGCCTGATAATGTAGTCCTGTGCTTTTACCAGGAAGGTATCCGCCATGTTCTCATCCACCCATTTGGCCGTTTCCCCGCCTTTCATAAAGCCGATGCGTGAGATGCCATTCACAATGCTGTTGAAGTGGCCATGGTGCCATTTCAGTTTCAGCAATTCGGGATTCTCTTTCCCTGTGGGCTCACCCGGGAAATTCTCTGCGTAGTTGACCTCAATGGGATCATCCGGATCGAGCCCCACCACATGTCCGTTCTCGATAAAAACCGTGGGTACGCGGTCCTGGGTGGCCGCCATGATATAGGCATAATCAAATCCCACTTCGTTGGGCCCCGGGCTGATGCGCTGGTTCCAGTCCACGTACCCGTCGCCCAGTCCCAGGTGCCATTTCCCCACGATACCGGTATGGTAGCCCTGTTGCCTCATCACCTTCGGGAGGGTCAAGCGGTCAGTATCGATGATCAGTGGGGCTGTTCCGGTGAGGATCTTTGCCCTTTCGTTCCGCCATGGATAGACCCCGGTGAGCAGCGCGTAACGGCTGGGGGAGCAGGTAGCCGATGTGGCGTGCCCGTTGGTGAAACGGATCCCTTCTGCTGCAAGCCTGTCCATGTTGGGTGTGGCGATCTCCGTGGCGCCGTATGCACCCACATCCCCGTAACCGAGATCGTCGGCGTATATGATCACAATATTGGGCAGTGCATCTGTTTCTGCCTTTTTTCCGGCAGGATTACACGAAGTGATAAAGAACAGCGCCGCAATGGCATAAAGACAATATAATGTTTTCATGGTTATTGGATATTGGTTAATGGTTAATGGTTATTGGATATTGGTTAATGGTTATTAGATATTGGTTATTGGTTATTGGTTTGTTCAAAAAAATGGATTATTCTAATTTGAGGATAAGGGATTCCAGGGGGGCCACATCCACCCGTGCCGTGGCTTTTCCTCCGGCCACCTTCAGTGCCAGCGTCCGGGCTGACAGCTGGTCCGGAAGGGCATGGTTCCCCTCTTCCAGTTCCCACATTTCCACAATCTCCGGCGGCAGTCCGAGTTCAAACCCGAAAGAGTCAGCAGCATCAAAATTGACCACCACCAGCAGCCGTTCATCACCCTTCCACCGCACATAGGAGAAAATCCGGTCGTTGTACCATTCCGTCTGCTCCCTGTTGTAGCTGTGGATCTCGCGGTACTCCCCTGTCAGTGCTTTGCTTTCCAGGGTGAAGTTGAGGAGGTTCCTGTAAAATGCCCGGAGTCCGGTTTCCCGTTCGGTAAGGGAACCACCGTCAAAAGCGCCCCCGTTGATCCACCTGACCTGGCTGGGAATTCCCCAGTAGTCGAAAATGGTGGTGCGTGTCTCCGACCCGAATCCCGGGTTTCCATCCCCGCGTTCCCCCAGCTCCTGGCCGAAATAGAGCATGACCGGGGAGGTGCCGATGGTGGCCGAAAGCACCATGGCCGGCTTTCCCCTGGTTGCATCCCCTGCAAACCCGGCGCTGGCAATACGCTGCTCGTCATGGTTCTCCAGGAAGTGGAGCATATGGGGTTCAATATCCTTCTGTGCTTCCCGGATCCCCGTGATATGGTCGGTGCTGCCGTGGCCCTGCATCATGTGTTTCAGGGTATCATAGAGTTCCACTTTGTCATACAGGTAATCCATTTTACCCCTGTGGATATAGTCGCGGTAGATCTCCGGCATGTAAATCTCCGATACCAGGATGGCATCCGGATTCTTCACCTTCACCGCACAATTGAGGTAACTCCAGAACTCCACGGGCACCATCTGGGCCATGTCGTACCGGAAACCGTCCACCCCTTTGTTCAGCCAGAACAAAACAATGTTTTGGAACTTCTTCCATGAATCGGGTACATCCTGTTTCAGCCAGAAGGCGAAATGGGTTTCCACCGGTTCATTTTCGAACCCGGCTGGCAGCTCCGGAAAATCTTTGGTTCCGTCGGGTCTGACACCGAAATTGATCTTGGCTGTTTCATACCAGTCAAACTCCGATGGCTGCGGGCTCCTGGCCCCGTTGCCGGTCCATTTGGCCGGGTGTTCATCAAAAAAGCCATCACTCAGGGGGTGCTCCTCCCCACCCAGGGGAAGGGGCCTTTCATTCCACCGGGGTACCCTGAAGGATTCCCCCGGGATGTAATAGAAATTGTTGTCCCTCCTGTACTCCACAGTGGTATCATCCGATGCCCCGAAACTCTCCACCCCTTCGGGATTGGAAACCGATAAATAGGACCTGCCCACATGGTTGGGAACGATGTCAATGATCACCTTCATCCCGTGTTCATGGGTGCGCCTGACCAGCGCTTCAAACTCCTCCATCCTCCTGGCCGGGTTCACTGCCAGGTCGGGATCCACATTGTAATAGTCCTTGATGGCATAGGGCGATCCGGCCCTTCCCTGGACCACATCCGGATCGTCAGGGGTGATGCCGTATTCCGCATAGTCGGTGATCATCATGTGGTGAAGGATCCCGGTATACCAGATGTGGGTGATCCCCAGCTGCCTGATCTCCTCCAGGGCGGTGCCGGTGAAATCATTGAACTTGCCCACCCCGTTCTCCTCCAGGGTCCCCCATGGCTTGTTGGAGGTGTTGGTATTCCCGAACAGCCGCGTAAACACCTGGTAGATGACGATCTTTTGTGCTTCCTCAGTTGCCACTTGGTTTTGTGTTTGTTCCTGGCTGCATCCTGACCACAGGGCCAGAAGACAGAGTCCAAAGATAGGGATTGTCTTCATACGCTCTGTTTTGATAGCATTAGATGTGCTCCTTTATCCTGATCAGTTCCTGGGTGAAGAATGCTGCAATCTGCTCTTTGTCTACTTGCTCCCTGGGTGAAAGATGGGCTGCGATACTCTCCTCTTCGATATCATCCGTATATACCAGAGTTTCCGTATAGGTCACAGGTGAAAGACCGGGCATGAGCTCTTTGGTGAAATTGATCAGGTCCAGGAGCGGTATATGGTATTTGGCAAGGCAATACAGGTCAAAATAGTCCCTGAAGGTGTTTCTTTGAGCAATGGCAGAGAACTTGAGGACAGCAATTATTCTGGCTTTCGCAATATTGATTTTGTCTTCAGGGTAGGTGTAACCGAGGACTTTAAACGGTATTGCAACTGCACCTGCCGAAAAGAAAGTGACCTTTACGTTATCTATCAAAAGGTCAATTTGCCAATGATGATCCTGCCGGATAATTTTGTATCCAGGGAAAATTTTACTGATGTTCCGTTTAATGAGGTTAGGATTGATCTCTTCATCATCTGTGATGAAGTCCAGATCTTCTGAAAACCTGTGCCTGATCTGGATGGACAGAGCCGTTCCTCCAACAAGGGAAAATTTCGATATAAAGGTCTGAGACCGTAGTGTTTTAAACACCTTAAGAGTGTGCTCCGGCATATAGCCGGTATCGGTTGTTTGTTCCATCACTTACCCGAGAATCACTTTTTCCATGAAATTGATATGTTTCCGGTATCTTGCCCGGCCCTTCCAGTTGTTTATTGCATGATAAATCTTCTCCTTCTCTACTTTCCTGGCCAGTATGACCATATCCTTCACTTCACCATATGCAATCACCTGTTTAATGACGACATCCTGATCCAGCTCCGATGATTTTTCATAGGACCAGAAAATATGCGACGAGAAATCATTGATCTTCATACTACTAAGATAGTGAAAACGGAGGGGTCCCCCAATTATTCAACCAAATCAACAGCCTTCAGGGAAGGCCGGGCCGCTGTCCCGCTGAATCCCTCTATGGTCAGGTTTTCAAAGTCTCTGCAGCAGATGGCGTTGCTCATATAGCCGGGCAAATTGTCGCCCCAGGCTACATTGAAGCCTGATATCTTCAGGCCACGGGTATGCTGGCTGTAGAGGGCCGGAATGTCATGCTTGAATATCCCCAGATCGACCGGGTATACAGGCCTCAGGTCGAAGTTCCCGCCATAGGTTGAACTGTATTTCCCTGCTTTCACCTTGATGGACACGTTTTCAAGCAACACATCTGTTACCGGTGAGGCGGCAGTGCCATAGATTACAATGCCACTTTCACTTTCCGCGATAATGTTCCTGAACCGGATATTTTTCACCGGTCCTGCCGGAATATCCGGGTTCTGCCTGATGGCAGAGACATGGATCGGTTCACCGTTGCCCCACCAGTGCCCTGAATGGAGCCGGTTCTGGATGGTGATATCGCTGAAAAGGATGTTCTCAATGCTCCCGTCATCCCGTGAGAATAGGCCCAGTCCGCGGTTTGACCCGTAGATCACCAGGTTCGAAAAGATGCAATTCCTGATGGGATTGGAGCCATAGCCCACCCGGATCCCGGCAGATCTTGACTGCAGCAGGCAATTGGATACCACCACATTTTCCGCGTACCCGGTTTTATTCCCGACCTTCCTGGTGGTATAATCCAGGTCTGCATCCACATCCCCGCTCACACCCACATGGGTGCCGAAACCGGTGACGATGATGGCATCATCCCCGGCCCTGATGTCACAATCGGAGATCCTCACATTCCTGGAGGTGGTGCAGTGAATCCCGTCACTGTTGGGGATCAACAGGTTGTTGTGGATGGAGATGCCCGAAACCAGCACATCGTCACAATCAGCAATTCGGAAGCACCATTCGGGGGAGTCCCTGAAAGTCACGTCTTTAATGGCCACCTGCTCACACTGCAGCAAAACGACCATCATTCCGGGCCTGGCATCATAGGCAATGGGGCCATCTTCAGGAACCGGATCGGCCGGGAGGTAATCATTCTCCCTGGCGGGTCATATTCCTGATAAAGTCTGTTCCTTTTCCGATGTGGGCCCTGCCGGTGTGGTGAAAACTGGTTCCCCTCCCGTCGATCTCCCCCTCGCCGGTAATGGAGATACCGGTGGACTGGTAGGCAAAGATGATTCCGTGTTTCCGGCCATACAACCAGTAATCGGCTGTGTCCGTGCTTCCCAGGAGCCTTGCCCCCTGTTCAAGGTAGAGGTTTACATTGGATGAAAGCATGATGGTCCCGGTGATGTATGCTCCTGCCGGGATGACCACCCTTCCCCCGCCGGACTGGTGGCATGCATCGATGGCTTTCTGGATGGCGATGGTGCAGGGTGACTGGCTGCCGGCTTTTGCTCCGAAGGAGGTGATGTAAAAATCCCGGGATTTCTCATTGCATCCCATCAGGAGTGTGACCGACACTGTAATGATGAAAAAACGTTTGATCATGAGGTTTTTGCTTTGGTATAGGGTGGATTTCTATTTACCTGACCAGGTCCGCGTAGCTGATCAGCCTGATCCCGCGTTTCTCGATTACTTCCATGACCTTTTCCGAAGTAAACAGTTCGGTGACCATCTGGCGGTCTTCGTTCACACCGTAGTACCCATCGTGGCCCAACGCCTCCATCTCCATGCTCTTCAGCGCAGGATGCTCCACAAAAAGGTATGTTTTGCCCTGTTCCAGCTGGTTCAGGCCGTCGATGAAAGCAGCAATCCTCTCTTCCGGCGTTTCTCCCTTCTGGCTCCTGGGAAATCTCGCCACATCATGGTCTCCTGTACGTATATCCAGGTCATATTCTTTTGCCAGCCTGTCAAAAACAGCTGCAACCTCATCATCCCAGCCAGAACAACCCATGTGACAACTCAGGTGGCTGACCTGTGGGATGAGCCTGGTGGCCAGTTCGATCTGAGCCCTCATTTCAGCTTCGATCTCTTCCAGCTTCCACGCTGAACCCCGAAGGGTGCGCTCTTCAGGGAACCTGTCATTGGCCCAGATCATGGGAAAGAAATAACCATCCTCATCGGTAATGCTGGGAGCATGTGTCAGGGGTCTCCACTTCACATTCTCCCATTCACTGGTAAATGTAAGGTGTATGCCCACGTCCAGTCCCGGGTTCTCGTTGAGCATACGCACCGCCTCCGGGAACCAGGCGCAGGGCACCATGATCTCCACCGAGCGCATAATCCCTTCCCGGTAAGACTGTATACATCCAAGGTTGGCTGCATGGGTGGAACCGATATCATCACCCCGTACGATCAGGCGGATCTCATCCTGTGACCGGCACTCAAAGCTGGTGATGGCCATTCCAGCGAATAATACTATTGTCAGCAGTCTCATATGCAATGGTTTAATGGGTTTGAATGGTTTCCAGGAGCCGGGAATGGATGCCGGATCCTGACGCAATAATGGTGTAGTTCTGTTGGAAGGAACCGGGAGAGAGGTCAAACCGGACCGGCATTCCTTCAATAGTTGTGACTGTCCCTCCTGCCTCCCTGATCATCAGCCAGGCCACTGCGATATCCCAGATTTTCGTGGTCTGGTTGACGGCGGCACCCAGCCGTCCATCGGCCACATAGCAAAAATCCAACAGGGAGTTGGTGGAGCGGATGTTCCTCACCTTGCCGGTGAGCCTTTCCAGGATCGCCATTTCAGATCT
The DNA here is from genome assembly GCA_963793455.1 of uncultured Bacteroidota bacterium. Taxonomy (GTDB): domain Bacteria; phylum Bacteroidota; class Bacteroidia; order Bacteroidales. Next base: position 113,753 of record CAWCAK010000011.1, read on the forward strand.
TGTTTTTCCCGGAACATCACTGAAATCGAAGGAGTAGGCCACCAGTGCATTTTCCAGGTCACTGCCTTGTGTTGCCAGGATAGGCCGGTTGTTCAAGGTGGCACCATGACCCTTTTCTGCCATGTAAAGCTTCTCTTCCAGGGGAAGGTACATCCCGCCCAGCACCGGTGTGGATCCTTCGAACAGGGCAATGATCACCCCGAACCAGGGCAGTCCCGCTGCAAAGTTGGAGGTGCCGTCCAGCGGGTCCACCACCCAAGTGTATCCGGAACCATGGTCCAGGTACCCGGCCTCTTCGGTGATGATGTTGAATGGTTCAGGAGTGCCTGAAAGTATCTCCAGGATGGCCGCTTCGGAGGCCAGGTCAGCCTCGGTGACCACCGAACTGATGCTCTCCTTCCGGGTGGTCTCCAGGGAACTCCCAGCATAGCTCATGAGCACTTTTCCACCCTTTTTCAGGGCGAATTCCAGGATCTTATTGGACTTTTCAGGAATCATGGCTTAAATTTAACGGAATTTCCAACAACCTGAACATATGAAGAGACGCAAACAGACACGCAGGCAGATGCTGGCAACCACCGGGGGGTTGCTGGGGGTATCCTTCCTCGGCGCCCCGGCTTTCTCTCAGACCAGTAAAAACAGTCCTGTTCCTCTGAAGGCCCTGGTGACGGGTGCCCACCCCGACGATCCTGAGAGTGGGTGCGGAGGGACCATCAACAGGCTGGTGAAGGAAGGGCACGAGGTTTCTGTCCTGTACCTGACCCGCGGGGAGGCCGGGATCGAAGGTATTGCCCATGAGGAAGCTGCCCGGATCCGCACCGCCGAAGCCTTCGAAGCTTGTGCGGTGATGGGGGCAAAACCCCTGTTTGCCGGTCAGATCGACGGGAACACCTATGTCAATAAGGAGGCCTATTCAACAATGGCGGAGATTGTTGAAAAGGAATCCCCTGACATTGTATTCACACACTGGCCCATAGATACCCATCCCGACCACCGGGTGAACTCCAACCTGGTCTACAACACCTGGAACTGGTTCAGGTGGGATGATGAAAAAGCCTTTAACCTCTATTATTACGAGGTGATGACCGGGGAACAGACCCAGAATTTCCACCCGACCCACTTCATTGATATTACGGAAGCTGCTGAACTGAAGAAGGAGGCCCTGTTGAAGCATGTTTCCCAGGATGCTGCTCACTGGTACGAATTTCACAGGAAGATGGATGAGTTCAGGGGACTCCAGTACGGGAGGGGGCGCAAATATGCAGAGTCATTTATTCACCAAGGTTTTACAGAATTATTATGAGAAAGTCACTTATATTACTGGCGTGTTGTGTGGGGCTTATGGATTTGGGCTGCGGGAGGCCTGATCTGAACCTGGCTGACACGATTGACGCGGCTAATCCGGCTGACCCGAAACCGCAACCGGAAACACTGTTGCTCCGCGATTACCGCCCTCAATCCATTTTCAACATTCCCAAAACAGCGCTCCACCAGGCACGGTTCCCGGTGATAGACATGCATTCCCATGCCTATGCTGGTGATCCGGAAAGCCTTGACAGGTGGGTGGAAACCATGGATCAGGCGGGCATAGAAAGGAGTATTGTCATGACACAGGCACACGGTCCCCGGTTTGATACCATCCTTGCACGCTATGCCAGGTACCCTGACCGTTTTGATGTGTGGTGTTCCTTTGACTACACAGGGTATGATGAACCCGGATTCGGGCCGGCGGCTGTGGCTGAACTGGAGCGCTGTGTCGCTGCGGGAGCCAAAGGTGTCGGGGAGCTGGGTGACAAGGGCAGGGGATTGTTCTATAACCGGGATGCCCCGGCCTGGGGAATGCACCCGGATGATCCGCGCATGGATCCGCTTTTCGGGAAATGCGCGGAGCTGGGATTACCTGTCAATATCCACATGGCGGAACCCATGTGGATGTACGAGGCCATGGACAGCACCAATGACGGGTTGATGAATGCCTTTCAATGGAAAATAGAGATGGAAGAGGGGATGCTGGATCATGCCGGGCTGATGGAAAGCCTGCGGAATACACTGGAGCGCCACCCCGGTACCACCTTCATCGCCTGCCATTATGCCAACTGCACCTATGATCTTTCGATCGTTGCTGATATGCTGGAGGCCTATCCGAACCTCTACCTGGATATTTCAGCCAGGTTTTTCTATGTGGCTGCCATTCCCAGACATGCTGCATCATTTTTCACCCGGTACCAGGAGAGGTTGCTCTACGGAACCGATATGGGGACCGATCCATGGATGTACCGGTTTACACTCAGGGTACTGGAAACAGCGGACGAACATTTCTATGGTCACGAGTACGGGATGTTTGGCTACCAATTTCCCCTCTATGGACTGGACCTGGATGAAGCGGTACTGGAAAAGGTCTACAGGAGCAACGCGTTAAAAGTCCAGGGATTGTAAAATGATATGATGATGAAAAACAGGATCCAACATGCCGTTTTACTGATATCGGTATTATGTATTCCGGTGGAGATCTTTGCTCAGACAAAAGGGGGAGAGGATGGGTTTGTCTTTGTTGATCTGTCACCGGCTGCCAATATGGGTTTCTATGATGAGGTGGCTGGTGATGGTGCCGGCGGATGGGCAGATTTCGGTCCCAATGCCTGTATGAAGGAGATCCCGTACGGTGTTCAGACATTCGGGGATGGGACCATCCCCTTCAGGGTAATTGATCCAGGCTCCAACAAAGGAAGGTCGGTGGTGGTTTTGAACGGTCCGAAGCGTGAGCACAGCTTTTCCGATCAGTCAGCCGAGATCAGGGTCAATAAGAAACTGAGTGAGCTCTTCTTCCTGCATGCCTGTATGTATGCTGCCAATGCCGGGGAGCCCCTGCCGCTCATCAGGTACAGGATCCGCTATAAGGATGGCTCTGAACAGCTGTTCAACTGTTTCAGGGGACAGGAGGTGGATGACTGGTGGGATCCGTCCAAAGGAATGCCCAGGGCCATCCGGACCTACCGGGAGGGGATGACCTGGCTGATGAATACACCGTGGATCAATCCGCTTCCCCATAAAACCATCGACTGGATCAGGATGGAGTCCACAGGCAATGCCATTCCCATCCTGGTTGCAGTCACGGGCTCGGAGGTGGCCGGTCCCTTTGCTACCCTCATGGACCGGATCAATGAAAGAATCCCGTCCACACCGGCGGGATCGTTGCGCATTGCCCTTGTTCAGCCGGCCAAAGAGCAGGACCAGGCCCTCAACCTGGCCAACGGAGAGGCGTTCTGCAGGAAGGCCAGGGAGCTGGGTGCCGATATCGTGCTCTTCCCTGAGATGTACAATATCGGGTACAACGGGATCGACTTTGATGCGCCCGGAGCCATTGAACGGTGGAACCAGATGGCCATCGGGCCGGATCATCCATTTGTGAAACGTTTTGAAGAGCTTGCCGGCGAGCTGGACCTGGCCGTTTTGATCACCTACCTGGAACGCCACGAAGGGTTGCCCAGGAACACTGCCACACTGATCGACAGGCATGGTGAGATTGTGCTTTCCTATTCCAAGGTGCACACCTGCGATTTCATCGATGCAGAATTACATACCACTCCGGGGGATGGGTTTATGGTGGCAGATCTGGATACCCGGCTTGGAAAAGTAAAGGTGGGGGCCATGATCTGTTATGACCGGGAGCATCCCGAAAGTGCCCGCATCAATATGCTGAAAGGGGCCGAGATCATCCTCACACCCAACGCATGCAACCTGCATCCCATCCTGCTGAAGCAGTTCCAGGTCAGGGCATTTGAAAATGGGGTGGTCGCTGCCATGGCCAATTACTCAAACCAGGGCCAGGATGCCTTCAATGGCCACTCATGTGTATTCAACGTAAACGGGGAACAGCTGCTGATGGCTGATGAAGGAGTGGGGCTCCACATGGCCGAAATTGACCTGCGCGCCATGAGGAACTTCCGGGAGAAGACCATCTACGGGAATGCTTTCAGGAGGCCCCATAAGTACGGAGCCCTGGTCGGTAAGGAAGTCATGGAACCCTTTGTGCGTTCCAACTGCCGTGGTGAGCCTTTTATCCCCCTGGAGAGATAGTCTGCAAAACTTATCAGATAATATATTGGACCTCAGCCATGGGGTAATTGTCTAGCTTGGTCGTGAAATTCATTGCACATGAAATCCACAGCCCTTTTGGCCAGCGGAATATTGCTGGTCGCCTGTAGCAGTCAAAATCCAAAAGTCGAGAACAACATGGTCGAGAAAGTCTTGTACGAGGAACTAACTCCAACAGCCTTCAGGGAGCGGATCGCAGAAGCTCCTGTGGCCTACCTTCCACTGGGAACCATCGAGTGGCACGGGGAGCACCTCCCGCTGGGGTCCGATGGACTGCAGTCAAAAGGATTTTTCGAGATCCTTGCCCGGGAAGCGGGTGGTATTGTATATCCCATGCTGTTCATGGGTCCGGACCGGAAGCAGGTGATTGGCGAAAAGGAGTATTACGGGATGGACTACAGTACCCGGGAGGAGGGATCGGAGTATTATTACCCTGTTCAGCAGTTGGACGGAAGCTCCTACTGGATCCCGGATGAGGATTTTGGCATCATGATGGAAGCCATCCTGAAGCAGATTAAAAGGGCAGGTTTTAAGGTCCTGGTGGCCCATGGTCACGGACCGTCAACCAACTTTGTAATCAAACATACAGGCGAGTGGGAGAAGAAGTATGGACTGAAGATCCTGCATTGCTGGGGATACCGGGACGGAGAGGGGATGGGCATCATGGTCGATCATGCAGCCATGAATGAAACAGCCCTGGTGATGGCTTTGAGGCCGGAACTGGTGCATATGGAAAATCTTCCGGCCGATACAGCCAAATGGCCGCTGGGGATCGGCGGGCAGGATCCCCGGACCCAGGCAAATCCGGAAAAGGGAGCCGAGATCCTTGAAATTCAAAAGGAGCGTATGGTCAGCCTTATTAAAGAAGCGCTGGGCAATGGTGATCAAAACAAATAAGCAATCATGAACAGGCGGACCTTTATGAAAGATGCAGGAATAGCTACCGCAGCTATTTCAGCGCTGCCATATTCACTGACGGGTTGCCGGCGTGCCGGTACCGGAAAAATAATGCTGATGCGGTATGATACGGAATGGTGGGGGGAACCTTCTGAGATGAAAGGATTTTTTGAGAAATTGGTTGAGGTCCATCGAAAAGATCAAATTCCAGTTACACTGTTCTGTCAGGGTGCCACCCTGGCATCCATGGAGAGTGAATTCAGGGCTTTCCATCAGGAGGTGAAAGGCGATCCTCTGTTTGACCTGCAGGACCACAGCTATTCCCATGTGGGGATTGGTTATGAGAGCGGTAAACCTGTGGAGGTTCTAAGGGAGGATTACCAGAAGTCATTTTTGATCCATGAAAGGATACTCGGGAAGAAGCCCATTGGGATAGCCAGGTGCGGAACCCGTGATGACGGTCCCCCATTAACAGGATTTGATGCCACCGAAAAGTCCATGAAGGAGTTTGAAATGCTGGCGGGGATGGGTATGAGGATGGTTGATTCATTCCTGACAGGGATAGACGGCACAAGGAATTTCATCAATTATGGAGTACTTGGATACCCTGAGGTGATGGGATTCATCAGTGGTTTTAGTGACACGGAATGGATGGCCGGGAGGGTGTCGGGTGATCCCGTTGAGTTCATGTTGGGTGAAATCAGGTTGCGGGCAGAGCAGTGCGAACATATGCCTGTCATGTTCCACGACTGGGTTGCATGGCAAAGGGCTCCTGATCAAGAGCTTACCCACGTGCGAATGATCGCGGAGGAGGGAAAGAAGGCCGGGTATGAGCTGGCCACACATGTGGAATGTTATGAAAACATAAAATGCTGGAAGGAACCCGCTTAGGCATGCAAACAGATTTACAAAAATTCACAAAAAAATGAGATGGATACTGGCCGCTACCCTGATCCTCATTGTCTCATGTGCTACCCGGGAGACCGGGACAAAACGTTTTTTCTCCGAATCAAGTTACTGGAACCAGCCCATTGGTGACAATCCCGAGATCGATCCGAGGAGTGATCACTTCATCAGTCTGCTGAAATCTGAACCTTCTGGTAACAATTTCGGGATCAATGCCACGAAATGGACCATTCCGGTTTACCTCGCAGACAGCTCCACCCCAAGGATTGACATTGGATACCATTACCTGTCGGAAAGGGAAAAGGAGAACTGGCAATCGGACCGTGAACGGTTCGGGCACGGTGGTGGATTTGGGAAAGATGTGCCCTTGCCTGCGGGAGCCACTCCGGATCCTGAAGAAGATGCCCACCTTGCAGTGGTTGACTGGGAAAATATGGTGGCCTGGGATATGTGGGGATTAAAACAACACGAAGACGGAAGCTGGACTTCCAAAACCGGCATGAAATACCCGCTGGACGGGGAGGGGGTTTTCGAGACCGGGGATTTTGATATTCTGAATGGGGAGAGTGTCCATTTTCACGGGCCCAGCCGGGCCGCCGGAGTACCTGCAATAGCGGGACTGATCATGTATGATGAAGTGATTTCCGGACGGATAGAACACAAGCTCTCCTGTGCCACCAGGTTTAATGCAAAGCAGGAATTTGTATTTCCAGCCACATGGACTGATGGATTTATCGAAGGGGGCATCCCGGAAGGAGCTGTAATACAACTTGATCCCGGGCTTGACCTGGACCAGTTTAACCTGTTCCCCGGAGAGATTGTGGTGGCCAGGGCATTGCAGGAGTATGGCATGGTTGTGGTTGATGTAGCGGGAGGCAGTCCCATTTATGCGGAAGGATTGTGGGGCCATCCCGATAAAAGCTGGGAGGGCATATTAAGAGAATGGGAGGGTGGGATCAACAACATACCCTATGACCACTACCGGGTCCTGAAACTCCCTGAGACAGTAAAGAAAGGGGATGCCCGATGGAGGGACGAGGATCCGAACCAGGTAGATTAAAAAAAATAGCAACAGGTCTATTGCATATGATGCGAAAATCCTTGGATCATATAACATTGATCCTGATCCAGATCCTGATTTCCGGATCCACCGTATCTGCCCAAGGGCGCCATGAAATCCAGGATTTCTATATCAATCCGGTAGGGGATTCCATGATCATTGCCGATCCTTCTGTGATTCTCCATCAGCATACCTACTATCTGTATGGGACTTCAGCCGGAGATGGGTTTTTATGCTGGTCCTCTGAAAACCTGGTGGACTGGCGGCCGTTGGGCTATGCCTATAAAAGGGCTGAAGACTCCTGGGGCAAAGGCTCCTACTGGGCTCCGGAAGTGGTTCTCTACAGGGGTAAATTCTATATGGTCTTCAGCTGTAAGGGGGGAGAGACCGGTCATGCCGGTCTCAGGGTTTGCCTGGCCGTAAGTGATCATCCGGAAGGTCCCTTTGAAGATCTGTATGTTCCCTATTTTGACAACAATCATTCCTGCATAGATGGGCATATTTTTTTAGATAAAAACGATGAAGCCTACCTGTTTTATGAGTGGGTCGGAGTGGTGGGCGAGCCGTGGAACAGGAAGGGATATTTCTGGGGAATGATCTTCGGAACCAGGCTTTCAGAAGATCTGTCAGTTCCGGAATACGCAGAGCATCAATTGTGCTTGTATGTAGATGAACAGTGGGAAGGGGCAACAAGCATGCATGCACGTTCCTGTGAGGGGATGACCATATTTAAGAACGATAGCACTTACTACATGACTTACTCCTGCAACCACTATTCAGATCCAAATTACGGGATCGGTTATGCCACTGCAAATCGACCCCTGGGCATGTGGACAAAAAGCCCGCTCAATCCAATCCTGACCAAAAACATGGATATGGGGGTTTCCGGCCCGGGCCATAACTGTATCATCAAGACACCCGATGAAAAGGAAACCTTTGTGGTCTACCACACCCATGCGGATCCTGAGCGTCCCTCCGGGAAAAGGGTCCTGAATATCGACCGGTTGTTGATTGATAAAGCTGGTAACCTGAGCGTTATTGGGCCGACCCGGACCCCGCAACCCATGCCTTCGGGCACCTTAAAATGACAATATGCAACCTCAAAATTAAAAATCGTGAAACAAGGAAAATTCATATCATTGATTCGCTTCAGTGTTGCCCTGGCAGCCCTCATGCATGCAAACACCTTGTTTTCCCAGATTCAGACTGTCAGCCTTCCTGCCCCCGGTTTTGAAGACCGGATTAAAGAGGCTGTCAATGAGATCCGGATCGTGGATACCCATGAGCATTTGCTGCCTGAAAAACTGATGCTGGAAAGGAAAGAAACAGGCCCCATTGATTTTACCCACCTGTTCCAGCACTATATCATCGACGACCTGGTCTCTGCCGGGTACACCCCCCATGTGCAACAAATGGTCAATAACAGGGAGTTGCCGGTGAAAGACCGGTGGGAGATCCTTGAACCATTCTGGGAGGCCACCCGCAACACTGGCTATGCCAGGGCAGAGATCATTACAGCCAGGGAGATCTATGGTATCGATGAGATCAATACGGAGAACATTGAAGAACTCTCCAAAAGGATCAATGATTCCATTCAACCGGGCTGGTACAGGAGGGTGCTGAAGGAGAAAGCCCGGATTGAACTCAGCATCCTGGATGGCAGCCGTTCTGACCCTGAACATGAACTCTACTACCATGTGGAGCGGTTTGACAATTTCATTTTTATCTCCTCGGCATCCCAGGCAAGGGGAATGGGAAAGAGATATGGCGTGGAGGTCGGGGATCTGGATGACTACCTGGATGCCCTCGGGAAAGCATTTCAGGAGGGCCTGGATGCCGGTATGGTAGGGGTGAAATCAGCCCTTGCATACAGCCGGAGGATCAATTTCACAAACACGTCCCGGGAAGAAGCCGAAGGAGTGTTCAATGAGCTGTTTGCCCCGGGAGATGGATCTTACATGGAATTTGGGCAGGTGAAACCGCTCCAGGATTTCATGATGCACCGGGTACTTGACCTGGCCCTGGAACACAACCTCCCGGTACAGATCCATACAGGCCTGCTGGCTGGTAACAGCAATGAAATAAGAAATTCACAACCCACCGACCTGACCAACCTGTTCCTGGAATACCCCGGCATCAGGTTCTGCATCTTCCACAGCAGCTATCCCTACGGTGGAGAACTCTCTGTGCTGGCCAAGAATTATCCCAACGTATACATCGACATGTGCTGGTCCCAGATCATTTCACCCTATTACTGTGAGCGGTACCTGCATGAGTGGCTGGAAACGGTCCCTGCCAGCAAGATCATGGCTTTCGGAGGGGATTATAACCATGTGGAGAGTGTGTACGGCCATTCGGTCATGGCCCGTGAGGTGGTTGCCAAGGTGTTGACAGAGAAGGTGGAAGGGGGCTACTTCACGGAAGATGAAGCCATAGACATTGCGAACATGCTGTTGCGGGAGAATGCGCTGGAGATATTCAGCCTGAAAGGAAGGACCAGGGACCTGAATGGATTGCCTGCCCTTTCAACAGCCGGTTACGCCAGGGATCTTTGGGAGATGGTGAAATCAGGCTCCGGGCTGATCAGGGAGTGGATGGTGATCGGTCCCTTTCCCCTGGGAACCATCGGCAACGATGATGGCGTTCCTCCCCCCGGTTTCAACATGGAATTTCAACCGGAGAAAAAGATCGATCTCTCCCGGAGCTGCGAAGGGGAGACCGGGGAGGTCCAATGGCAGAAAGTAAGAACAGGAGAATCGGGTATCCTGGATATTAAAGCCCTGTTTCCCAACGGTAAAGCCATTGTATACGCGTATACTGAATTGACCAGCCCGGATACCCGGAAGGTGACATTCACATTCGGCAGCGACGATGGTGCAAAGGTCTGGATCAACGGTGAACTGGTCTATGCTGAGCATGCCTGGCGGGCACTGGGATGGGACGGGGATATCATCGAGGCAGACCTGAAGAGGGGAAAGAACACCATCCTGGTCAAAGTAGAGGATAAATGGCTGGACTGGTCCATGATGATGCGGATCATGGATCTCAACAGCGAGATAGAGGCAGCGTCATGGTGAGACGCAACATTGTTTTTATACCGTCTTTATCAGTGGCCAGTTCCCATTGATTCCCTCAGTTCCTTTTCCCGGTCACCGTTTGCCAGTCCATCTCCATTCCGGGCATCTCCTGCCCGGGGTCCGCCTGGTTGCTGACACTATTACATGATGAAACCAGGCCGGTGAAGTCATGGTATTGTTCATGGGGATGATGGTTTTGGAACAACCACCCGCTTCAGCTTGTGGTCGGCAGTGATATATAATGTTTTTCCGTCTGAAGCAAACACGCAGTTGGTGGTGAGGGTCCCGGTGGGAAGGGTGCCGATTGGGGTGCCGTCCGGGTTGAGGACCAGCAGGCATCCCGACCTGAACAGGGCCAGGAAGATCCGCCCGTCACCGGCCACCGCCATGCCGTCGGGCCCCTGCAGTCCCAGGGGGGCCAGGTCAACGAACGGTTCAACCTCTCCGGCAATCCCATCTGCCACACTGGCCCGGTACACCATATTTTTGGCGATATCCCCCACGTAGAGCAACGTTCCGTCAGGAGAGGCAGCCACCCCGTTGGGGGTCTCGAAATTAAAAGCCAGGGTGTCCATGGTCTTGTGCTCCAGTGACCAGGAGTAGACCCTGTTCCTGAAGATCTGCCTGTTTGCTCCCGATGTCCTGTGAAAGCCTGCGATCCAGAACTCACTGAAATAGAGCCTGTCACCAACGATGGCGATGTCATTGGGACTGCCCAGGCTGTCCCCAAGATAGGTGCTGACCAGGACCTCCCTGGAGCCGGGCCCTTCGAACAGGTCATATTTTGCTATGGACCTGGCTGAGGCTTCACAGGTAACCATGAGGTTTTTCCGGATGACAATGCCGTTGGACCGTCCGCTCTCTTCCTGCCACACCTCTGTGGTGTCCGATTCAGGATGGTAGAAAAGGATCTGGTGATGGTCCATATCCGAAAAGAAGATCCTTCCGCAAAGTGAACTGGCTGCCCCTTCGGTGAAACCATGTCCCTCCGATACAATTTCAATGGGCCAGTCCAGTTGTGGGAGCTGGGCCCGGAGCCCTGGCATGACTGTCAATGCACAGGCTAAAACAAAGGTCAGTATGTATTTTTGCATGACTTGGATGGTGGGTTGATCAAATGTACGAAAATCAAGGTTCCGGTCCGATTGCCAAAAGATATTCCTATCTTAAAGGGCCAGTTAGCATACAATGACCATGAAAAGAAGGACCTTTGCAAAAACAGTGGGAGTTGGAGCCATTGCGGTTCATGCTTCCCCGCTCATCTCCTCCGCAGGAAAGGGGAACCGGTACGTGCGTCTCGGGGGACCGGTTTTTGAGGATTTCGACGGACCCGATACCTGGATAGCTGCCGTGAAGAGGGCTGGGTACCGGGCTGCCAACAGCCCGGTGGTCCCGGGAGTGGACCAGCAGCTTGTCAGGGCCTATGAAAATTCCGCCAGCCTGAATGACATTGTAATCGCGGAGGTAGGGGCATGGAGCAATCCCATTGATCCCGACGAGGCCAAGGCTGCCAAAGCTGTGGACAAGTGTATCCGAAGCCTGCAGCTTGCCGATGAGATCGGGGCGCGCTGCTGCGTCAATATCAGCGGATCGAAAAATCCGCAGTACTGGGCAGGACCCCACCGGGAGAACATGACAGGGGAAGTGTTCGGCCAGGTGGTGGAGACCACCCGCAGGATCATCGATGCGGTCAAACCGAAACGCACATTCTTCGCACTGGAGGCCATGCCATGGTCGTTCCCCTATTCCACCAGTACATATCTTCAGTTGCTCAAGGCCATCGACAGGAAATCCTTCGGGGTGCACCTCGACCCGGTAAACATGATCACCTCGCCACAGGATTATTTCGACAACAAAAGGCTGATCAGGGAGATGTTTGCTGAGCTTGGACCGCATATTAAAAGCTGCCATGCCAAGGATATCATCCTCAGGGAGGACAACTACATCCCCCAGCTGGATGAGGTGAGGCCTGGACTGGGAACTTTGAATTACGGTGTTTATTTACAGGAATTGTCCAAACTCACCGATGTTCCAATGATGATGGAGCACCTGCAAAGCCAGCAGGAATATGAGCTGGCGGCAGACTACATCCGGAGCATCGGGGAATCAATAGAGATTGACCTATGAAACGAACATGAACTCTTTTAATCGGATGAAAACAATGATGAGATTAACAGTGATTCCGGTCTTTATCCTGGCCATGCTGATTTTATTGTCATGTTCCGGACCGGGAGAAATCCCCGGGAAGCCCAATTTTGTATTCATCCTGGTGGATGATCTGGGGTGGGCCGACCTGGGCTGCTACGGCAGCACCTTTCATGAAACCCCCAACATCGATGCCCTGGCATCGGATGCCCTGCGGTTTACCAATGCCTATGCGGCCTGCCCGGTATGTTCCCCCACCCGGGTCAGCATCATGACCGGCAAGTATCCCGCCAGGACGGGAGTGACAGACTGGATAGCGGGAAGACAGAGCCATGCAGGTGCCCAGCCCTGTGACAAGCTACTGCCTAGGGATTTTGAACTGGAGATGAAACTGGAGGAGGTGACCATCGCCGAGGCACTCAGGGAAGCAGGGTACCGGACCTTTTTTGCGGGGAAATGGCACATGGGGGAGGACTCGGCCTACTGGCCCGTGCACCAGGGATTTGAGATCAATAAAGGGGGCTGGAGCGCGGGATCACCCAAGGGCGGGTATTTCAGTCCCTACACCAATCCAAGGCTGGAAAGCGGCCCGGAGGGTGAATGCCTCACCGACAGGCTCACCGATGAATCGATCCGGTTCCTGGAGGAGCACAGCGACGAACCGTTCCTGCTATACCTCTCCTTCTATACGGTCCATACCCCGCTGCAGGGGAAACCAGAACTGGTTGCGAAGTATGAGGGGAAGATCGATTCCCTGGGACTGGACAGGGGATCCATGGAGACCACCGACCGTGACTGGATCAGGGTGGCACCTCCCAAAGGACGCTTTTCTGAGCGGGTAGAGCAGGGACATGCTGTTTACGCCAGCATGATTGAAACCCTGGACACAAACGTGGGGAGGTTGATGCACCGGTTAAGGGACCTGGGACTGGAGGAGAACACCATTGTGATATTCATGTCGGATAACGGGGGACTGGCCACCGCCGAAGGGTCACCTACCAGCAACCTGCCCCTGAGGGCCGGAAAGGGCTGGCTCTATGAGGGGGGGATCCGTGAGCCCATGTTCATAAAATGGCCCGGGTCGGGATCGGAAGGCAAGGTGTGCCATCTGCCCGTTACAAGCACTGATTTCTACCCCACCATCCTGGAGATGGCCGGACTGGACCTGAGGCCGGAGCAGCACATGGACGGGGTCAGCCTGGCAGCGGTGCTGACGGGACAGGAGACGATGGAGGAGCGCCCGCTCTTCTGGCACTATCCCCATTACTGCAACCAGGGAGGGAAGCCCGGGGCAGTGGTGCGTTTGGGGAACCTGAAGTTGATAGAGTACTTCGAAGGTCCGTCCTGGGAGCTATACGACCTGGAGTCCGATCCGGGGGAAGAAACGGATATCAGTGGTGATTTCCCTGAAAAGGTGGAGAAATTGAAATCCCTGCTTCACCAGTGGCAGGAACGTGTGGGGGCGGAAGGAATGGATCCCAATCCCGGGTTTGATCCTGAATACCTGAGGGAGGACTATTTGTTTAAATGAACCAATGATCACAAGAATGAAAAGGACCGATTCTTTTGGAATGAAGATACCCGCCGGATTTTTCGGATTCGGACTATGCATGATGCTGACCATCTCCTCCTGCAACGGACCCGGTGAAAGCGGGAATGGCATTGATATGGATGCCATCGAAAAGCAGTTGCTTTTATTGCATGAGAACACCGGGAAGGTCATTGCCGGATCACCAATGACCAGTCGTGGTCAGGCCAGGCTGGTTCCAAGGACGATCAATGAGGATGGCTCCCTGAGTGTGGTGCACGGGGGGGACTGGACCAGCGGATTCTATCCGGGTGTACTGTGGTACATGTACCAAATGACCGGGGAGGAGGGATGGAAGGAGAAAGCAGTGGCCAGTACAGAGAGCCTGGAGCCGCAGCAATACAATGCCTCCAACCACGATGTGGGTTTCAGGATGTTCTGCAGCTTCGGCAATGGGTTCCGGCTGACCGGGGATGAAAAATACATCCCTGTCCTGGTGCAATCGGCCAAGACACTCATCTCCAGGTATTATGAACCGGTGGGATGTATCCGGTCGTGGGACTTCAACAAGGAGCAGTGGCAGTGCCCGGTGATCATCGACAACATGATGAACCTGGAGCTGTTGTTCTGGGCATCGGAGCAGACCGGTGATCCTGTTTACCATGACATTGCCATAAAGCACGCCCTGACTACCCTGGAGAACCACTTCCGGGACGATTTCAGTACGGTCCATGTGGTGGATTACGACACCATTACGGGGGAGGTCAGGCAAAAGAACACCCACCAGGGAACTGCTGACGGATCGGCGTGGGCCAGGGGCCAGGCCTGGGGGCTCTACGGGTATACCATGGTCTACCGCTGTACAGAAGATCCCCGGTTCCTGGAACAGGCTGAACATATCGCCGATTTCCTGCTGACCCATCCACGGCTCCCGGAAGACGGGGTACCTTACTGGGACTTTGATGCACCCGGGATCCCTGACGAAGAGCGGGATGTTTCAGCTGCTGCCATTATCACTTCAGCCCTCTATGAACTGAGTACATTCTCGGAAAAGGGTTCTACTTACAGGGCAGAGGCCGACCGGATCCTGGAGAATATCTGGACCGGTTACCGTTCCCCTGCAGGAGAGAACTACGGTTTTATCCTGGATCATTCAGTGGGATCGAAACCCGGTCCCACCGAAGTGGATGTTCCGCTGGTTTATGCGGATTATTACTTTCTGGAAGCCCTGACCAGGAAGAATGCCCTGGGTGAACCGTAGTTACTTGATAGTGTGCATTGCACAATGGTGTCAGGATCTTTAATCAGAGAAATATGAAACCTAAACAGCCACAATTTACAAGAAGGGAATTCATAGGGACCACTGCCATGGCCTCCGGGACACTGGCTTTTGCTCCCGGAAGTCTGTCATCCTATTTTTTCGGACCGGGCCACTCCGTGATGAGTGCGGTCTATACCACAGAATTGTCGGTGAAGTTCGTTCATACCGGCGTTATCCATGAGGAGGCTTACGAAGGCTCCTGCCGCCATGGCAACCTGGAGTACATGACTGAAGAGGCTGAGACCAGAATGAATAACATGGCACTGGCTGAACTTTCAAAGCAGGTCTCAGAATATGGTTTCGGCCAGGGGATCAAAGCACTGGATCCTCAGGGGATCTACCTCTGGGTAGAGAAGCAGAATCCTGAAATCATGATGAAGGAGGATGAGTTGCACAAGCTGGATATTGATGATCCCAAAACAGATGTTTACGTGGTAACGGGTGGACTTCCCCAGTTCACCTGTGTCAGGATAGCCCAGACCTACAATAAACCTGTCCTGTTCATGAGCCCGTCAGGGTGGGGCATTGATGTGCCGGGGGGTGTCAGGGCTATCGGCCTTGACAGTTTCTACGTGCAGGACCTGGATCAGCTGAATGACCTGCTCCTTGTATTCAAGGCAAGGAAAGCATTCCGGCAAACCAGGTTTCTGAATGTGACCAATTTTGATATTGTGCCTAAAGGTGTCATCAGTTCGGTAAGTGACCTGGACTTTATCGAGGATCAATACGGGCTTGGTTACCACACAGTAAATTACAAGGAATTCTTTACTGAAATGGACCGCCTGGTGAATGACAGGGAGATCAGCAAAAAGGCGGGTGAATTGACAGCCCGCCTGCTGGAGGGAGCGGGGGCAGGAAATATGACCAGAGAAGATGTGAAGCTTTCATTTGATTTTTACCTGACCGTACTCCATTTTCTCGAAAAGTATGACTGCAATGCCTTCGGGATCGAGTGTTTTGAGTTGTGCAGTTCAATGAATCCGTGGTACCGGAGATTCACACCGTGCATGACACATTCCCTCCTGAAAAATGAAGGATTCCCATCCACATGTGAAAAGGACCTGAATGCGCTTATGGCCATGGCAGTGATGATGTATATCTCAAACAAACCTGCTTATATGGGAAATCCGGATTTCGATCTGGAGAACAATACCATCACCCTGCACCATTCTGATTCACCCACAAAAATGGTTGGATTTGATCAGCCCGATCAGTATTACGAGATCAAAAGTTTTACTGAATCCGGTTTTGGTGTGACGCTCAGGTATGATTATGATTCACATAAAGGACAGGAAGTAACCCTCTCGAGATTTGATCCCTCCGGAAAAAAGATGCTTGTCTTTGCTGGAGAAATTTCGGGAGGCGGAGGTATGGAAGGTTTCGGATGCTCCCAGAGGGTAAGTTTTGCCGTTAAGAACAGCAGGGAGACCATGCGCGTTATGCAGGACTTCGGGCACCACCTCTCCATGGTGTATGGCAATTGCATTGAACAGGTCAGGGACCTGGCTGTGCTAATGGATTTCGAAGTGGTGATAATCTGAAAATTATCTAATGGATATGATATGAAAAGGACATTCATGGCGATCCTGTTACCGGCCCTTTTGCTTTTCTCATGCTCCACAATGGATTACCCGGATATCATCCTGATCAGTGTGGATGACATGGGCTGGTCGGACCTGGGCTGTTACGGGAGCGATATCCATACCCCCAACATCGACCGGCTGGCAGAGGAGGGGATGCGGTTCACCCAGTTCCACAACACCTCCAAATGCTTCCCCTCCAGGGCCTGCCTGATTACCGGGATCTATGCCCAGCAAAGCGGGTATGACAAGTCATTCAGGCAGCCCCTGATGAATGCGGTCACCCTGGGTGAAGTGTTGCGGGAAGCAGGGTACATCACCCTCTGGTCGGGGAAGCACCATGGCCTGGAGAATCCCATCACCAGGGGATTTGACCACTATTACGGACTGAAGGACGGGGCCTGTAACCATTTCAATCCCGGGTTGCAGAGGCCCGGTGAGGGCCTTCCGGCGCGGAAAGGGAAGCCGGGGGCCAAGATCAACCGTACATGGTGCATTGATAGTGTGATGATCAATCCCTATACGCCCGGGGAGAAGGATTTTTATACCACCGACTATTTCACCAAATATGCGCTGAAGTGGCTGGAGGAGTACCGGGAGGATGAACGCCCGCTCTTCCTTTACCTGGCCATTACGGCCCCCCATGATCCGCTGATGGCATGGCCTGAGGACATTGCAAGGTATTCGGGAAGGTATGATAAAGGGTATGAAACCATACGCCGGAATCGGTATGAAAAGCAGCTGGGAATGGGACTGATTGATGAGACCTACGCCCTTTCAGCTGCCACACATCCCGGATGGGACGTTTTGCCTGACAGCCTGAAACTGGAGGAGGCCAGAAAGATGGAGGTCTATGCGGCCATGATCGACCGGGTGGACCAGAATATCGGGAAACTGCTTGCGAAGCTGGAGGAGACCGGCAGGGATGAGAATACCCTGGTCATGTTTGTTTCCGATAATGGTGCCTCGGCTGAGATGGTCCGTATTGAGGACGATTACGGGGAGATCGGGAGCATGACCCTGTGGTCCTCGCTGGGACCTGCCTGGGCCAATGTGTCCAATACGCCCTTCAGGTACTATAAGAATTACAGCTATGAGGGGGGCATCAATACACCCCTCATTGCCCGCTGGCAGGGGAAGATCCATCCGGGATCATTCAGCAGGTTCCCCGGTCATTTCATCGATGTCATGGCCACCTTTGTGGACATTACAGGCGCTGATTACCCATCAACCTTCAACGGCATGGATATCACCCCCATGCAGGGCCAGAGCCTTATGCCTGCATTCCTGGGAGAGGAGTCAGACCGTGAACAGCCGCTTTTCTGGGAATGGTCACACGGTCAGGCGGTCCGTGACGGGGACTGGAAGCTGGTGAGGTGGCGCAAGGAGAGCGAATGGGACCTTTACAATGTGACAGAAGATCCCGCCGAGACCCGGAACCTTGCTGCAGGTGAACAGGAGAAGGTGAGGGAGCTGGAACAGCTGTTCGAAGCCTGGGAAACGGCTCAGTGAAAGAGCCTGTGGTTCAGGTCCACTGGACCGCATTTCTGCCCGCTGAGTGTTACCGACAGCTCCTCTCCATAGTTGCCATCGAAGAACTGGATCGTGACAGGATGATACCCGGGTGAAAGTGCCACCTGTCCTTTCATTCTCCGGGGGGCGTGGATGCCGTCGTTATCAACCACCAGCAGCTCCCCGATATAGAGCCTGGACCCGTCATCCGATGTGGTATGGAATGTATAGATGTCCGGGGAATCGATCCTGAGATAACCCTTGAATTCCAGCCCGAAACCATCTTCAGCCCTTTCCGGAACTAGCTGCAGAGAGTCAGTGACCCCCAGCCTGACCCGTTCCATCCGGTCCAGATCATCCAGTGTAATGACCGAACCTTCCATGTAGGTATATCGAAGGCCGGGGGAGAGGGAGGCGCTCGCAACGGATACGGGACTCAGGGGATCCAGGAATTCAATATGGCTGCTCCTGACCAGCCCCGTTTTCCCACCCGGCAGAACAAGGGCGGACTTCACCACACAACGATCATGGATCACCAGGCGGGAGTCGTACTCCGTTGAATTGTTGCCAGGTTCACGGCCGTCGGTGGTATACACAATCCTTCCGCCTGGCAGTGGATTTTCCAGGTGGATGACAGCCGGTTCACCTGACGGGAATGCATTGTGTTCCTCAAGGCCGGTGGGAGCAGGGATGAAATAGCGGATCCCGGCGGCATCCAGCCTCTGGCAGTGGTTCATTACCCGGACCGAGAATGTGTCAAAATCCCTGTTCTCTGTAGGATTCCATGCGATCTCGGCCAGTGCCAGTAACCTGGGAAACAGCATCATCTGGACATCCTGCCAGGTCTGAATATGTTCTGTCCAGAGGCAACCCTGTACACCCAGGACCAGCGCTCTTTCCTTCCCGGCAAGTTCTCCCGGAACCGGGTTATACCTGTATACATCTTTCAGGGATGTGACCAGTCCACCGGGGCGCCCTTCCAGCGCCGCATCAAACTGGCTCCTGTTGAAGTAGAGTGTGTGTGAGGGGACCATGACCACGGGATTGCCCCTTCTGGCAGCCTCAATTCCACCCTCTTCCCCGCGCCAGGACATGACGGCGGCATGCTCCGGCAATCCTCCCTCAAGGATCTCATCCCACCCGATATACCTGCGGCCTTTGCTTGTGATGAAGGCCCCTATCCTGTCGATAAAATAGCGCTGAAGCTCCCCGGTATCCGCAAGCCCGTTGGCATCCATTATTTTCCGGCATTTCCCGCATGTTTCCCAGGGGCTTTTCTTCGCCTCGTCACCTCCCAGGTGGATGTATTGGGACGGAAACAGGTCAATCACCTCCGAGAACACATCTTCAAGCAACTGGTAGGTTCCCGGATTCCCCGCACAGAAAGGATCGGTAAATGAAAATGGATCGGATTGGGAATGGTAGTACGGAACACCTGAGCATGAAAGATGCGGGTAGGCAAGCAGGGCAGCCCAGGAGTGCCCGGGCACATCAATTTCGGGCACGATGGTAATATGTCGCTCGGTGGCATAGGTCACAATCTCCCGGATCTCTTCTTGGGTGTAGTAGCCCCCGTATACCGGTCTTCCTTCCCTGACAGGGAACTGGTCGTAACTCCATTCGCGGTCCCTGGTATCTTCCCTCCATGCACCGGTGCCGGTAAGTTCCGGGTGTCTCTTTATTTCAATCCTCCATCCCTGGTCATCGGTCAGGTGCCAGTGGAATATGTTCATTTTATGCATGGCCAGGAAATCGATGAACCGCCTGACGGAGTCAGCCGGGAAGAAGTGCCTGGAAACATCCAGGTGCATGCCTCTCCAGGCAAATCCCGGGTGGTCCTCTATGTCCATGCAGGGAAGGGTGATCCCTCCCGGCTCCCGGGACGGCACCATGGGCAGAAGCTGAATGAGTGTCTGGGCGGCATAGAAGATCCCTGCAGGGGCTTTGGCCGCGAGCATGATCTGCTCCGGACCGATGCTGATCCTGTATCCTTCATTGTTCTCAATGGATCCGTCCAGCCGGAGGATGATGGCATTCCCGGCACCTGCCTGATCTTCTGACTGCCTTACATCAGGAGGATCCGGCAGCAACGTGCCGATGGCCCGGATCAGCACACCGGCTGAAAAATCCAGGTTCCCGGCATGATCCCCGTCATCAATCAGCAATACCGTTGATGTATCCATGGTGAAAACACCATCCAGGTATTTTACAGAGTGGGGCATGGGAACGAGCTGACCGGGGTTGTGAACCCCGTCCATGCGTTTCTCAGTACTGTTACATGCGCACTGGAGCAGCAGGGCCAGGATCAGCAGCAGGGGGAACCCCTTTTTTTTCAGTTTCACTGTAAAATCAGGATTGAGATTACCAGGTAGCAACAAAACCACCATAAGGCTGCAGGCTGATGGTCAGTTTACCCCCTTCAGGTGTCATGTCCGATTTCTGAAGATCCCTTGCCGTGGAGCCGTCTGTGATCAGCCGGACCGTTGCAGGGGATGATCCGGTCAATGACAGGTCAATGGTCAGCTCCTTTGCAATTCCTTCGCCATTGATCCCGCCTGTATACCAGGTATCACCTTTCTTCCTGGCGATCACTGCATCTTTACCCGGGTAACCGGCAATGTACCTGGTATCGTCCCAGGTCACCGGGATCTCTTTCAGAAATTCCACTACATACTCCGGTAGTCCGAAAGTCTTCTCCGGGGTATCCATGTAGTGCATGATCCCGGACTCCAGTACCACCGGGAGCGCAAGTTCAAATCCATAGGTGGTCAGGTGCGGGTAACGATTGTCTGAGAATCCACCTGGAGTATAGTCAACCGGTCCCACCGCATTGCGGGTGTAAGGTATGATGGTCAGGTGGGAGGGGGCCATTGTCGGGAACCGGTGATCGAACCTGTAGCATTCTCCTCCCCGTACCGCCTCCATGGAGAGCAGGTTTGGCCAGGTGCGCCGCCACCCTTTGGGCAGGGTGCACCCATGGCAGTTTACCACCAGCCCGAATTCGGCTGCATCCCTGAGGATCTCCACGTACTGTCCTATGATCTCCTGCTTGTCCGACTGGAAGAAGTCCACCTTGATCCCTTTGATCCCCAGTTTGCTGATCCGTTCGAACTCGGCCCTCCTGGCCTTGTGGTTGTCCATCAGGTCGCGGGGCTCCTCCTCCACCACGTTATGCTTTCCGCCCGAATTGTACCAGAGCAACAGGCCCACATCTTTCGTTTTGGCGTATTCAGCCAGTTTTTCCACATCCCCGTTCTTCATCCGGTTCCAGTTGGCATCCACCAGGGAGTATTCCCATCCCATCTCAGCCGCCATGTCAACAAAAGGCACCAGGCGGTCATAGTCCTGGGGGCTGTCACTGTCTGACCACCAGCTCCAGGAGGCACGTCCCGGTGCGATCCAGGAAACATCATTCACCTGGGAGGGTGCCGAAAGGTCAGTGGGCAGGGTGGTTTCCACGATCTCCGCGGGTGAATCCCCGATGGCAATGAAGCGCCAGGGGGTGCTCCACGGCAGGGGGGAGTGGGAGGTGTTCTCGTAATATCCTTCTGCCTCACCCTGCTCGGAAAATTTGATCCTGTACAAACCATCATCACATTCCGCATGCAGGTGGCTTGCGCCGTAGGATCCGTCAAAACCGGCTTCGGAGACCATCATCCAGGTTTCCCCCGATTCCACCAGGATGGGAAAGGCCCAGCCATTTTTGTTCCAGGGTCCGGGGGTTCCCACTGCCACCGGTCCCCTGTAGAAAGTTTCGTACGCAGGATTCCATTTGGTCAGGGTGTCATAGGGATGGGCCCAGAAGTTGCCCTCCCTGAAATCGAATCCGGTCAGTTCACCTGTGACACGCACACTGTTTTCAGTTTTCCCGGGGAAATGGTAACGGAAGGCAATTCCGTCATCATAGGCCCTGAAAACCAGGGTGACCTTCTGTTTCTCCGGGTTCCTGAGGGTAAGCTCCAGTTCGTTGAATGTTGTGCTGCAATTCAATCGTTTACCACTGACCAGGGTATAGTTTTCTTCCTGGTCTGTGTTTCGTTTCACTGAAATAAACTCAAGGGCTTCAGCGAACTGTCCGTCTTCCCGTACGATTCCCAGGGGGGAGGGATCCATGATCCCTGTGAATTCCCCGTCTACGGATTTACTGATGGTGTAATAGGGTAGTCCTGAACCCTCACCCTGCATGTTTATGCCCACCCTGAGCATTTCGCCCGGAGCTTCCAGGGTCCAGGCCGCCTGTTCTTTCCGGCATCCGCCAAACACACAGAGCAGGATCAGAGTGGAAACAGAATGAAGAATTAGATGTTTCATGGGATCAGTTATTTTCCCGACGGGCGTTTAATTCCTTTTCAATTTCAGTCAATTTTGAGTCCTTCAGGTTGTAGAAGAGGAGAAGGATGGTCCCTACCACGGCGATGGCAGCCGGGAGCAGTGTCATGCAGATCCTGATCCCCAGCAGCGATTCGGACGATTGTGCCTGGTTGGCTATATATCCCATGGCACCCATGATGAAGAGCATGAATGATACCCCCAGGGTAACACCGGTCTTCTGTGCAAAGGTGGCTGCAGAATAGACAAGCCCGGTGGCCCGCCGCCCGCTTTTCCATTCGGAGTAGTCGGCGGAATCGGCCAGCATGGCCCAGAGCAGGGGCATGGTGGGGCCGGAGGCCAGCGAGAAGATGATCTGGGTGGCAAAGATCAGTACCAGGTTCTCAGGGCCGGCAAAATAGTTCACCACCAGCGATGCAATGATAATCACCAAACAGGCGATGAACACATTGCGCTTCCCGAACCTTTTAGAAAGCATCTTGGTGGGCAGCACCCCCACCAATACTGCCAGCGTCCCCGACACCATAAAGGCGCCGGCCAGGGCCTTCCTTCCAAGGTAGTATTCGAAGTAGTACATCACCGAGCCGCTTCTCACAGCGATGTAGATCAGCAGCAGCAGGGAGGAGAAGAAAAGAATGAGCCACGGCCGGTTCCTCACCAGGTCCCCCAGGTCGTTCTTCAGTGATGCCTTCACCGTGGGATCGGGTTGCACCCGTTCCCTCGAACTCAGGAAAGCAACAATCAGCGCGATGATGCAGATGACAGCCAGTCCCATCATGGAGAGCTGGTACCCCCGCTCCTCGTTGCCCTGCCCCAGTTTCTGTACCATGGGCACCAGCAGTGCCTGGACGGTGAGACCGGCGGCATAGGCGAATACGAATTTGTAAGAGGAGAGGCTGGTCCGTTCCACCGGATCGGAGGTCATTACCCCGATCAGCGAATTGAAAGGGATCATGATCATGGTGTACATGACCAGCAACATGAAGTAGGTGACATAGGCGTAAGCCAGTTTGCCAGTATCGGAGAAGTCGGGAGTGGTGAACATGAGTACCGTCACAATGCCCAGCGGGATTGCACCGAAGAGGAGGTAGGGTCGGAACCTCCCCCACCGGCTTTTGGTCCGGTCGGCCACAACCCCCATGATCGGGTCGTTCAGCGCATCAAAGATCTTTACTACAAGGAACAGGGTGGCAGCGGCCCCGGCCGGCAGCAGGTAGACATCTGTGTAGAAGATCGGCACGAAGAACATCATGGTCTGCCACAGGCTGCTGCCCGCGAATTCACCGAAACTGTAGCCCAGTTTCTCCTTGATGGAGAGTTTCATATATAGAAGTTGCTCTGGTTATTGCGGTAAAAATAAGGATTCGCCCAACCGTACAGGTCCTTTATTTTTCCAATAAAGTATGGTATTTTCCTATAATATATCGGACTTTTTTAATAATATGCCTGACTGAACTGAACCGCTCTATCCCTACTTTTAATGCTGCCTAAACTACCAAAGAACCATGCTGGAAAGACGAAAAATATGGGTGCCTGAACCCGATGTGGCGAAGGTGATTACCGATTCATTTGAGGATAAGCTGACTGCGCCTCACGAGGTGCTGGTGAGGAACATATTCTCGCACATCAGTGCCGGGACGGAGCTGGCCTGCATTGCCGGGCAGGAGTCCTTCTTCACCATCCCTGGCACTCCTGGTTACACTGCTGTGGGAAAGATCCTGAAGACCGGGGATGCAGTGGACCACCTGGAAGAGGGCGACATGGTCTATACCTACGGTCCGCATGCCGAATATTTCAAGATCGATGTGACCGACCGGTGGCACGGGGTATGCGTGAAACTGCCGGAGGGGATCGATCCGGCCCATGCGGCCTTTACCCACATGGCAGGGATCGCCATGACCGCCATTCGCACCTCGAAGATCGAGCTGGGCGACCATGTACTGGTGACGGGCCTGGGGGCCATTGGCAACCTGGCTGCCCAGCTGGTGCAACTCCAGGGGGGCCAGGTCATTGCATCGGATGTGGTGGACAGCCGTATCGGGATTGCCGGCTTGTGCGGGATCGGGAACACGGTCAATCCCTCCAAAACCGACCTGAGAGCCTCTGTTGAAGAGGCCACCGGCGGAGCCCTGGTTTCCACCTACATCGATGCCTCGGGTCAGGCGAAGGTGGTGGAACAGTCCCTGGACCTGGTTTCGCTCTATGGAGAGGTGATCCTGCTGGGCAGCCCGCGCGCACCCTTTGAAACCAACCTTACCTCTTTCCTGCAGCACTACCACAACCTGCCCTGGTGCCAGACCATGAAAGGGGCCCTGGAATTTACCTGGCCCACCCACCAGATTGAGTTTGTGAAGCACTCCATCGAGCGGAATGCCAGGATCATTCTGGAGTTGATCCTCAGCGGGAAGCTGGTTATCAAACCGCTGTTTTCACACCTGATCGGCCCCGGTGAGATCCAGTCGGCCTACGACGGGCTCAGGGGAAAACCGGATGAGTACATGGGGGTGGTCATTGACTGGAACAAATAGGAATATGAATAATGCCCTGATTTATCCCTATTCCGGGAACACTGGAATGAATGCCATTATTGAATTTTACAATCAAATCAAAGATAAGAAATGAGTGCTGAAAGAATCTATAATGTGGGGGTGATCGGTGCAGGCATGATCGCAAAAACCCACATGGGCAACCTGCAGAAGACCGGAAGGGCAAAGATCACCTGGATCGCCGCCCGCAACCCGGAGAACCTGGAGAAGGTAAGGGCGGATTTTGAAATCCCCAATAAGACCCATGACTACAGGGATATGCTGAAGGATCCGGAGGTGGATGTCATCCTGATTACCACCCCGCCCGACCTGCACATGGAGATGTTCATCGAGACGGTCAAAGCCGGAAAAAATGTGCTGCTGGAGAAACCCATGGCCATGAGCATGGAGGAGATCGATGAGATGCTGGAGGTGAAGGCGCACTACCCAGGGGTACTGGCCATGGAGTGTTCGGGCCGGCATGCCCGCCTGGTCCCCAAATTCCGAAAGGTGAAGGAGATCATTGACTCCGGGGCGCTGGGGGAGATCTACGCTGTGCACCACAACTGCATATGGCGTCAGAACCGCCCTGGGATCGAGTTCCATCCCACGGCCAAATGGTTCCTGAACAAGGCCATTGCCGGGGGCGGACCACTGTTCGACTGGGGGGTGTACGACCTCTCCTTTCACCTGGGGGTACTGGGCGACCGGCATGAGGTGGAGACCATCCACCGGGTGAAGCTCATGAGCGGACTGGACGAGGTGGATCCGGGGACCGATATTTATGATGTGGAGGAGCAGTTCATTGTGAATATGCAGCTTACGGGGGGTGTCAGCTATTATTGGGAGCGGGGAGGGCATGCCAACATGGAGGTGCCCAATGAGACCAGGATATACGGCACCCGAGGTGGGATTAAGCTGGGCTACTGCTCATGGGACGATCCGGTGGTCATCTTTTATGACCTGGATGAGCAAGGGAAGGCCAGGGAACAGCGTATTGAGCTGGACTACAAGGAGTATGATGACGGCTATGCCCTGTCGGAACACCTGGTCCGGGTGCTGGACGGGGAGGAACAGCCGGTCATTACCCTGGAGTTGGCCAGGAAACACATGAATATCATCCTTAAGTGCTACCAGAAAGCAGATAAATGATTAATATCGTTAAACCTTTTAAACTTCAGCATATGTCAACAGTGACCAAACACGAAATAGCGAAAATGATCGACCATTCCCTGTTGCATCCCACCATGGATGACAGGGCACTGAAAGAGGGGATCGAACTGGCCAGAGAATATGATGTGGCCTCGGTCTGCATCAAACCCTACGCAGTAAGCCTGGCGGCAGAGATGCTGGCGGGAACCGATGTGATGGTTTGCACCGTCATCGGATTTCCCCACGGGAACAGCCGGGTGGATGTGAAGGTGTTTGAGACCGAAAGGGCCATCGAGGATGGCGCTGTGGAGATCGATATGGTGGTGAATACAGGAAAGGTTCTTTCGGAGGACTGGGATTATGTAAGGAATGAGATCGCTGCCATCGTATCGGCAACCAAAAAACATGGCGCAGCCCTGAAGGTGATCTTCGAGAATGATTTTCTGCCGGAAGAGAACTACAAGATCAGACTGTGTGAAATCTGCACCGAACTGAAGGTGGAATTCGTGAAGACCTCCACGGGCTATGGATTTGTGAAACAGCCCGACGGGAGCTATGCATACAAAGGAGCCACCCATCCGGACCTGGTGCTGATGCGGAAGCATTCCGGTGATGACGTTCAGGTAAAGGCCGCCGGTGGCGTGAGGACCCTGGAGGATACCCTGAAGGTAAGGGAACTGGGGGTCACCCGCATAGGCGCAACAGCCACCGAAGCCATTGTGAATGCTGTAGAGGGCAAGCCCGCCGGAAAGGCCCCCGAAGGATATTAGCCCCAATAACCAATAACCAATAACCAATAACCAATAACCAATAACCAATAACCAATAACCAATAACCATATCCCATGAAAACCTTTGTCCCGCTGTTCCTTGTATCATTGCTGCTGCTGGGTTGCAGCCCAAAAGCACAGGAGAAATCCCCACCCAACATCATCTTCATCATGTCGGACGACCATGCCTACCAGGCCATCAGTGCCTACCAGGACCACCTGCTCCGGACACCCAACATCGACCGGCTGGCCCAGGAGGGGATGCTCTTCAGCAATGCCTGTGTGACCAATTCCATCTGTGCACCTTCCCGTGCCACCATACTGACAGGCAAACATTGCCATATGCACGGGAAGATCGACAACAAATTTCCCTTTGACACCACCCAGGTGACCTTCCCGCAGCTCTTCCAGGCAGCCGGATACCAGACGGCCATGTTCGGGAAGCTCCATTTCGGGAACAATCCAAAGGGGGTCGATGAATTCAAGATCCTGCCTGGCCAGGGGAATTACTACAATCCCGATTTCATCACCAATGAGGGCAACATTAAGATCGAGGGCTACACCACCGATATCATCACCGATCTGACCATGGACTGGATGAAAAACAGGCGGGATCCGGACAAACCATTCCTGCTGTTCTACCTGCACAAGGCTCCGCACAGGGAGTGGCTGCCTGCCCAGCGGCATTACAGGGAGTTTACCAAAAAAACCTTCCCCGAGCCTGCTACCCTTTTTGATGATTACAAGGGAAGGGGTTCAGCTGCCAGGGAGGCGGAGATGAACATCCTGCTGCACCAGAACTGGTGCGGTGACTCCAAACTCAGACCGGAGGTGCTGGACGAACTGGGTATTGTACCTGCGTCGGACTGGGACAAACGGGCCATGGAGTGGAAGTACAAGCGGTTCACCCCGGCACAGCTTGCCTCCTGGAACGAGGTGTACGATCCCATCATCGAGGATTTCAAGAAACGCTATCCCACCATGACCGAAAAGGAGCAGATGCAATGGAAATACCAGCGCTATATGCAGGATTACCTGGGGTGCATCGCGGCGGTGGATGAGAGTGTCGGGACCCTGCTGGATTACCTGGATCAGACCGGGCTGGATGAGAATACCATCGTGGTCTACACCTCCGACCAGGGATTCTACCTGGGGGAGCACGGCTGGTTCGACAAGCGGTTTATTTACGATGAGTCCTTCAAGACACCCCTGCTGGTGCGCTGGCCGGGTGTGGTGGCGCCGGGAAGCACCAACGACGAGATGGTGCAGAACATGGATTTCGCACAGACCTTCCTGGATGCGGCGGGGATAGAAGCCCCGGACGATATGCAGGGCGAAAGTATTGTTCCGCTGTTGAAGGGGGAGGACGATGCCTGGGACCGGGATGCGGTTTACTACCACTACTACGAGTATCCGAGTGTTCATATGGTGAAAAGACACTACGGTGTCGTCACCAAGGAGTACAAGCTGGCCCATTTCTACTACGATGTGGATGAGTGGGAACTCTACGACCGGTTGAAAGATCCCATGGAGATGCAGAACCAGTATGACAATCCCGAGTATGCCCAGGTGGTGGAGAAGCTGAAGGTGAAACTGGAGGAGCTGAGGGTGAAGTACAAGGACTCGGAAGAACTGGACCAGAAGTTTATCGACCTCTACCAAACCAAGTAAGTTTGTAAAGTTTGTAAAGTTTATAAAGTTTATAAAGTTTGTAAAGTCAGATGAGAAGGATAATGGTTTTTGCCAGTGCGGTGATGCTGGCCAGTTTGTTTGCCGGGTGTACCGGTGAGAAGGAAAGAATCCCGCAGCCTGTGCCCGGGGGAGGTGATCCGGGCTTGCCCAACATTGTGCTGATCGTGGCAGATGATCACGGGATGGGGGACCTGGGATGTTACGGGAACCAGGCAGTGAAGACGCCCAACCTGGATTACCTGGCATCGGAGGGGATCCGGTTCAACAGGGCCCATTGTACCTCTGCTTCCTGCAGTGCCAGCCGCTCTGTGATTCTCACGGGGCTGTACAACCATGCCAACGGCCATTTCGGGCACCAGCACAGTTACCATCATTTTTCAGTCCATAACCATGTAACCTCCCTGCCGGTTTACCTGGAAGAGGTGGCCGGGTACCATACAGGCAGGATCGGGAAATACCACGTAGCACCGGAACAGGTGTTCCATTTCCAGGAGGTGATGGTTGCCAACCAGCGGAATCCGGTGGCCATGGCCGACAGTTGCGTGGGTTTCATCCAGGCGAACAGGGACCATCCCTTCTTCCTCTATTTCTGTACTGCCGATCCCCACAGATCAAAGCCGGTAAGTGAAGAGCCCATGGCCCCTGATGCCTTTGGCAACGTAAAGGGCGGGCATGAAGGGGTGCAGGAGACATTATTCACACCGGAGGAGGTCTTTGTCCCCCCGTTCCTGCCTGAATCGCAGGCCTGCAGGGAGGAGCTGGCCCAGTATTACCAGTCGGTGGCCCGGGTGGATTACGGAGTGGGCAGGTTGTTCCTTCACCTGAAGGATGCCGGCGTATGGGACAACACCCTGATCATCTATATCTCTGACAACGGGATTGCATTTGCGGGGGCCAAGACCACCCAGTACCAGCCAGGGATCAACCTGCCCTGCCTGGTTAAAAATCCCGGTGGAAAGAACCGGGGGATGGTGACCGAAGCAATGATCAACTGGGCCGACCTGGCCCCCACCATCCTGGATGTTGTGGGCGTGCTTCCGGAGGCCAATGTCATGATGCAGACCAGGGTGGAAGAGGGGGAGCTGAAAGCAGATAAATCAGTTGTCACCTCTTTTCAGGGTAAATCATTCAAAGCAGTCCTGGAGGATGTGGATGCCCCGGGATTCGATGAAACCTATGCTTCGCATACCTTTCATGAGATCACCATGTACTATCCCATGAAGACGGTGGTTACCCGCAGGTACAAGCTGATCTGGAACATTGCATGGCAGTTGCCCTACCCCCATGCTTCCGACCTGTGGGCCTCTTCCACCTGGCAGTCGGCCCTGAAGAGTGAGCATGGGATGTACGCAGGAAGGAGCATAGAGGATTATACCCACAGGTCAGAATTTGAACTCTACGACCTGGAGGCGGATCCCCGGGAAACCAGGAACCTGGCAGGCAATCCGGCTTACAAACAGGAGCTGGAAAGGCTGAAAGAGAAGCTGTATGCCTTCCAGGAGCGTACCAAAGATCCGTGGATCATTAAATGGCAGCACCAGTAAGTTTGTAAAGTTATAAAGTAAAAGTTTAAAGTCAAAGTTTAAAGTTAAAGTTTAAAGTTCATAAAGTCAATGCGATGAGAGCCGGGATATTATTTATTGTAGCGGTAGGTTTGTTTATATCCGGGACAGGATACGGACAGGATCTGAAACTTCCGGCCATCCTGGGGAACCACATGGTATTGCAACAGAACAGCACCGTCAATATCTGGGGCTGGGCGGCTCCCGGGAAAAAGGTGGAGGTGACCACCGGGTGGAACGGTCAGAAATACAAGGTCAAGGCGGATAAAGAGGGGAACTGGCTGGCTGAGGTGTCGACCCAGGGGGCAGGAGGCCCCTTTGAGGTTACCGTGAAATCGGGGGCCACCATCGTCCTGAAAGATATCATGCTGGGAGAGGTGTGGGTCTGTTCCGGGCAGTCCAACATGGAGTGGACGCTGGCCAGGGCCGAGTCGGCCCCTGCCGAGATCCCGCAGACCAACATCCCGGATATCAGGTTATTCAAGGTTGAAAAGCGAATTGCCTCAAGTCCCAGGGAGGATGTGCAGGGTACCTGGCAGGTGTGCAGTCCGGAAAATGCCAGGGACTTCAGTGCCGTGGGATATTTCTTCGGCAAGTACCTGAACGGGGAACTGGAAGTGCCGGTGGGACTGATCAACACCTCGTGGGGAGGTACTCCCTCAGAAGCATGGACCAGCAGGGAGATGCTGAAGAGCCTGGGGGTCTTTGATAAACAGCTGGCGGAACTGTATATGCAGTCGGATGAAGAGATGGATGCGGCAGAAAATTCCAGGGACAGTATCCTTGAGGTAAACGCGCTGCAGATGGATTTCAGCAATAAGGAGAATATAGGTTACAGGGAGGAATGGATGCAACCGGAATATGAAGACCAAAGCTGGACCGGGGCAGCCTGTCCAGCCGAGTGGAGCACCATGGATGAGATGGGGATGATCGAAGGGGTGGTATGGGCACGCAAACAGTTTGAGGTTCCCGGGGACTGGATCGGGAAGGACCTGGTGCTGGAGCTGGGGCCCATCGATGAGATGGATGTAACCTGGCTTAACGGTCGGGAGGTGGGATCCATGAAGAAGATCGCTGACTGGGACAAGGACCGGATTTACCATGTTCCCGGAAGCGTTGTGAACCAGAAGGAGATGGTGCTGGCCATCAGGATCGTCAATACCGTCCGGGAAGGCGGCATTTTCGGGGAGCCGGACCTGCTCAGGATCTATCCCCGGGAGGCACCAGGGAGCAGATACGGTAAAACTGGCAGGAACCTGGAAGTACAGGGTGGCCTGCAGGTTTCCGGAGATTCCCATGCTGACCAATTCACATACCCCTTCAGTACTCTTTCAATGGAATGCTTTCCCCTCTGACAAAGTATGGCGATCAAGGGGCCATCTGGTACCAGGGTGAGGCCAACGTGGCCAGGGCTGTCCAGTACAGGGAGATCTTTCCCGGTATGATCTCAGGATTGGCGGAACCAGTGGAAGAAGGGGTGAATTTCCTTTCTATTTCGTGCAGCTTGCACCCTTCAGGTACGGGTATGAATATACAAGCGCAGAATTGAGGGAAGCCCAGTTCCTGACCCTGTCAAAGCTACCCAACACGGGAATGGCTGTCACCCTGGATATCGGAAACCCGGAGGATATCCATCCCACCAACAAGCGGGATGTGGGCATGCGGCTGGCCCTCTGGGCACTGGCCAATGATTATGGTCGGGAGCTTGTTTATTCCGGACCGTTGTTCAGGGAGATTGCCATTGAAGGGAGTGCCTTAAGGGTTCACTTTGACCATACAGGAAAAGGATTGCAGTCCATCGGGGGACCACCCTCGCATTTTGAAATTGCGGGAAGTGACCGGGAATACCATCCTGCCAAAGCGGTGATCGACGGTCATACCGTGGTGGTGAGTCACCCGGAAGTTAAGGCCCCTGTGGCTGTCCGGTACGGCTGGAGCAATACTGCCGAACCGAACCTATATAACTGGGAAGGTTTGCCGGCCACCTCTTTCTGCAGTGATGGCTGGCCAAGGGTCACAGAAAGGAAGAAATAGTACTGATATCCAAACGTACCTGAAACAACAGATACAATGAGAAAGAACCTGATCCTATGTGTCCTTCTGGGAGGAGTGGCTTTAACAACCCAGGCCCAGAACCTGCTGGAATATGATTGGAAATTCAGGATGGGGGATGATCCTGTCTGGGCCACCCCGGGATTTGATGATTCAGGCTGGGAAACCATCCAGGCAGGGAATGACTGGGAAAACCAGGGATACGGTTCTTACGACGGTTATGCCTGGTACCGGCAGAAAGTGACCATCCCGGAGTCGTTGAAGGATGAGGCGGAAGAGATGGGAGGATTGATCCTCAAGCTTGGAAGAATCGACGATGTGGATGTAACCTACCTGAACGGTGAATTGCTTGGACAGACCGGGCAGAATCCACCCGAATATGTGACAGGGTATAGCTCCCTCAGGTCTTATGTCATTCCCGTGGACAGGGTGAAGTGGGGAGAGGAGAACACCATTTCGGTCAGGGTGTATGATGGCGGCGGCGGAGGAGGAATTGTGTCCGGACCCTTGGGGCTGTCGGTGATCGGGCTGGATGAATTGGTAAAGGTCACGCCTCTGCTTGACAGGGAAGACCACCTGGTTCTGGGAAAGGGCCCGGTAAAAGTTATGCTGCTGGTGGAGAACGACCTGAAGGGGACGTTGAATGGGGAACTGGTGGTTGAAGCCTTTTCGGACTTCGGTGAAAAGATCGCAGAAGCCACCCATGTCATCAGGGTCAGGCCGGGAAGATTGAAAAAAATTCCTGTGGATTTGGGCGAGCTGCCCCCCGGATTTTACAATGTTTTGGCCACCCTGAACAGTGAGTCGGATAACAAACGGGCCGACTTTGCCATCGGGGTAAGGCCGGAGGAGATCGTTTCACCCCTTGACAGGCCGGATGATTTTGAGGATTACTGGATGCGTGCGCGGAGGGAGTTGAACGCGGTGTCCCCCCAGTTCAAACTGATCCGCCAGGATGAGCTTTGCACAGAGATCCGGGAGGTCTTCCTGCTGGAGATGCGTTCCCTGGGGAATATCCTGGTTCGGGGTTGGTACGGGCGACCGGTGAAAGAGGGGAAGTATCCTGCGATCCTGCACGTGCAGGGCTATAGCTCAAACAAGACCCCGGCCACGCTTTACCAGGGCGATGACATGGTATCACTGGCTTTGAACATCAGGGGCCATGGAAACAGTTGCGACCATGTGAACCCCGGCTTCCCGGGATATATCCTGTACAACGTCAACGACCGGGAGACCTACATCTACCGCGGGGCTTACATGGATTGTATCAGGGCAGTGGATTTTCTCTATTCACGCCAGGAGGTGGATACCACCAGGGTTGCTGTTGAAGGTGGGAGCCAGGGGGGTGCCCTGAGTTTTGCTACGGCGGCACTGGACAACCGGCGCATCGACCTCTGCGTTCCGCACGTGCCTTTCCTTTCCGATTTCAGGGACTACTTCAAGGTGGCAGGCTGGCCCGCGGGGGAATTCTTCCAGTACTTCAAGGAACACCCCGGGATCCCGGAGGATGAGATCTACAACACCCTCGGTTATATCGATATCAAAAATCTGGCCCCGTGGATCAAGGCTCCCGTCTTCATGTCCATCGGGTTGAAGGACAAGACCTGTCCGCCCCACATCAATTTCGCGGCCTATAACCAGCTGGATGTGCCGAAGAGATACCTGGTCTACCCCGGTGCCGGGCACGGCCTGCCAGGGGAATATCATGGAGCGATGATGGAGTATCTCAGGGAGCAGTTTCATATGGATTGATCCCACACGCATGAGAACACAGCGTTCCAGCCGCCTGATCCCTTTTGCCATTCTGATCCTGTTGCTCTCCTGCTCCGGGCCGGAAGATGATGCCCTGTCAAGGCTGAGGGAAGGATTCCTTGATCCCCCCGTTGAGGCGAGGCCCCGGGCCCTGTGGGACTGGGTGGATGGTAATTTCCAGCTGGAGGAGATCACCCGGGAGATGGAGGAGGCCAGACGGATGGGCATGGGCGGATTCGACATTTGGGATGTGCGGAGCGTGGTGGACGAAGACAGCATCATGCCCGCGGGACCTGCCTTCATGTCGGATGAATCGGTGGAGGCCATCTGTCATGCGATCAATGAGGCGGAACGCCTGGACCTGGACCTGGGACTGATCGTTGCCAGCGGGTGGAACGCAGGCGGGTCGTGGACACGGCCAGAGCACCAGACCATGGGTCTGTTCAACTCGGAAATGGAGGCCACCGGCCCCGGGAAAGTGAACCTGCAACTGCCATTCCCCCAACTGCCTGACAGGGTGGGGAAGAATGGCAGGGACAAGGTACCCATCATACCCCGGGACGGGGATGGAATGCCCGTGTTCTACAAGGAAGTGGCGGTCATCGCCTACCAGGAAAAGGATGGCTGTGTTCGGGGTGACGTGTTGGACCTGAGTCACCGGATGGATGAAAAAGGAGTGCTCGGGTGGGATGTGCCCGCAGGGAACTGGAGGGTGGTACGCCACGTCTGTACCACCTCGGGGATTCCCATGATCTCCTGTACCCCAAACTCCTGCGGTCCCATGATCGACCATTTCAACAGGGAAGCGGGGGAGGCACATATCAGGTACTTTATTGAAAAGCTTGAAGAGAAGCTGGGAAAACCAATAGGGGAGTCCGGACTGGACTATTTTTACACCGACAGCTACGAGATGTATGGCCAGTTGTGGACGCCCATGCTGGCAGAGGAGTTCCAAGACCGCTCCGGCTACAGCCTGGTCCCCTATCTTCCGGCCATCGGGGGAAAGGTGGTCGGGGACCATGAGACCACCCGGCGCTTCCTGTATGATTACCGGAGGGTGCTTTCAGACCTGATCATCGAGAATCATTATACGGCGATCCGGGAGGTTTGTGAGGAACATGGGGTGGGATTCGTTGCTGAGGCCGCCGGACCAGGGATGCCCGTGCATGACTGTCCGTTCGAGTCGTTGAAATCGTCCGGTTCCCTGACCTTTCCAAGGGGGGAGTTCTGGCACATTCCCGAGGGCGGGTTCTGGCAGAGGAACATGGGTTCCCGAAAAGAGCATTACCTGGAGGATCTCCAGGTGATCAAGGGGGTTGCGAGCGCCTCCCATATTTACAATCAGAAATACGTGGAGGCGGAAGCCTTTACAGGCACCCACCTGTGGCACGAGGGACCGGGTGACCTGAAACCCACTGCCGACAGGGCCTTTTGCGAGGGGCTCAACCGGATCAATTTTCATACATGGCCCCACACCCCCGTGGAGGCCGGTACGCCCGGCTGGGTCTATGCCTTCGGCACCCTGGTCAATGAGCACCGGATCTGGTGGCCCATGGCCAAACCCTGGAATGATTACCTGGCCAGGTGCAGCTATCTGTTGCAACAGGGGAATTTCGTTGGGGACGTGCTCTTTTATTACGGTGACTCGGTGCCCAACTTCGCACCCCCCAAGTCGGTCATTCCGGGATTGGGATTCGGTTACGACTATGATTATTGCAACTCGGATATTATCCTGAACAGGCTGATGGTGGAAGAAGGAAAGCTGGTATTGCCACACGGTCAGCATTACGAGATCCTGGTGCTTCCTGATGAATCGTACATGCAGCCTGAGATCCTGCAAAGGATCGTGGAGCTTGTGGAGCAGGGTGCCACCGTGGTTGGTCCCAAGCCTTCCAGGAGCCACGGGCTGCACGACTGGCAGGAGCGGGACAGTCAGGTCCGTGAGATGGCTGACCGGCTCTGGGGTGATTGCAACGGGACCACGGTGACCCAAAACGCCTATGGCAAAGGGGAGGTGCACTGGGGGAAGTCACTCAGACCCATCCTGCAGGAGAAGGGTGTCCAGCCCGATCTCAGTTTCACGGGAAGCGCTCACGGCAGCACCCTTGATTACATCCACCGTGAGCTGGGAGACACCGACATCTATTTTATCCGGAATACTTCGGAAATGCATATCACCGGGTTGGCCCGTTTCCGCCAGGTGGCAAAGCGGGCGGAGTACTGGGATCCGGCCACGGGGGAGATGTTCCCGGTCACCCGGCTGGATGGCGGGAAGGGGATGTCACACCTCCCGCTGGAACTCGATCCATATGGCTCGCTCTTTATCGTGTTCGACCCGTGTCATGAAGGGGTGTCGCCGGACCGGTCAGGGGAAATGACGGGTCCTGAAAGTGACCTGACTGCTTCAGGCGATCCTGGATTCGGGCCGTTCATCACCGGGAATCTGGAGGAAGGAATGGAGATAAAAGGGGCCTGGGAAGTCGATTTCCCGGTGGAGAGTGCCGGGGCGGGCCGGGTAGTGTTCGATTCGCTGGTGAGCTGGAACAGGAGTTCTGTGGACGGGATACGGTTCTTCTCGGGCATCGCGACCTACGAGAAAGAGTTCACGTGGGATTCAGGGGATGAGGGGAGTGGGCAGCGCTACTTCCTGGACCTCGAAAACGTGGTTGAAACGGCCCGGGTGACCCTGAACGGTGAAGAGCTGGGAATCCTCTGGACAAGGCCATTCAGGGTTGAGATCACCGAATGCCTCAGGCCCGGGGCAAACAGGCTGGAGGTGGAGGTGGCCAACACCTGGCACAACGGACTGGCAGGGGATGCCAGGT
This sequence comes from uncultured Bacteroidota bacterium, assembly GCA_963793455.1. Classification (GTDB taxonomy): domain Bacteria; phylum Bacteroidota; class Bacteroidia; order Bacteroidales. The sequence continues at coordinate 150,532 of CAWCAK010000011.1, forward strand.
TGCCGGAGGATCAGCGGAGGACGAAGAGCAACGTAATCCGGTTGCCCAACGCGTGGTCCTATCCCATGGAATCGATCCCCAATGACCATTACGGGCTGCTGGAAGGGGGAATCACAGGTCCGGTACGGATTCTGAAGGTTCCAGGGTAGTGATTACTGGTTAACAGGCTGAATATAAACCACATGTCCGCCGCCTGAAGCAAGCCGGGCATGGATTACATCACCTGCGCCCACTGTTTGTTCCTCCCGGACCAGATTGGCAGGGTGCTCACCGGCATCCTCCCCGTCCTGCCAGATGGTGGCTTTATAATTGCCGGAAGCCAGGAAACTGAGTGGGATTTCAAGCTCCCTTCCGTCCCCGTCGGTCATGGAGCCGATGAACCATTCATCCCCTGACCTGCGGGCCACAGTGATGTAATCGCCCATTTGTTCGTTAAGCACCCTGGTCTCGTCCCAGGTGGTGGGAACGATTTTCAGGAAGTCCAGTCCCGCGGGACTCTTCCGGTAGTTGTCAGGGGAGTCGCAGATCACCTGCAGGGCACTCTCGAACACCACCATCATGGCCAGCTGGTTGGTCCGGGTGGCCATCACCGTTGGGGTGGGGGATTCTGTTTCCAGCTTGAAGTCCGCCGGGGTCACATTCACAAAGGCGCCCGGGGTGAAGTCCATCTCGCCCAGGATGTTCCGGGTAAAGGCCAGGGTGACCGTATGCTCCGGGGTGATCCTGTCACTCCACTTGGTGTACTCATTGCCCAGCACCCCTTCACGGGTGACCAGGTTGGGGTATGTCCTGCTGAATCCCGTGGGTTTGTAGGCCCCGTGGAAATCGACCACCAGGTGGTGTTTGGCGGCCAGTTTCACGGCCCGGTGGTAGAAGTCCACCATCTCCTGGCTCTCGCTGGCCATGAAATCGATCTTCACGCCTGCCACACCCCACTTTTCATACAGGGGAAACGCCTCCTCCATCTGCCAGTCGGCATGGTTCCACTCCAGCCACAGGAGCAACTTTACGTTCTTTGAATCAGCGTATGCCACCAGCGCCGGGATATCGATATCCGGATTGCAGGTGGTGATGTCAACGTCTGGATTGGGATTGTTATTGAAGGTCTCGGTGGGAGCAAAGGGTACCCCGTACCAGTGCCAGTCCACCAGCTGGTATTCCCATCCCATCTCCGAGGCAAAATCGATAAAGTACTTCATGGTCTCCTGGTTGGAGCCGAGCTCAAAGCCAGCATCGGGTGCATACCGGTTGCACCACCACCAGTCCCAGGCCGATTTTCCAGGGGTGATCCAGGAAACGTCTTCAATCTGGCACGGCTCGTTCAGGTTCTGGATCAGGTCACTCTCCAGGAATTTGCCGGGGGTTTCCTCCATCATCACCACCCTCCATGGCGAGGATGCCGGGGCATGGCCCTTCACGAAGACCTCGGGATTGTCATCCCTCGGTTGGAGTTGAAGCCCAAGGGTATGGGTTTTCGTGCTGTTGGGTACCAGGTGCATACCCGACCAGTCTGTCAGGTTCGCTTCGGTGACGGCCATCCAGCCTCCTTCCCCCGTGTTGACAATCAGCGGAAGGTGTGATTTTCCCATCTCCGAAAGTTTCATGGGCAGGAACTCGTTCTCCTGGTGGGAATAGGTACCCCCGTAGATGGTAGCCCAGACCCCGAAATCTTCCGGGAAGGTAAAAGTGGTCAGTTCCCTGTTGATCTTGAAATTCTCCATTCCTTCCTGCTCCGGGATCATGTACCGGAAGGCCACCCCGCCATCATAGGCCCTGAAATGGATCTCCATTTTTCGTGCAGGCTCCGTTAGTTCCTCCACCGATACGACCAGCTGGTTGTAATGGTCCCTGACCACCCTGCTTCTTCCCCATACCCGTTCCCAGGTTTCATCCCCGGAGGAATATTCAACCCCTGTCACCAAAAGCCCCTCCATCATGGGCCCGCTCTCCAGGAATTCCAGTCCCAGCTGCACTTTGTCTAAAACAATTGTCTCGCCGGAACACACGGAGAAAACGATCTTGCCCGTCTCTTCTGTTGTGCCTTCTCCCGGCTCCATCTGTGCACAGATCCCGACCGTGCCGTCGGGTGATTCCAGGTTCCATTGATTGCCGGTACCGCAACCAGTGATCAGGAGGGCAGCCAGCGGGGCGATAAAGCGTGTGAGGGTATTCATGGTTTGATTTTTACAGTGATTGGTGTAAAGATGTCGAAATATACGATATTCTTCAAAGTGTGATTTCTAAGATTGAGAAGGGAGGAAGAACAATAACGCCGTGTTTTGATATTCTGCCCAATCATCCTTAGATTTATCCTCAATACCAATAACCAATTCTTCGCCTATGGCTCAGTTCCTACCGTTTCCCAATAACCAATTCTTCGCCTATGGCTTAGTTCCTACGGTTTCCCAATAACCAATAACCAATAACCATCATGGTCATTATTCAATCCTATTTCGTTGCGGTACTCATGTGTGTGATCACCATGTTGTGCTGGGGTTCATGGGCCAATACCCAGAAAATGGCATCCAGAAAATGGGCTTTCCAGCTTTTCTACTGGGATTATTCCCTGGGCGTTTTGCTCCTGTCGCTGATCCTTGCCTTTACCATGGGCAGCATCGGGGAGGGGGGCAGGAGCTTCCTGGCCGATCTGGGACAGGCTGACGGGAGGGCCATTGGCTCGGCCCTGCTGGGCGGGGTGATCTTTAACATCGCCAACCTGCTGATCGTGGTGGCCATCAACATTGCAGGGATGGCGGTGGCCTTCCCTATCGGGATCGGACTTGCGCTGGTGATCGGGGTCTTCGTGAATTATATCAAAACCCCGGAGGGCAACCCGGTTGTGCTTTTTTTTGGTGTGGCCCTTGTTGTGCTGGCCATCATTGTGAATGCCATTGCCTACAGGAAATCCAGGAGCGGGGAGTCGTCGGCCACCACCAGGGGAATTGTGATCTCCGTTCTCGGGGGCATCCTCATGGGATTCTTCTACCGGTTCGTGGCCGGTTCCATGGTGGCGGATTTTGCGGTACCGGAGGCTGGGAAGATGACCCCTTACACCGCCTCGGTGGTCTTCGCAGCGGGCTTGCTGCTATCCAATTTCCTGTGGAACACGTTTTTCATGTACAAACCCATATCTGGAGAGAAGGCCACTTATGCCGATTATTTCAAAAAGGGTGATACAAAACTTCACCTGACCGGCATCCTGGGGGGGGTGATCTGGAGCGTGGGCATGTCCTTCAGCATCATTGCATCTGACCAGGCCGGGCCGGCCATCTCCTATGGATTGGGACAGGGCGCCACACTGATTGCAGCGCTGTGGGGTGTCTTTATCTGGAAGGAGTTTGGTAAGGCTATAGGATTGAAAGGTTTGCTCACAGCCATGTTCCTCTTTTTTATTACCGGGTTGGGGCTGATCATTGCAGCCCGTTTAATGTAACTACGGATCCAATAAGCATAAAGTTATGGAAAAGATCGTTGTGGTCGGCAGCTCCAACACCGACCTGATCATTAAGGTTCCCGAGATTCCACGTCCGGGGGAGACCCTGCTCGGCGGGGAGTTTATGACCTTCCCGGGGGGCAAAGGGGCCAACCAGGCCGTGGCTGCCGCAAGGGCAGGGGGAGAGGTGGTATTCATTGCATCTGTGGGGGATGATTCCTATGGTGCTGAGGCGGTCAGAGGCTACAAGCTGGACGGGATCAATACGGAGGACATCAAGATTTGCAGGGGCATCCCCTCCGGGGTGGCCATGATCACCATTGCAGATTCGGGCGAGAATGCCATCACGGTGGCTCCGGGTGCCAATGCAAAGCTGCTCCCGGAGGACCTGGACGACGCGGAGGAGGCTTTTAGTGAAGCAGGGTTTATGCTGATCCAGTTGGAAACCCCGCTTGACACTGTGTTGAAAGCCGTTCAAATGGGCAAGGAATGCGAAACCAGGGTGATTCTGAATCCTGCACCTGCAGCAGCGCTTTCCGATGCCATCCTCTCCTGTGTGGACATTATCACCCCCAATGAGACCGAGGCTGAACGGTTGACAGGTATTGTCGTCAGCAACAAGGAAGATGCACATAAAGCGGCAGGGGTGCTGCAAAACCGGGGAGTAAAGACGGTGATCATCACCATGGGGGCCGGGGGTGCATTTATTTCGGACCGGTCCAGCGGGATGGCCGCGATGGTCCCGGGATTCAGGGTTAAAGCCGAAGATACGACCGCCGCCGGGGATACATTCAACGGGCAGCTGGCAGTGGCACTGGCCGAAGGGAAGGCCCTGGATGATGCAGTCAGGCTGGCCCATGCTGCGGCTGCACTTTCGGTGCAGGGATTGGGAGCGCAGAGCTCCATACCCCGCAGGGCGGAGACAGACCATTTCATGAAAGAACAGGGATGAACAGATTTTATTGTCTCGTTGCTTTTGCACTCGTGACAGGGTTCGCCTTTTCCCAGAATCCCATTGTCCCCCCCGGCCTCTATATGGCCGATCCCACTGCCAGGGTGTGGGAAAACGGGAAGCTCTATATATATGGGTCGGTGGACGAAAGCGTGGAGTATTACTGTTCCTACGGTTACCATGTACTCTCCACGGAAGACCTGGTCAGCTGGACCCTTCATGAGCACAGTTTTGCTTCACGGGGGGAGGGTGACCAGGTGCATTACAGCGATGCCCTTTTGTATGCCCCCGATTGCCAGGTGAAAGGAGATACCTTCTACCTCTATTACTGCCAGCCCGACCGGGATCATGCCGAAGGGGTGGCTGGATCGGATAGTCCCACCGGGCCCTTCCGGAACGCTTCGCCTGTCAACATTGGTGAGTACCAGCAGATTGACCCATGCCTGTTCATGGACGACGACGGACAGGGGTACTATATGTGGGGGCAGATGAGCCTGAAGATGGGAAAGATGGGACCGGATATGCGGACCCTCGACACCACCACGGTGGTAGACAGCGTGATCACAGAATCGGAGCATTTCTTCCACGAGGGCGCCCATATGGTTAAACGGAACGGGATCTACTACCTGCTCTACGCGCACCTGGGCAGGGCTGACATGCCCACCTGCATCGGTTATTGCACAAGCCGGTCACCCATGGGGCCATTCGGGTATGGCGGAGTGATCGTGGACAACGACCATTGCGATCCCGGGAACTGGAACAACCATGGTTCCATCATGGAATTCAACGGGCAGTGGTACGTGTTCTACCACCGCGCTACCCACAACAGCAAGATGATGCGCAAGGCCTGCATGGAGCCCATCTTCTTCAACGAGGACGGGAGCATCGACGAGGTGGAGATGACCTCCCAGGGAGGCGGTCCCCCGTTAGCGGCTACCTCCCCTATCCCTGCCGAGAGGGCCTGCCTGCTTCAGGGAAATGTACGGATCGAAGCGGTCAGCGAGGAAAATGAGGCACTGACACAGGTTTGTAACGAGGACCGGGCGGCTTTCAAGTACCTGGACTTCGGGAGTGGGATCGACAGCATCTCGGTCCGGGTGAAGCCCGGCGCACATACAGGGGGGATCAGTTTCAAAGCGGATATGCCCTGGGGACCACACATTGGGTATGTTGTGGTTCCGGCATCCGGAGAGGGGGATTGGATCATACGGACCTCGGCAGTGAATGATGAAGCAGAGGTGGAAGGAGTACGGGCGCTCTGGCTGGTATTTGACGGGGAAGATGAAGCACGCTTTTCGGTGGATTGGTTTCAATTTAAATAGTCACATCTTAACCATATACAGATGACCTTGAAAAAGATATTGTTTGCGGCTGCTGCCCTGCTGGTTTTGAACGTTTCGTTGCCGGCCCAGTTCCTGAAGGTGTCGGACAACAACCGCTACCTGGTGACCGAAAAGGGCGAGCCCTTTTTCTGGCTGGGGGATACGGGCTGGGAGATGTTTCACAGGCTCGACCGCAGTGAGATGGAGCATTATATGGTAAACCGGGCAGGAAAGGGATTTACGGTGATCCAGGCTGTAATCGTCAGTGAGATCGACGGACTTACCTTTCCAAACATGGAGGGGAACCTGCCCTTTGAGGATTTTGATCCGGAACGGCCCGCTGAAGCTTATTTTGAACTGGTTGATTTCGCGGTGAAACGGGCGGAAGAGCTGGGACTGGTGCTGGCCATGCTCCCCACCTGGTACCGCTATGTGGTGCCGGGCTCCCATCCCCTGGAGAATGAAGAGGCTGTTTTCAACGAGAAGAATGCTTACTCCTATGGGAAATTCCTGGGCGAGCGGTACAGGGAGTCCCCCAACGTTGTCTGGGTCCTCGGAGGTGACTGGCCGGCCGGACCGCAGATGGAACTCTGGAATGCCCTGGCAAAAGGGCTGGGCGAGGGTGATGCAGGTTCCCACCTGAAGACCTACCATCCCAGGGGACAGCAGACCAGTTCCACCTGGCTGCACAACAGCGACTGGCTCGATTTCAACATGGTCCAGACCGGGCACCAGGCACCCTCCTTTAATGTATACGACTGGATCTACAACGATTATACGCTTACTCCTCCCAAACCTGTGGTGAACGGGGAGCCCTCCTATGAGGGGATCGGCATATGGTTCAATCCTGTGAACGGCAGGCATGATGACTACGAGGTCCGCAAGCAGGCCTACTGGTCGGTTTTTGCAGGGGCTTTCGGCCATACCTACGGCAACAACAACATCTGGCAGATGAACCGGAACGACCATGCAAACCGGATCTGGGCCGATGTGGAGTGGGACAAAGCCCTGGAGCAACCGGGAGCGGGACAGATGGGGTACCTGAGGAGGTTGATGGAGTCCCGGCCCTTCCTCACCCGGATCCCGGACCAGGAGATCTTCAGGGGATCCAATCCCTCCCATGCCTCCGACCATATCCGGGTAACCCGTGACGGGACACCGGGACACAGCGATGCTACCTACATCCTGGCCTACATCCCCTATCTCAGGGAGTTTGCCATCAATACCGCGGTCATCCCGGGAGGCAGGCTGCAGGTCTGGTACTACAGTCCCAAAACAGGCCATGCCTTTCCGCAGGGGCAGGTGGCGAACAGCGGGGAACTCACATTTTCCAACTGGAGTAGCCCCATTAAGGAGGGGATGGGAGGTCCCGACTGGGTCATCGTAATCGATGATGCCTCGGCAGGTTATGATGCCCCGGGCCAGTGATCCGGGTGAACAGAAATCAATACAACCTATGAAACGAAGAGATTTTATCCGTAACTCCGCCATGGCAGGCGGATCCATGGGCGTTGCCTCCTCGCTGGGGGCGTGCAACCGGGAGAGCAGCACACAGGATACCATGGACGACAAGGCAGTTTTCCTCCGGGGGGGAAGGCCTGAAGTGACCCTGTTGCAGGAGACCGGCAATGAACACCTGCTGGTAAAACTGTACAGCGATGCCTCCATGGAGATCACCGATAAAAGTGATGGTTACAAATGGAAGAGCGGACCGGTGGCGCTTCAGGAGCTGGGGGAGATCGAGCAGGGGCATGTGTGGCTGCGGGTGGACCGGAGTATGTGTGAGCAGTATCCCGGCAGGTTCATGGGCATCCTTGAAGGGGATTCGGTCCGTTTCACCCTGCTGGGACGGCAGGACCGTATCTGGGGTACATTCAGGTGTACCATCGGGCTGGATGGCCCCTGGCTGACGTTGCACACCGACCAGATTGACGAGGGAATCCCAAGCCTGGTGTTCCCCACACCAATCGATTCCGACCAGCTGGTCATCCCCAGGGGGATCGGGCAGCTGCTTGACGGGAGGGAGCGGCGATCCATCTACACCCGCTACCTGCTTACCTTCTTTACCCACCTGAACATGCGTTTTATCGGGGGGCAAAAAAGAGGAGCACGCCTGGATCGGGGTGTATGAGGAGGGCTTTGAAGATGCCTGCTGCCTGATCGCCAACGGGACAGTCTCCCCCGGATACATGCGTTCACTGGGAAAATGGTCCCACGGATACCGCATGAAGTACCGGTTCATGAAGGGCAACTACGTGGATGTGGCCAGGGTTTACAGGGAGGACTTCAAAAAGAGGGGGTGGTTCCGTTCCCTTGCTGAAAAGGTGAAGGAGAATCCCACCCTGGAAAAGTACACCGGCGGGCGGGCCTTCTGGATCTCACTGGCACATCCCGGCTACCGCCAGGAGTTCATAGAGGATTACCTGTTATCGAATGAGCAGTCCGGACGGAGGGGCGGGGAGAAGGTGAATGTGCACCTGACCTACAGCCAGCTGAAGCAATTTATCAGCGGACTTCAGCAGCATGGACTGACCAAAGGATTCCTGAAGGTGGCCGGCTGGATCAACCGGGGGTATGACGCCTCCCACCCTGACGTGTGGCCGCCTGAACCTTCCCTGGGGAGTGTGGAGGAACTCAGGGAGATCCTTTCCATGGATGCGCCTTTCGCCCTGGGACTCCATGACAACTACCAGGATATCTATGAGACAACAGAAACTTTTCCCGACGGGATTTGCAGGATGAAGGACGGTTCACTGCAGATCGCGGGAGCATGGGCCGGGGGACAGGCCTATACCATGCACGGAACCGCCGGTTTGAAATATGCAAAGCGCAACTGGGAGCAGATCAGGACGCTGAACCCGGCTGCCATGATGGTGGATACCACCACCGCCATGCACCTCTACCAGTCTTTCGAGAAAGGGAAGGAGCGCACCAAGGGGGATGATTTTGCAGCCAAATCTGCAATGGTGAAATTTTACAGGGAGCAGGGGATCCTCTTTGGCAGCGAGGAGGTGGCCGATTTTGCCATTCCCCATATAAGCTGGTATGAGACCCGCCATCACCGGGTGCAGGGGGAGACCATCCCGCTCTGGCCACTGGTGTTCCATGATGCGGCACTGCTTATGAGTTACGGTTCGGGATTTCCTGGCAAACCTGCTCCCGGCGAGACACCGTATGAATGGCTTGAGGCGCTGCAATGGGGCTACATGCTGCACTATCACTACAGGGAAGATTTCGATTTCAAACGGTTCACAGAGCCTTCGCCCGTGGATGCCTGGCATCAGAAGGTGGCCCTGGCCGAGATGACCGGCCACCGGTTCCTGGATGAAGCGATGCAGGTAGAGGAGACCCAGTTCTCAAGCGGACAGGCCGTGGTGTGCAATTATGGAACAGAGGCCGCAGGTGTTAATGGAAAAGTAATTAAAGGAAGGGATTTCATAATTTTATCGTAGATATATCGGTGATCCTGGGATAAAAAATCCATGGTTAGGAGTCGGGCATGGCCGGAAGGGATCTGCCTGGAACAAGCTCTCTGATATATTCCTCGCACGGAACACATAACACATCGTCTCGCATAATCCGGTCTACCCCCCGGTAGAGAAGAAGCATCTGGCTTTCAGGATAGTCCATTTTAAACTCCCTGAGCGGACGCAGGTCAGCAGGACGAATCCTGTCCGAATTCTTGACTTCGATCGCGTGAATACCCGATGCGCCGTAAAGAATGAAATCAACTTCCACGCCACCTTTCGAGCGCCAGAAGTAGATCTCGTAAGGATTACCGCTGTAGTCATTCCATGCCCTGAGATGCTGGTAAACCAATCCCTCGAGTGCTGCCCCGTCTATTTCGTGAGGATTATCCAGTGGCCCTTTGGGCCTTAAAGCCTTGAATACCCCAGTGTCAAACAGATAAAATTTGGGGTGACTTACAAGGGCACGCCGTGCACGTTTCGAGAATACCCTGAGTTTCGTGCCTATCAATATATCCTCCAGTATGGACATGTAATTCTCCACGACCTTTCTCTCCACCTCACAATCTCTCGCGATGTTGCTGATATTGATCATTGAGGCATGGGAAAAGCTGATGACTTCCAGGAATCTTGAAAAATCCCCGATATTCCTGGTCAGCCCCTCATATTGAACCTCTTCCCGAATATAGAGTGAGATATATGTATTCAACGTGTCAGCAGGATTCATGGCTGTTGAGATGACCGGTAGCAATCCGGTATCCAGCGCATCCTGGAAATCCGATGTTGCACCTATTTCCGAGAGCATAAATGGATGCATCTTTCGCAGAAGAGCACGTCCTGCAAGCAGGTTGATCCCTGATTTCTTGATTTTTCGTGCACTGGAACCTGTCATGACGAACTGCAGATTTTTATTGCTTTCGATCAGACTGTGAATGGCACTGAGTAATTCAGGAACACGCTGGATCTCATCCACGACATAGGTCGACCTGGAAGGATTGGCCTTCACGAGTTCAATGAGGGTCTCCGGTCTGGCCTGATATTTTCTTTGAATGTCGGGTCTAAGCAGGTCTATGTACACGGCATCCTGAAATGAGGCTTTCAGGAAGGTGGATTTTCCTGTACCCCTGGGTCCGAAAAGGAAGAAACTTGTGTCCGGGGGGGCGAAGTATCTTGGAATGTTTGATTCCATAATTCCAGGAAAAATGGAGTTTGTAACTCCAAAAATAGAAGATTTTTACAACATAAACAAATCCCTATCGGCCATACATCTTGTCCAGGATCCCCCGGACAAACCCGGACTTGGCCTCCGTGTACCCGTCACGGTCATTCCTGAATTGTTTCGACAACCTGACCTTTAATGCCTCGTATGCCCTGGCCTCATCCGGGTGGGCCAAAAGGTAGTCCCTGAAGGGGATCTCCTCCCACTCCCCCGGAACCCTCACATGGATATGGTAGGCCTGGCCCCTGAATCCCTTTTCGGTGTATCCCTTGACGAACATCATGTGCGGGGCCGGATTATCGGGTCGGTGGATATAGTGGTAACCCGTTCCACCCAGGCTTTCCCTGATTTTGCTGTCAGGAGTCCTTTGGGGAACCTGCAGCAGGATGTCGATGCTGGGTTTGGCTTTGATGCCAGGGATGGCAGTGCTGCCGATGTGTTCAATGCTGTGGATATGATCCTGCCCCAGGGTGTTGAAGATCCGCTCCTTCTCTGCCAAAAAGCGATCGATCCATACCGGGTCATACTCCACCAGGATGATGGGGAAGAGGATCCCCAACTCCTCCGGGGTCATCTGGTCCAGTGGTTTAGTCATCCAATGGTGGTGACTCACTCTTTCCCGGTATGGTTCTCAAACCTCTCCACCGCGATGGATCCTGATACCACATCGATGAAGGGTTCCCCCTTTCGGAGTCCCGCCAGGCCATAACCCGTTTCCGTGGATATAAAGCACTGGAAATCATCCCCAATGTGTGAATCGATATGAAGTGTCCTGTCAACAGCATCGTACCTGAGACCGGTGAGTCCCTGCATCAGTGCGTAACTGGAGAGGGCTCTGGCATACCAGTGTCCGCATTCATACTCGTTGAAGGGGTCCCGGACGGTCCCGTCATAGCGCTGCCTGGCCGTGCGGACAATCTCCAGTCCCTTCTCCACCTCCCCGTGCATCATCAGGTGGGATGCCACCTGGTATTCGATCCCGGTCCACACCTCGTTGCTGTAAACAAAGGGGAGGGATGGTTCCCCGCCTTTGGGCCAGGAGCAGAGCAGGAGTCCCCCGTCCTTTCCCATGGCGAAACCTGGTCTCTGGGGATTCACATGGTCGGAAAGGTCCGCCCGGTAGTTGTAGCGGTGGACAGCCATCAGGTGGCTTTTCACTTTCTCCCGGTCAAGGAATCCGGGCAATCCGGCCACTTCCCCGAACCAGGCACCGAGGATCCCGTCTGACAGGCACCCGGCACCATACTGGTACTTGGGCCCCTCTTTCTGAAGCAGTTCCAGTGCCTCCTGGCTGTAGTTGATGTTCCAGGATTCCTGAACGTCACTTGGAGACGGGGCCTGCAGTCCCTCCCAGGTGGTTTTCTGGATGAAATATTCATCGTCAAAAAGCGCGTCTCCATGATCCGGGTTCCGTTGTCCAGCAGTCCGGTGTACCGGACCGTTTCCTTTCCAAGTGCTGCGGCCATCTCCTCCATGGCCCTGCAGGCACCCAGGTAGATGCTGGTGCACATGCCATCGGGTCCCCAGAATTCGATGTCGTAGGTGTTGTGGTGCGGTTCTTCCAGGATCCCTTTGCCCTGGGGATCCCAGGTGGAGGAGCAGTAATTGAAGCTCTGCTCAACGCTGGGCCAGATTGATCCAAGCCACTCCGTATCCCCGGAGATCCTCCATTCCCTGTACACCTTGATGATCCCTCCCAGCTGGCCGTCGGCTGCTGCATGCCAGCCATGGTCTCTGTCTGGATGGGAAGGGCTGTGCGGAAATTCTGGTGGCCGGCGGCATCCTGGCTGAGAGGAATTCTGTCTCCCGGAGGGTACGTTCCAGCCGGGGGAAGAGGTGGGGAATGGCCTGGGCATAATTCCACACATGGGTGCAGGATCCGTGGCAGCAACCGCTCCCGCTGTCAAAACAGCCTTCATAGGCCCAGAGTTTGCCGTTCTTATGCCTTAATACGGTGGGGGATTTCAGGATCCCCAGGTTGGCGGAGACGGCTTCCATCACCTCAGGGGGGAGACCGGAAGCAAACAGGGTCTGGCTGAACTGTTCAGTTTCCTCCTTCAGTTGATCGTAATGCACTTTCCAGTAGGATAATACCGGTTCTATACCGTCGAATTTCCCTGCGTACCAGGGTTCATAGAACTGGGAGGTGTAATCCGGTGAACAACAACCGGTGGAGGGATCGCACGAGGGCGGGATCAATTGACCCGGATCGATGCCGTGGGCGATGGCGGAGTGGGGCACATGCCAGGAAAAGAGGAGGTGTACTGTTTTTGAGGCTCCCGATTCCAGATGCATGGGTACATAGAGTGAGGCGCCCGTTGATCCTTCAGTGGCCGTATCAGCCGGTATATTCAGTGTTTCAATGTCCTTCCAGAGCTGCGTGCGCGCATCGTACCATCCTCCGCGGAACCACCTGTGGTCCACGGTGGCATCCTCCAGGGTGGTGATGGCAAAGTCCCCCTTGTACTGGGGTTTGTCAGGGAAGCATTCCTGTGAAAGCAGGAAACCGTTGGGTGTTTTGCGGATGCTGTGACCCTCTTCCAGGAAGGTATTCCCCCATACATTTTCTCCCCTGATCCGCATAAAATTTTCCGCGTGGTAGCTGAAGACCATCTCCAACTGGGAGCCTGACCTGTTGGTAAAGGTGTACTCAAGGGCCGCCACGGGCAGGGAGGAGTTGTCTTCATCGGCCGGGATGAAAGGGCTCCATCCCCGGATCTCCACATCAACCGGGATATCATCGTCATCAAGTTTTACCGTTCCGAATGGAAAGCGGGCTTCGAATTCCGCACGCTCAAACCGGGGATACCCGTAGTTGCTGCCCGAGTTCCCGTTGCCCGAATGGGGATTCCCGAATACCTTGTGCCCGGGGACAGGGCCTTCCAGCACCTTGGCCCCGTTTTCGAACCCTTTTACAGCAATGGCCCCGAACATGAAGGGTTCATTGTACACATCCGGTTTGTGCCGGACCGATAGATGGGAGATGCAGCCGTTCCCTTCCAGGCAGACCATCCCGGCGCCCATGCCGCCCAGGGGGAAAGCCAGCCTTTGAAGATGTTTTCCTGAATAGGTGCCGTTAAAGGCATGGTGGCCCTCCCGGGTTTCCGATGGCCCGGAACTGCAGGCTGTGACCAGGATGGTACCGGCCAGGATGAATCCTGACAGGATGATGGTACATCGTTGAGGTTTCATAGGATTGGTATTTGATGGATTATTTTGTCCCTTCCGGCCGGGTGGCGATGATATAGCGGTGCTCCCCGGAGATATTGACCGATGGCCATAGCTTGTTGCGCCACCACTCATCCTCCTTGGCTTTGGGTCCCACAAGCATGCCTCCTGCACTGCTGGGCTGATCCAGGTCGTAGGCCAGCTCCAGGTCCGTAAAGTAGATTCCGAAGGGTTGCTCCTCCCCGTCGTTGATGTTCCAGACCCCCATGTTCACCACCAGCCGGTCAGCCTCCAATTCCCCGAATGTCCTGCCCCATCCGGCCCTGTTGTATTCCTCCCCGATATTCAGGACGGACCTGTACCAGGTGCCGGGTTCAGCCGGGAGTCCCCGCTGTATGTAAGGAAATTCCCTGACCTGGCCGTAATTCCTGCCGATGTTCACCCACACCTTTCCTGCCGAGAACATCAAATTGAGTACCTTGCTGCTCCCTGAGAAACCCTCCACCCAGATAAATCCACCACAGTAACCTTCCGGGTCCGTGATGGTTTCATCGATGCGGTACCTGAGACTGATGAACGGATCCCGGCCCCTTTCCAGATTCACCGCCTGGGAGACGCGGTTAATGTCCTGGGGAAGCCGGTCCTGGCCAGGTGCCTGGTATCCCCGTCTCCGGCAATAGAGGTAAAGGCAGCGCCTGCCCGGATCGCCAGGCGAGGGCCCTGCCTTGCAGATGTTCGACGGATCTTTGTCCTCCATATAAACATACCTCCTGGCCCAGTGCTTTAATCCATCCCTGAAATTCCCATTCTGAAAGTCCGCTGCTGCCGGCAGTTCAAAGGGGTGCTTGAGCCATAAAGGATAAGACACCTGGTCGAATTCAGGGAAGGTGGCAGGATAGTCAAATACCTCTTCGGTGACAGTTTTGAACTGGATGGAAGCTGCTATACCTTTGATGTGGACCAGTGCGATCCCCTGGCTGGGGCCGCCGTAGTAATCCTCTTCCCCGAAGGACCTGGGACGGTAGCCCGCAGCCGGGATACTGACCAGGTTGATCCCTTTATAGGTAACCGCGGTTTTGAATGAGGCTTTCACCGGGATGTGCACATGGCCGCTCAGTACAAACTTCACATTGCCGTGACGGGCCAGGATCTCCAGGAAGGTGCGTTTTACTTCCACCGATTCAGCATACCCGATGTGTGGGGAGATGCCGATGGGGTGGGAGGGCACATGCTGGAAGAGCATGGTTGGTCTTTCCCTGTGTTTCTCAAGGTCCTGCTCCAGCCAATGGAAGTAATGGGGGTGGGTTTCCCAGAACCTGTTCCGGAGCGGATCGGGCCATACGATGAAGTGCCACTGGCCTGCATTGAAGGAGTAGAGCAGTTTATCAAGTCCGTTCATGGCCTTCTGCGCCGCCAGGTAATTGTTGAATGCTTCCATGTTGTACCCGGGGCTGAATTCAGAACGTAAAAGGGTTTCATGGTTGCCGATCCCGTAGAGCACCGGGCATCGGAGCTTTGACAGGAAAACATTCATCTGTGCCAGGTCCTTTTTGTAGCCCCAGTCGTCGCACACGTCCCCGATCACCATGGCGAGGAGGGGATCGAATTCCAGCTTGTTGGCCACATCCACGCTCTCCTGGATAAAGGCATTGTGGATCTTCATCCGGGTCTTCAGACCATCCTTATCGTCCGGATCCCCTCCCTGGGGATCGGCCAAGGCCACGAAACTGAAATCATTCCCGGGCATGCTGATTCCTGCCTCCTCCAGGCTGATCTCCCCGATCTCCCGGTCAAGCAGGAAGTTGGTCTCCACCTTGATGCCATCCGCCTGGCCATGGATCTCCGTTTTTTCCAGCAGCTCCCCCAGGGTGAACCGGAGTTTCTCCTTTTTACCCAGGGTGACCTGTGTCTTTTCCGATGCTTCCTTCAACCAGAGGACCAGGATATGATCCAGGAAATAGGTTTTCAAACGGATCGTCTCCGCTTTCCGGACCTTCACAAATCCGGGGATCCCTTTGCGCCCGGGATCCGGCTTTTTTGACAATCCGATGCGGAGGACCATGAGTCCCTCCCGGTTAACAGCATCGGTGAGGGATGTTATACCTCCGTACCGGTACTCCTCTATTTCAATCGCTGAACCGCGTGACGCGGCAGCGAGTGGACCGGCAGCGGCCATGGCGGCAGAACTGATCCCGATCCCTTTCAGGAAATTCCTTCTTTTCATTTCTTATGAATGCAGTGAATATTGATAAAGATAAGAAACCTCCGAAATCCATTGGAATATTTGTTTTCTTAAACAGAATGTCATAATTTGCACACGTGTGCGAAAACGTGTGCAATGAAGAAGCCCTATACCATCAAAGATATTGCTGAGGAACTGAACCTGCACCACACCACTGTCTCCCGTGCACTGCGCAACCACCCTGATGTCAAGCAGGATACAAGGGATCTTGTATTGCGAACAGCCCGGATGCACAATTACATTCCCAACTCTTTTGCCAAGAGCCTGCGCAGTGCCACAAGCAAGACCATCGTTGTGATGGTCCCGGTGATCAAGAATTTCTTTTTTTCTGAAGTGCTGGGTGTCATTTCAAACCTTGCTTTTGATCAGGGCTATTCCGTCATGATCTACCAGTCCAACGAGGAGGATGAAATAGAATCCCGTAACCTGAAGGCCGTCATGGAAAACCGTGTGGCCGGAGTCATTGCATCTGTGGCCAGTGTGGACAAGAACAGGGAGAGCTACCTCCGGCTCGAGGGGCTGGGTATTCCTGTGGTCCTGTTTGACCGATGTTATTCCGATGGGTCCCTGCCCAGGGTGGTGATCGACAACCACCAGGGGGCCTATGATGCCACGGAATTCCTGATTTCATCCGGCCGGAAGGAGATCGCCTTCTACAGGGCCAAATCAGGCAATCCTGTATTCGACAGCAGGCTCAGGGGGTATGCGGATGCCCTCCAGGCCCACGGGATCCCGTACCGTGAGGAGCTGGTATATGGCGGGGGAACTGAACTGGAGGACGGGAACCGGCTGGTCAGGCAGCTGGCAGGGAGGAAGAACAGGGCCGATGCCATCCTCTGTTGCGTGGATATGGTGGCCCTGGGAGTGATTACCGGGGCCAGGGAGCTTGGACTGGAGATCCCGGGGGACCTGGCGCTCATTGGATTTGATAATGAGCCGGCCGGCCGGATCATCAGGCCTGCACTTACAACGGTGGCCCAGCCTGTTGAAATGGTTGGAAATGCAGCATTTGATCTTCTGCTTGCCCAGATCAACGGGAAGAGAGAGGAGTTGGAAAGGGAGATCATTTTAAAAATGGAACTGATCAAAAGGTCATCTGCTTAAATAAAAGAAACGCTATGAAAAGATGGATTGATGAACTCAGGGTGGTTGAAAAAGAGGCCAGGGAGGTTGTGGAATCCGGCCTTGAAAGGAACCACGGAATACTCAGGCTGGCTCCCTGCTGGGTGCCCCGTTCATTCCTGCACCCCGGGAGGAGGCTGAAACTTCACCCTTCAGACATCTATGCTTACGGACTTCAGCGGGGCGGGATTGATGAGCGTTGGTTTGCTTCCACCACCGAAGCAGCCAATGAAGGCCGGCTCCCGGACGAGGGATTGAGTTATGTATGCTTTGATGATTCCAGGGTGACCCTCAGGCTGGCCGTTGAGGTGATGGGGGCGGAGATGGTGGGAGAGGAGATCTGGTCAACATACGGTCGCTGGCCGGTCTATTCCAAGTTCTTCGACAACATGGGCCCCATACCCCACCACATGCACCAGAGCAGTGAGGATGCCGCACTGGTGGGGCAGGAGGGAAAACCGGAATCATATTACTTCCCACCCCAGCACAACTATACGGGGAACAACTTTCCATATACATTCTTTGGGCTCGAGCCTGCTACGACCAGGCAGGAGGTGATAAAGTGCCTTGAAAACTGGGACCGGGGTGACAACGGGATCCTTGACCTGTCAAAGGCATACCGGCTTGAACCGGGAACCGGGTGGCAGGTGGGGGCCGGGATCCTGCATGCACCCGGATCATTTGTTACCTATGAACCACAGTGGGGCTCAGATGTATTTGGAATGTTCCAGTCCCTGGTGGAGGGCCGGGAAGTCCCATGGTCACTGTTGGTGAAAGACATGCCCCCGGACAAGCACCGTGACCTGGACTTCATCACCGGACAGCTGGACTGGGAGGCCAATGTGGATCCCCATTTCAAACAGAACCATTTCATGCGCCCCATTGTTGACCAGGAGCAGAGCGGTGAGGGTTATACCGACAGGTGGGTCTGCTATGGAAGTTTTAAAGGATGGCAGGCTTTTACAGCCAAGGAACTGACCATTGAACCGGGGACCCGGTGTGTGATCAGGGACAGGGGGGCGTATGGCATGATCACCGTGCAGGGGGAGGGAACCATGAACCAGCTGGGGATCTCCTCCCCGTCCCAGATCCGGTTCGGTGAACTGACCAACGACGAAATGTTCTGCACTGCCCCGGCTGCAAAGGAGGGGGTGGTTTTCGAAAACAGCTCCGACAAAGAACCCCTGGTTTTGCTGCGCTATTTCGGTCCGGACGTGAATCCCCATGCTCCTGAAATCAACACCACCCACTGACGCCGCGCTCCATGGAGAATAAGCTGCCATTGATCGACAACCTGATCATCCTCGCCTATTTCATCCTGATCATTGTCATTGGGGTTGTGGTAGGCGTCCGGAGAAAGAATAAAACCAGCGATGGATTCTTCCTGGCCGGGCGCTCCCTGAACTGGGTGGTGATCGGTGCAGCGCTGTTTGCAGCCAATATTTCCACCACCCACCTGGTGGGACTGGTGGCCCAGGGTTTCCAGGACGGAATGGTATGGGGGAATTTTGAATGGTTCGCATTCCCCGGACTCATCCTTCTTTCGCTGGTCTTCGCTCCCGTCTACTATAAAACCAGGATTGCCACACTGCCCGAGTTCCTTGAAAAAAGGTACGGGCCCCATACCCGGACCATGCTGGGGATCATTGCCCTGCTGTTTGCCATCTTTGCCCATATCGGGATCAGCCTCTATGCCGGGGCTGTGGTGTTTAAGAATTTCTTCGGATTTGAGATCAACCTCTCCCTGGCCGTGATTATTTCTGCCACCCTGGTCTACACCCTGCTGGGCGGACTCAGGGCTGTGGTGATCACAGAGACGGTCCAGACGGTGATCCTTGTAGTGGGAACCATCGTCCTGGGCGTACTGGCCGTTAAGCAGCTGCCGGCCCATGATATTACATCACTGGCTGATTTTAAATCCGCCGTTAAACCCAACCAGCTGAACATGGTCCACGGACCCGAGTCAGCCAACCTGCCCTTCATATCCATCGTACTGGGGCTTCCTGTGATTGCCATCTACTACTTCGGCTCTGACCAGACCATCGTCCAGAAAGTGCTGGGTGCAAAGTCCAAAAGGGATGCCCAACTGGGACCGGTATTCACTGGATTCCTGAAGATCCTCCCGGTATTTATGATGGTTGTTCCCGGGATCATTGCATATGTACTGTTCGGTGACAGGATCACAGGATGCCAACGATGCCCTCCCCACGCTGATCAGGGAGATCCTGCCGGCAGGGATCAAAGGATTGCTGGCTGCCGCCCTTATCGCGGCTTTGATGAGTACCATCGCCGCGGGATTGAACAGTACCGGGACGCTGGTATCCATGGATATTGTCAGGCGGTTCAATCCCTCTATTTCTGATAAAAGCCTGTTGCTGGTTGGCAGGATCACCATCCTTGCAGTACTTGTATCCGCTGCATTCTGGTCCCCCTGGATCGCCAGTTTCAAGAGTATTTTTGAGGCCATCAATGTGATCCTGGTCTCCATTGCACCCCCTGTGACCGCGGTGATGGTGTTGGGAGTTTTCTGGAAAAGGGGGAACCAGCAGGGGGCCCTGGCAACCATGATCTCAGGATTTCCACTAGGGATCCTGGTCTTCTGCCTGGAGTTTGAACCCATCAGCGGGACCCGGTTCATTACCTATAACCTGGGTATTCCGCTGATGATGCAGGCTTTCTGGTTGTGGTTGATCTGCTCTGTGATCCATGTAACCGTCAGCCTGCTGACACCTCCACCTCCACCAGAAAAGACCAAAGAGATAGCCATGGATAAGCCCTGGGATTTTATTACTAAAGAGAAGATTATCGGGTTCGCCGATCCCCGGATCCTTTCATTGATCCTGGTGGTGGTCATGGCCATTTTATACATAATTTTCAGATAAATATTAAAAGGATGAAAACCCCGAATCTGACAAGCATTTTAATCACAGGTCTGGTCATGGCCTGTATGGGTTGCCAGCATCAGGAGCCCGCCACCGGGATTCAGAAATACGTGCATCCCAAAACCATTGAAGAGTTGCACGAGGAGCTCTCCGCAGGCCTGGTCGCTGAAGCAAAAGCTGACATGGCTGAGCTGGAAAAAACAAACCGGGAGGGAACCTACCAGGGAACACTGGAATCCATTGATAAACATCCCACACCCGACTGGTACAATGATGCCAAACTGTGCATCTTTTACGACTGGGGCCCCTATTCCATTGCCGGGTACGGGGAGAAGGGATGGAGCAGGGCACGCTACCCTGACTGGTACCTGAATCACATGTACCACGGGTATGCCGACTATCATAAAGAGAGCTGGGGAGAAGATTTTCAGAGGGATGATTTCATCCCCCTGTTCAACGCGGAAAACTTCAATGCGGACCAGATCGTGGAGATGGTTAAAATGAGTGGGGCAAAGTACATCGTCCCGTTCAACAAACACCATGACGGGTATTGCCTGTGGGATTCAAAGGTTACCCAGCGTGATGCGGTGGATATGAATCCCCACAGGGACCTGACGGCTGAACTGGTGGCCGCCTGTGAAAAGGAGGGGATCTACCACGGATTCTATTTTTCCGTGGAGGAGTATGAATACCCGGTGATCGGTCCGGATGAATCACTGATGATCCGATACTGGTCCGGCAACATGGCCCCGGACAATGCCGGGATTGCTACGGAATCCGGGGAGATCAGGGGAGCATTCAACAGTGAGATCCATAACCGGATGTTGTCTGGGAAGATCCCGGTGAGGAATTTCATCGACGAGCTGATCGTACCCCAGGCCAAGGATTTCATCGATAAGTACGATCCGGATATCCTCTGGTTTGACGGGGAGTGGCAACGCCCGGCGGAATATTACCGTACCCCGGAAATTGTGGCTTATTTCTATAACAGGGCCCGGGGACGAAAGGAGGTGGTATCCAACGACCGGCTGGGAAGGGGTACCCGGGAGCATCATGGGGACTTCTACACCAGCGAAACCGACGAAGTGGTTGAGAAAATGGATGAGCCGTGGGAAGAGAACCGCTCCATGTCCGAATCCTATGGCTACAACCACCTGGATTCCCTGGAGAATTACCTGACTGCGGATGAGCTGATCCAGATGTTTGTAAGGATCGTTGCCAAGGGCGGAAACCTGAACCTGATGGTCAATCCCGATGGCAGCGGAAAGGTGCCGGAGATCCAGATGGAGCTGCTGAAGGAGCTGGGCGACTGGCTGAAAATCAACGGGGAGGCCATCTATGGAACCCGCCCCTATGAGACCCTCTGCGACAATACCCAGCTGGGACAACCGGTATGGTATACCATGAGCAAGGACAGCACCTGGGGTTATGCCATTGTATTTGACTGGCCCATGAGTGAGACGTTCATCTGCAAGGGTGCCAACATGGTATGGGAAAGCGATGTGACCATGCTGGGATACGAAGAACCCCTGGATTGGGTGGATGTGGGAAGGGACAAGTGGGGCATGTCAGCCAGGATCCCGGAGGAGATGCTCATGGACCCGGCCTCCAGGCCCTGTGAACATGCATGGGTATTGAAATTCAGGTATGACAAGGACAATGAATATGGCAGGTGAAACTAAAAAAACTACACAATGAAACCTCACAATGTAAAAAAATCAACCGCGCTGCTGGCCATCCTTCTGGTTTCCCTGACCGGATGGGCACAGTCAGAAATCAAAACCCTGGAGAACGGAGACCAGATCTCCTGGGACGGATCCTATTATGATTTCAGGGATGCCGGTGGCGTCAAGATGATCAAAGTGTGGATCCCCCCGGGGATCGATCCTGTGAAAGGGGTGTTTATATCGGGCCATGGAGGTGGAGGCGGGGACAGCCGGAATTTCGCCCGGGATGAGAACGTACGGGCCCTGGCCATGCGGCTGGGATTCGCAGTGGCCGGCCTCCATAATTTCCCGGGACGACGGGTATATGAAGAGGGGGCTGCTGTTTTTTTTACCGCCCTTGATGAGTTTGCCCGGATGGGCCATCACCCGGAACTGGCCAACATGCCTTTTGTGATGTACGGTAGCTCTAACGGTGGTTCCGCCACCTATGGATTCATCAATTACGCCCCTGAAAGGGCCATCTGCTTTGTGGCCAATGTATCTGCCGGGGGAAGGCCGGAAATCCCCGTGGACGAAGCGCTGAAGGTCCCGGGGGTTTTTATCATCGGCAAGTTCGATGCCCTGATCGGACAGCGGGGGATTGACAGAACTGAACAGATGATGGCTTATGCCAGGGAAAAGGGAGCCCTGTGGAGCTGGGCCCTGGAACTGAAAGGACATGAGGATGGGTACTCATTTGACATCTATATGAAGCTGGTCGAACAGGCTGTCAAAGCGCGTTATCCCGGTAAGGGCGATCCGTCAAAGGGAAAAGTTAAGCTGGTTGAACTTAAGGAGAAGGATGGATGGCTGGTGGACCAGCAAAGCTGGGAAAGCGGACTTACCGGCGTGGCGCCCTATGAAGATTACAGCGGGGAACGGGCGAAGGCAGGATGGGTGCTGAACCGGGATTTGGCTTATGTGTACCGGAGCCTGGCGACTCATCACAATCCGCTGGAGATCAGTGTAAAGGAATTCGACCGCACCTTCAATCCCAATACCGACCCGGGGACCATGTTCAGCCTGGGGGGACCGGTGGCCAATCCGGGCGACAGGATCACCATATCCTGTGATGTTTCCCGGGTTCCCGGCTGGGAGAAGATCGAGCTCTTCAATGGAGCACAAAAACTGGGGGAGGTGAAGGCTGGTTCCGATCCCTCCATTACTGTTGCACTGGAGGAATCATCCATGGTTTACTGTCTTACTGCACTGGCCACCGGGGAGGGAGGAATACAGCGAACCTGCAATCCCATGCACTTCTTCGTGAGGGATCCGGCCCTGAGCTGGAAATCCACCCTGCCCGTAGCGCAGTTCAAAGGAGTGAAGACAAATGCGGGATCAAAAAATATGGGCAAAACCATCACATGCACCGGACCTGATCCCGGGACAGCATCCTGGTGGCTTACGGTATGACCGGTCAGATGGAAGCGCAGTTTTCGGCAGATGACGGGAAACTCTCGGAATTCTGGTCCCTGATCGATGAAGGTCATGACCGGAATGAATTAAAGCAGAGAACCAACGCAGCCAGGGGGGCGGAATTCAATTTCGTTCTGACCCATGACTGTAACATGGTGGTCAAAGCGGCTTATGGTGCCGACGGGATCTACCTCCTCCTGGAGATCAATGATGACAATGATGTGGCCTGGCCCAACGAATTTGTGGGGACGGAGAATGAGCAGTTCTACCTGAATTTTGACGCGGTGGACCTGCTCACCGACAGCCGTTCCATCGGGGAGATCAGCGCTCCGGAAGGAAAGGATATGTTTGTTTCCAGGAGTTTCGGTCTCACCTTCACCACACGGCAGTACCAGGTGGCATGCGGGATCGAGGGTGACCGGCCCACAGGCTTTAAACGGGCACTTTCCGATCCCTGGGACTTTCACGGAACCTTTTATACCTTTGAAGAGGCAGAGTCAAGGTTCGGGATCCGCATAGAGAATGTAAAAACTGACTATTTTTACAAAGCCCAGGAGTGGTTCATTCCCTGGAGTGAGTATGGAGGGGGATTGCCCGGAGAGCCTGAAGGCGGGAACCAGGCTTGCCTTTACTGCCGGATTCAACGACCGGGATGAAGGGGAGCACTTTCCACCCGGAGTCACAACCAGCGGAGGCACACTGAAGGCATCCAACGCCCTGCGGTGGATCAACAGGACAGATCCCTGGGGCTCCAACAAAACGCCCTATTCCTGGGGAGAGATCGAGCTTGGTGAAATGCTGAAATAAAAAAAAGTATGAAAAAACTGGTATTGCTATTCTGGGCCGGAATGCTCCTGGCCCCAACCCTCCTGCAGGCACAGCAGGATACCCTGAAAGTGTTGTTTGTGGGTAACAGTTATACCTACGGGTACAACCTGCCACACATCGTATCTGTCGTCTCCTCAGAGGCGCCCACCTTCCTGGTCACCAGGAAATCGGTGATCGGGGGTGCCCACCTGTGGGAGCACTGGAGGGGACAGCGGGAGTTGCAAACCAGGCAGATCATTGCCGATGGGGATTTTGATGTGGTGGTTCTGCAGGATTTCAGCATGTCAGCCATCAATACCCCCGACAGCACCCTGAAATATGTAAAGCTGTTTTCCGAATACAACAGCAGGTATGGAGCGGAAACCTTCCTTTTTAATACCTGGGCCCGTGAAAGGGTTCCGCAATACCAGGCTGAAATTGATGCCATGTACCGGAAAGCAGCCGGGGAGAACGGTGTAACCAGGGTTCCCGTTGGCGAGGCCTGGGCGCTGGCTATGGATCTGCGGCCAACGGTGGACCTCTATACTTCCGACGGCAGCCATCCCAATGAGCTGGGTACCCTGCTGACTGCATCGGTCTTCGTAAGGGTCCTTTCAGGGGGACTTCCGGACAAACTTCCCACCCTGTACAGGATTGAGGATGCTGCCGGGGAGACAGTCAGGCTCATGAACCACAATCCGGAGGATGTTGAGTTTTGCAGGAGGATTGCAAACCAGGTCATAGCGGAGCAATAGATCCGTGACCCATAAAATAAAACAGCACCATGAAACAAATGCTCCTGAAAAAAATGTTTACCTGCACGCTGGTCGCACTCCTTTGCACTGGCTCACTTTTTGCCCAAACCGGGGACTCCATCCTGTATAAGCAGGTGGACAGCACCTCCCTTTACATGCACGTGATTTACCCGCCCGGGTTTGAGGAGTCCACCTCGCTGCCTGCCGTTGTGTTTTTCTTTGGGGGTGGATGGAATGGGTGGGACCATCGGTCAATTCGAACCCCATGCACGCTATTTTGCCCAGCGGGGAATGGTCTGTTTCAGGGCCGATTACCGGGTGAACCGCAGGCAGGGTACTTCCCCCTTCGAATCGCTGAAGGATGCCAGATCTGCCGTACGTTTTATCCGGGAGCACGCGCAGGAGTTCCATGTGGATCCGCAGAAGATCGTGGCATCCGGGGGATCGGCCGGGGGACACCTGGCGGCAGCCACAGCGCTGGCCAGGGGATTTGATGAGGGAAGTGACAGGCTTTCATACAGCTGCGTGCCCGATGCCCTGGTACTGTTCAATCCGGTCATCGACAACGGGCCCGGAGGGTACGGGTATGAAAGGGTCGGGGAGGCTTACAGGGATTTCTCTCCCCTTCACAATATCAGGGCAGGGGCTCCCCCTACCATTCTCTTCCTGGGAACAAAAGACCGCCTGATCCCCGTGGAGACGGTGCAATACTATCAACTGGTGATGGAAAAAGCAGGGAGCCGTTGTGACCTGAAGCTCTATGAAGGACAGGGACACGGATTTTTCAATCACAGGAATTCAGAATACTACAGGAAAACCGTATCAGAAGCAGACCGGTTCCTGGTCTCCCTGGGCTACCTGGAGGAGGCGCCCGTGGTGGAGATCAAGTGATCATACCATCTGCCCATTCCATAAAATAACGCTCCTGAACCTTCCGGGAGGGGTTTAATTTGGTCCATTGAAAACTAACAATACTACCTATGAAACTGATCAGCATCCCCCATTGTATCCTCGCTCTGGCCATGGCAGCCCTTGTGGCCGGTTGTTCCGGACATAAGGCCCTTCCTCTCAAACCCAACATCATCTACATCATGGCCGACGACCTGGGCCTGGGCGACCTGGGGTGTTACGGGCAGGAGGTGATACAGACGCCCCGCATCGATGAACTGGCTGCCGGGGGAATGATGTTCATGCAGCACTACGCCGGCAACACCGTATGTGCCCCTTCCCGCTGCGCACTGATGACCGGGTACCACATGGGGCACACGGAGGTCCGGGGGAACGGTCAGGTGGAACCTTATGGCCAGCAGCCCATATCGGATGAGGCGGTCACCGTGGCAGAGCTCCTGAAGGATGCCGGGTACAGGACCGGGATCATCGGCAAATGGGGCCTGGGGGTGGAGGTGAACTCAGGAAACCCGCTGAAGCAGGGATTTGATTTCTTCTATGGTTACCTGGACCAGGTGCTGGCCCACAACTATTTTCCAGAATACCTGTGGAGGAACGGGGAGAAGGAGTACCTGGACAATGAGGTGCAATACCTGGACTCTACCCTGTGGCACGGGGGACTGGGCAGTATTTCCACGGTAAAGAACAGCTATTCCCATGACCTGATGACCAGGGAAGCGCTCAATTTCATCCGGGAAAACAGGGAGGGGCCCTTCTTCCTCTACCTTCCCTATACCATTCCCCATAACAATGGGGAGGCAATTCGCGGGGAGCAGATGGAGGTACCGGACTACGGGATCTATGCCGACCGGGAGTGGCCTTCAGACCGGAAAGGGTATGCTGCCATGATCACCCGGATGGACGGGGATGTGGGGAAGATCACGGACCTGCTGGAGGAGCTGGATCTGACCGGGAACACGGTGGTGTTCTTCACCAGTGACAACGGTTCCGTGCCTCATGCGGAATTCACCCTGTTCTTCAACTCCAATGGTCCGTTCCAGGGCGGGAAGGGGAACCTGTATGAAGGCGGGATCAGGACCCCGCTGATTGCATCCTGGCCGGGTGTGATCAGTGCAGGAAGCAGGTCGGACCACGTGGGTGCGTTCTGGGACTTCCTGCCCACAGCCTGTGGCCTGGCAGGGGTGGAACCACCCGGGGACATTGACGGGATCTCTTTCCTGCCTGCTTTGAAGGGTGAGGAGCAGCCGGTCCATGAACTGCTTTACTGGGAGTTTCCGGCAGCGGGAGGAAAGCAGGCCATCCGGAAGGGGAAGTGGAAGCTGGTGCGGAACAACGTAATCACCCATCCGCCCGGTACCATCGAATTGTACAACCTGGAGGAGGACATGGGTGAGGAGCACAACCTGGCTGACGGCAATCCGGACCTGGTGAAGGAGTTGCTGGGACTGATGGAAGAGAACCGCTTCGAATCCGCACTCTTCCCGTTGCTGAATCCATAAACTGAATCCAATGAGGAACAAAAAAGCGATACCGCTCCTTTTCTCACTCTGCCTGCTTGCAACCGCTATGGTATCTGCACAAGACATTGGGGATTCCCTGTACGATGACAGGGATGGCCTGCAGTATGGAACGGTGCTGATCGGCGGGCAACTATGGATGACTGAGAACCTGAATTACGGGGATGCCGGGAAAGTGTGCTACGATAACGATCCGGCCAACTGCAGGACCTACGGTGGATTGTACACCTGGGAGGCAGCACAGGAGGTGTGTCCCGAAGGGTGGCACCTCCCATCGAAGGAGGAGTGGGAAGAGCTTTCCGGGTTCCTTGGCGGGAAGGATGCCGGGCAGAAACTGAAAGCCTCAAAGGAAGATCCAGTGGCCTGGGACGGCACCAACAGTTCCGGATTCACAGCCCTGCCGGCGGGTGCCGGTAACGGGGAGGGATTCCACCGTTTGGGTAACTGGGCACTGTTCTGGAGCGCCAGTGAATACAACGGACAGCGGGCCTGGTTTGCCCAGCTGGATGGATTCTGGTACCCGGCTCCACCCAAATACACCAACCTGTATATCGGCTCATATTACCTGAAATCGAACCAATTTTCGGTCCGCTGCGTGAAGGACCGGGACCATTAAATATCCGGGCATCATGAGGAAACCCATCATCCTGTACCTTCTTGCAGCAGCCGTGTCCTGTACAGCTCCGGGAACGGAGCAACCTGAACAGCCCAACATCCTCTGCCTGGTATGCGAGGATATCAGTCCCTTCCTGGGCTGCTACGGAGACCCGGTGGCACTGACACCCAACCTGGATCGACTGGCTGTAGAGGGTATCAGGTTTACCCATATGTACTCGGTTGCCGGGGTGTGCGCCCCCTCCAGGAACGCCCTCATTACTGGCATGTACCCCACCAGCATCGGGGGCAATAACATGCGGACCGGGAATAAGAGAAAGGTGGAGAACGTGACCGATTCCCTCCAGATCCCACCCTACGAGTCCACCCCGCCTCCCGAAGTCAGGTGCTATACCGAATACCTGAGGGAATCCGGGTACTACTGCACCAACAATACCAAGGAGGATTACCAGTTCCGTGCACCGAAGTCGGCCTGGGATGAATCCAGCACAGAGGCCCACTGGCGCAACCGCCCGGATGGGATGCCCTTCCTGGCCATCTTCAATTTCATCCGCAGCCATGAATCGCAGGTATGGGCCTGGGAGCAGGAACCCTGGATCATCCATCCCGACAGTGTGGAGGTCCCTCCGTATTTTCCCGATACTCCACTGGTCAGGAGGGACATTGCACGCATGCACAGCAACAACACCATCATGGACCGGGAGGTGGGGGAGATCATCGCCCAGCTGGAGGAGGACGGGCTCCTGGACAATACCATCCTCATCTTCTACTCCGATCACGGCGGGCCCCTTCCAAGGGGCAAGCGGGAACTCCTTGAATCGGGAACACTGGTGCCATTCATTGTCCGCATGCCGGGCGGGATGGGCGCCGGAACCGTGGCGGAGGAGCTCTGCAGTTTCGTGGACATCCCTGCCACCATCCTTTCACTGGCCGGTGTGGAGGTG
The DNA here is from genome assembly GCA_963793455.1 of uncultured Bacteroidota bacterium. Classification (GTDB taxonomy): domain Bacteria; phylum Bacteroidota; class Bacteroidia; order Bacteroidales. Next base: position 179,008 of record CAWCAK010000011.1, read on the forward strand.
CCGGATTACATGCACGGACAACCCTTCCTGGGCGAGCCAGAAGGCAGCGCCGCGGGATTACATCTACAGTGCCAGGGACCGCATGGATGAGTGGTTCGACTGCCGCAGGGCGGTGAGGGACCGGCACTACAGGTATGTCAGGAACTACCGGCCCGACCTGGGGGCTTACCTGGACCTGGAATTCCGCAGGTCATATGAACATTATGCAGGAATTGCTGAAGGCCCGGGATGAGGGAACACTCAATGAAGAGCAGATGTACTGGTTCCGTACGGAGAAAGAGGTGGAGGAGTTGTATGATGTGGAGAATGATCCCCACGAGCTAAACAACCTGGCCGGTGATCCTGCCTACCGTGAGGTGAAGGAGCGGCTGAGCGGGGTGCTGGACAGGTGGATCATGGAAATTGATGACAAAGGGGTGAAATACAGGACTGAAAAGGAGCTTATGCTGAGCCTCTGGCCTGGAGGCATTCAGCCTGAAACCGCCGGACCGGAAATCTCTTTCACCGGTAGAAAGGTGTCGCTTTTCTGCGACACTGAAGGGGCTTCCATGGTCTACCAGGTGGACCACCAGGGGATTCAATGAGGACCACTGGTTCCTCTATACCGGGCCCTTCGGGGTACCGCCGGGAGCAACCCTCACAGCGATTGCTCACCGGATTGGATACAAGGAAAGCCAGATCACTGAACAGGTGATTCCGTAGCCCATGATGAGATGCCTGATAATTCTGGCAGTGCTTGCAGGAGTGTCCGGATGCCGGGAGGCCGGACCCGGGTTAGGATCCGTTAAGGCTCCTGCCATGCCGGTCTATTCAGGGGAATCCCTGCGGAACATCTTCTACCCGCTTGGGGGCATCGGTACAGGCAACATCCTGGTTGGGGGAAGGGGTAATATCCTGGAGTTCGAGATTTTCAACCGGGCACAGAGGGACGAATTGCCTCCCTACATGACTTTCTTTTCCATCTGGTACCAGGAGGAGGGTAAAGAAGCCGGGGCCAAGGTCCTGGAACGGCAGCATTTCAACAATTTCACAAACGGCTTCGGGATTCCAAGGCAGCAGCTGGCCGGATTGCCCCGGTTCCAGGAAGCCACCTGGTCCGGTGCTCCCCCTGCGGTGGAGATAGGATTCAAAGACAGCAGGGTGCCCCTGGAGATCCGGCTGGAATGCTTCAATCCCCTGGTCCCACTGGATGTGGATGCCAGCAGCATGCCGGTGGGTGAGTTTACCTGGAAGATCACCAACCCGGGGAACAGCCCGGTTAACTATGCACTCTCGCTGAATATTGCCAATCCTTTCAGGAACCTGAATTACAGGTCATCCAAACCGGGTCACCCGGTGAAGAACTCTGGGATCACCTGTGGCGGTGCCGCAGGGATCCTGATGGAGAACCTGATCGGTCCGGGACATCCCGATTTCGGTAGCATGGTTGTGGCCTCCACCCATGAGAATGTCATCCTGCATACCGGGCTGGTTGGAGAGCGCTGGTGGGACGATGCACACATTCTCTGGGGGGAATTCAGCAAACGTGGGACAATCAGGGGACAGGAGAAGGCTTATATCAGCCATGGGAACGGGGAGGTGGTGGCCACACTGCTGGTCCGCGGAATCCTGGATCCGGGTGAGACTGTGGACATCCCCTTCTATTTCACCTGGTTTGTACCCAACCGGGAGCTGGAGGATAACCAGGCCTTCGGGGAGCGGGAGATCATGGGGCACCGAACCCTGAACTATTATGCCACAGGGTACAGCAATGCAGCGGATGTGCTGCAGCAATACCTGTCCGGGTTGGAGGAGCTGAAGGAGCTCAGCGGAAAATTCACACAGCGGATCCTGCAAACCACACTCCCTATAGCTGTCCGGGATGCCGCCATGTCCAACCTGGCCATCCTCAAGTCAAACCTTCTTTCACGCGTGGAGAACGGGGATGTGCACGGGTACGAGGGCATGGGGAATGATTTCGGATGCTGCCCGGGCAACTGCACCCACGTATGGAACTATGCACAGACCATGGCAAGCCTCTTCCCTTCGCTGGAGAGGAATGTAAGGGAAACGGCGTTCCTGACCCAGACCTTTGAAAGCGGATACCAGTGTTTCCGGTCCACCTTTCCCATCGGGGATTCCCATTTCAGGAATGTGGCCGCCGACGGCCAGATGGGGAACATCATGCGGGTATACAGGGAATGGAAATACAGCGGGGACAGCCTATGGCTGGCCACCCTGTGGCCTGCGGTGAAACGGAGTGTGGAGTTTGCATGGCATGGTCCCTGCCAGGGCAGCAAAGAGGCAGAATGGACAAGTGACAATAGGGCATGGGACCCGGAACGGAAGGGTGTGCTGGCTGGAAAACAGCACAATACCTACGACATTAATTTTTATGGGCCCAACATGCTCACCGGGGGACTGTACCTGGGGGCATTGAGAGCCTGCTCGGAGATGGCTGAATACCTGGGAGATCCGTCTTCAGCGGAATACCTGGAGGTGTACCGGTCAGGAAGAGCAGCTTATGATTCACTCCTCTGGAACGGCTCCTGGTATGAGCAGCAGATGGAAGAGGGACATGAAACATACCAGTACGGGGAGGGTTGCCTTTCGGACCAGTTGCTGGGCCAGTACCTGGCATTTAACAGCGGGATGGGGTACATCCTGGATCCCGGGAAGGTGAAGAAGTGCCTGCATGAGATCTTCATCAACAATTTTATACCCGAATTTACCGGGTTTCATAATGTGCAACGGGTGTTTGCTGTGAACAATGAAGGTGGACTGGTGCTCTGCACCTGGCCCCGGGGGAACCGGGATCAGATCCCCTTCCCCTATGCGGATGAGACGTGGACCGGGGTGGAGTACCAGGTGGCTGCCTCCCTGATCCGGTCCGGAATGGAGGATGAGGGACTGGAGATTGTGGAGGCGGTCAGGAACCGGTATTCCGGGTACAACCGCAATCCCTACGCCGAGATCGAATCGGGTTTCTATTACGCCCGGGCCCTGGCAAGCTGGTCGGTGCTTGAAGCCATGTCCGGATTCAAATTTGACGGAAGCCTCCATGCCATGACCTTTGCACCGGCTGCAGGCCAGGAGCCATACAGTACATTCTGGTCCTGCGGAACCGGCTGGGGGAATTTCCGCCAAGCAGCTTCAGAGCTGGTACTTGAACTTGATTTTGGTACCCTTGACCTGGAGGCGCTTTCAGTTCAGGCAGCCGGGGGGAAGGCCCCTTCCGGGATCCTGCATGGCCGACAGCCGGTGGAGTACACCTGGGATGAAGAGACCGGTACCATTTTGTTTAAAAGGATGGTCAGTTTGGCCTCCAATGAAAAAATTACCATATATTTAAAATAGACTACCAACAAATCCTGTGATATGAAATTCAGAACAATGTTGATTGCCTGCCTGTGGATGGTATCGGCCTCTTTGCTGCTGGCCCAGCCGGTGGTTACCTCCCTGGTAACCGATTATAAGACCAATCCGCTGGGGACGGATAATCCAGTCCCAAAACTGAGCTGGAAGATCCAGAGCGGGGAGATGAATACCTCACAGGATATGTACGAGATCAGGGCTGCCCTCAGTGAGAAGAACCTGAAAAAGGGGAAGAACCTGATGTGGGAAACGGGGAGGGTCTCCTCTTCTCAGAGTATCCATGTGAAATACGGCGGTCCCCCGCTGAAATCCTTCCAGCGGGTTTGGTGGCAGGTGCGAATCAGGGACAACCACGGGAAGACCAGCAAGTGGAGCGAACCGGCCTGGTGGGAGACCGGATTCTTGCAAGGGACGGAATGGCAGGCAGACTGGATCTCACCCACCTGGAAGGAGGACAAAAAGAGATCCATGCCCTCTCCCTACCTGAGGAAGGAGTTTTTGTTGAAGAAACAGGTCCTGCAGGCCATGCTCTATGTCAGCAGCCGCGGGTTGTACCAGGCCGAGATCAACGGGAAGAGGGTGGGGGACCAGGAGTTCACCCCCGGGTGGACCAGCTATGATACCCGACTGCAATACCAGACTTACGATATCACCGGATCCCTGGTGCAGGGGGAAAACGCCCTGGGGATCATCCTGGGGGATGGCTGGTACCGGGGCACCCTGGGCTGGAAAGACAACCGCAACAGGTGGGGGGAGCGGCTATCTGCCATTGCACAGGTGGCGGTCACCTACACCGATGGAACGAGCGAGGTGATCCTGTCGGATGATTCATGGAAAGCCTCAAAGGGTCCCATCCTGGAATCGGATATTTACAACGGAGAGCTTTTTGATGCCGGCAGGGAACTGAAGGGATGGAGTGTGGCCGGGTATGATGACACGGAGTGGAGCACTGTCCAGGTTGTTGATGAACCTAAAAAGAACCTGATTGCCCCTGAAGGTCCGCCTGTGAGGATCATCGAGGAACTTGAGCCGCTTTCCATCAGTGAAACAGCAGAGGGCTGGATGGTGGATATGGGACAGAACATGGTGGGCTGGATCGCCATATCTGCAAGCGGGAAACCGGGAGATACCATTGTCATGAAGCACGCAGAGGTCCTTGACAAGGAGGGGAAGATGTACTACACCAACCTGCGGGCGGCCAAAGCCACCAATACCTATGTGATGAAGGGCGGGGGAGAGGAGCGCTTTGAGCCCCATTTTACCTTCCAGGGATTCAGGTACGTAATGGTCTCCGGTTACCCGGGCGTGCTGACCGCCGATAAGATCCGGGGAAAGGTGATCCACTCCGATATGGAGCCTGCGGGGACCTTTACCTGTTCGGAGCCTTTGATCAATCAGCTCCAGCACAATATCCTGTGGGGACTGAAGGGGAATTTCCTGGATGTGCCCACCGATTGCCCCCAGCGGGACGAGAGGCTGGGGTGGACAGGGGATGCACAGGTGTTTGCGCCCACTGCCTGCTACAACGTAAACGCGGCTTCTTTCTATACCAAGTGGTTGAAGGACCTGGCGGCGGACCAGGGAGCGGACGGGATTATCCCCAATGTTGTTCCCGATATCCTGGGCGGCGGCGGCGCTACCGGCTGGGCCGATGCAGGGGTGGTGATCCCCTGGGTGGTCTACCTGGATTATGGGGATGTGAGCGTACTGAAGAACCAGTATGAAAGCATGAAAAAATGGATCGGGTATATGGAAGTCCATGCAGGTGAAGATATGGTCTGGCAGGAAAAGGACTGGCACTGGGGGGATTGGCTCTCCTTTGATGCAAGCCAGTCCGACTACATGGGTGCATATACCACCAAGGACCTGATCGCTACGGCCTATTACTCCTGGTCAGCATCCATCGTTTCCAAAGTGGCAGCCGTTCTTGACAAGCAGGAAGATGCCACCTATTACAGGGAGTTGTCAGAGAAGGTGAGGCAGGCTTTCAACGAGGAGTTTGTAACCCCCAACGGACGCCTGGTAGCCCATACCCAGACCGCCTATACCCTGGCCCTGGCTTTCGGACTGCTGGACGAGGTAACTGCGAAAAAGAGCGCGGCACACCTGGCCGGGGATGTGGAACAGTTCGGGCACATCACCACCGGTTTCCTGGGAACCCCCCTGATATCGCAGACGCTGACCGACCATGGCAGGATTGACCTGGCCTACCAGCTGCTGAACCGGAAGGTGTACCCTTCATGGCTCTACCCGGTCACCATGGGTGCCACCACCATCTGGGAGCGGTGGGACGGGCAGAAACCCGATTCCACCTTCCAGAATCCCGGGATGAATTCCTTCAACCATTACGCCTACGGTGCCATCGGAAAATGGATGTACCAGGTGGTGGCCGGGATCGGGATCGATCCGGAACAGCCGGGATACAAACATATCATTATTTATCCCCGCCCGGGTGGTGGACTGGCCTGGGCGAAAGCCACCCATGAGAGTATGTACGGGACCATTGTTTCGGGATGGGAGGTGGATGGTGAAACCGTGACCATGGAGGTGGAGATCCCGGTCAACACCGGTGCTACCATTTATATTCCGGGGGATGCCGGACATATCAGCATCAACGGAAAAGTACTGTCAGAATCGGGGTTGGAAAACCGGTTGAAGAACGGGGCCGTTCTCCTGGAGGTTGGTTCGGGAAAATTCAACATTGTTACAAAGCAGGTGGCAAAAGAATGAATTGTATTCCTGAAACATATATATTAGCAACCTTTAGAGATTGGATAATCAGGAGATTTACAGGATTTCCCGGTTAGAAGGTCAAATCATTGAAACCAAAAAATATTGTACCTATTTAAGAATATACAGGACCTTGTAAGAATCCATATTAAATATGTTTGCTTGAAATAATTTCTATTACTCACTAAAAATTATTACGTATGAAAAGAATTGCTACTATTTTACCCATGCTGCTTTTAGCTGCGGGTTTATTTGCACAGGCATTTTCCGGTATCGGCTGGGTGAACTGGCTGGTTGAGCCCGATTATGAAGATGTCACCGGTTGTGCTGCCAATCCCTATGACAATCCGGTTGTCGAGGTAATCCAGGCTCCCGACGGGCTCACTCCTGATTTGATTGCCGATAATGCCGCTTTCGACATGGCCTGGTCTTTACTGGGAGATGCCATGAATGTGGCCAACCTCACCTCCAATGGTGTTGCCGGAGACCTTTTCGATCTGGAAGGTGCCGGCACTTTCGGTGCATCTTGGAAGGCTGTCCATGATGGTTCGAATCTCTATGTAATGCTGAAATATTTGGATACCAATAGCCAGGCCGATGATGGATCCCTTACTTTCGAGATCATGGCCCAGCCCACATCCCCTATCCGGCATGAACCCAGCTTCCTTGCAGCAGCAGACAGTGCTGAGGCAGTGAAGGTCGCTTATGAAAACATGTCATATGCCCGCATCATTGAGCTTGGTGGCGGCAAGGCATTGTTTGCAAATGGCGCTGTTGGTGAATATGCCGGTTCTGTGGGGCTGAGTAAGTCCTACCACGAAGGAAGGGCTTACTGGCAGGCAGCCTGGGGTGGCAATGAACACGGGTTGCTTGCACTTGCCTCAGCCACACATTACTGGGACGACACCGAAGGTGTGATTCGCGCCATGCTGGTGATGTCCTTCGACGGTGCGCTGGGTTATCCTGTCGATCCTACCAATCTGGCCGGGGACTACAATGCTGTCGAGGTTGGTGATACCATCGCCTTTGACATCAAGTCCAATGCACTTGTAGGTGGAACAGAAGGTGACAACAAGGTTGAATATTTCTGGTCCTCAGACAAGAACAACGGGTATGCATCCAACTACTACAGCGGGCATTTGATCTTAAAAGGTGCCGAAGGACCTACAGATGCTCCTGCGTTGTCAGGTATCGGATGGGTGAACTGGCTCGTTGAACCGGACTACGAGGATGTCACCGGTTGCGCAGACAATCCATATGATAATCCTGAAGTGACCATTAAACAGGCTCCCGCTGCATGGACACCCGTTGCCGATGTGGCTGGATTTGATGCAACCTGGGGTATTCTGGGAGATTCCATGGCTGTGGCCAACCTCACCTCCAATGGTGTTGCCGGAGACCTTTTCGACCTGGATGCTGCAGGCACATTCGGTGCATCATGGAAGGCTGTCCATGATGGTGCGAATCTCTATGTACTTCTGAAATATATGGATACCAATGGCCAGGCCGATGACGGATCGCTCACATTCGAGGTCATGGCCCAGCCAACCTCACCCATGCGTCATGAGTACAGCTTCACTGCAGCAGCAGACAGTGCTGAAGCAGTTGTTGTCGGATACGAGAATATGTCTTATGCCAGGATGGTGGAACTTGGTGGAGGGAAGGCCCTGTTTGCAAATGGAGCCGTAGGTGAATATGCGGCCTCTGTGGGTCTGAATAAGTCCTACCACGAAGGAAGGGCTTACTGGCAGGCAGCCTGGGGTGGCAATGAACACGGGTTACTTGCACTTGCTTCTGCAACCCATTTCTGGGATGACACCGAAGGTGTTATCCGTGCTGTGCTGGTGATGTCCTTTGACGGAGCTCTTGGATATCCTGTGGACTATACAGATATGGAAGGTGATTACGAAGCCATCGAGGTGGGAGAGGTGCTTGCTTTTGATGTCAAGTCCAATGCACTGGTTGGCGGTACCGAAGGTGACAACAAGGTTGAGTATTTCTGGTCTTCTGACAAGAACAACGGCTATGCTTCCAACTACTACAGCGGTCACCTGACTCTTTCCAGTGAGATGATCTCTACCGGCATTGAGAACCAGCTGGTCAGCAATGTGAAGGTGTTTGTTTACAATGACATGCTGAACATTATGGGCGTTGAGTACGCTGATGTTGAGATCTACAGCATTACCGGTTCACTGGTTAAGTCTGTTCAGAATGTAAGCGGACAGATTGACATGAGTGGTATGACCGATGGTATATACTTTGTCAAGCTTGGAGGAATATCTTCAGGATTCAAAGTGGTTAAGTAAAGATGTAACTGAGTATATATTCAAAAAAAGGGATGCCTGGTGTGTCCCTTTTTTTGAATTATCAATACAATTGCCGGTAAGAAGACACTAACCTATAATCTCAATAACATGAAACCAAAACTGCGAAAGATTTTATTGATCAAATTGCTTTGTGTGGGCTTCATGCTGTTTTCCGCACACGGCCTGTTTGCCCAGCAGTCCATATCCGGAAAGGTGACGGATGCTGCTGACGGGCAGGGAGTTCCGGGAGCAAATGTGATAGTGAAGGGAACCACCACCGGTACCATCACAGATATGGATGGCAATTTTACCATTGATGTTCCCGATGCCGATGCCGTTCTCGTTTTTTCCTACATTGGGTATCTTACCCAGGAAATTACTGTTGGCAGCCAGACCACCATCGACATTGCACTTGCTGAGGACATCCAGGCCCTGGATGAAGTGGTCGTGATCGGGTATGGAACCGTGAAAAAAGAGGACCTGACAGGTTCCGTTGCAGTGATCACATCTGAAGAACTGAGCCGGACTCCCTCCTCATCCCTGGCCCGGGCCATCCAGGGACGCGCCTCCGGTGTCCTGGTCACCCAGAGTGGCAGCCGGGATCGGGTCCCACCATCCGGATCCGGGGTATCGGTTCCATCAATCAGAATCCCAATCCGCTTTATGTAGTCGATGGGGTTGTTGGTGCCGGCATGAACGACATTAATCCCAATGATATTGAGTCCTTCCAGGTACTCAAGGATGCTTCGGCTGCTGCCATCTACGGTGCCGACGGAGCCAATGGGGTGGTCATCGTTACCACCAAAAGGGGCAAACAGGGAAAACCAAAGGTCACCTTTTCTGCTTATGGAAGCCTCAACCTGGTGCCGAAGCAATTCGAACTGATGAATGCGGATCAGTATGTGGACTTCTATCAATCAGATCTATGATGACAACGAGATTGACCGCCAGGAGGCCTATACAGATGATTTCCGCCAGTTCTATTATGGAGAGGGCTGGGAAAATGGGACTGACTGGCAGGGTGAGATCCTCCAGCGGGCATACACGCAGAATTACTTTCTGGGTGTATCGGGAGGCGGTGAGGCCAGTAACTACTCCATCTCCGCCAATATCCTGGATGAGGATGGGATCCTCCGCAGTACCGGGGCTACCAAGTATAGTTTCAGGGCAAACTCCGATTTTCAAATCGGTAAATACATCAAGGTGGGTGAATCTTTTGCCGTTGCCCGGAACAGCCGTCAAAACGCAGGAACGTGGCAGGGAGGTGCCTGGAGTTCACCCCTGATTGCCTCCCCGCTGATGAAGGTCTTTAATGAGGAAAACAAGGGGGGGTATGACGGACCCCAGGAAGCGGTTGAATATACACCTGCCGGGGAGAACGTTTTTTATAACAATACCGGAGGAAATGATAAACCCAATCCAAGGCCGGCCATGGACCTTTCCGACCTGCACACCAATAACAACTCTTTCGTTGGAAGTATATACTTGGAAATCAAGCCTTTCGAATGGCTGACATGGAAAACCACTCCCTCTGCAATTGGATCCTTTATCCACACAAGAAACTGGAATCCCTCCTTTGAGTCGGGCGTCAGGGACAGGGAGCTGTCTACCCTGGACGAGACCTATACAGAGAATCTAACCCTTTCCATCGAAAACCAGCTCACACTGGCCAGGTCCTTCGGAAACCACAACATCACCCTGACCGGCGTACAGCATGCACGGCAATTTAATGGCTATAACTCCAGTGTCCGTGCCAGCGGATTTGAGTACGAGAACCTCAACACCCTGCAAAATGCCAACAGCTATGACAATGTCACCGGTTATATCAACCCGACCCGGTGGAACTCATACCTTGGAAGGATCATGTATGACTACAGTGGAAAATACCTGCTGACAGCCAGTATCCGGAAGGATGGCAATTCACGTTTCGGACCGGGCAACCGGTGGGGGACATTCCCATCTGCTTCCGCGGCATGGAAACTGAACGAGGATTTGCTGCCCAATGTGGATGTCATCGATATGCTGAAGCTGAGAGCCGGTTATGGAAAGACCGGTAATTCAGCGATCGGGAATTTCCAGTATGAGGCGAACCTGAGCTCCTACAGCCAGTTCTCACCCGTATTCGGTGTTTCACAATCGGTGAATCCGGCATTGAATGTACTGGACAGCTTCGGCAATGTGCTGATCCAGTGGGAATCATCGGCCATGACCAATGTGGGGGTGGATGCGAGCCTTTTCAGGAACCGGCTTTCAGCCACCGCCGAGTACTACATCAAGGAGACTGACAACCTGATCGTTTCAAGGTCAGTTTCATTGGCCTTCGGCCGTATCCAGGATCCAAAAGTAAACCTGGGTGATATCAGGAACCGTGGATTTGAATTTAACGTCTCATTCCGCGATATGGAGGGGGATTTCAGTTATGAGATCACCGGGATGCTGACCACCATTAAAAACGAGGTCATCGATATCCCCGAAACCTATGTGGACGACAACAATCTTGCCAGGATTGGCAATACGGTGGGATCACTTCGCGGATGGATTGCTGAAAGGATCATTACCCCTGGGGATTATGATGGTGAAGGCAACTATTTGTATGCGGTTCCGGCAGAGGGAGTGCCATCTCCGGGTGATTTGAAGTATACCGACCTGAACCTGGACGGGGTGATCAACGATGACGACCGCACCATCATCGGGAAGCCCATACCGGATATGATCTATTCACTGAATGTGAACCTCTATTTCAAGAATTTCGACTTTTCCATGTACTGGTACGGGGCCAAGAACATGGAGGTATTCAACTCCCAGCGTGCCGGAATTGAATGTTTCTGGAGCCAGGACCTGGACCACAACAAATCGCTGGAGTATTCGCAAAACTATTACAGGGAGGACAGGCCTTCAGAGGAGTATGTCCGGGCTGATATCAGCAACAGCAACCGGAATGACCGGATCTCCACCTGGTGGGTGGAGGATGCCTCCTTCCTGAGACTGAAGGACCTGCAACTGGGTTATTCACTTCCCAAACAGGCGGCTCAAAGCATTGGCATTGCCAGCGCAAGGATTTATATAAGTGCCGTCAACCTTCTGACCATTACCGATTACAAGGGCCGTGATCCGGAGGCGCCAACCTCGGGTTCTCCCATGAGTATTGGTACCGACGGGGGAAGCTATCCTTTGCCACGGATTCTGACCGCGGGTTTGCAGATCGAATTCTAATGGTGTAGCATAAAAATATGATTGTTATGAAAAAGATAATGATAAGAATCCTGATCCTGACCACGCTGATCTTAAGCGCAGGATGCAGTGAGGAATTTCTGGAGGTTGAGAATAAGAACAACCTGACTGACGGAAGTTTCTATCAAACCCAGAATGATTTTCTGCTGGCATTAAATTCCTGCTATTCCCCGCTGGCTGACAGGGGCATGTTCGGATTGCAATTCCAGTTGCAGAACGGGACCTGGGAAGACAGAACCCTCTTTGAAACCCCCAACCGGGATAACCTGGCGATCATGAGTTCCGGAAGCGGTGAAAATGACCAGGTGTGGCGGGCCATGTATTTTGGATTATACAGGACCAGCGAGTTCCTGCGAAAGCTGAATGACGAAGCAGGATATTGATGGGTTTAAGCAGGAAACAAGGGACCTGTACGAAGCCCAGATCAGGGCACTGCGTGCCACGTACCTGTTTTACCTGGTGACCTTCTATGACCGTCCCATATATTATGACGAGGTGAACTTCCCGGTGGATTATAACCAGAACTTCACCAATGGGGATCCCCTTCAATTCTGGGATCAGATCGAAACGGACCTGGCTTTTGCCATTCCGAACCTCCCGAAGAAGTCGGAATACGCCGATGAAGACCTCGGGAGGGTCACCACCGGAGGAGCCAGTGCTTTGCTGGGGAAGGCCATGCTTTACAAGTATTACCATTACCATGTAAGGCAGGGAACAGAGAGCGGGGCCGAGGCACAGGCAGATCTGGCCACAGCCAAAGCTGCACTCCTGGAGGTGATGAATTCAACGGAATACGGGCTGGTCATGCCCAAAGCCCCCAAATCCAGGAAGGATTACCTGATGGCCCTGCTATCCAATACCGCTTACCTGGATCTGCCCTCGGAAAACAATACCTACAAATCGGAGAACAATTTTGAATCCATTTGGGAGGTGCAGTATTCCAACGACCTTATCCAGAGTGGATGGTTGCCCGGCTGGCAGTGGAGCGGATCACTGAATACCCAGTACTTCTCTCCCCACAGCAACAGTTACAAGAACCAAGAGGTTCATCCCGACTGGTTCTTTGCATGCGAGGAGACCGGGGCTCCGGCTGGATTTGACCGGGATCCCAGGGCTTATGCCGCCTGCTACCTGGATGGCGATACCATGCATTTCGATCCCAACAATGCCTACTTCAAGAAGTTCAATTCCTTCCTGAACACCAAGCGCATTGCTGCCGGCCGGGGACTGAGTTACCCGGGCCAGCCGAGTATCTCTTTTGGTATGAAGAAGCACTATTTTCCCATTTATGATGAGCCGGGCACCGCATCCCCCAACAACGATCCAACCAACCGGAGGGTGATCAGGTTCGCCGATGTGCTGCTGATGTACGCGGAGGTGATGTTCCTGATGGGTGATGACGGAACCGGCCTTGCGGCCCTGAACGAGGTTCGTGCCAGGGTGGACATGCCCCCGGTACCTGCCCTGACCAGGGATGCCATCATTCATGAACGGGACATTGAGCTGGCATTTGAAAGCCACCGTTGGAACGACCTGGTCAGGTGGAGTTTTGATCCTGCCTGGGGCATCAACTGGGAGAATATCCTCGGGCCAGGGATATTCCTGGTGGGTAAACATGAATACTATCCCCTTCCTGTGAGCGAGATCGATGTAAACAACGGGGCATTGAAGCAAAATCCCGGATGGTAACCATTAAAATTGTATATGATGAAAAACAGTATAACAGTATTAATAGCGATTTGCCTGCTCCTTATCTCTTTGAGCTGTAACAAGGAGGAGCCGGGACCAACATCAGCCGCATTTACCACCAACCTGCAGAATAACACAGTAGTTAGAGGTGGGAGTGTGGCCATCTATCTTTCAGATGCAACCGGTGAATTTCTTACTTATTTCAAAGGGGATCTGGAAGATAATACCTACCCGACCGGGTATGGTACCACGCTGGAAGTTGGAATTGATTCACTGGTTCTGGCTTATTATAATGAAGGGACTTACACATTCACACTGGTAGCCACCAGTTATGGGGACTGGGGTGAAACTGTAGCGCAGGATGTGCAGTCTGTTGATATAAACGTCGTAGCTGAAAAGTAGCGGCGGCACAATGAATTTCTGGAATAAAAATGGCCGGGCCTTAAGGTCCGGCTATTTTTTTTGCCCGGCTGTCCATTATGGACCCGGGACCTTCGATGGAAACTGCCGGATGAAATATCCCTCCAGGTAGTCAGCCACACGCTCATGACCGAATTCATTCCAGTGGTTGTCGTTCTGGATATAAAATTTCTTTATAACGGTTTCAGGATCCTCTTCTGTGATGAACAGGGGGTAGAGGTTCAGGAATGAGATCCCGTTTGAACGGGCGAAGGATGCCCAGTGCTCAACATACTCATCGGTAGCGTTGCCCTTCCTGATCTGGTCATGCCACGGATGGACCGACAGGGTGAGTTTGATGCCATGAATATCGCACCATTCCTTCATCTGAAGCATGTAGTGTTGTCCCGATTCGACACCCTTTAATGCCAGCTCTTTGAATTCAGGGTCTTCCATCCATCCTCCCATTCCGTGAAACTGTGGATTGGAAAGAAGGACCTCGTCACTGAAGTCGCTGAAAAAACCTGAATAGAGTTCCCATATGTTGTAATTGGCATTCTCCTCGGTTACCTGGTAAAATGACGCAATGCTGTTAAAAAACTGCTCCTGCTGTTTTGTGGTGCGAATGGCATCCACCAGGTAAGAGATGGTCGAAACCTTTTTAAGCCTGTTCCGGGCGCGGAAGAGAAGGTCTCCTGTTCCAGACCTCTCTTTTGGTTCAAATTCATTGTATACCAGCTCATTTTGAATATCTGAAATATCAACCGACACCATGATCTCATCCACCTCCACCCCTTTGTTCTCCACCAGGTATTTTGCCTTCAGGTATTCGATTTTCTGACTGTAGCTTACAGCTGAGGCGTTGATCACTTCTATTCCATGGGGACCAAGGTTTGTGGCCAGGCGCCCTGCGAAAGTCTTCAGGTAGGGGACACCCACCCCTTCAGAATGGGAGTCACCCAGGATCAGGATCCGGTGGTTCCCGGTTTTCTTTTCGACCCGGTAAGCCAATGAGTCCACCATTCCCAGCGAGTTGGTATACATGGGGTAGACCAGGGCACCCCAGGCAGCCATGGTCTCCTGGTTGGGCAACAGTCCGTGGTGGTAATAGTAATGTTTGGTGCGGAAGGAGTTATAGCTGTCGGGGATCAGGAAAAATCCACTGACCAGGTCAAGGGCGATAAAAATGCCAATGGACAGTAGAATACGAATAAGCCTCTTTTTCATTGGTCAGCTGTTTATTTTGTCGGTGATATACCCCCTACCACATCTCTTCAAGATCTTCCGCCCTGAAAAGGTGATCCCTTTCATGATAACCGGTCAGGGGAGGCGATTTCAGGTTCATCACGTCCTTCCTGAATATCCGGGCAAGCAGACTCATTGGAACCAGAACAATGAAATAGAGGGCCCCCAGCACCACTTTGCTCACCACAAAGCCCATCTTCTCCCCGATAAAATACCAGCCAATGTGGATCCAGCGGTTCAAATGGATACTCAGCATCCCGGCAATTCCGGTGGCCAGTGCCGTATAGAGCATCCAGTCACGGTCAAGGATCAGGTACAGCACCGAAAATCCCAGTACGATCACCAGGAGGGTCTCCCTGTATCTGGCTTTGCTTTCCATCAGAACAGGGTATAGATGAAGGGTGCAAGGGCACTTCCACCACCCAGTACCAGGAGAATACCAATGAGAAGGATGAAGAAGATGACCGGGAAGAGCCACCATGCCTTTCTTTGCCTTATAAATCTCCAGATGTCTTTTAACATATGCTTCAATTCTTTAATTGTGTCAATCTGTTCCGACTCTCTTTTTCCAGTCTCTCTCTTTCCATGGGGGCTGCTCTTCTTTTTTCAGAAGAAAATCACCCGCAACAAGGTAATCCATTTCTGTCCGCATGAAACAGCGGTAGGCATCTTCCGGTGTACATACGACAGGCTCACCCCTGACATTGAAACTGGTGTTGATGACCACCCCAAAACCGGTCAGCTCCTTAAAATCGCTGATCAGTTGCCAGTACCTGGGATTGGTCTCCTGGTGTACTGTTTGAAGCCTGGCTGAGAAATCTATGTGGGTGACGGCCGGAAGGTCACTGCGCTGGACATAAAGCCGCTCCATGTATGGAAGGTCAAAATAGTCCTCCGGAACAGTGTGTTGTCTCTCTCTCTTCACTGGTGCCACCATCAACATATAGGGAGAGGGGTCATGAAAATGGAAATAGTCACCGCAGTTTTCAGCCAGCACGGAAGGGGCAAAGGGACGGAAACCCTCCCTGTATTTCACCTTCAGGTTCAGTTTTTTCTGCATACCTGGATTCCGGGCATCTGCCAGGATGCTGCGGTTGCCTAAAGCACGGGGTCCGAATTCCATGCGGCCCTGGAACCATCCCACCACATTGCCGCTGGCGATGAGTGACGCAGCCGTTCTGCTCAATTCACTGAATTCAGGGATCTCTTCTGCGCTGGCTCTGTATTTCCGGATCATTTTCAATACCTCCCTGCTGCTGAAAGAGGGCCCCAGGTATGCACCCTGCATGGAGTCAGCCGATTGCACAATCCGGTCAGCTTTATTGCAGATATGGTGTGCAGCCAGTGCAGCTCCCAGTGCGCCCCCTGCATCACCGGCAGCCGGTTGTACGAATATTTCACGAAATACTCCTGCCGCTTTCAGCTTCCCGTTGGCCACACAATTCAGTGCAACACCACCGGCCAGGCAAAGGTTCCGTGACTGTGCCCCGGATCCGGCGAAGGTTTTTGCATGGGTGACCATTTTGATAACCACCTCTTCGGTGATACGCTGAATGGCCAGGGCCAGATCGCAATGAACCTGTTCGATGGATTGTTCCTCCTTGCGCCGGGGTATTCCGAACAGTTTCTCCCACTTCCGGTTACAGGTCATCCTGAGGCCGGTGGCATAACGGAAATAACTTTGATTCAACCAGATGGACCCATCCTCATTGATTCTTACAAGCGCTGATCTGATGATCTGTTCAAACCGTTCAACCCGGTCCGATGCCGGATTTCCGTATGGAGCCAGGCCCATGAGCTTGTATTCACCCGAATTGACCCGGAAACCGAGGTAATAGGTGAAGGAGGAGTAAAGGAGACCGATGGAGTGGGGGAAATGCAACTCTTTAATGATCCTGATCTCATCCCCTTTTCCCAGGCATATGGAGGCAGTGGCCCATTCTCCCACACCATCCAGTGTGACGATAACCGATTCTTCGAAGGGGGATGGGAAAAAGGCACTGGCTGCATGGGAGAGGTGGTGTTCGGAAAAGAGCAGCTTCTGCCTTTTTTCATCAAATGAGCCGATGGCCTGGAGACCCTTCCGGATGTTGCGTTTCAGGAACAGTTTCTCATTGACCCAGACCGGTATGGCAGTTACAAAAGAAGCCAGTCCGCGTGGGGCAAATGCATAGTAAGTCTCCAGCAGCCTCTCAAACTTCAGAAAAGGTTTGTCGTAGAAAACTACCTGGTCCACCAGGGACATTTCCAGTCCGGCTTCATCCAGGCAATAGCGGATGGCATGTTCAGGAAATCCGGCATCATGTTTCTTCCGGGTAAAACGTTCCTCCTGGGCTGCCGCTACCAGTTTTCCATCCACCAGGATGGCAGCTGCAGAGTCATGGTAATATGCCGAGATTCCAAGGATGTTCATCCCGATGGATCAGTTTTGAGGTTGCAGGATCTGTTGTTTAATGGCCGGATCGATGGAGATGCCCCTTTGCTCCTGCTCCCACAGGTATTGCCTGGCAGTCTCCCTATCCCCTGCCTGTACCCAAACCAGTGCTTTGGCCAGGATCAGGTTCAGGTTATCTGGATTAACCTCCAGTCCTGAATCCAGGGCCTTTTGCGCAAGGTCGAAAAGATTCACCCCTGAAAGCCCCTGGGATTTTTGCATATAACCCCTGAAATCCGAGGGATCCGATGCGATCAGTTTTTCTCCTGCCACTACCTTGGTGATCTGTTCAACATAGCGCTGGTACTGGACTTGTTTTTCCATTCCCTGGGTTTCGCTGATAAAATAAAGGGCAGAGTCGAATTGTTCCCGCTGGAGACAATCCAGTCCTTTGAGAAAAAGAGCTTCTTGCATGGGATGATCCTTACCCGGAGATTGGCCACTCCTGGCGTTGTTCAGCAGGATCCTGATCTTTTCGTTACCAGGATCTCCCTTCATGGCGGATTCCAGATCCATCACAGCCAGTTCCGGCTGTAATTCATGTTGATAGCATAATCCTCGCAGGGCAAGAAGGTCGTATGACTGGATCCCGTTTCTTTTCAGGTTATCTATGCAGTACCGCGCTTCTGTGGGAAAGCCCATGGATATCAGGTCACTGATCATGGGAATGGCCTCACCAGGTTCGATGGAACGGGTGGCAGACAAATAGGTAGCATAGGCATATGCCAGGGCATAGCGGTCAGTTTCCCCCGATTTAAGCTGGTTTATCTTCTTCATCATGTCCTCATGGCTGCTTTGACAGGAGAGCAGTAAAATGAGCGTGGTGATCAGCCATGTGAGGGATGGGATTCGCATAGACCGTTTTGTAGTGTTCTATGCAAAAGAAGTGATTTTTTCCTTGTTTGAAGCATCAGCGGGACAGATATTAGGTTTTTTGGTAAGGCTGTCCGGAGGGGGACGAAAAAATGGTTATTTTAGAGGGTATTATGAAACACATTCCCTTCATAATCCTGTTATCCACGTTATGCCTGGCAGGTGTCAGCGCCCAGCCACTGACTGTTACTTCCAACGCCCGTTTTTTGATGACCAGGGATGGAAAACCCTTTTTCTGGTTGGGGGATACGGCATGGGAACTGTTTCACAGGCTCAACAGGGAGGAGGCTGCCGTATATCTTGAGGACAGGGCCTCCAGGGGATTTAATGTGATTCAGGCAGTTGCCCTCTATGAGCAGCAGGCATTTGAATCACCCAACGCATACGGGGATTTCCCGCTTTCAGGAAAGGATATCACCAGGCCGGACACTACTGCAGGAAGGGATCCCGCGAATAGTGAGGAATATGACTACTGGGACCATGTGGAGTACATCATTTCAGAGGCTGCCGGACAGGGAATGCTCACCGGCTTGCTGCCCTGCTGGGGGGAATATGTGACACCCAGGTTCCGGGACCGGGTGATCGGGAACGTTGAACTGGGCTATGGATTCGGGTGGTTCATGGGAAACCGGTTCAGGCACCTGAACGACCATATTGTCTGGATCCTGGGGGGAGACCGGCTTCCCGACGAATGGGCTGGTGGGGTGGAGATCTGGAGGGCCATGGCCGAAGGGATCACGGATGCAGTGAACGGGGAAAACGGATATGACGGGGAATCAGGTTATGAAAGCACCTTCATGACCTATCATTGCTATACAAGTTCTGCCCGGTGGTTCCATGAGGATCCCTGGCTGGATATGAATACCTGGGGTTCCTACCATGAAAAGAGGGACAATGAAAGGGCCTATTATGAGGCCATGGATGACTGGAACCTGGCAGATCCGAAGCCCACGCTGAACAGTGAACCCGCCTATGAACGGGTGCCGGTAAATTATGACTGGAAGGAGGCTGCCGGCGGCCGGTTCGATGATTTTGACGTCAGGCAACAGGCCTACTGGTCCGTATTTGCCGGAACCTGTGGCCACACCTACGGGTGCAATCCAATCTGGCAGATGTACAAGGCGGAGCATCCAAATCCTCCCCTGACTTTGAAGAATACCATCCAGTGGTTTGAAGCGCTGGACCAGCCCGGAGCCATCCAGATGGGTTACCTGAAGGCGTTGATCCTCTCCAGGGATTTCCACTCCAGGAGACCCGACCAGGCGATCCTTGCAGGAAACCTCCACGATCCTACCGGCCATTTGCAGGCCTGCTCGGGAGATGATTTCTGGATGGTGTACATCCCCACCGGCAAGCAGGTGGAGGTTCATCTTGACCGGCTGGACGGGAAGGAGGTACGCTGCAGCTGGTTCAGTCCGCGGGACGGGACCAGTCTGGACCTGGGTATGTACCCTACTGGCAGCATCACTTCCTTTGATCCCCCGGGAGAGGTGCAGCGGGGCAACGACTGGGTGCTTGTGATTGACTTTCTGCATCAATTGAATTACGCGAGCGCATTCCCCGCAGCTCTGCTGCGCGGGTTAGCGAGCACAAATACAATTAACAATTAATCGATGATTCCTCGCAGCTTGCTGCGAGGAGAGTCAATTGAAATGGATTTTCATTCTTTAAATAATACTTAACCATGATGAAACAACCAGGATTTTTATTGCTAACCCTGATATTGATGATGCTTTGTGCATGCACCGGGGAGAAGGGCAGTGACCAGCTACCGGAAAATCCCAACATCCTTTTTATTGCAGTGGATGACCTGCGGCCCGAACTGGGCTGCTACGGGGCGGACCAGATCCATTCACCCAACATCGACAGGCTGGCGGCTGAAGGGACCCGGTTCGACCGTTCTTATTGCAACATCCCCGTGTGCGGGTCCTCCCGGGCAAGCCTGCTGACAGGCCTCAGGCCCATGCGTAACCGGTTCCTCTACTTTTATGACCGGGCTGACGAACTGGCACCTGGGATCACTTCGTTGCCGCTGCATTTCAGGAACAACGGGTACTACACCATCAGCAACGGGAAGGTGTTTCACCACGGCGATGACATGGTACAAAGCTGGAATGAACGCTGGAACCCGGGATCCCGCAGCATGTCATGGCGCGATTATGCGCTCCCGGAGAACATCCATCTGGATACTGCGAAGGATTTAAAGGGGCCTCCATTCGAGCGGGCCGTGTTGCAGGATACTGCATACAAGGACGGGAAGACCGCGGAGAAGGTGATCGGTGACCTCAGGAGGCTGAAGGAGAAGGGGCAGCCATTCTTCCTGGCAGCAGGATTCCTGAAGCCCCACCTGCCCTTCAATGCCCCGGAGAAGTATTGGAAGCTCTATGATGGCAAGGTGCGGCTGCCTGACAACAATTATGTTCCGGAAAATGCCCCGGCAGTTTCCATCCACAATTCCGGGGAGCTGAGGAGCTACAGCCAGATCCCGGCCGAGGGTCCCGTTTCGGATGAAATGGCCCTGGAAATGATCCAGGGGTACTATGCCTGTGTGAGCTATACGGATGCACAGGTGGGGAAGATCCTTGATGAGCTGGAGCGGCTGGAGCTGGACCGGTCCACCATCGTGATCCTGTGGGGGGACCATGGCTGGAACCTGAGGGAGCACACCATGTGGTGCAAGCACTGCAACTACGAAACATCCCTTCATACCCCCCTGATCCTGAAGGTGCCGGGATCGAAACAGGTGGCCTCCACCTCCCAGATCGTGGAATACGTGGATATCTACCCGACCCTGTGCGAACTGGCAGGGCTCAGCCTGCCGGAGCATCTGCAG
Source organism: uncultured Bacteroidota bacterium (assembly GCA_963793455.1). Taxonomy (GTDB): domain Bacteria; phylum Bacteroidota; class Bacteroidia; order Bacteroidales. The sequence goes on from CAWCAK010000011.1 coordinate 200,102, forward strand.
GGGAATAGCTTCAGGGAGCTGTTGTTTGACCCGGACGCAACCAGTGACGGGGTGGCGGTGTGCCAGTGGATGAAAGGGATCACCACCATCAGGGACCACTATTTCTATACCGAATGGGTGGATGACAATGATGCGCAAACCCACCGAATGCTCTATGACCACGCGGTGGATCCGCATGAGAATGTGAATGTTTCAGAGGTGCCTGAAAACGCAGCGGTGATTGAATCCCTCAGTGAGGAGATGCGGCGCAGCAGGGCAGAAGACTACTTCCGGGAGATTCCGGGTGCCCGGTGATCACCTGAAGTCAGCTGCGGCCCGCAACATGGCCAGGTAGTTTTCAAGGGGGACAAAATGGGGGATGCTGTTCCCCGATCCCAGTGCGAATGCACCCGATTCGCAGGTTGCTTCCAACAGCCGGGTGGAGCGTTCAAACACTTCACCGGGAGATCTCCTGCACAGGAAGTCCATGTCGATGCCCCCCATGATGGCAATGCGGTCGTGCCACCTTTCGTAGGCTTCCTCTACCGGGCAGATCCCGTCCTCGAAGCTGTGCTTTCCGTCCAGTCCCAGGCCGTCAATAACCGTATCCATCACAGCCTCCAGGTTCCCGCAGCTGTGGAGGATGGCCGGTTTCCCGTTCATGTGGATCACATCAACAATCCGCTTTGTATAGGTAAAGACATACTCCTGCATCATATCAGGGGGGAACATGGTCTGGGTCTTGAATCCCCAGTCATCGTTCACCATGCAGGCTCCCACACCGTTGAAGGCAGATACGATGGTGTAATATTGCACCAGGCGCTCACCCACCTGGCTGAAGATCTCCCCGGTCAGCTGAGGGTCCAGCAGGTACATCATGCAGAGGTTCTCGAATCCCACCAGGTCGGTCACATTCTCCAGGACCCCGCCATTGCTGCAGGCCAGCAGTTTCATGCCATCGGGAAGGTCCGGGGTGAGGCGGTCATAGATCCCGTAATCCCCCTGTTGAGGATCGGGCCATGGGTATTGATCAAATGATGCCCGGTCGGTGATCAATGCACCCTGGTTCTGCGATCTGCTGGAAAGTGATTCCTGTTCTCCCTTCTGGAAAACCAGCTGTTCGGTCTCCCATGGATAGAGCGGCGCCGTGTCGTAGCCAAGGCGGGCAAAGGCCCCGATGACCATCCTGAAGAAGTCATCGCTTCCAGGCTCTGCGTCCTTGTATTTTGGGGAGAATCCTCTGCACCTCCCCGGATCCATGATGAATTCGAAAAGGACAGGCCGGTTGGCTGTCTCCTTCCGCAGTACTTTCAGCAGTTGACCGAAATCGGGTTGAAAGGTCCGGAAAGGCAATTCCATGGTATGCTGTCCGTGGTCTGTCACGCCCTCCAGGGCCGTGTCCTCTCTTTCACGTTGTCCAGGGCGTTTAATGCGATATTCACATCATCAATGATCTGGAAGTCGTACATGCCCACACAGAGGAAGTCTGCACCGCTGTTAAAGGCATACTGGAAAGCTTCTTCCGGTTTGATGGCCCCCGCGGCCAGGGTTTTGAACGCGATCCACGGCTTCTCCAGGCTCTCCATGTAGCTGATGGTTTCACCGGGATCGAAGCAGTACATGTTGTCATGCCATGTGGGATGCTTGGCTGACCAGTAATCGTGGGTATGCAGGGTTTTCATCCAGAAGTCGTGTTCGAGCCCTAACTCCACGCACCTTTTGACCGTTTCGATCTTGTGTGCACCGATGCCCACGGGAAGCCCGTTCTGCCGCATGATGTCCATCACCTTGACCAGCTTCTCGGGCTGGTTGTGCTCGATATAGAAGTCGGCAGTCTCCCCCTGGATATAGCCGGAGGTGGCTCCCTTATCAATGGCGTTCTTTACCAGGTCCTGGTACTCCTGGAAGTCCATGGCCCTGGGCCCGTTCTGCCAGTCAGAATAGTCCAGTCCGGCCATATCACTGATAAACTGGATTTTGCCGTAGCCCTCATTCCAGTACTCCTCCATCAGGGGCATCACCACGGGGTTGGAGAGCAGGGTGTTTACGCCCGACTGTTCGGCCAGCATGAGGGTGCGGAAAATCCGGTCCTTCTGGTGGTAATTGAGTACCAGGGAGGAGACATAGATCAGGTCGCGGGAGTGTACATACCCGCTGAGCAGGTTACCTCCCAGGATCATCTTGGAGGTTTCCATATTCCCAAGCATGCCCATGGGGAGGGTTCCTTTCAGCTGGCCGGTCTCGTCGGTGAACTGCTTTCCTTTCAGGTTTTTGAGGGCATCGCTGTTGGACCCGGCCATGATCTTCTGCACGAACTGCTGGGTGGCTCCCGATGAGGAGTCCACCAGGTTCGTCTCCTCAAGGCTGTTCATCCTTGTCCGTCTGAGGGCCCCGAATACAACGGCACCCAGGAAGGGGACGGTGGCCAGGTGCTTGAGCACCTCCCGTCGCTGGATCTGATGTACGTTGGCTCTGGTCTCCTCCGTATCGGGTTGACCATGGTCCATCTTGTGCATGGGTTTCTTCGCGATCCCGGCCAGCAGTCCGTCCAGTCCCAGGAACTTTCCTGTGGGGAAGAACATCAGCACCAGCAGTGCCAGCATTTCCAGGAAGTCCTTGCTGATGAAAAAGTAGGAACCTTCCCTGAAGAACCCCGGTTCGGAAAACACCGGGGGGTGGGAGATATAGTACATGAACAGGAGGGCGATCCCCGCCACCTGGGCGATCCGGGTGAAGAGGCCCAGGAACAACCCCAGCCCGATCAGGAGCAATCCCCAGGTATTGAGCACGTTCACAATGGCCAGGGTCAGCTCATTGGCTGCCAGGGCATGGAAGATGCCTGCCAGGGGACCGGTGGCGCTCTCCAGGTATCCTGCGGCGGTCCATCCCGGATTGAGCAGTTTGATCAATCCTTCATAGAGGAAGTGCCAGCCAATGGCCACCCTGAGGATGGACATGATGATCGATGTCGCATTTTTCTGTCTGGTGGAGGTCTGTGTTGTATCCATGATAATCAGGTCTTTTCATCCTTTAGATGGTTCAATCATGCAAAGTAAGCCACTTCCGGATAAAATCAAATGCCTGAGACAGATTCATGAAAATATATGACCCTTTTATGAAATCTGTGGCTATTTTTAACATTTGATTGACCACCCCGGCAAAAACTGATCCTATGAAAAGCTTACACCGTATCATGCTGGCAACCGCTGCACTCCTCATCTGTTCCTGCCAGGGCAGGCAGAGGGGGGCGGAATCCCCCCTGGCCGGGGACCCTGACAGGGCTCAGGTCCCCGCCTTGGTTGCGGAACCCTTCGGGAACCTCTCCCTCTACCCTGAGAATCCCAGGTACTTTGAGTACAAGGGCAAACCGGTGATCCTGATCACTTCGGCAGAGCATTATGGCGCTGTGCTGAACCTTGATTTTGATTACAAACTTTACCTTGAAACCCTCAGTAAAGAGGGATTTAATTACACCCGGATATTTGCCGGTACCTACCTGGAACCGGTGGACAACATTTTCGGCATTGAGAAGAATACCCTGGCACCCCAACCGGACAGATACATAGCACCGTGGGAAAAGGAGAACGGGAAGTATGACCTGGAGCAATTCAACCCGGAGTTCTTTGTACGCCTGAAGGATTTTATCAGTGAGGCCAGGGAGAGGGAGATCATCGTGGAGGTCACCCTCTTCTCATCCATTTATGCCGAAAATGCCTGGGACCTCTGTCCCTTCAACGGACGGAACAATGTAAATGGAGTGGGGGATATCAGTTTTAAAAAGGCCAATACGCTGGATAACGGGGGACTGCTCCATCACCAGGAGATGTTTGTCCGGAAAGTGGTTGGTGAACTGAAAGAATTCGAAAACATCTTTTACGAAGTCCAGAATGAGCCATGGGCCGACAACGGCAGCTTTGCCGGGAATGTCAACCAGGAGGACGATGTGTTCAGCAGGCCATGGCAGAAGAAGGTGGAGGTGGCCAGCGAGGCGTCCGAATTATGGCAGGCATATATCATAGGGACCATCTATGATGAGGAGTCCCTGGTGGATGGGGGGCATCTCATCGCACAGAATATCTGTAATTTTCAATTTGACGTGAAGGAATTGCCAAACCTGGTTTCCGTGCTTAATTTTCATTATGCCCTGCCCGGGGCCGTGCATATGAATGCTGACCTGGGGGGGGTGATCGGGCTGGATGAGACCGGCTTCATGCCGCAAGGGGACAACCTCTACCTCCACCAGGCATGGCGGATGATTCTGTCAGGGGCCGGGCTTTACAACAACCTGGATTACTCCTTTACAGCGGGGAATGAAACAGGGGAGTGGCCAATTGCGGAGAGCAATCCCGGTTGGGGAGGACCCGGATTCAGGGAGAAGCTCGGCATCCTGGTCAAAACCATCAACCAGGTCCCCTTCCACGAGATGGAGTTCTCGGATGGGATCCTGGGATCCCCTGGTGACGGGGTGAAACAGTACGGGCTTCAAAAACCGGGGGAGGTTTACCTGGTCTTTATTGAACACCTTGACGGCACCCGGTTGGTTCCCCTTGTTCCAGCCGGAGCGTATGGAATGACCTGGATCAACGTGGGATCGGGGGAGACCAGGAGCTCGGGCCAGGAGCTCGGAGGTGGAATTTCAGTTACTTCACCCTTTGGGGAGGATCATGTGGCGCTACTTCTTAAAAACATAGAATAACAAACCAAAAGAGAATGAAAAGAACAACGATTGTTTTGCTGGCATCCTTTATTGCAGCCTCATGCGTGGCCCAGAACCAGGTGATCCCACTGTGGGAGGATGATCCACCCAACTACCGGGAAACCGGCGAGGTCACCATCTGGGATACCACCGATATTGTCAGGATCAGGAATGTGAAGAAACCTGACCTGGCTCTCTTCCTGCCGTCGAAGAAAAATGCCACCGGGGAGGCGGTGGTGATCTGCCCGGGTGGCGGTTACCAGATCCTTGCCTATGACTGGGAGGGGCGCGATATCGCCCGCTGGTTCAATTCCAGGGGCATTGCTGCATTTGTACTGAAATACAGGCTGCCCCACTCCAAAAGCAACATCATCCCCCACGAATCCCCGCTGATGGATGCTCAGCGGGCCATGAGGATGGTGAGGGCCGGGGCCGAAAAGTGGAATGTGGATCCGGGGAAGATCGGGATCATGGGATTTTCTGCCGGCGGACACCTGGCTTCCACCCTCTCTACCCATTTCGATGCCGGGGATCCTGCCAGTTCCGATCCCGTGGAACGTGAAAGCTGCAGGCCCGATTTCTCCATCCTGATGTACCCGGTGATCTCCTTCACCAGTGAGTTCTCCCACCAGGGTTCCTGGAAATCGTTGCTGGGAGAGGATGCTGATGAGGAGTTGAAGCAGTTTTACTCCAATGAACTGCAGGTGAGAGCGGATACCCCCCCGGCCATCCTGATCCACTCGGGTGATGACAGGGGGGTGCCGGTGGAGAACAGCATCCTCTACTATGAGGCCCTGAGGGCCCACCAGGTCCCCGCAGAATTGCACATCTACCCTTACGGGGGGCACGGCTTCTCCCTGGCCATCGGGAAGGGGCACCTTGCCACCTGGACCGACAGGGTGATCGACTGGATCAGCTACCTGCACCAATAAGGGCCATGGTCAACCGTGTCCTTGAAGCATACCTGCATCCTGACAGGAACAGATGAAAAGGATCTTCGGGCTGATGAAGGAGCGGGGGTATGCCCCGGCTGTATAAAATACTGGTCCCTTCGGTGAAAATACCAAGTATCCGCTACCATTCATTGCCCTACCTTTATCCCAAAATAACCCTTAACTGCTAAATGATAAAAAAATTGTTTTTTCGTCAACATCACCAAAGCAAGCGCGCAACCGAACTCCTCCAAAGGAGGACGAGATGGTTATCAATGTCAGAAAGACCCTGGCCGGCCATAACGCCAGTAGTGTAAAATGAAGACATTTTTTCTGGGAGGGGTATTCCGCTCAAGGGTGGTAGTATTACCGAATCGGTAATACATTTTCGTAGTACTACCAAGTGATTCCGAGAACTGGGTGTATACCCCGGATTTTATCACCACTTCGTATTTGCAATGCCTGTTGAATGAAAAACAATATGTCAATGAACCGCTGTCTTTTGCACCTAACACCTAACCAACTTCTAACTCCTACCCCATGACCTATTCAGAAAACCGCAGACGCTTCCTGAAGAAGTTTTCGCTTCTGGGCGGTGTCGCAGCAGCCGGGACACTACCGGCTACAGCCGCTGTGGAGTGGCTGAGGACCTCAACAGATCCCGGAAACGGGACTATCCTTACAGTGGATCCTGATCCCACCGGGAGCATCATGGAACCGCTCAGCAAGATCGCGATCAGTGCAGGTCAGCCCGGGACCATCAGGGTGTATGACGGGAAGAACAGGGAGTACCATGTTACTGAGGTAGAAGGATCCGCTGATATGACGGTGGGAGGTGCCCTGGGATACCAGCTGGCAGTGCTCATTGACAGGAAAGGGCGGCCGGTGGATTTTGCCACCTTCAGGGTGGGTTGCCAGACTTCCGTGGAGGACTCCTCGGGAACCTACCGGAAGCTGCTGGATGTGCTCTATTATACCATGACCAACGAGTGGCAGAGGGAGTGCAGCGTGGTGCGTTACAACAACCGGTACTACCACCATTTTGTAGGGTGGATCAGGGACCATGTGCATACACTGAAGGGGATGAAGTATTTCTACCCGGAGCTGAAGACGGGAATTGACCTTTATGCGGAGAGCCAGCGTGATGACGGGATGATATGGGACAACTACAACAAGCGGCCGCCCGAGGGTGATTACTGGGAACAGCGGTTCGATTACGGGGATTTCGTACGCGTGGTGGATGACGGCAGGCAGGAGTTCAGGAGGATTCCCGTTGAGAATGATGTGGAGTACCTTTTTATCGAGGGGATCTATTACACCTGGAAGGCCTGCGGGGATGACCTGTGGATGGCGGGCATGCTGGACCATGCCCTGAAGGCGGTGGGATACAGCACCACCGATCCCTACCGTTGGTCGGAGAAGTACCAGCTGCTGAAGCGGGGGTACACCATCGATACCTGGGATTTCCAGAACGATGAGGATGCAGAGATCTCCACCGGCCCGGATCACTACGGTGATGGCATGGTAATCAAACTGCCCTATACCCGGTTTGGAATCATGTTCGGGGACAACACCGGGATGGCAGTAAGTTGCAGCTACCTGGCCGAGATGCTGGAACATGCCGGGAGGAAGGTTGAGGCCGCCAGGATCCGGGAGACCGGGGAAGGGATCAAACAGCGGCTGGACGAATTGGCCTGGAACGGCAGGTTCTATACCCACCATGTTCCCGAGGACCCGGATCTGAAACGGGACCTGGGCGTGGATGAAAAGGAGCAGGTCTCCCTTTCCAATGCCTATTCCCTGAACAGGGACCTGGAACCGGACCAGGCAAAGGCCATCATCGGAACTTATAAGGAGCTGAGAAAGAAAATGCCCGCCACATCACCGGGGGAGTGGTACACCATCTACCCGCCCTTCGGGAAGGGGTACGGGGGACATAACTCCCTCTGGAGCTATATGAACGGGGGGGTGACCTCCATCGTGGCCGGGGAGCTGGCACACGGGGCCTTCGAACATGGGGAAGAGTCCTACGGGGTGGATATCCTCAACCGGTTACAGACGCTTTCGGAAAAGAGCGGGGGATTTCTTCACTGCACCTACCGCGGAGCCATGGAACCTGCCCCCGAACGCAATTTTACTGCCCTGTCCCTGTCAGGGATTGCCAATACCGACACCAGCGGGAATACAGTGGAGGGTGTGGCCGGGTGGACCGGGGAGGGGGAGAATGACCTTCATGAATTCCCCGCCGGCAGGCAGGAATACCACCAGGTACCCTTTGATATTACGGACCCGGCTGCCAACGGCAGAAGGGCCTGCCTGGGGCTTTCGGGTGACGAGCCATATGCCGGGGAAGCACTGCTCGAAGTGGACCGGAAGGCAGCTTCCGTCTACTTCCTTCACACCACCAACAATGCCTACCATGCCGGCACCATTGTGCTGGAGTACCAGGACGGATCATCCCACCTGGACCACATCGGTCCCGGCAAGATCTCCGGCTGGTGGTATCCCTCAGCTCCCCAGGACCTCAAGAAAACCCCGGTACTGCGGGTGGCCTGGAGGGGAAAGAACCACATGAGCCGCAACGTGGGCGTCTGCCTCTACGGGCTGAACAATCCCCACCCGGAGAAGGTCCTCCGGGGCATCCGGTTCAAAAGTGCCGGGAACAGCACCAAATGGTTCGTGATGGGGGTCACCCTGTCCGACCACCCGGTTTTCTTCATGCCCGACATGGTCTCCGCCGGGATCCCCGACAACTGGGGAGCTGCAGCGGTGGTCTACGCCCTGGTGGAAGGTTTGTGCGGCGTGAAAGACAGGGGTGTGGCCTTTGACCATGTTTTGCTTGCCCCCCGCTGGCCTGCCGCCGGGGAGAGAGAAGCTGCAGTAACCATTAAATACCCCGCTTCGGACGGTTATGTGTCATACCGCTACAGGCTGCAGGGAGAGACCCTGGAAATGGACTTCACAGGCAGCCTTCATCAGTCTGACCTGGCCATCCTGCTGCCCGAAGGGATGGGGGTATCAGGTATGAGGATCAATGACCAGGAGGTGCCTTATGAGGTGAAAGGGACCGGATCCTCCCGCTACCTGATGGCTGGCGGGATCTCCTCCGTGGTCAACCGGGTCAGGGTAATGCTGACATAGGTATTAAGCCGAAGCGATTTACAAAGGATCTTTAAAAATGAGAACATCTATGAATAGGATATTCCTGCTTGCTGGCTGCCTGCTTCAGGCCATCACAATTATTGCCCAGGATCACCCTGCCGCATTTGTATGGAAGGATGCCCGGGGGGAGGGCCGGCAGCAAACGCTCCTTTTCAGGAGGAATTTTGAAACCGCCGGTACCACCGGGCCTGCTGTCATTCACCTGTTCGCCGATTCCCGCTACCACCTCTACGTGAACGGGACCCATGTGAATTTTGGTCCCTCGCGTTTCTACCCGGCCCACCCGGAATATGACACCTATGACCTGGGACCTTACCTGGTGGAAGGCAGGAACGTGGTGGCTGTAGAGGTGCTCACCAATGGAACAGTGACCTACCAGGTCCCCCTGAGTGTGGGGGGATTTATTGCGTGGGGGGAGGTGGAAACCGGGACACGGAAAATCTCCCTGGAAACCCCCGGGCATTGGAAGATGTTTGTTTCCAATGCCTATGATCATGAAGCGTTGCGCTTCTCCTTTGCCTGCGGCCCCATGGAGGTCTTTGACGGGAGGAAGCAACCTGCCGGCTGGAACCTGCCGGAATTTGACGACAGCAGCTGGAAGGAACCGGTGATCCATGGTGATCCCGGCCACTGGGGAGAACTCACTCCCAGGACCATACCGCCCTTGACCGGGGATGAGCTGGCACCGGTGGAATTGCTGGGGATCTACAGGGAAGAGCAGGGGGAGAAGCTATACACCTTTTTTATCAAGACATCCGACCGGACCAATAGTGAATACAACAGGGGAGAGCAGGTGTATGCCTGCACCTACATCTACTCCCCGGTGCAGCAGGAGGTGGAGATGGGACTGTGGTGGGGCGAATATTACCTGAATGGGGAGGGTCCCCTGCAGGTGTCAGGAAAGGAGCCGGGGAATCCGGTGAGGCAGAACAGGGTTTTTTTACTGCAGGAAGGGTGGAATTTCCTGTTTGTGAGCTATGTGGCCATATGGGGAGGATGGGACTACTACATGGCGGTGCCTGAATCGGCGGGACTGCTGTTTTCACCCCATAAGGATAAAAACGGGGGGGCTTTCATGCTGACATCCGGCACGTTCCCAAAAGGAAAAGGTATTTTCGATCCGGAAAGGGATGGCCCCGGGGATGACCGTAAGATTTTGAAGAACAACAAATTTCAATGGACCGCACAGGAGAACCTGGCTGCCGGCGCCAATCCGGCCCGGGACCTGGTATGGAGGAAGGCAGAGGTGCAGGAGAACCTGAAAAGCAATGATTATCAGGTGTCGGAACTGGCCATCCGTGAACCGGTGATGATGGTCTTTGACATGGGAGGCAAGAAACTGGGCAGGGTCTTCTGCCAGGTGGAGGCTGGTGAAGGGACCATGGTGGACATTGCCTGGTCGGAGGACCTGAACAGGGAGGGATTGCCCTTTCTTTACAAGCGGTTGCAGGTGAATGCGGCAGCAAGGTTCATCACAACTCAAGGTACAAGGCGCTATGAGACCTTTAAACCCTATGGTGTCAGGTACATGCTGGTGCGCATCGATCCCGGTCAACATCCATGCACACTGAAGGAAGTGGGAGTGGTAGAACAGGTATATCCCCATGAGAAGCGGGGCAGTTTCTCCTGTTCCAATCCCATGTTGGACCGGATCTGGGAGCTGGGCTGGCGAACCCTGCGGGTCTGTTCGGAGGATTCATACACCGATACGCCCTTCAGGGAGCGGGGATTGTATGCAGGTGATGCGGTACCGGAATATGGGATCACCCTGGCCACATCGGGTGATTCCCGCCTGCTGAAACGTTCCCTCCTGTTGTTCCAGGATATGTACAGTGAGAACATGCTGGAAGGAAAGGAGGAGGGACTCAATGACTTTGTATTGAAAACACTGCTGTTGCTGGAGTGGTACTACCGCGTCACCGGGGAGAGGGCGTTCGTGGAACAGCTCTACCCCAACTACCACGCCCTGATGCAGCACATCATGCAGAAACGGAATCAGCAGGGGTACTATCCTGTCAGCAGGGCATTCATTGAGTGGACAAAACTGGATAAATCGGCCGATCTCACGGCATACCAGGCTTTGCTGGCCAGGAGTTTCCGGATGATGGCTGACCTGGCGGAAGAGCTGGGCAAGCTGGAGGATGCAGCGGTGTATTCGGCTGAAGCAGGGCGGCTGGGATCGCTGGTGGCCTCACGCTACTGGGACCCGGCGAAGGAGGCTTTCCACGATGGATTCAGGGAGGGAAAGGCCATCAATCACCACTATCCCATCTCCAGTATCTACCCGCTGCTGTTCGACCTTTGCACAGCGCAGCAGAAAGCCTCCATCCTGGGCTACCTGGAGACAGCGCTGAAGGATATCGGGGAGGAGACCCGCAACCGGAAGATCACCCCCTACGGTGCCTTCTACCTCTTTTCCGCTTTGTACCGGGAGGGATACGCCGGTCTTGCCGAGCAGTTCATGATGCAATACTGGTCCCGCATGATCCACCAGGGAGATGACACTTCCTGGGAGAATTTCGATATCGGCGGGGAGCAGCAGGGGGGACAGGGGACCGCCAGCCATGCATGGAGCGGGCACCCCACCTTCTTTCTCTCAACCGAGGTGCTCGGAGTCAGGCTGGGATTTAACCATGAATTTGACCGGAATGTGGTCGTGATCGCTCCCCAGTCGGAAACCCTCACCTGGGCCCGGGGCCGTGTTCCCCATCCGGCCGGAATGGTGGACGTGGACTGGCGCATCGAGGGTGAACGGCTGGTAATGGAAGTGATTGTTCCGGAGGGAGTTGATTACCAGGTGAATCCTGTGGGCAGACTGGCCGGGTACACCCTCGATCTGAATGTGAAAATACAGAACTCATTTTAGCAGCTATTGAACCCGCATCACTGCCTAATTACGCAATTTTGAAGCAGATATGCGGATTCAGATGGAAAGGTATGCAAAGTTGCTGGCTGGATTGGTTGCGGCCGCGGTGATGACGGGTTGTTCAGGGGATCCGCATTCCCTGGCCGGTTCCCGGCCCAACATCATCCTGATTTTGGCCGATGACCTGGGCTACAGTGACCTGGGCATCCATGGGAACAGGCTGGTGGAGACGCCGAACCTGGACCGTTTTGCATCCGGATCGGTGCAGTTCAGCAACTTCTATGTGACGCCGGTATGTGCCACCACGCGGGCAGCATTGCTCACGGGAAGGCATTTCCTGCGGACAGGGGTTTCCCATGTGCACGGGGGGAAGGATTTTCTCCACCTGGATGAGGTGATCCTGGCCGATGAGCTGAAGCAGGAAGGGTACGCCACGGGTATATGGGGTAAATGGCACTCGGGTAAAACTCCCGGGTATTTCCCCTGGGAGCGCGGTTTCGATGAGGCGTTCATGGCCGCGCTATACAACTACCAGGACAACGTGGGATTGTTTAACGGGGAGAAGATGGAGACCCGAGGCTGGGTGACGGAAGTGCTCACAGACCAGGCCATCGATTTTATCAGGCGAAACCGGGAAGGGCCATTCTTCGCATACATTCCCTACCTGACCTGCCATGCTCCCTTGCATGCCCCGGAGGAGTATGTGCAGAAATACATCAACAAAGGATTGTCAGAGAACCTCTCCACCCTTTACGGGATGGTGGACCACCTGGATTTTCACCTGGGGCGCCTGTTCAATGCCCTGGATGAGATGGGGCTCTCTGAAAACACGGTGGTGCTGTTCCTGAGCGACAACGGTCCGGCCATTATCAACGGGGTACTTACCGATGAGGACCGCAGGACCAGGTATGTGAACGGACTGAGGGGCCATAAGGGAAATATCTGGGAGAACGGGATCAGGTCGCCCTTGTTTGTTCGGTGGAACGGAAAAATTCACCCATCCACAGTGGATCACCTGGCCGATGTGACCGACCTGTTTCCCACCCTGCTTGAACTGGCCGGGGGCGGAGAGGCCCTGGCAGGATTAAACCTGGATGGCAGGAGCATCGTTCCATACCTGGAGGGATCCGGGGAGGTGTTGCCCGGCAAGGAGGTGTTCCTCTATGCCAATCCCGGCTGGCCTCCAACCGACCAACCCTGGACACCGGAGGGGGTGAAGGATGAATACCGCCCCTGGAAATATGCCGGAGGGAACTACCTCACCTATGAAAACCAGATCATGGGTATCAGGGGGGAACGGTACAAGCTGCTCCTGAATCCCGGTCAAACCGACGGGACCATCTTTCCGGACAGGTCGGGATATGTGCTGCTGGATATGGATGCTGATCCGCAGGAGAAGGGTGAATATTATTGCAGAGCAACCGGGGCAGTCTGAGACCATGAAAGAATCCCTTGCCTTTTGGCATACGGATGTGTATGGAAGTGACCATGCTTTCGAAATGCCGGTATTCCAGGTTGGGGAGGCACCCCGAAACCCATACCCGGTACTGGCCTATGGGCCGCATACTGCCTCAAAAGGGGTCAAAAGTGCCTTTAACTACATCACCGGTTTCAACCGGGAGGGTGACAGTGCAACCTACAGGATCGGGGTGATTGCAAAGGGTTTGTATGATATGGAGATCAGGTACAGGCTGGAGGGAGATGCCACGATGCAGTTCTGTCTGGATTTCAGTGAAAACTCATACCCCGTTGAGTTTCTGCCCGGTAACGAGCCTGTTCAAATTAAAAGCATCCCTTTGTCACCGGGAATGACTAATTTTACACTGATACGCAAGGCCGTACATCCGGAGAAGGATCTGAGGATCTATGAAATGGTGCTCAGGATAACGGAAAATTAATCAGCAGATACAACCATAAAAAAAATAGAATTCATGAGAAGAGAAGGAGAGATTCCGGGAAGATTTCAAAAGCTTTCAAACTGGTTGAGGAGCATCAGGATTCCTTACAAAGTCATCTTTTTTATCATTGGTATCGCATCCACCGTGTGGTTCCTGGTGAGGGTGATCCCCAAGCCTTCCCGTGCAGGTTATCCATGCATGAGGGTGGCTGCGCCTTTCATGTCCAGTTTGGTGGTCTACCTGCTGTCGATTACGGGATCGGCCATGCTCTTCAAGCGTTCCCGGCACTTCTTTCACCGGGCAAGGTACATCATGGCTGCCGTTGCGTTTGTGGGGGCCCTCGTGCTGTTCGCTTTTTCTTCAAACCTCTTTCCCGAACGGGCAGTGGCGGCGGAGCAATGGGCCGACCCGTCGGACTACCCGGCCAACCAGCCCATGGGTGAGGAGCTTGGCATCTTTCCCGGAAGGGTGGTCTGGGAGTGGAATCCCGATGCCACCGATGAGAACTGCACCAACACCCCGGATGACCCGGTCAGGGGGGAGGATGGTTATTTCCTGCCCAAGAACAGCGACCAGGATGTGATCAACGGGATGATGGACAACGTGGTGATGAAGCTCACCGGAACCTATGATGTGGGAGCTGCCTGGGAACGGCTTTTCGTGGATTTCAACAAGCGAAAGGGATTGGGAGAGGTCTCCTACCAGGAGGGCCAGACGATCTTCATCAAGATGAACCAGGGGGGAGCCGGCTGGCTGGTAGATACAAGCGATTTGACTTTTGGGACAAGCTGGGAGATGGGCTTTTACGGCATGGCTGAGACCTCGGGTGTGATGATGATCAGCGTGCTGGATCAGCTGGTCAACGATTTCGGGGTGCCAGAGGATAAGATATACGTCGGGGATCCGCTGTCCCATATCTACGAACATCTATATGATCAGATGGTGGCCGAGTTTCCCGATGTGAGGTATGTGGACAAGGACCACAGCAACCTGGGAAGGACAAAAATTTTTCCGGCTGCTGAGCCCTCCATCAAATGGTCTGATGAGGGAAGCGTAATGGGCGGCGCCGTTACAGATAAACTGTATGATTGCACGGAGAATGCCGACTACCTGATCAATGTGGCCGACCTGAAGGCACATGCCCGGGCGGGGATCACACTGACAGCCAAGAACCATTTCGGGACCCATACCCGGGATGGTGCATCCCACCTGCACCCGGCCCTGATCGCACCCGAAAATGATAAGCCTGTCAGGACCGAATATGGTGTTTACAGGGTGCTGACCGATATTATGGGGCATGAAAAGCTGGGGGCCAATACCGTGCTGTTCCTGGTGGAAGGATTGTGGGGAGGTACCGAGGCAGTGGAGTTCCCGGTGAAGTGGAATTCGGCCCCCTTTAACGGGGACTGGCCCAACTCGATCCTGGCATCCCAGGACGCGGTGGCGCTTGAATCGGTTTGCTTTGACCTATTGAGAACAGAATTCAATGATGAGACAAAACCGGGAAAGAGGAGGCCATGGTTCGGCGGGGTGGATGACCACCTTCACCAGGCGGCTTCTTCAGAGAACTGGCCCGACGGATTTACCTATGATCCGGAAGGGGACGGGACCCCCATGCCCAGCATGGGTGTGCATGAGCACTGGAACAACGATATACTGAAGCAGTACTCCAGGAACCTGGGATATAATTACGGGATTGAACTGGTTGCTGACAAAGCGGTGGTGGCCAGTGCAGTAACTGCCCTGGAGGCGGAAACCATCCCCGTGATCGATGGAGATGCAACCGATCATTGCTGGGATTCTGCCCAGTGGTATTTCATTGATGAGACCTGGATTACATGGGGAGAGGAGATCGATTCAGCTGACTACAACGGGCGGTTCAAGGTAAGCTGGTCTTCGCAGCAGAACCTGCTCTATTTCCTGGTGGAGATCACCGATGATGCCTTCGTGGACGGCTATGTTCACCCCGATGGCGGGTACCCCGACTTCGACATCGTGGAGGTTTTTATTGATGAGGACATGTCAGGCGGATTGCATGTATTTGATGACAACCCCACCTGGGGCATGAACAGCGAGAACGCCTTCTCCTACCACATTGCCGTGGATGCCCCTGCTGAAGGGGGCACTGAAACTGCTTTCGTGGCCTGTGATATCGACGGGACCGAATGGGGAGACAGGGTTATCATGAATTATGCGGATCATATCCCGGACCTGACCATGAAGAAGGTCGGGAACAAATACTACTATGAATTCTCCCTGGCGGTCTACGACGATACCTATGACCACGCCATTCCCGAAAATTCACGGGTGACCCTGGTGGGGAACAGGGAGATGGGCCTGAGCCTGGCCTATTGCGATAACGATACTCCCGGAACAGAACGGGACAACTTCTTCGGTTCGGTATGGGTTCCTGAGGAGGCCTATAACGATCACTGGATGGATGCCGACGGTTTTGGCCGGATCAGGCTGATCAAAGGGGCCACTTCTCCCAATAATGCCGTGGAGGTAACCGGTTCCATCGATGATTTCCAGGTGGATGAGTTGAATACCGACCTGGTGATCCATGACAACCTGCTCACAGTATTCAATGATCCCGATGGGGACATTCTTTCCTATACGGTGAACTGCGATGCACCGGAACTGACATTCAGTGTAGCAAATAACGTATTGAAGGTGAATGCCTCTGCAGGATTCTCCGGAGAGCCCGATGTAACGGTGATAGCCTCCGATGGCGTCTCCTCGGCCAGTGTCTCCTTCAAGATCATCCTGGGGAACATTGACAAAGGTGGAGGTCGATCGCGTTCCATTGATGATGTGGTATTGGCCAGGTTGAACTCCTACCAGCTGGTGCATGATAACCTGCTGGAGGTATTCAGTGATCCCAATGGCGAATGGTCTTACATATACTATGAATACGTGACCAGAATGAACTGGAGATTTTCCATAGTCGTTGAATGTGCTGAAGGTGAAGGCCACGGCAGCTTTCGAGGGTGAGGCAGATGCAACGGTTACGGCTTCAGACGGACAGACAGAAGCATCGGTCACCTTCAAGGTGAGCACCCAGATCGTTGGCATTTCGGGTAACGGGGCTGAAGAGGCCGTAAACTGTTATCCCAATCCGTTCACTGACCTGCTCCATATGGATCTGGACCTGCCCTCAGGATATTCGGGTCCGGTCATGATCCGGGTATACAACATGGCCGGGGTTAACATCCTGACCCGTTCCACGGATCATCTTGTGGGAGGGAAAGGATCGGCAAAACTCAATATGTCCGGTAACCCCCGCGGGCATTACCTGCTCCAGGTGGAGGCGGGAGGAGAGAAGCATACAATCATCCTAAACAAGAAGTAATGGAAAAACATGATCCCCGTATCCCGGGTAGGTTTCAAAGGCTTTATGGCCGGTTAAGGCGCATCAGGATCCCCTACAGGATCATCTTTTTCATCATTGGTATCGCATCCACGGTATGGTTCCTGGTGAGGGTGATCCCCAAACCTTCCCGGGCGGGATATCCCTGCATGAGGGTGGCTGCGCCCTTCATGTCCAGTTTGGTGGTCTACCTGTTGTCAATAACAGGTTCAGCCATGCTGTTCAAGCGTTCCCGGCAATTCTTTCACCGGGCAAGGTACATCATGGCTACTGTGGCATTTCTGGGTGCCCTTGTGCTGTTTGCCTTCTCCTCCAACCTGTTCCCGGAGAGGGGTGTGGCGGCGGAGCGCTGGGCAGATCCTTCGGATTATCCCGCCAACCAGCCCATGGGTGAGGAGCTGGGCATATTCCCGGGCAGGGTGGTCTGGGAGTGGAATCCGGATGCCACCGATGAGCATTGCACCAATACACCGGATGATCCGGTCCGGGGCGAAGATGGCTATTTCCTGCCCAAGAACAGTGACCAGGATGTGATCAACCAAATGATGGATGATGTGGTGAAAAAGCTCACCGGCAGCACTGATGTAAGCAGTGCCTGGGAGAAACTTTTCGTGGATTTTAATGAGAGAAAGGGGATTGGAGCGGTTTCCTACCAGGAGGGCCAGACCATTTTCATCAAGATGAACCAGGGGGGGGCCGGCTGGCTCACCAATTCAAGTGACCTTTCATTTGGAACAGGTTGGGAAATGAACTATTATGGAATGGCCGAGACCTCGGGCGTGATGATGATCAGTGTTCTGGATCAGCTGGTCAATGATTTCGGTGTACCCCAGGAGAACATCTATGTGGGGGATCCCCTGGCCCATATTTACAAGCACATCTATGACCAGATGGTTGCGCTGTTCCCCAATGTGAAATATGTGGATAAGGATCACAGTGACCTGGGAAGGACCCGGATCTCTGAAGCCTCCGACCCCAGCATTGTTTGGTCCGATAAGGGAGATATCATGCAAGCGGCAGGATATGATTTCCTGTATGATTGCACGGAGAATGCCGATTACCTGATCAATGTGGCCACCCTGAAGGCCCATGCCCGGGCAGGGATCACCCTGACCGCCAAAAACCATTTCGGTACCCACACCCGGGATGGTGCATCCCACCTGCACCCCGGACTGATCGCACCCGAGAATGACATTCCTGTCAGGACTGAGTATGGCGTATACAGGGTGCTGACAGATATCATGGGACATGAAAAACTGGGAGGGAATACCGTGCTTTTCATCGTCGAAGGATTGTGGGGAGGAACCGAGGCCGTGGAGTTCCCGGTGAAATGGAATTCAGCGCCCTTTAACGGTGACTGGCCCAACTCGATCCTTGCATCCCAGGATGCGGTGGCACTTGAATCGGTTTGTTTTGACCTCCTGAGAACGGAATTTACCGACAAGACCGGTCCGGGCAAGGGGAGACCTTGGTTTGGTGCTGTGGATGACCACCTGCACCAGGCGGCCGATTCTGAGAACTGGCCCGAAGGATTCACCTATGATCCGGAGGGGGATGGAACCCCCATGGGCAGTATGGGTGTGCATGAACACTGGAATAACGAAGTGGATAAGCTCTACTCCAGGAACCTGGGATACGATTACGGGATCCAGCTGATCGGGCCCTTTTCCACCGGGGTGGATGAGGTGCGGAAAGATGACCCGGGATTACGTTGCTATCCCAACCCGGTCACTGACCTGCTCAACGTGAAACTGGACCTGGAATCAGGTTATACAGGCCCTGTGACGATCAGGGTCTGCAACATGGCCGGCATGATGGTGGTTTCAATGCCCTCCGGAAGTGTTACCGGGGGAGTGGGTACCCTCTCCATTGACCTGGGCAATCAGCCACAGGGACAATATCTCCTGGAGGTCAGTACAGGCATAGCGACAATTACAGCGATTATAAACAAACAGTGATGAACGTATTGAGGCACATATGCATGCTTGGCCTGCTGATGGGCATCACCATCTCGGCCAGCAACCAGGACTCCCGGAACATGGAGTCCCTCAATGAGGGAGTCTTTATGGTCAAGGCGGTTTTTGTGGACAGCGACGGTGTGAAATGGTTCGGGACCAACAAGGGACTTTGCCGCTATACGGATCTTGGCTGGCGATACTATACGGATGCCGATTACCTGGTGGGGAACCAGGTGAACGCACTGACATTCGAAGAGACTGCATCAGGTCCGGGTTTATGGGTAGCCACGTCCGCAGGTGTATCCCTGGTCATGTTTGATTCAGACGGGATCACCGAATCCACCGGGTATACCTCGGGGGACGGATTGCTGAACGATGATGTGGCGGATGTGGCCGTGGATTCCCGGCATGGGAAATTCTTCGGTTCTGAGGGAGGGGTGACCTGGTTCCATGACGGGTTGATGGACCACCTGATCTATGATCAGTATCCATTGAATATGCTCTACACGCCGGTTCGGCAGATGGAGATGTATAGCGATACCCTTTATATTGCACAGGACGGGGGGATCGGAAGGTTTGTGTCGGGGGTGGACGGGATCACCGGGGCTACCCGGTGGACCAGCG
The DNA here is from genome assembly GCA_963793455.1 of uncultured Bacteroidota bacterium. Classification (GTDB taxonomy): domain Bacteria; phylum Bacteroidota; class Bacteroidia; order Bacteroidales. Next base: position 219,587 of record CAWCAK010000011.1, read on the forward strand.
AATATGGTGTAACACCCTATTCAGGAGACATCAGGAGCGTGATGGTCAGTGGTGTCGACCAACAGTATTTCGCGACCGATGTGGGGGTGGAAACCCATACCGGGTATAAAGCCAAACAGAACTGGTCCCTGCTTTCAAGCGTGGACGGACTGGTGGACGATGATGTGATCTCCATTGCAGAAGATGGTGATGGCGGCCTCTGGTTCGGGACCTATGGCGGGGTTTCTTTCCTTGACGACGGTGTCTGGACCTCCTATACCATGGCCGACGGGTTGCTGAATGATACGGTGTACGACATCGGATTTGACCCGGATGGTTCTGTCTGGTTCGGAACAGGGGCCGGTGCATGCAGGCTGAAGAACGGGATATTCCAGGACTTCATAACGGCACTGCCTGACCAGATTATATCGGAGCTCCGGTTCCAGGTATATTACAACAGTGCCACCGGTTCGGCGCAACTCAGCTACTCCCTGGAAGGATCAGCGCCTGTTTCTGCACGGCTCTACAACATGAGTGGCATGCTGGTGGGTGAATGGCACAATCTGCCCTCATTTGCCGGTAATCACCAGCAGGAGATACCGCTGTCGGGCAGGATCAGGGGTGGAACGACCGGGGGAATTTATGTGATGCAGCTGATCCAGGGGAACCATTCCGGCTCTCGGAAACTGGTCATCCCGCACTAACCCACAAACCCACTAACATTTTAACTCACTCAATAACTACTGATTGTACCATGAATAAGAGATCTACTACTGATGATCGCCGGTACTGGTAGCCGTGATGAATTTGATGTCCCAAACCCCTCCCACCATTGGGACCCCTGATAACGATACATTGCTGTTGGGTTCGGGACAGAATTTCCTGCTGATCCCGGAGGTGTTTGACGGTGATGCGGGGGTGGACCAGGAGATCACCTTTACAGTCACCTCCTCCGATCCCGGTGTGCTGGAGATCAATGATGTGACCTATGTGGCAGGCCAGACCATGGCGGTTGTGCATGCAACGGAAAAGGGTGCCGAAGGAACAGTAACCATCGATGTGGATGCCACCGATGCAGATGGAACTGCAAGCACATCTTTCGAGGTGGCCATTGGTCCCTATCCCAACCATGGTATTAATTTCGAGATCCACGATATTGTTTTCTGGCAGGAGGTGGTGCCTCTTCAGGCCGTTCCTGCATTCAGCATGATCGCTCCCACCGGGGAGGCTCCATATGACCAGATTGACATGGTGGGTCTGAACCTTTCTGTATCTGCAGGATGTGGATCTCAATACTGCACCGGGGCGGATCTCTTTACTTCACATTTCGAAGGATATGTTATTCCGAAAGTGTCGGGGGAGTACTATTTCTATATGAAATCAGCCAATGATGCCACCATCGGGCTGAGCACCGATGAAACCTTCGATCACAGACAGGTGATTCTCATGCGCAGTGATGAATCCCCAACCGTGGGGGAATCCGTAGGGGACAATGAATGGAAGTCAGTTCAGGTCACCCTTGAAGCCGGTAAGACCTATGCCATATACGGGACCCAATGGGTTGTTCATTCCAAAATAGGGGGAATTTCCTGGGAGGGTCCCGGGATTGACAAGCAATACATCCCGGGCGAAAACCTCTCATTCGTTTACGATGTGGAAAAGCCAACCACCCCGGGGAATTTCACAGTGGTCACTACAGGGATCAATGACCTGTTGGTCAGTTGGTCAGATGCAACAGACAACCGCAACTTATCAGGGTATAACCTCTACCTGAACGGTAGACTTGTAAATGATGAGCTGATTGGAGGAACCACTTTCCAGGTAACCGGACTGGTGCCAGGGACCAGGAATTGCCTTGTGGTTACTTCCATGGACAAAGCGGGGAATGAATCGGCAGAAAGCGGGGTGATCTGCACCACCACCTATGAAACCGATGATGTGGCTCCAACTGCTCCCACACTGGTGGAAGCTCCTGTGATCTCCGACCTTTATATGAACGTTTCATGGAGCGGTGCTGAGGATGGGGAGACCGAGGTAAGGGGGTACAACCTCTATGTGGACGGGGTGCTGTACAACGACACCGAACTGATTTTCGAAGAGGAGATCCTGCTTACCGGCCTGGTACCGGAAACTTCGTATGGTATTGAGGTTGAAGCTGTGGATGCCGGATTGAATGTCTCGCCCAAAAGCAGTCCGGAGACCTTCACCACCAAGGCATTTGATCCATCCGATACCAGCATTTCAGATAAAAAAGCCCGGTTGAAGGTGATCATGGATCCCATTGGAAGAAGCAATGGACTGGGGGTGAATCCAAATTATAAGAATGGTGAATTCCTGAACGATCCCGAACAGGTGAAGCTGATCAGGGAACTGGAAGCTGCAGCTGTCCGGTGGGGAGCCCTAACGGCCAACCCATTGAGTTTCAAAGATTACATTGGTACCGGCAAAGCCATGACCATTGGCCGGATGATGGATTTCTGCAACCAGGTGGGTGCCTATACGGTCTTTTGCTGCGGGGTGGAGGATGCCACCGACTGGCGCACCAAGCCGGAGACCTTCACCAACTTCCTGGAGTACCTGGGTGGACCTGCTGATTCTGAATATGGTGCCATCCGGGCAGCAGAAGGATTCACAGAGCCCTTGCTGGACGAGAGCCGGGGACTGGTATTTGAATTCGGGAATGAGGTGTGGGGAGGAACCAGCCACGATGCACAGATCGGATCCGATCTTGTGGCCTACGGTGAATGGTGCAGGGAGATGGCCACGCTTATGAGGTCTTCCGCTTATTATGATGAAGAGAAGATCTTCCTGGTTTACAGCGGAAGGCAGCCGATCCCCAATGATATGAACAGCCGGCATATCCATGAAAGTATCATCACCGGGGATACAGGAGAGGTGGACTGGCTTGCTTTGAGCGGGTATCTGGGTGGGAACCTTAACTATTCACCTGAGATCGATCCGGGTGAGAGCGAGCTGGATTACTACAAAAACGGGATCGCGGCGATGGGGAGAAGCATTTCGGGTCTCCGGGCCACCATGGACCTGGTTCTGCAGGCCAGTGGTGATTTCAAACCCAGCTATTACTATGAGTCCAACATGAGCTCCGCGGCCTATTTTGGACGCCTGGGGCAGGCTGTGGTGCAGACCGACTACTATGCCTCGGCAGCGGAAACAGGCGGCGCCATTCCCACCGTATTCCATTTAACGGGGGGACAGTGGCAAATGACCATTCCTGCAGAGGAGGGCTTCACCAAACTGCCGCTGTTCTATACCACGCAGTTCTATAACCGGTTCTGCAAGGGAAATGCCCTGAGAACGGAGATCGAAACCGAGGCGGTGATCACGGGGGCCACAGGGTCGGACTACTACCTTTATCCGGTGGGATGCCACGTGTTTACACAGGGCGATGCATTCAGCATCCTGCTGTTGAGCCGTGACTTCGAAAACGATTTCACGGTGCAGGTGGATCTGCCGGATGAACTGGCACTCCTGGCACCGGAAAACGGAATGAAATATGTGATTTCAGGAGATGGTTACAGTACCAAGGAGGCTGTATTGGATTCCATGCAGGTGACCATGTCAGACAGCCTGCTGGTGCATGTGCCCAGGTACAGCATGGTGGTGCTCAGCTTCGGGGCGGACGGACCGGCTGTTGAGAATGTACCCATGGGATTCTATGATTATATCTCTGCAGAATCCATTGAGATTTATGCCTACGGGACAGAAATATTCGATATTACCGGCAGGGAGAAGAAGATCCTGCTCACCAACGTGGAGCCGGAGGATGTGTTATCGGATGCGGTGATATGGACCGTGGATTCGGACAGCGTGGAGGTGGTGGCCGAGAAGAAATCCTACGGATTCGAGGTGAAGGGATCGGGAACCTGTGCAGGGAATGGGACCATCACAGTCAGGGCCTCCGCCTGGGACAACCCGGAGGTCTATGATGAGATAGAGATCAATATCTCAGGCCAGGGCACCAACTGCAATGTGGGGACCGGGGAAGCGTTCGCAGGATCGCTGCGGATCTATCCCAACCCGGCCCGGGAAGTCCTGTTTATCGACGGGATCGGTGATGGGGCTGAGCAGCTTACTGTCACCGATATCACGGGACGCGTATGCATGTCACGCGTTTGTGCAGCTCCACAGGCTGACCTGGACATCTCCGGCCTGGATGCCGGGATCTATTACCTCAGGATCCAGGGAAGGCAGCAGGTAGTGATCAGGCCGTTTGTGAAGGAATAGTAAGATGGGAGTTAGGAGTTAGGAAAAGTATATACAATAAATCGATGGATATGATGATGCACAGACTTAAAGAGCTGATAATGGCCGGTGTTGCATTGCTGGCTGCAACCAGTGCAAATGGATCCGACCTGGTGGATATCATCCCCCTGACCCCCACGGTCATTGCCCTCCATTTTGATGACGGTATCGTGAAATACCACGGGTACCACCAGGATGGCACAGAGGATGTGGTGATCCAGGAGAAACTGGATATCCAGCGGGCCACGCACCTCTATGCCTACAATATATTCAGCGTGGATGATCCGGATTATGCAGGGGGGAAGAACCCGGTGAAGATCGGCAGAAAGAGCAAACCAACGGCCTTTTCCGATAGCTGCAACTGGAACGGTTCAGCGTGCCTGAATGAGTATGTGCTGGAACACTGGGTCTACCTGGAACTGCCCCATGCACTGGAAAGGAACATGAACTACACCATCTGGCTGGGGAACCTGGCCGGTAACCTGGATGAGATCTCCTTTGAATACGATGAGACCTACATGCGCAGCGAGTTGATCCATGTGAACCAGCATGGGTACAAGCCTTCATCCCAGGCCAAATTTGCCTACCTGGCGCACTGGGCCGGCGATTTCGGTCCCATCGACCTGGATTTCCTGCAGGGCAGTGCCTTTCACCTGGTCAGCATGGCCGACAACAGTGTGGCCTATTCCGGGAGTGTTACCACTCAACGGAGGGACCTGGAGGATGAAGACCAGGATTTCGGTTCCCCGACGACCTGGGGGACCACCAACAACGTCTACGGATCTGATGTCTGGGAGGTGGATTTCTCCGAATTCACCACACCCGGTGAATACCGGCTGGTGGTTGAAGGTGTTGGTAGCAGCTACCCTTTCAGCCTGGATGAGAATGTCTACCGGGAGGCTTACTATTACACGGCCAGGGGGCTCTACTACCAGCGCGCGGGAATTGCCAAAGAGGAGCAGTATGCAGGCAAATGGGCCCAGCCCAGGGACCACCATCCGGCAGACGGGGTGATGACACTCCATTATACAAAATACCCTTCGGTACTTTCCGGTGAGGGAAGCAGTTCAAAGGACAGCATCCTGGCCAACGAGGTTGGAGAGATCTCCGGATGGGGATGGGGATGGTACCATGACGCGGGTGACTGGGACGGGTATGTCCACCATACCGAGGTGCCCTATTTCCTGCTGGCTACCTATGAACTTGCTCCCCAGAACTTCAGGGACAATGAACTGAATATCCCCGAGAGCGGGAATGGTGTTCCCGATATCCTGGACGAAGCATCCTGGCTGATCCAGTATTTCCGCAGGAACCAGCAGCCGGGGGGCGGCGTGGCAGGTGGACGGGTGAATTCCGATTTCAACAGCAAACCTGATGCATCCCCGTCATACGAGGATGGCCGGCCATGGTACGTGTGCGGGGAGGACCCGCATACATCCTACCTGTTTGCGGGACTGGCCACCCAGTACGCCTATTGCCTGGAGATGGCCGGGATCACCGATTCCACTGCAAAACTGGTTGCTGAGGCCGAGGCAGCCTATGCCTGGGCAGGAGAGCACCTGGATATTGGTGCTGAGGTTAAGGTGAAGGGTGCCACGGTGTCGGACCTGAAAATGTACGCCGCATCCAACCTGTTCAAGATCACCGGGGAGACCTCCTACCAGGACGATTTTAAAGCACTGAACAAAGTAACTTCTGAAGTGACAAGCCTTTCCGGTGGAGGGTATAACCAGACCAAAGCGGTCTGGTCGTTTATTACAGCTCCAGACCATCCGGGCACAGACTCGGATCTGAAGACAATGTTGAAACAGGCCGCGGTCAAATTTGCCGTTAATGACTTCCTCGATCCGGCCAGGAAAAGGACCGGGAGGATGGGCTATTCATGGGGCATGCCGGCCATTGTGGGATCCACAACAACGCCCATCAACATTGCACCCATGTTTGCCCAGCACATCACTGAGGGGGCCGAAAAACAGGCGTTCATCGATTACATGGAGACCACGGCAGATTTTTTCCTGGGGAACAATCCGTTGAACACCAGCTGGATCACCGGATTGGGTGACCGCCACCCGGAACGGATGCTGCACCTGGACTCAAGGTATGATATCAACAACCTGGATGAAATGGTACCGGGACTGGTACCTTATGGCCCCCTGAGGAACGGGGACCATTTCCTGGGAACCGATGCCCAGGGTCCGTGGGATGCCGATTTCGCCAAGATCCGTTCATACCCTGACCGGTATGAGTGGCCGGTATCGGAGTTTTGGTTTGACAGTCCCTATTCGGTGATGGACGGGGAGTTCACGGTCCACCAGACCAATGCACAATCTGCCTCCTCCTACGGATTCCTGGCTGCCGATACCATTTTACCTTTTATTCCCAATACCCCGCCGGAGATGACCATTGTATACCCGGCGGCACCAACCACCATTGATGAGACCGATTCCCTGAAGGTGGATATCAGTGTATCTGATGAAGTGGGTGTATTCTACGTGATGTACTACCTGGACCACCATCCGGTGTATGTGACATTCTTCCCGCCTTATGATATCGGGCTGCCGGTTAAAGATTTGCCTGCAGGGACCTTTCAACTGCGCGCAAGGGTGGTTGACAGCGATGGTATGGAGAGCTGGGCCGGTGGCCCGGAGGTGACCATTCAACATACCTATCTGCCGGCGCTCCTGATCTCCCCCGATACCGATACCCTGGCCCAGGGACAGGCACTGGATGTGGCTGTGGATGTGACAGGAATTGCAGGTGCCACCATCCAGGGTGTGACCCTTTTCCTGAACGGGCTGGAAAAGGGAAGTGATGATTCGGCACCCTTTGAGTTCCATATCGACAGCATCTATCCGCTCTACAATGAGATCAAAGCGGTGGTCAGTTTTACCGAAGGATTTGAGTCCTCCGCCAAGTTGCAGAAATACGCTGTCCCCGGTGTGGCAGGTGTGGCGTTCAAAAAAAAAGAGATTGAGGTCCATACAGGTGAATACCATACCGCAGAGTATGAGGTATTTCCCGCTGAAGCAGAGAACAGGCAGGTAACCTTCCACTCCCTGGATGAAGCCATCGCAAGTGTGAACAGCGATGGCAGGATCGGGGGAGAGGAAGAGGGTGTGACGCAGGTGGTGGTTACCACCGCAGAAGGCGGGTTCACGGATACAGCACAGGTTACCGTGCTTCCTCCAAGGCCTGAGGGCCCTTATGGTGGTGCTCCTTTCCTGCTCCCTACAATCATCCAGGCGGAACATTTCGATTATGGCGGGGAGGGAATCGCTTACCATGACCAAACCCCGGGGAACGAGGAGGAGGAGTACCGTTTCGAAGATGTGGATGTGGGCCAAACCTACGATGAAGGTGCCACCGCCTACCATGTGACTGCCATCAATCCCGGGGAGTGGATCAATTACACGGTGTATGTGCCGGAGGACAACCTCTATGATTTCCGGTTCAGGTACACAGCCGGGAACGCCGATGCCAATCTGACACTGAAACTGGACGGGGAATCATTGGGCGCCTATACGCTTCCAAAAGTATCGTGGTATCCCTTCAGCGACCACCTGGTTGAGGGTGTGGCACTTGAGGAGGGCGAACATCTACTCACCCTCCATTTCGATAACGGGCAGATGACCCTGAACTATGTCGAGGTCACATGCGCAGCATGCAACACCATTCTTCCCAGCAATATCAACCTGAACTACCATGACCTGAAAGTGGCTGTGGGGGGGAAGGTGAAGATGATCGCCTCCCTGCTACCGCCTGAGACCACCAATAAGACCGTTTTTTGGAGTACACCCGATGATGGTGTGGTCTACCTGGACCAGGAGGGGATGCTCACTGCACTGAAGGTGGGGACCACCATGGTGGTGGCGGAAAGTGAATCGCGCGGGCTGACCGATACCTGTTGGTGGAGGTATCGAAGGCAGCGCTTTTATCGAGGGACTGAACTTCGAATATTTTGAAGGGGAGTGGGAGATGACCCCCGATTTTGCCTCCATGGACCCTGTTTTCACAGGGAACATCAACAATTTTGACATCTCACCCGCTGCCCAGGAGGATTTTTTCGGATTCAGGTTCTACGGGGAGATCTCCATCTACCAGGAGGGATCGTACAATTTCTATACCTCCTCCGACGATGGCAGCATGCTCTATATCAACGGCACTCTTGTGGTAGATAACGACGGAGCCCATGCCACGGTGGAACAGGGAGGGGTGATCCAACTTGATTCGGGACGCCACCAGATCGAGGTGCTCTTCTTCGAAAAGGCCGGGGGAGCAGTGCTTGAGGTACACTATGAGGGACCGGGGATCCCCAAGGGGGCCATTCCCGACAGCATCCTCGGGACCTATATCGTTGGAGGCGACCTGGTGGCCCTGGAGGGGATCTCCCTTCCGGAAACCATGACCATCGCACTGGGTACAGAGATACTGGTTCCGGTGGAATTTATGCCGGAGAATGCTTCAGACCAGGCTGTCACATTTGAATCCTCCGATCCCGCTGTAGCACCGGTGGACCGGTACGGAAAACTATGGGGATTATCCACAGGAACAACCACGGTTACAGCCACCTCCCGGGACGGTGGATTTAGCGATGCCACCCTGGTCACGGTGGTGAATGATGCTCCGCAGGTTACCATTCTGGCTCCTGCGAACGGGGCCGTGTTTGCAGATACCGTTCCGGTTCGGGTGGAGTTCACCGCGGAGGATACCATCGGGGGGATCACCACCCTTATGCTTTACCTGAATGACGCCCTGGAACAGAGCCTGGACACACTGGTGGACAGGTTTGACCTGGATCCCCTGGCGGAAGGTACCTATGTACTCTACGTGAAAGCAGAGGATGCCTATGGTGCCACCGGCCAGTCCGGGACCGTGACCATCACCGTTGAACACCTGACCGTCTCTGCTGATGGGTTGGATGCTGAAGAGCCCGGGATCGAAACGGTTCCCAACCCCTTCGGTGACATCGTGCAGTTCAGGATCACCCTCCGGGAAGAGGGCGTATTGACCCTCAAAGTGTATGACCTGGCAGGAACCCTTCACCACATCAGTGGTCCCTACAATCTGAAGGCCGGATCCACTGTGATTCACTGGGATGGAGCAGGAGGTAATAACCAGGTATTACCCTCGGGAGCCTACCTGTGCAGGTTCGGCATGGTTTGCGGGGAAGAACAGTTTCAGGTTCACAGGATGGTGATCAAGAAATAAATCCCTAAATTAGGCCTCGGGAAGTCAAATCCCGGGCCATGAAGTCACCATTTCCACTGCAAGTTTTAGCGGTTGTGTTCTGCAGTTCTTTCCTGACACTGCAGGCACAGCGTTCCGAGATCAGGTTCAACCACCTGGGGAATGAGGATGGATTGTCGCACAGCCTGGTCACGGGTATTGCCGAGGACAGCCTGGGGTTCATCTGGATCGGGACCCAGGACGGGCTGAACCGGTTCGATGGTTACAGTTTCGAAACGTATTACCAGGGACCGACCAACCGCTCTCCCTCCGACAGCTGGATCAGCGACATCTATATGGACAGGTGCAGCCAGTTGTGGATCACCTATTCGGGTGTCGGGTTGGACCGGTTCGATCCCCTGACCGAGACCTTTCATTCATACCTTCCCGGTCCTCCCGGTTCAGGATCCATTTCAAGCAACATTTTTGGTCCCGGGCAGCCTACCATCTCAAGGCGGTTTTTCGAGGACTCGGATGGTCAGCTCTGGATAGGAACGAACAACGGACTGAACCTCTACAACCGGGAGGAGGATTCATTTTCGATCTTCCAGCACCGGCCGGGAGATTCAAAAAGTCTGAGTGACAACCGCATTACAACACTATTCGAGGACCAGGACGGAACCCTGTGGGTTGGGACCGTGAACGGCCTGAACCGGTTGAACAGGTCCACGGGGGAGGTGAAACAGTATATGCCGTTGGAGGGGAGTGACTTTCATATCAATGACCCGGAGATCTCCATGGGATTCTCTGCCCCGGATGGTGGTATCTGGGTAGGGACCCAGCAGGGCGGGCTGAACATTATCACCGATCCCGGCCGGTCCGATGCACCGGTGCATCACCTGATCACTACCCCATTGAATCCCAACCATCTTCCGAGCATCTACAACATTGTCCGCACCTCTTCAGGCCATATGCTTGTGGCCTCCAACCATGGCCTTTACCGGATTATCCAAAGGGGGGGCCACTATGAAGAGCAGTTGATTCCCGAGACCCGTGGGATCCGCATTTTTAATATGCTGGAGGACTCAAAGGGCTATTTTTGGGCATCGTCAAGTGACTTTGTGGAACCGAGCCTGTTCAGGCTTTCCCCCGATACAAGGGAGATAGAAGCATTTGAATCCAACAGGAGGGATCCCTATATGTTCGGGGGAGGAAAGGTGATGGACCTGCATGAAAGCAGGACTGGAATGGTATGGATCGGGACGGAAAAACATGGGTTGTACAGCGTAGACCTGAATGCCAGGCAGTTCAGGACCATAGACAATTTCCCGGGAAGGGGTCTGTTTATCACCGACAGCGAGGTCTACTCCATGTACGAGGATGATGAGCATTACCTCTATATTGGCACAAAAACCGAACTGAACAGGATCAATTTGAATGATGGTTCCCTGCGGGCATACGGCAACGAGATATCCCTGAAAAGGGGTACAACCTGGGAATATTCCTCACAATTCCCTGCAAGCCTGGTGGGTGTGATGGAGGCGGACCAGGATGGCCGGATCTGGATGGGTGCATTTGATTACAAAGTAAGCCTGTATGACCCCCGGAGGGACCGTTTCCTCAATTTCCATATCAATGAGGAAGATAGCACCTCATTCTGGCAGTATTCCATGCGGTCCATCTGCGTGACCCGCGACCGGCAGGTCTACTTTGGAAGCACAGGAAATGGACTGTGCCGCCTGAGGGAGGATGGGCTTTCCTTTGAATACTTTCCCGTGGTGGCCACCGGGAACAACTCCGGGACCAACGATTCCCACCTGCAGTATATTGATGAAGATTCGGAAGGGATACTCTGGATCGGAACCCTCAGCGGGGGACTGAACCGGTTCGATCCTGCCACCGGCAGTTTCACCCACCTTGTGCACGATCCGCACGATCCGCACTCCATCTCCAACAACCGGGTGAAATGTATCCTTGAGCCCGAGATTCATGGAGAGGATCTCCTGTGGGTGGGAACCAACAACGGCGGATTGAACCGGTTTGATAAGAATACAGGAGAGTTCACCTCATTCACCATGGAGGAAGGACTTCCCAGCAATACCATCCACGGGATCCTGGAGGACAAGGTGGGGAAACTGTGGCTGAGTACCAACAGGGGGCTGGTACAGTTTGATCCATTTACCGAAAAGATCAGCATATATACCATGGAGGATGGACTGGTGGGAAATGAGTTCAACGAGGGAGCCTTCTTCAAGAATAGCGAGGGGATCCTCTATTTCGGAGGGACCAACGGGATCAACTACTTCAATCCTGAAGAGATCAGGGAGAAACCTGAGTATGAGGCGCCGGTGATCTTCACCGCTTTCAACATTTCAGGCGATCCTGTCCTTCCCATGGACACCATCAATGACCGGGTGGTACTGGAGCATTCCATCTCCTACACCAGGGAGATCAACCTGACCCACAGGGAGCGGTTCATTTCTTTTGAATTTGCCTCCCTGGATATGGCCGCAGCCGGCAAGATCAGGTACAGGTACATGCTTGACGGTTTTGAGGAAAGCTGGAATGAGGTGGATGCCAGCCAGCGGTATATCAGCTATACCAATATACCCAGCGGCACCTATACCCTCAAGGTCATGGGGACCAACAGCGATGGTACTGTCTTCAGGGAACCGTCACAGATCGTTCTGAATGTCCTGCCCCCTTTCTGGCAAACCCCGCTGTTCAAATTGTTTATTGCTGTCTCTATCCTGCTGATATTCCTGGTGATCCTGCAGATCAGGACCAGGCTGCTTAAGAACCAGAAAAAGAACCTGGCCAGGGAGGTGGAGGAGAGGACCAGGGACCTGAAGGAGGCCAACAGGCTCCTGGAGGACCGGAGCGAAGAGATCCAGCAGATGGCTGAAAAGCTGCATGAGTCGGACCAGATGAAACTCAAGTTCTTCACCAATATCTCCCATGAATTCAGGACGCCGCTGACGCTGCTGATGGGGCCCACTGAGAAACTTTTAAACAGCAAGGATTTCAACAATACACGGGCAGTCAAACAGGAGCTTGAACTGATGTACCGGAACGAAAGGCGGCTGTTCAAGCTGATCAACCAGTTGCTGGAGGTGCGGCGTGTGGAGACCGGCCACCTGCAGCTTGCGGTGGCTGAGGATGACCTGGCCAGGTACCTGAAAGACATCCACCAGCTCTTTATTCCCTATGCAGAAAAGAAGAAGATCCTCTTCACCTTCAAGGCTTATCCTGCTGCGGTTCAGGTGCTGTTCGATGCAGACATGATCGAGAAGATCTTTTACAACCTGCTCTCCAATGCCTTCAAGTATACCCCGGTGAAGGGCAGGATCCTGTTTTCCATGGATCAGGTGGAAAGGGATCAGGCAGGCTGGCTGAAAATCTCGGTCGAGGACAGCGGCCCGGGGATTTCGCCCGAGCATCTGCCACACATCTTCGACCGTTTCTACCAGATCACCACCAAGCACCAGTCAGGCCGGATCAGTTCAGGGATCGGGCTTTCCTTGTCAAAGGACCTGGTGCTGAAGCATTACGGAACCATCGAGGTTCACAGTGATCCGGATCAGGGAGCCAGGTTTGATGTTTTTTTGCCGGTTGGCAGGGATGTGTATAAGCCGGAAGAGATCCTGGTGGAACCGGAGGCTGACCTTTCCATGGAGTATATCTCCTCCATGCTGGAGTCCTATGACTACAGCAGTGCCGATCCTTTTGACAGGCCGCTGGTGGGCGAGGACCTGTTCCGGATCCTGGTGGTGGAGGACAACCTGGACCTGCAGAAATTCCTCTACAACGAGATGGGTGATACCTACAATGTGATGCTGGCGCAAAACGGGGAGGAGGGGCTGATGATCGCCAAACAGAACCTGCCAGATTTGATCATCAGTGACATCATGATGCCGGAGATGGATGGACTGGAGTTGTGCAGGCGGATCAAGGAGGATGAACTCACCAGCCACATCCCCCTGATCCTGCTTACTGCAAAAACCGGATCTGATAGCCAGATATCGGGCTTCGAGTCAGGGGCTGACGACTACATTACCAAGCCTTTTAATACGGAGGTCCTGAAACTGAAGGTCAGGAACATCCTGGAAAGCAGGAAGCAGATGGCTGACAAATTCTCCAATGCAGCCAGTTACATTCCCGAGAACATCAAGATCAACGAGATTGACCAGGGATTCCTTGAGAAGTTTGTGAAACTGGTGGAGGACAACATCGACGATTCGGAGCTTTCCGGTGATATCCTGTCCTGTGAACTGGGCATGAGCAAAGGGAACCTCTATAAGAAGCTGAAGACCCTTACCGGGATGACCGTCAATATATATGTGCGCACCATCCGCCTGAAAGTGGCCGCCAATCTGTTGAAGCAGGGGAACTACAATATCTCTGAGGTTGCTTATGCAGTAGGATTCAATAACCCGAAATATTTCTCCACCTGTTTCAGTGAAATGTTCTCCATGTCGCCCAAGGAGTACATGAAGTAACCTTCTTCCTCCAAATTTATTGGACCTATTTTGCAAAGGAACGGACCCTTCCGAATTTCTATGGCCTTATTTTTAATTCCAGATATGCATGGTATGTCTCTGTTCAAACAAATAAACCGGCGCCAGGGTATCGAGGCCCTGCTGATGATCCTCCTGGTGGTGCTGATCCTCCTGTTCCTGTTCGTGATTCTCTGATCTGGTCCCGCTCGCAGGGGAAATAAATTCATAGATTCCTGGTTATGAAAATCCAATCCAAATTCCTGATCCTCACTGCATTTGTTTCGTTCTTTCATGGTGTAAATGCTGCTGACATCATCTATGTAACACCCATTAAGGGAGATTATATATTGTTGCATTTCCGGGAGGGTGAGAAGGCGTTGGCCGGGTGTCACGAATTCAATTCTTATGACTGCCCGGATATATGGAATACAGGTCCCATCGATGAGGCTTTGGCCAAGAGTGCAGCTACGTACACCATAACCAGTACGGATGACCCTCAATACAGCTCGCCAATCCATCCAACCGGCATAGGTTACAAGGCAAAAATAGAAGGTTCCCTGATGTCATATTGGGTATATCTTCAATTGCCTGAAGAACTGTCAGAAGGCAGAACCTATACCATTGACTGGGGCGGACTGGGCTCCAACAGACAATCTGAGACCTTCATTTTCGATATAAAAAGTCTTCGGTCTGAATCTGTTCATGTGAACCAGGTAGGTTATGCTCCCAATGCAGGGATGAAGGTTGCCTATATCTATCAATGGATGGGTACAGGTGGTGGAGGTGATTTCTCTTCCTGTGAAGGAAACACCTTTTACCTGGTCCGGAATTCTGACACTGCCGTGGTCTATTCAAGTGCAGATCATGGAAAAAGCATGCAATTGCGGAGCAAATTGCAACTGGAAAACACAGGTATGTCCGACATCGGTTGGCACGGTTGTGATATCTGGGAGTGTGACTTTTCTGATATTGGCATTACAGTTCACATACCTTCGGATCAGTACAGGCTTGCTGTAGAAGGAATTGGCTGTTCTTTCCCTTTTCGGATTGATGCGGATGTATATACAGATTTATCCTATCTTTTAACAAGGGGACTTTATCACCAGCGAAGTGGCCCGGCCCGGACATTGGAGCACACACCATATGTGAAACCTGTTGACCATACGCCGGGTGTGAATTCTTTTAAAGTTACCTATTCGACACATCTCTGGCAGGGCGATGACCATATTAATTTTGATCAGTTGCCCGCCAAGGCAACCGAATGGATCTGGCCTGACAATCCGCACCCCCATATGGGTGATGAATCAGACGGATGGGGATGGGGAGGTTATTTTGATGCGGCCGACTGTGATAAGAACCGTTCGCACATGCAGGTTAGCACAGATTTGATGCTGGTGTATGAAATGAATCCAGGCAGGTATAGTGATGGAGAATTAAATATTCCCGAGAGCAGCAATGGGAATCCCGATATTCTTGATGAAGCCATGTGGGGCATCGATTTCTTTCGCAGGTTGAAAGGACCAACAGGTGGTATATGTGGTGGACTGGAAACCACGGGGTATTATCATCCCTCCTGGTCAGATCACAACATGTGGTATGCATATGGGGAGGAAGCCATATCATCCTGGCGGTATTCCGGCCTGGCTGCACACCTGGCATACTGTTTGGAACTTGCAGGAGCAGAGCAGTCTGTCATTGATGATTGGGTGCAGGAATCTGAGGATGCCTATTCCTGGGCCGAAACAAATAGTCCGGGAAACCAGGGCAGGGAATATATTGAACAAAAGTATTATGCCGCGGCAAGCTTATACAGAATTACCGGGAATCGTCAATATATCGACAATTTTAACGAATGTATCTCCTGGTATAACGATTTAATAATCACCAGCGGATCTTTTGTTTATTCTCTTACTCCACCGGACAGGTGGGAGAATTTCACCGCAGGAGACAAGAGCCTTCAGAACAGCCTGATATTATCCATAGAGCATGCAGCCTGTTCAAATGGATTAAACCAGGCCAAAGAAA
Organism: uncultured Bacteroidota bacterium; assembly: GCA_963793455.1. Classification (GTDB taxonomy): domain Bacteria; phylum Bacteroidota; class Bacteroidia; order Bacteroidales. The sequence continues at coordinate 235,519 of CAWCAK010000011.1, forward strand.
GGGCATTGCGGTTTATCAAAGGATCGAATCCAGGAGTAAGCTGGGGTGGTTATTATCCGGATGTGATGACCCACATGGTATATCAACATATTTCAGGAAATGAAGACGTTTTAGACTTTTTATACACAACCGCCGATTTATACCTGGGCGTTAACAACGACCAGCAGGTTTCCATAAGTGGTGCTGAATCTGTAAATGCTGAAAGGACGTTCAGGGATATGCTGAATATCGATTCGAACTACGACGGTGTTCCCGGCTGGATTCCAGGCATTCCTCCCTATAAACATACCAATACGGTCTACAGATCCGATTATTTTATCGAGCCAACGGATCCCCACCACTGGCCATTAATGGAACAGTGCAATGATATACGTTACTATATTCCGGCAGGTGAATATACCATCAAGGAAACGGTCACTCCATTGGCGTCCCTGTTCTCCTATCTGAAGGCGTTATCATCCGATAAACAGATGATTGTCCGGATCGATTCACCCATTGAAGATACGGTGTTTGTCCCCGGGACAGATGTTGAAGTTTCAGTTTCAGCTTCTACCATAGAGGGAACAATTTCCAGGGTTGAACTCTATTCAGGATCCGTCAAAGTGGGAGAAGATGAATCATCCCCCTATGCATTTACCCTGGACAGCCTGCCAGCCGGAGTGTATCATATTTCAGCCATTGCTTATTCTGACGGGGAGTATAAAAAATCAAAACCCACCCTGGTCATCGTGGATGATGAAAATCCAACAGATCCGGCAAACCTGCAGGTAACAGACATGAAGATGTTATCCATGGATATTGCCTGGGAGGGATCAACCGATGATGCGGAGATAAAGGAATACGAGGTATTTGTCAATGATTCGCTTTGGAAAACATCCGTCTTGAACCATTGTACCGTTGAAAGCCTGGATGCAGATACCAGGTATACGGTTTACGTGAAAGCCGTTGATTATGCAGGATATACCTCCGGAGCAAGTAACTCAGTTGATACCATTACTCGTTCCGGAAAAGAGATTCCGGGAAGGATTCAGGCCGAAGACTATAACAGTGTACAGGGAGAGGTACAGACAGATGATGCGGAAGATAGTGACGGGACCGATTATGTGGGTTGGTTCGACGAGGGAGAATCACTTGAGTATGCAGTGAATGTGGGGCATTCTGATGATTTCCTGGTTACCTTCAGGGTTGCAAGGGGAATGGGTTCGGACGACTTTGAATTTTATAATGACACCCTCTTGCTGGATGTGATAACCATACCGAATACCAATGGCTGGGTGAATTGGATCAACGTCACCTCGGTTGTTTACCTGGAAGAGGGGCAGCAGCGCATCATTATAAAAAACACCGGGAATCCATTTAACATTAACTGGATTGATTTTGAAGTGGCCATCAAGGCCGATGGTGTTGTTTTCGGTAATTGCCCGGTTGATTCCCTAGAAGTGGGTACCTCATATGGGTTAACGGCTGAAGTGAGTCCTGGTAATGCCAGCAATAAGCATCTATTCTGGACCTCCTCAGATGAACGGGTGGCTACTGTAGATTCAGCCGGTATGGTGGCTGTTGTTTCCCCGGGATATGCTGACATAGAAGTAACTACAGAAGATGGCGGATACACGGCGATCTGCGGGATCTCGGCTTTTACAGATCACACTTCCGTACAAACGACTGAACAGTCGCATTTTACCTTATATCCGAATCCTCTCGAAGATGGCAGGTTGACACTTGAAGGTGAGGTACTCAAAAATGCATTGATCAGCCTGACAGATTTGAATGGCAGGGTGGTTTATAAGAGAAGCAATGACCAGAATATTGGAGAAGTATCATTGCTGATTGAAAACCTCGATCCCGGTTTCTATTTCATGAATGTGACCAATCAAGCGGCAAGTCTGACAGAAAAACTGGTGGTCAGATGAACAGGTTGTTGTTACCATGTTTTGTCGCCTTGACCTGTTTCACAGTGTCGGCCCAACAGGTGGCTGTTACTCCAAACGGCGATACGGTATTGCTGTATAAGGACCACAGCTGGAGCTATCAGAACTGGCAGCCCCCCGAAATGGTATATGTAGATGGCGGGAGTTTCATCATGGGAAGTGAATCGGAAGGTGCAGATGAAGATGAAAAACCGGCGCATGAGATCACATTAAGTGGCTATTACATTGGCAGGTATGAAGTGACCGTAAAGCAATTCCGGGAATTTTGTGAGGCAACAGGTCATCCAATGCCGGAAATACCGGCGTGGGGGTGGAAAGACGATTTCCCGGTGGTTAATGTAACCTGGTACGATGCAGTCGGATACTGTACCTGGATAAGTCAGAAAACCGGAATGAATTACCATCTGCCCACTGAAGCGCAATGGGAATTTGCCGCCAGGGGTGCTTCAAAAAGCAGGGATTACAGATACAGTGGTGGCAAAGATCTGCATGAGGTGGGATGGTTTTCCGGCAACACCGGTATGGAGGGCCCCAGGCCTGTTGGTACAAAAAAAAGCAATGAAGCGGGCCTCTGCGACATGAGTGGGAATGTGGCGGAATGGTGCCGGGATTTTTACCACAAGGAGTATTACAGCAAAAGCCCTGCAATTGATCCGGAAGGTCCCGGTACCGGTACCCACAGGGTTGTGAGGGGTGGAAGCTGGAAAGAGGATGCCACAAGGTGCAGGTCCTCCTTTCGTTATATAAATACCGAAATCATCTGGTATAATTTTATGGGATTCAGACTGGCGATGGATGAACAGTAGTCAGCTGAGAACGAACACAATGATATCGTATGCGCTTTTTGATCCATCTGCTGTGTTTCCATTTCCTGCTGTCAAACCAAATCACCGCCCAGGAGGTGGTTCATGTTTGGGAAAAACAGGAGCTCACTTTTGTTGCCCGGGAAAAATATGAGAATCCCTATACAGAAGTTGAGGTCTGGGTTGAACTGAAAGGCCCGGGTTTCCACAGGCGTTGTTATGGATTCTGGGACGGTGAAAACCTATTTAAAGTGAGGATTGTTGCTACTGCACCCGGACAGTGGAGCTGGGAAAGTGGCTCAAATTGCAGTGATCGGGGACTTACCGGCCAATCGGGCAGTTTTATGGCAATTGAGTGGACGGAAAAAGAAAAAGAAGAGGTTGCTACCCGGCGGGGATACATTCAAGCCTTCAGAAAATGGACACGCCTTTGAATATGCCGATGGAACACCCTTTATTCTTATGGGAGATACCTGGTGGAGTACCCCCACATTCCGGTTCCCCTGGTATGAAGATGACAGGGAACGCCCCATCGGACCGCAGGCAGGTTTTAAAGATTATGTGAGATTCAGGAAAGAACAGGGATTTAATGCCATCGCCATGTTAGCAGCATTTCCTGCATGGGCCGAGGATGGTTATCCATGGAGGATCGTACTGGATGAAAAAGCAAATTTAGGAGTCCGTTCTGCATGGGTACACCAGGGTGATATGCGCAGTGGAGTGTTGAGGGACAAAACGAGGGCAAAAGATATGCACAACGAAGGGGGGAGGGCTTTCTTGTTTCCCGGTAAGGTACCGGGGTATGAAGAGGTCTATCCCGACGTTAACAGGATCAATCCGGAGTATTTTAAGTCCATGGACAGAAAGATTGATTATTTAAACGACAATGGATTTATCCCTTTTATTGAAATCATGCGCCGCGACGCCAGCTCTGCATGGAAGGAGTTTTATGGATGGCCCGGTTCCTACGCGCGGTACATTCAATATGTCTGGGCCCGGTATCAGGCCAATAACTGCCTCTACAGCCCGATGCATTATGATCACTGGCACATGGCGGTATCGGAAAAAGAGATCAATGATGCAGGCAATTTCGTCATTGAAAAATATGGTGCACCCCCTTTTGGTACCTTGGTTTCATGCAACGCATCCCCCTCCTCCCTGATCAATTTCGGTCAGTTCGGGGATAACAAATGGATCACATTTCATCAAACAGGAAATTGGCGCGAACATGAGTATTATTGGTACCTGACCGAAATATTTCATCATGAGCCCCCCATGCCGGCCATTAATGGGGAGCCCTATTATTCAGGATTAAGCGATACCAGGTATGGTTCAGATGAATCGGTACCTGTGGGAGGTTCCGAATTAGATGCACTCTATACCCGGTCAGCCATCTATGGTAATTTCCTGTCCGGTGGTTTGGGAGGAATCATTTACGGGGCCCAGGGTCTCTGGGGCGGTGATGTGGAACAGGGATCGGATCCCTATATGTGGGACGCGTTTCTTTGGAAATCAGCACTATACATGCAGCATCTGGAAACTTTCTCTCTATCGGAAGGGAAACGATACATGGATCTTATTCCCAACAGCGACCTGGTCTCGCCCAATAAAACCCATGAATTACGTGCTTTTACCGGCTGGGCCTATTGTGCAGCCACCAATAACAGGGAATACTTCCTGGCATATTTTGAGAAAGGCTGCAAGAGAAGCACCATCCGTGGTGCAAAAATCAATGCCATCTATGCTGCACACTGGTTCAATCCGCGAACAGGTGAGTGGATACCCATAGGGGATGGGAACCTTCAGACTGACCGGTGGGGACGAATTGCTTTGCCCGGATTTCCATCCGACAACGACTGGGGCTTAAAACTGATATTACAACACTGACACCATGATGAAATCCACATTATCCTTCACGGGAATGATGCTGATGATGATCTGCCTGTCCGGCTGCAATGGAGAGAGAGACGGGCAACTGGCCGGACAGGAACAGGGAATCTATTTCCCTAAAAAACAGTACATCCCAACCCCGCTGCCTTCGTATAATGAGTCCAGGGAGAAACTCCCCCGACCGGTCTATGACGGGAATCCGCTTTATATCGATTGCTATTATAAATCATGGGAAATAGGATTTCGGAATTTTTATGAGCCTGAACCGGAAAACGGCTTTGTCTCCCAGTACATTGATGCGGCTTTCAACGACTGTATTTTTCTCTGGGATGCGGCATTTATGACCATGTTCTGCAATTATGCCCACCCCTCTGTTCCCGGGATCAGGACACTGGATAATTTCTATGCAAAGCAATTCCAGAATGGAGAAATCTGCAGGGAGATTTCCCGGATTGATGGTTTATCCGCCCCTCCATGGGTCAATGACCAAAACAGGCCATTGTTCAGCAGAATGGGACCGGAGTATGATTATCCGGAAACATGGGATGTGGAATACAGGCACAGGGAAGCTCCAACACCCAATCCGGTGCATACCCTTGATGCCTTGAATCATCCGATCCTTGCCTGGGCTGAGTTGGAAAGCTTCAGAATAACGGGTGATACAACCAGGCTTGCCATGGTATATGAACCACTCATCAGGAACTATGAATTTTTTAAGAAATACCTGAGGCAGGGAATCGGTCTGTACATCACTGACTGGGCAAGTATGGATAATTCGCCCCGCAACTATTACCTGAGAAACGGGGGTATGGGTATCGATATTTCGTCGGAAATGGTGCTTTTTGCCAGGCATCTTGGAACAATAGCGGAAATCTTAGGATTGGAGGCAGCAGCAGGACAATTTAATGATGAGGCAGAGGAATTAGCCCTGCTGATCAACAGGTATATGTGGGATCAGGAAAGGCAGTTCTACTTTGATCTGACAGTTGATGAAGAACGAGTGCCCGTAAAAACAGTGGCTGCATTCTGGCCACTGCTGGCCGGGATTGCATCAGACCAGCAGGCTGCCCGGCTGGTGGATGAAATAAATGATACAAGCACATTTAACCGGCCCCATCGCATCCCCACACTTGCCGCTGATGAAGAGGGTTATGTTCCAATGGGCAAATACTGGAAAGGGGGAGTCTGGGCACCTGTAAACACCATGGTTGTCCGGGGTCTCGAGAATTATGGATACGACAGCCTGGCCCACGAGATTGCCATGAACCATTTAAACAGCGTAACAGAAGTATACCGGCAAACAGGAACAATCTGGGAAACGTATGCTCCCGACAGCATTTCACCCGGCAACCAGTCAAAACCCGAATTTGTGGGCTGGTCAGCCATTGCACCCATTGCCTACCTGATTGAATATGCAATTGGGATTAAGGCGAATGCGGGTGACAATACCATTGAATGGAATATCACCAGTTGTGAAAGGGTTGGTATTGAAAACTTCTGGTTTGGTGGAAAGACCGTTGATCTGATCTGTGAAGAACCCTCTGGCAACAAACGGGTGGTGAAAATAGAAAGTGACAAAGCATTTCATCTGAAGTTGAAATATGAAAACGAAACAAAAGAGATGGATATACCGGGAGGAGATGCAGTTGAAATAATGATTGATCATCACTAAAATCAGAAATATACTGACCATGAAATATTTGTTCTATCTGACACCTGTTCTTCTGGTACTGTTTTCGTGCAATCAGAACACAAATGGGTTCAAGAAAGAGGGGGGCTTTGAAACTTCAATAACCCATGTCTCATTTCCGGGAATCAGAGGAACTGTTGCGGATGCTGAAACGGGAGAGCTGTTATCCGCCAGGGTGGTGATCCACGATGACTCGGGAAAAGTCGTGAATTCGTATTACAAACACCTGCCCGGATTTTTCACCCGGGAAGATGGATCTTTTGAGCAGCAATTAGAACCCGGGAAATACCATGTTTCCATCTATCATGGCATAGATTACCTTTCACAGGAGATTCCAGTAGAGTTCACTCCTGACCGGGGTTTTGAAATGAAGGTTTTCCTTGAACCATGGCAACCGCTTAAAAAGGATGGTTGGGTATCGGGCGGTGGACATTGTCATTTATACACTGCACTGGATCAGGATGATGAAATGTTGGGGGAAGTGCGCAGGATATGCCTGGCTCAGGGAGTTGATTTTGTTTGTTCTGCACAGGGCTGGGCAGGCTATAACGATACCACCTGGCAGGAGGGGTATGCCAGATTCAGCGACAGCCGATTTATATTTCATTACGGTTCGGAGATGCCCAAGTACCGGACGGGTCATACCTGGTGGATAGGGCAAACCAGTACAAGGAATTACTACTGGAATACCATGGACGAAAACTACGAACAGGAATACTACCAGTCTGAAAAGGGAACGGAATGGAGTTTTGATGATATCGCTTTTCCCTACGTTCCGGATGCTGAGGTAGTACAGCGATTCAAGAAAGCAGAAAATGCCGTAGCCATCATGGCACATCCCACCTCGTGGTGGTGGCAAAAAAGAGGAGATATCGTAAAATATACTACAAATGTAGCTTCCTATCTCTCGTTTGGACTTCTGGCCGGTAAAATCTGGGATGGATTTGTCGTCATGGGTTACAATCACGATCATTATCAATATCAGAATGTATGGTTTCATATTCTGAACCAGGGATACAGAATGCCGGCCATATCGGAACTGGATGGTGGATTGGGTAAAAACGACCGGTTCTATTATGGTTCCATGCGAACATATTACCGGCTGAATGGTGAATTTTCCATACCGAATGTTGCAGAAGCCGTACGCCGGGGGGAGACCTTTGTCTCTTCCGGACCCATCATCAAAGCAGACATCGATGGAACCCGCGGGATCGGGGAGATTATCAGAATTGACCAACGCGGCCACAGCCTGAATATTGAAGCCTTTGCCTCGGGTGACAAAGAGGATTATCTCTCCTATGTGGTCGTTTACAGGAATGGAGAAATTTTCAAGCTCTGGGATATCCGGGAAGGGAAGGTGCGGACCTTTAAGGAATCTCTTGAGATTGTTGAAAAGGAACAGGCCTGGTACGTTGTGAAAGCCTATGGAAAAAAAGCGTGGGAAAATCCCGAAAACCTGGATGTATTTAAGGTATGTGACAAAACGTTGGGGAGGGAAATTCCGCCCTACAATGGTGATGCTCATGATGTATGTATCACCAGTCCTTTTTATTTCTGGGGTGAGGGCACAGATGATCCCATAGCCATGGTATCTGAGGTGAACCTGTCATTGCTTTCTCCTGAAGGTGAGGAAATTCAGCATGCAACCATTGAAATTTACACCAATGGATCATTGATTAAAACCGAGAAACTTGTGGATGGGGCAGCCAGGTTTAACATGCCCGTGCATGGTTTGCTGAAAATCAGCACGGAAGATAACAGGCACATATACAGGGGATTATACCTTGATTACAAACCTCATTTGAACCTGTTGGAAAAGCTGGCCTCAGGCAGGTGGATGGATGAGAGGATGGATGGAACCTTGTATGCTGAAGGCGAAGTGCCATGGGAGGCATTTCAGTTTGAAGAAACAAAGAAGATGCTTGCCACAGTCGATTGGGAAATTGAGTTCACCCCCAATGAAAGGGATGCACTCTGGCAGGACTTTGAAGAGCGATTTAATAACGATCATTAGGGAATGAAACTGGCGCAGAGAATTGTTGCAGGATTATTATTCCTGGGAATGGGTGCATTTCAGATTTTTGCACAGACCCCGGATATCAGGATCTTTCAGGACCGGGATTTCCAGGCCATGCCTGAGTACAATGCAGGTGATGTGGTTCGCCTGTTTGACACAAGGGAGTTTTCCTGTTCAACCATCGATCACAAACAACTGGAAGGGCTGGAATATCCCGAAACCAGGTTATTGCTCATCCCATACGTAAGGGGTAATTTTTCTGAAGTGGCATTGCAGAGGATGATCCGGTTTCATGAGCAGGGGGGAGGGCTGTTTTTTATCGGTGACCTGCCGAACAAAGATAAATGGTACCCGCTCAGAAACATGCAGTCATCCGAATTCTATCTAACCAGGGCAGGAGATGCCATCCAGGTGGAGGGTTTGACTGAAAAGGGGAAGGAGATCATCAAAACACTGCCGGATCCGGATTATTTCAAAGACCGGCAGATTCCTTCAATCAGGGCAACTGCCTACCCGCCGGATGTCACACATAATCTTATTCAGAATAATTCAGACAGCTGGGCACTGCCCGCAGTGATCGCTGTTGAAAGAAAATGTGAAAAGTTCTTTGGAGCAAGGCTCTGTGTATATGGATTTAACGGCGGAGAACCCCGTGAAAATGTGGATGGAGCCTACCAGATGGAATGGACAAGGGATCCGGGAATGCTGACAAGGAACTGGAGCGGATGTGATACGGTGATCAGGAATATGGCATTGTGGATCTATCATACACCCGATATAGCGGGAGCCATCGACATTACCCCGGTCCATCAGGGGAATTCAGGAGACAGGATGATCCTCCGGCTGCGGAACCTCTCCGGGAATCCCATGAAAATCAGGAATATAAGGTTGAGGGAGGTTCAGGCAAACAGGGAATTGTTCCATTTGCAGGAGATCGAGATCCAGGGGGGGGAGACAATGGTCGTAGCAGAACTTGAATCTCCCGGTACTTTCGGGTATTACCAATACCGGCTTACTGCTGACATTGAGGGCGAATCCTCCACGCTCTCCTCTGCAAAAGAGTATGTTTTGCCTGACGATGCTGCTGACTTTTCAGGGTTTGGTTATTCCACATACTGGGCTTTTCAGGAACCGGAAGTATCCGAATCCTACAAATATTTCACCAGGCAGATGAAAAAACTGGGATTTCAATACACCCGGGCAAATATTCCGTGGGAGGATGTGGAACCTGAACCCGGAGTGTATGACTGGCGCATTCCCGGTGACATGTTGAAATTTGCCCGAGAAGAGAACATTCCAGTAGCATTCTGGATGTTCGCCACCACCAGGGGCTCAGGTCTTGGTGACGGGGGTGTCCCCTGGTGGACCCTCAAAGAGCCTGCCATCGACAGGGATGGGAACAGGGGATTTCATCCTTCACTCTGGAGCCCTTTTTACAGGAAGCACTATTTTGGAATGATTGATGCGTTTACGAAACAATTTGCCAACCGTGACATTCTCACCAAATTTGTGCTGGATTTTGGTAATTCTGACTTTCCATACGGCTATTACTATTATGTGAATCCACCCCATCTGTTCGACTATTCGGTGTATGAACGGAATGCTTTCTCCAGGTATTTAAGAAATCACCTGGGCTACAGTCTGGAAGAGGTTTCATTATTGTATGGTAAGAACATGACGAACTGGGAAGATGTTCCGGTCCCCCTTTCGGAAGAGACCGAACCCTGGCGTACCTATCTGAATTTCAGAAGATGGAGTATACAGCAAGGAATGCAGACTGTGGCCGGGATTTGTGCAAAAAATGCCCCGGACAAGGTCCCAAAGGACCTGCCGGGTCATGGCCTGGGATCCATATCCGACATGGCATCGAGCTGGTTCGATGTGAAAGCCCGGCACTGGAATGAGGAGAGGAAGTTTGATCATAAATATACTGAACTGCACAATTCCGGACCGGAATGGGGAGGAGAACCCTGGCAGGTGGGTGCAAGCTATAAAGAATTTGATGATGCACTGTACGGTTCACTCAGGTACAATGCCGGTTATTTCTCAATCCCGGCACCCGATCTTTCTGTTGATGCAGAAGGGATCGCGAAAGTCGGATTTATCCGGCGTACAGTCATGGGAGCAGAACAGACGCCGGCAAGAATTGCTGTGATTGACAAGGTAAACTGGAATGACTATCAGTCGCTTAGCCACATTGCTGTACGTATGGATCAACGGGCGGACCTGTTGGGTCATGCACACAGGTTCGATTTTTCAAGTTATGACTTACTGGTTCTGCCCAATGATGAGTTAGAAGCAGATGTTGGAACTGTTACAACCGGTGGCTCGCTGCTTCCAACCGATGAACACTGGTACTGGATCCTGCGGGAAAGTGTAGAAAAGGGATTAACAATCGTTGTTTTTCCAAATACCTGCGTGGAAGGAAGAACTGCCATACCACTATCTTTTTTACGCCAGGTAATGAATATCCGGGATGTCAGGTATGGAGAACGGAAGACCAGGGAGGTTGACTTTCCTGAAAACTTTGGAGGAGGCCATGGTTCAGGACAGGCAGTTTCGGTGATATCGGATGGTGAGGTTATACTGACCGACAAGAATAACGAGCCTCTTCTGGTGAAAAAAACCTTTGGGAGAGGTGCTGTTTTGCTTGCAGGATGGGATAACCAGGAGGATTCATTCGACGGAATACGGAATTATTTTGAGCAGGATCGAATAGGTGATCATACCCTGGTACGGCTGGTAAATTCACTCAATCTTCTGCCGCAGGAGATCCGGAGTGACCAGTTGAACGTATACAAAGCACTGGTCAGGCGAAATAGCAAAGACTACCTTTTACTGTACAGTCACATGAAACAAAATGTGACACAGGAGTACCAGGTGAAATTACAAAGCCCGGCCAGGCTGGCCTATGATCTTGCCAGCGGAGAAACATTTCCTGTGAAAGAAACCGGCTCTGGATGGTATTCTATTACAGTCATATTAAAGCCAAGAGCGGGCAGGTACCTCAGTTTTCATGACAGGTAACAATGCAGGTTTCCACCAAAATGACCATCAGGCCTTTTCTTCCCATAAAATAGCAAATCGTTCCGATATTTTATCCCGGCCTGTTCTGATATTGCTAAATAGCATATTTTGGTTTTGAAATATTTCATTGTTAACATCTTACGAAGCATTGCAGAGCGAGATAAGCAACCTAAAATCACCGCAACATGAAAAAAACACTATCTAAACTCAAATTCCTTTTACCTCTTCTTTGTGGATTGTTACTCACAATGGGTGTTTTCGGTCAAAGGACCATCACGGGAAATGTGACCGATGCAGGGAATGGTGAGGCACTTATCGGGGCAACCATCCAGGTAAAAGGCACTGCTCAGGGGACCATTTCAGATGCAGAGGGTAATTATTCAATTCAGATAAACAGCCCCGGGGATGTGCTCACCTTCTCCTATATCGGTTATGACACGAAAGAAGAGATGGCAGGTGAGAGAAGCCGCATTGATATCTCACTGGAAGCGGAGGCTACCCAGCTTGATGAAATTGTTGTGATCGGGTATGGAACCCAGAAAAAGGATGATTTGACGGGATCAATTGCAGTCGTATCCGGAGATGCATTAAACAAGACCAATAACGCGACAATTGACCGGGCCCTTCAGGGAAAGGCTTCCGGGGTTTTGGTTACCCGGACTTCCGGGAATCCGGGTTCTGATGTTTCCATAAAGATCAGGGGAATTGGCTCAATCAACAGGTCTTCTGAACCTTTATATATTATCGATGGCGTGCCTGTGGGGGGGCTGGCTGGAATCAGCCCGGAAGATATCGAGTCCATTCAGATATTAAAGGACGCTTCAGCCACAGCAATTTATGGTGCAAGGGGAGCAAATGGCGTGGTATTAATTAAGACAGGAAGAGGAGAAGGAAAGGATGGGATGACTGTTGATTTCTCATCTTACTTCATCATGTCAGAATTTCCGAAATCCAGGTGGTACGATGTGATGGATGCAGAAGAATATGTTGCATTTACCAGTACAGCACATGACTCAACCAATCCTGCCGATAAGCCTTTTATTATTGAAAGTGATTCACTGCGCAATGCATATGGTAATACCAATACAGACTGGCAGGATGAATTGCTGAGAAGGGCATACGGACAAAACCATACCCTGAGACTTGCAGGCGGGAATGATAAATACAATGCGAGTGTTTCAGGTAACTATTACAGTGAAGATGGGGTCATGATCAATACAGATTATGAACGGTTTAATTTAAGGGTAAATTCTGATTTTAAGCTTTTCAATGGAATTGTGAAAATTGGAGAATCATTGTTGGTTGGAACCACAAAGGAACACGGATCATCCGGTGGGCAGGGAAACAGGTGGGTGGTTGCCACACTTGCCAGTCCGTTAATGCCGGTTTATGAACCTGAAAATATTGGGGGGTATGCCGGTCCGACAGACTCTATCAACGGTCATAATGAGTACACCAATCCAGTGGGTGAACAAATGCTTCGAAACAGCGATGGAAGGAGTTCACGCATTCTTGGAAATTATTTTGCTGAAGTAAAACCCTTTAAAGGCTTTACCTATAAAATAAATATCGGACATGAGGTTAGTTATGGCAGGCAGACCATCTGGTTGCCCGAATATGAATTGGGAAATATTGGGAACCGTTCCAAACCGCTTTCTGATTTAACCGAAAGAAGCAGTCAGTTTAACAGGATCATGGTTGAGAATCTATTTACATACAGTGCCGAGATCAGGAATCACTATTTTTCTGTATTAGCCGGGCATACAACCCAGCATGATACCTATGATCAATATGCAGCCACCGGTCAGATTTTCAGAGATACAGAGCACAATGTATTATCTCAGGCTGAAAATCCTGCAAATATGAGTGGCTCTGTCACCGAGCATAAAATTGAATCCTACCTGGCAAGATTAATTTACGACTACCGGGGAAAATACCTTGTAACAGCCAGTATCAGGCGCGACGGATCCTCCAGATTTGGTCCGGAAGGGGAGAGATTTGGAAATTTCCCTTCATTCTCAGTAGGTTGGAAGTTAAACGAGGACCTGTTGCAGTCCGTAGATGAAATTGGATTATTGAAATTGCGTTTTGGATGGGGCCATACCGGCAATATGAATATCGGAGACTATGTGTATGAAAGTAACCTGTTACGTCCGGATGCTTCACGCTATCTTTTTGGGGAAGATGAAACGCTTCACCTGGGTGTTACAGATTTGAGAAGTACCGGAAATCCAGTGATCAAGTGGGAACATGCCATCATGACAAATATTGGAATTGATTTACATGCGTTCCAGAACAGGCTCGCTTTTACGGCCGAATATTATATTAAGAATCAGGAGGATATGTTGGTGCAAATAGAAATCCCATTGTATTATGGAAAAGATTTTGATGATCCGGATTCAAATATCTGGGTAAACCTGGGAAGGGTGCAAAACAGGGGGATAGAGATGAACCTTTCTTTCCGGAACAATGTAGGCGGATTATCCTATGATATTTCAGGAAATCTGACAACAATTAAAAACAGTGTCCTTGAATTACCTGAAGACGTGCCCATTTATGATGCATATACCATTACAACAGAAGGGCACACCATAGGAAGCTTTTACGGCTATGTGGCCGAAGGTATCTTTCAGAGTGAAGAAGAAATTGAATTGCATGCATTGCAATCAGCCAGCCCGGGCGATATTAAATTCAGGGACGTGAATAATGATGGAATCATCAACGATCTGGACAGAACCATCATTGGGAAACCAGTTCCTGATTTTACATACGGGTTTAATCTGGACCTGGCTTACCGGGGAGTGGATTTAAGTCTGTTCCTCTATGGAATGCAGAATCTCGATGTTTACAACGACCACCGTACTTTCATTGGAGTTGCAACGGATAAACATTCCAAGGACTTCAATAAGCTGAGAGAAACCAATGATTACTGGACTCCGGAAAACAACTCAACAACCATGACAAGAATCAGCACAAAGGATCCCAACAGAAATACACGGATGTCAAGCTGGTTTGTGGAAGATGCCTCTTTTTTGCGTGTGCAATCTTTACAGGTGGGCTATTCCATTCCTGTTTCGGTTTTACAAAGGGTGAAGATTACAAAGTTGCGCATATATGTAAATGCCTCTAACCTGCATGTGTTTTCAAAATACAGTGGATACGATCCGGAAGTTGGAAGTACAAATGTTTTGCAGATGGGAGTTGACCAGGGGAATTACCCCATACCGCGAACCATCAGTTTCGGGATACAGCTGGGATTATAACTTGTAGAAGCAATAAAAGAACCATATGATGAAAAGAAATATAAAATATACGTTCGCATTCGTAATGATACTTCTTGTATCGGGATGTTCAAAAGATTATCTGGACGTTGAAAACAGAAATGCTTTTACTGTTGATGGATATTTTACAAAAAAGGATCATGCACTGCAGGCGATCGTTGCCAGTTATGATGCCCTGAAAGGAAATGGCCTGTATGGATTAAAGTATCCCTTTTTGTCCATCGTCTTTGGTGATCTTGCAGTGATGGAGGGATCAGTATATAATGAATTTATTTTTGGTGCCGAAGATAATGAATACATGAAATATATCTACGGATATGTCTATCGTGGTGTTGCAAAATCTAACCTGGCATTGGAAAAAATACCTCAGATCGAGGATCCCTTGCTCAGCGATGAATTGAGAGAAAGACTCCTGGGTGAAGCCAGGTTTTTACGCGCTCTGTATAATTTCATTGCCCATATCACATTTTACAGGCCTCCGTTAATCAACAAGGTTCTTGTTGACATCAATGAAATTTATGGAAATTCCACCTGGCCTGAATTTTTAGAGCAGATTGAAAAGGATTTGTTGGGATATGAAAATGAGAGCGGAGAGCATATCCCCGGAGCAATTGAAATACTTCCGGAAGCCTATGATGATGAGAATTTGGGCCGGGCAACCAAAGGAGCTGCCATGCTCCTGCTGGCAAAAACCTACCTGTACCATGAAAGATGGGAATTGGCCAGACAATATTCGCAGGAAGTAATCGATCTTGGTATTTATGAGCTTTCACAACCTCAGGGCAATGATTCTGCCGATTATGTAAATGCCTATTTATGCAATTTCTCGTCTGTGGATCTGCCCCATAAGGGGAATGTTTATAAGGCGGAATTCAATAAGGAGTCGGTTTTTGAGATTACCTATGCAACCACTGATTTTGTCAGAACCTATTATCTTCCGGGTTGGATGTGTGATGGTTCTTTATATTCAAACTACAATGCTGTAAATGGCTGGCGGAATGTTTCCCCTGAAGCAAGCTTCGCTGAAAGCTTCGAGGAAACTCCGGGCCATATTGCAGGGATCCGGTATGATCCACGCAGATATGCTACCGTATATGCACCGGGCGATACCATTTCATATGATCCCGAAAGTAGTTATTACAAACCATTCAATCCTTTGGTGCATACAGTGGTAAGGACCGGCTATGGTATTCGTAAATATCTCTACCCGTTGCACGAAGGCGGACCGGCTCCATTTAACGCTCCGCATAATTGGAGGTTATTCAGATACGCTGATGTACTGTTAATGTATGCTGAAGCTGATTACCATGTAAACGGTAGCAATGGTAATGGGCTGGCTGCCATGAACCAGGTGAGGGCAAGGGCTGGTTTGGCTCCACTGGCCGAACTCACACCGGCCGCCATTGTCAATGAACGCGAATGGGAATTCGGATTGGAGGGGCAGCGGTTCTTTGACCTGGTCCGGTGGGGGAGGATTGGTGGCGAATGGCCAAAACCTGTGGATTATATTGAATATTTTGTTGAAGGTAAGACGGAATTTTTCCCTATACCCCAGATAGAGATTTCCAGATGCCAGGGAGAACTGAAACAAAATCCCGGTTGGTAAACCATGCATTTTAAATTCAAGAATTATGAAAAAGATAGTAGTTGCATTCCTGACAGCCTTTATGTTGCTTGCTTCCTGTAATAAAGAGCCTGCAATCGTGCCAAACGCTTATTTCAGTAACAGCCTGGCGGATAACACTACCCACCCGGGAGAAACATTCTTTATCTACCTGGACAATTGCGAAGGAGATTTTCTGACGCTCTTCAGGGGAATGACCCCGAGTACAACCTGGAATCCCGATACAGCCAGAACCGGGACAGTTATTGATATCAATCTCGATTCAATACCCATCAGATATGTGAATGCCGGGGATTATGAGCTCACACTTGTGGCATCAAGTTCGGGCAACTGGGCGGAGGAGTACCTTGTTGATATCCATACGGTCGTTGTTACTGTTGTAGAGCCCTGAACCTTCAACCATGAAGAACCTTCTGGCCATCTGCTTATTTGTGGGTTCTTTGTTCTCATGCACGCCTGGTGACGGTACTGTATCCTCACATTACATTGATTATGTGAATCCGTTCATCGGCACAAAAACTGCATCTGAAACAGAGGGGATGATGTCCCATTTCACAAGTGGGAACGTTCATCCCGGCGCCCTGACACCCTGGGGAATGGTAACATTCGCACCGCGGAATATCCTGGTAAAGGCGGATGTATACTGCGGGTCGGAAGTTTTGTCAGACATACCCACAGGCTATCAGAATGGTGCTGAATTCATCTATGGCTTCTGTCACAACCTCATCAGCGGTACCGGATGCGCCGATATGGGTAATATACTTGTATTGCCAACAACAGGTGAGATAAAGTCAGATTTTCCCAAAAACAGATCAGCCTACAAAGACGAGCAGGCTTCACCAGGGTATTACGCAGTAACGCTCAGGGATCCTGCAATTGCCGTGGAATCAACAGTTACCCAAAGAGCATCGCTGGCCAGATACACTTACAACCAGGCTACCGATTCTGCAAATATCCTTATCGATCTTCACCATAGTCTCATTGCAGCAACCGATGCCCATATAGAAATAGTCTCTGATACCGAAATCGAAGGCTGGTGTATCAGTGGCTGTTTCTGTAATAATGCAGTGTCCCGCAAGGTTCATTTTGCCGCCCGTTTTGATCAGACTTTCTACAACTCGGGTACCTACAATAACAGGGGGATTTATGCCGGGAAAAGAGAACTGGACGGGCAATATACCGGAGCTTATCTGAGGTTCAGAGCTGAGCCAGATGTTCCAATTCTCATGAAAACAGGTATTTCATACGTTAGCATCGAAAACGCATGGGAGAACCTCGATACTGAAATTACCGCCTGGGATTTCGGGCAGGTCCTGACAGATGCTGAGCAGAAATGGGAAGCCGAACTTTCTAAGATAGAGGTTGATGGTGGAACCGAAGAACAAAAAACCATTTTTTATACTGCACTCTACCATGCATTGCTTCATCCCAATGTGGTTGACGATGTAAATGGTGAATACCTCGCATTGGCGACCAGGGAGGTAAGAAAACTTCCGGCGGATCGGAAAAACCACTATACTATTTACTCGCTTTGGGATACCTATCGGAACCTGCATCCATTGCTCACATTGATCTACCCGGAGCGCCAGTTGGATATGGTGAAAACCATGGTGGATATGTATACATCAAGCGGATTCTTGCCGAAATGGGAAATCACAGCCGAAGAATCAAACGTGATGGTGGGCGATCCGGCCTGTCCGGTTATTACAGATACATACCTTAAAGGATTGCGGGATTTCGATGTACACAAGGCCTTTGAAGCGATGAAAAAATCATCGGACCTTACTGATAATAATCTTCTTCGACCAGGCAACGGTGCTTATATTGAGTTCGGGTATATACCTTTTGATCATCCGGAAGCTGCCGAGTGCTGGGGGGTTGCTGCGACCACCCTGGAATATAATTATGCCGACTGGTGTATTGGCCAGTTGGCTGAATCGCTGGGTGAAAATGAAGATTATGAAAAATACAATTCCAGATCGAAGGGATATAAAAAGCTCTATTCTCACGAAAACAGCTTCCTGGTACCAAAGAACATCGACGGATCGGTGATTGATGGTTTCAATGAAGACACATTGCGTGGCAGTCTGCCGGGAGATTGGGAAAGTGGCGGTCCCGGGTATGTTGAAGGAAATGCATGGCAGTATAATTTTTTTGTGCCGCACGATATCCCCGGACTGGCTGAATTGATGGGGCCCGGTCTGTTTGTTGAAAAGCTTCAGTCATGCTTTGAATACCCCGGACGGTTTATGCTTTTTAACGAGCCGGATATGGCTTACCCCTATTTATTTGATTATTTCGAAGGAGAAGGATGGAGAACGCAAAAGGAGGTACGAAAAGCAATGGACAAGTATTTCAGCGATTCTCCGGGAGGATTGCCCGGTAACGACGACTGCGGGACTTTGTCCTCATGGTACGTTTTTTCGGCGCTTGGATTCTATCCAGCCTGCCCGGGAAGTACGCTATACCAGATCGGGAGCCCCATATTTGATACAGTCATTCTTACACTGGATCCTGATTTTTACCCTGCAAAGGAATTGATCATTGAAAGCAGGAATAATTCGAAAGGCAATTTCCACATTCAGAAAATGACTTTAAATGGAGAACAATTCAGGGGACAGATGATTGATCACGGAGCCATCATTGGTGGTGGGAAATTGGTATTTGAGATGGGGCCTTCAAGACCGGTCCATCGCCTTCCATAAAAATACAAGACCAATCCGGAAATATGCTGAACCAATGCCATGGGGTGAATCAATAGCTTCGCCGGTATGAAAATAAGAGCAGGTCTGAGCAGGCCGGCAATGATGCTGGTTGTGTTTTTTTTAGCTTTTTCCGAAGCATCCGTTTGTGCACAGAATAAGGGTGACTGGGGGGTAAAGGAGACATATACCTCGGCTGACAGGGTGCGCAGCGGGATTGCCATCGGGGGACTGGGCACAGGGTCACTGGAACTCAGGAAAGACGGTCAGTTTTATAACTGGACCATCATGAACAACTGGCCCCTGGGGACCGGGGAGCCGATCCGGGTAAAGTCCTACCCCGGGAACCATGATGACCAGTCATTCTTCTTTTTCCTGGTCCGCTACCAGGTGGAGGGGGAGCAGCCCCAGATCAAGCTGCTCCAGCTCAACAACAGCCTCTCCGAAGGGGGTATGCAGAGCATCGGTTATTACTATCCCTGGATGTCGGCAGTTGACAGGATCGAATACTCGGCCTGTTTCCCGGTGACCGGGATGACCTTTACCGATCCGGACATGCCGCTGGAGATCCGCATGGAGGCCTTCTCCCCATTCATTCCCCACGATGAGAAGAATTCATCCCTGCCGGGGGCTTATTTCAATTTTGAAGTGGAAGCCACCGGCGAGAAACCTGTAAAGGTCTTCCTGGTCGCAACCCTCCGGAACCTGGCGGGGTACGATGTGATTCACAAGCATTTTATCAGTCATGCCCATCAGGGGGATGGTTACAAAGGTTTTACCATGACCTGCGGGGGCATGGATCCCGAGCATAGCTCCGCCGGGGAGATGGGGATCTTTTCCTTATCGGATCAATCCAGTTATTACCTGGGATGGGAACACAAACATCCCTACTATGAAAAGCTCCTGGTGTCGGACCGGTTTGAGGATATCAACGATACGGAAGGAAGAAACCAGGAAGTGGATGGCCGGTTGGTGGGACGTGTTCAGCACGGAAACAATGACCAGCGCTGCTTCAGCTCCATCGGGGTGGACCGGGTACTGGAACCGGGTGAAAGCTTCAGGAATGCATTTGTGCTTTCCTGGTACTTCCCCAACCTGCTACGGCGGTGTGGCCCAGGATCCCGATCCGGGGGAGGGGGACTATGCACTGGGCATCGAACCCACCCGGAACCTGGGACACTATTACAACAACTTCTTCCATTCCAGTGAAGAGGTGGGTTTGTACCTGGCACAAAACCAGGAGGAGCTTGCCGGAAGGACACTCGGGTTCCAGGAGGACTTTTACAACAGCTCGCTTCCGCTGTTTGTGCTGAACCAGGTGAACTCCCAGTTCAATACATTCATCACCAGTTCCATATTTTCAAAAAAGGGGACCTTTGCCATCCGCGAGGGCATGACCCCCGAAAAGCCCTGGGGGCCCTTCGGGACCATTGATGTATCCCTGTATGGTTCCTCCTCCATCATTGCCCTCTTCCCGGAGCTGCAGAAAAGCATGATGCATGCGCACCGCCGCATCCAGTCCGAAGAGGGGGAGATCCACCACGGCTTGCAGGCCGACATTGACCTGGAGCTCAACGGGACCTGGGGGGTGTTTCACAGGATCGACCTGGTGCCCAACTACATCCAGATGGTGCTGAGGGACTATTTCTGGACCGGAGACCGGGAATACCTGGATGCCATGTGGCCTTCGGTGACCCGGGGCATTGACTACATCCTTACCAGTCGGGATAAGGATCATGACATGATGCCCGATATGGAAGGGATCATGTGCAGCTACGATAATTTCCCCATGTACGGACTGGCCTCCTACATCCAGTCCCAGTGGCTGGCAGCCATGGCCTCTGTGAAAAAGGCAGCCCTGGTAACGGGGGATAAAAAGACCGGTAAGCTGGCCGGTGAGATCCTGGGAAAGGGGACCCGGCTGATGGATGAGCAACTGTGGAATGGCAGTTATTACATGCTCTCCAACGACTACAACGGTGAAAAGGGAGCCGATGACGGGGTGCTCACCGATCAGCTGGTGGGACAGTGGGTGGCTCACCAGAGCGGGCTGGGCCACCTGGTGGATCCTGTAAGGGTGAAATCGGCCCTGGCATCGGTGATGGCGTACTCCTTCAGGGAGGATTTCGGTTTGAGGAACTGCACCTGGCCGGCCACACCTGACCTGTTCCCCATCCACGAGTCGAACCTCTGGGTGGACCAGGCCAATACCTGCTGGACGGGGGTGGAACTGGGTTTCGCTTCACTGTTGCTGTACGAAGGCATGGTGGAGGAGGGCGAGCAGGTGATCAGGGCAGTGGATAACCGCTACCGGGAAGCCGGTCTCTACTGGGACCACCAGGAGTTCGGGGGACACTACTACCGGCCCATGTCGGCCTGGTCCATCCTGCACGGCTACCTGGGGCTGGGCATCGCCGATGGCGACTATACCTTCAGTCCCAAACTGGACAGGGAGGAGTATACCCTCTTCTTTGCCCATGGAAACGGAACCGCCCACTATATCCGGAGTAACCAGGGGATCGGTATCCGGGTCCGCACGGGGACCATGGGCATCTCCTCCCTGCAGATGACCGATCCCGGATTTACTGCTTCAAAACCGGTCATTGAACTGAATGGAAAGTCAGTCAAGGCAAAAGTGAGATCAAAGGATGGGATCCTTTCCCTATCTTTGCCTGAAAAGTTGATCATTGCGGCCGGGGATCGCCTTGAGATACAATTCTGAAGGATCTCCAGTTAGTCTAACTTTAAGAACTTTATAAACTTTATAACTTTACAAACTTTACAAACTTACTTCCCATGCAGTACGGTTTTTTCGATGATACCAACAAGGAATACATCATCACCCGCCCCGACACCCCCAAACCGTGGAGCAACTATTTGGGGAATACTACCTACGGGGCCATCATCACCAACCATGCCGGAGGTTACAGTTTCTATAAATCGGGCGGAATGGGCCGCTTCATGCGCATGCGTTTCAATAGCATTCCGGCCGACCAGCCGGGCAGGGCCATCTATTTCCACGACAGGGATTCGAAGCAGTACTGGTCCAACGCATGGCAGCCGGTAGGTACCCCCCTGGAGCGTTATGAGTCCGTTTGCAGGCACGGAACTGCTTACACGGTGATCACCTCCAGGTACGATGGTATTGAATCCGAAACCACCTATTTTGTACCGCTGGACCGCAGCCTTGAGTTGTGGAAGGTCAGGGTGACCAACCAGGGATCCGGGAAGCGGAACCTGAGGGCATTCAGTTACGTGGAGTATGCAGGCAGCTGGAATGCCATCGATGACCTGCTGAACATCCAGTACGTGCAGTATACCTCCAAAATGGAGGTGGAGGACGGCATCATTGACCACGGCACCAATGTGCATATTCCCCATATGCCCGACAATTTCAAGGAGAAAGACCAGGGCAGGCATACCTTTCAGGCCATGACGGGACTGGAAATTGTGGGACATGATACCGACCGGGAGGCCTTCCTGGGGCCCTACCGGACCTACGCCAATCCACTGGTGGTGGAACAGGGAGCACCCTCCAACAGTCCCGGGTATGGAGACAATCCATGCGGGTCCCTTTGTGGGGAGTTAACCCTGGAAGCAGGGGAGACCAGGGAGTTCCTGGTCATCGTGGGAATTGGCAAATCCGGGGTGGAAGGAAAGAGGGCTGTGGAGGAGTTCTCCCAAAAGGCCCGTGTGGATGAAGCGCTGGAAGCGCTGAAGAAGTTCTGGCATTCCACCATGGCCGGTTTTACAGCAGAAACTCCCGATGCGGAACTGAACAGCACCATCAATGCCTGGGGGGTATACAATGCACTGATCACCTTCAACTGGTCCAGGGCAGCCAGCCTGATCTACTCAGGGATTGACCGCGACGGACTGGGGTACCGGGATACGGTCCAGGATATCGTGGGCATTATCCAGGTGATCCCGGAACAGGCCAGGGAGAGGCTTGAACTGATGATCAGCGGGCAGGTGTCCACCGGGGGTGCCATGCCGGTGGTCTACCCGGTTTCACACAATCCCGGTGCAGAGAAGGCTCCGGATCCGTCGGAATACCGCAGTGACGACTGCCTCTGGTTATTTAATGCGGTTCCTGCCTATGTGAAGGAAACAGGGAATACCGCATTTTACAACAAAGTGATCCCATACTCGGACAGGGGAACAGGGACAGTACTCCAGCACCTGAGAAGGGCCATTGAATTCTCACTGGAACGGTCGGGGAAGCACGGGTTGCCATTCGGGCTGAAGGCCGACTGGAACGACTGCCTGAAGTTCGGGGATGACGGTGAATCGGTCTTCGTGGCCATGCAACTGCGCCTGGCCCTGAAGGAGTACACGGAGATCTCCGGGATGCTGGGTGAGACAACCGAAGAGAACTGGGGCAGGCTGGAGCTGGAGAAGCTGGATGCCAGCCTCCAGGAGCATGCCTGGGACGGTGAGTGGTTCATGCGGGGATACCGGGTGGACGGCATGAAGTTCGGATCTTCCGAGAGTCCTGAAGGGAAGATCTTCCTGAATCCCCAGGCCTGGTCGGTAATCAGCGGTGCTGCCAGGCCGGAGCAGGCAACATCGGCCATGGAGCAGGTGAACCGGAAGCTGGCCACCGGTTTCGGGATCAAGGTGTGTTCACCGCCATATACATCTTCAGATTACAACATCGTCCGGGCCATGTTAATGAATCCCGGTCTGAAGGAGAACGGGGGGATCTTCATCCATACCCAGGGATGGGCCGTCATGGCAGAGGCCATACTGGGTCACGGTGACAGGGCCTACCAATACCTGAGGGCTTACCTTCCTGCTGCTTACAATACCAGGGCGGAGATCCGGGAGATCGAGCCCTACGTGGTCTGTCAGAGCACCCATGCAGACAACAGTCCCAGGCATGGGGCTTCCAGGATCCCCTGGCTCAGTGGTTCGGCCACCTGGACCTATTATGCCATCAGCCAGTATATCCTGGGGATCAGACCCGGTTACAACGGGATAGCCATTGATCCATGCATCCCGTCGGAATGGAGCGGATATGAAGCCAGCAGGATGTTCCGGGGGAATGCCCTGAACATCAGGGTAAGCAATCCGGATGGTGTACAGAAGGGTGTCTGCAGTCTCAAAGTCAACGGAAATGAGCTGCAGGGCTCCTTTATTCCCACCGATTTGCTATCTTCAACCACAGAGATTGAGGTGGTCATGGGCTGAATCCCCTGACCTGCAGCCGCTGTTAACACCCTTTAATTCATTGGATCATGAGGTTATTCGTGAAAGCGTTGTTTGTTTGTATTTTACTTTCCCCTGTCTTCTTCTCCCTTTCCGGTCAGGATTTTGCAAAGACCAGGATCACGAAGGATAAAGGGCTGAACTCGGAATCATACCAGTCCATGACTTTCAACGGGGCCTGGTGCTGGTTTTCCGATCCCAGGGCCGTCTATTATAAGGGCAAGTACCGCAGGACCTATGCCGGGTGGATCGATAATTTCGGGGATGTGCATGTGGGCTACTATGACCATGATACCAGGCAAATTGTTTCCCGGACCATATTCAATGACCTGGAGATCGACGACCATGACAATCCTTCCATCCTGATCGATGAGAAGGGTTACCTGCTGGTTTTCTTTAATACCCACGGAGGTCCGGAGGGGCTCTATTTCATCCGCTCAAGGATCCCCGAGGATGTATCCCAGTGGCATGACGGGAAACTGCTGAAGCTGAACGATCCCACCCAGCTGGAGTATGGCAGGGAAACCTATACCTATTCGAACCCGGTACTGCTGAGGGATGAGATCAACCGCATCTACCTGTTCTGGCGCGGGATTGACGGAAAACCCACCTATGCCACTTCCGACAACAACGGTGCTACCTGGAGTGAAGGAAAAATCTTCTGCCTGCCCGAACGCACCTATTCCTTCCGGAGGCCTTACGTGAAGATCTCCTCCAATGGCAAGGACAAGATCCATATTGCCCTGACGGACGGGCATCCGCGGAACGAAAGCGAGAACAGCATTTACTATATGTACATCAAGGGAGGAGCCTTCTACAGGGCCAATGGGGAGATGATCCGGAAGGTGGGGACCGATCCTCACCAGCCCAGGGATATGGATGTGGTCTATGATGGTCAGGTGACCGGGGAGAAGGCTTGGATCTGGGATATTGCCGAAGACGCCCAGGGGAATCCTGTGCTTGTCTATGCCCGCTTCCCGAATGATACGAACCACCACTACGGGTATGCCCGCTGGGACGGGGAGCAATGGATCAACCACACCCTGGTGAATTCAGGATCGTGGTTCCCGGAGACCATGGAAGGCGAGCAGGAGCGTGAACCCAACTATTCCGGAGGCATCGTACTCGACCAGGAGGATCCCTCGGTGGTCTACCTGTCGGTGAACCGTGATTCGGTATTCGAGATCGAGCGCTGGCAGACCGGCAACGGCGGGAAGTCCTGGAAAGTGGAAGCCATCACCAGCGGATCCACCAAAGACAATGTACGTCCCTTTGCAGTCAGGGGGGCAGACCAGGAAAATCCCCTGCAGCTTCTCTGGATGCAGAACACCCGGTACATGCATTACCAATACCCGGGGATGCTGAAAGGGGTATATGACCGCCCATTCAATGACAGGTTCCATGCATCCATCAAGATGGGGCTTGTTTCCCCGGCACTTTCCGGGAAGCCCCATTCCGGCGATTCCCACCTGCTCACCTCCAGGGGGATCCTGAACCTGATGCGGCAGGTGGCCGACTGGCAACTGGCCAACCCGCTTCCCGGGCGAACCTTCCGTAGACACCAGCTGGACTGGTTGTACGGGGCTTTTGCTACAGGGCTGATGCGCTTCTACCAGGAAACCGGAGAACAACGCTATGCTGATGAAATGATCAATGTGGGTGACCAGGTGAACTGGGAATTGCTGAGCGATATCTTCCATGCGGACCGGCTCACCATTGCCGATGTTTGGGCCGACCTCTATGAAGAGCGTGGAGAGCCCAGGTACATTGACAAGGCCCGCTGGGCCATGGACATCCACCTGGCCAGGAATTACAAGGAGCTCACCGATGTCAGGTTCGACGGGATATCCTTCCAAACATGAGTGGTGGACCTGGTGCGATGCCCTCTACATGGCCCCGCCCTCCTTTGTCTCCATGTCAAAGGTCACCGGAAATCCTAAATACCTGGAGTATGCGGATACCCAGTGGTGGAAAACCTCCGGTTACCTCTATTCAAAGGAGGACTCCCTCTATTTCAGGGATGACAGGTTCTTTGAACAACGTTCGGAGAACGGTACCAAGATCTTCTGGAGCAGGGGCAACGGATGGGTTATTGCAGGGCTGGCCAGGCTCCTGGAGGACATGCCTGAAGACTATAAGAACAGGAAGAAATTTGAACAGCAATACCTGGAGATGGCACACAAACTCCTGGACCTGCAGGAAAAGGACGGCCTGTGGCGCGTGAGCCTCATTGATCCGGAATACCTGGACATGGGGGAGACCAGCGGCAGTGCCTTTTTCACCTTCGCCCTGGCATGGGGGATCAATAACGGATTGCTGGATACATCCCACCGCCCGGTAGTGGAAAAAGCATGGAAAGCGTTGTGCGGGAATGTGAACGAATGGGGGAGGCTCGGATACGTCCAGCAGGTGGCCGGTTCACCCTACCCGTTTTTTGATGACCAGTGGCAGGTATACGCCACCGGGGCCTTCTTGCTGGCGGGTTGTGAAATGCTTGATCTGTTGGATTAAAATATTGGTTTGTTTCCTTTGCCGAATTAAAAAAATAATCTATTTTTGCCACGCATTTCGATAATGCACGTTCTAAAGAAGATTATCCATAGCCACCAATAGTTTAGGTCTGGTAGTTCAGTTGGTTAGAATATCGGCCTGTCACGCCGAGGGTCGCGGGTTCGAGTCCCGTCCAGACCGCACTTAAATTGAACGAAACCCCTTGATATTTCAAGGGGTTTCGTTGTTTTAGCACTATTGTCGGACCGCAGAAGTTGTCATACTATCTTCATTTAGACACTATCGTGATCATTTTCTCAACACCATGTTCCGGTGTTCAATCATCCAACATCCTATATTGCAATTAACAAGCAAATAGAATAATTGCAAAATAACATATTATATGATATATTTGAATTATTATTGTTAATTAATAGATTATGAATCAGATAATAGAATATTTGATGGATACTTTTGGTATTAAAGTATCGATACAAAAGAATAACGTGACATTATTAAACAATCTTCCCTTTCACCGGTAGAAGGGATATGATATTGTTTTTCGTCCTGCTGCAAGGACAGGAGCTGGTGTTTGTTAAACCAACAATCTCTGATTATCCTTCCCCTAGTCAATTGAAACGGCAGACGGAGCAAATAGAAAAGATTATTCAGTTGCCTGGAGTATTTGTATTTGATAGGATCAACACCTATGCCAGGAAAAGAATGATTCAGAACAGAACTGCATTTATCATCGAAAACAGACAGGTGTACATTCCCTATATTTTTTTGGATTTGGAAGATAATAAGGCTGATAAGCAGCTGAGAAGTTTTCTTTCTCCTTCTAGTCAATGTGTATTTATTTACCATTTGATAGTCGGGTCATTGGAAGGAACGTATTCTGAACCGCAATTGCTAAGCTATTGGTATACTCCTCAATGACCGTAACGTGGTCGGTAAAGGAGTTAGAGAAGTTTGAGCTTTGTAGGTTGACACGTGCCAGGGACAAACGTATCATTTTTGATCTGACCAAAGAGAAACTGTGGTATCAGGCAAGGGATTATATGAAATCGCCTATACAAAAGAAATCATGGATCGATGATAAGCCAGAGAATCCACAATTACTCCTTTCTGGAATATCTGCTTTAGCAGGATATTCGACTATTTCGGAAGATAGAGATAAGTCCTACGCAATTAGTGTGAAAAAATCCAAACAGTTAAATCTCAAAACAGGAATATCAGGCAATAGTCAGGAATATGGCAATTATTGTATTGAATATTGGAAGTATGATCCTCAACTCTTAGGCCAGTCTGAAATGGTGGATCCATTATCTTTGTATCTTTCGTTATCTGATAACGATGATGAACGTGTCCAACAATCTCTCGAACAAATGATAGATGGATTATGGTAGGGATTGATATTTTCTCTGAGCATTTCAAGGATTTTTATGAAAGCTATATTGTTATTGGCGGTGTTGCCTGCGAGGATCATTTTTCTGGCAGAAGGACTTGATTTCCGGGTTAACTACCAAAGATATTGACCTGGTATTAGTTATAGAAGCTGTAAATAATGATTATATAGCTAGATTTTGGGAGTTTATTGAGATGGGTGAATATAAATTGAAACAGGTCGGGGAGATTAAAAAGGAATAATAAACCTTAAAATTTAGACAACAGGTATAATTTGATAAATCATTAAACTTGTTGTTATGAAACCGAGAAAAAATCACACACCAGGCTTTAAGACAAAAGTAGTCCTTGAAGCCCTTCAAGAGAGAGAAACGATCCAGGAAATTGGGAAGAAGTATGAAATTCACCCGAACCAGATTTCAACCTGGAAGACACAATTTTTATCAAAAGCCAGCAACGTTTTTGAAAAAGGTATAACCAAGAATGACGATGAAAAGGAGAAAGCTGAGCTATTCAAGAAGGTCGGCCAGCTTCAGATGGAGGTTGATTTCTTAAAAAAAGTGTTGGGGAAATAGCAAAAGAGGACAGACTTCAGAAAGTGGATAAAGAACACGATTTGAGCATCAAGCGACAGTGCGAGCTTTTGGAAGTCTGCCGTAGTAGTTTCTACTATGTTCCCCAGGAAGACAGTTCATATAATCATGAACTGATGAAACTAATCGACAAACAATATTTGGAAACCCCATTTTTCGGAATTTTACGAATGACAAACTATTTGCGAGAGCTGGGACATGTGGTTAATCCGAAACGGATCCGCCGGTTGTACCGGCTAATGGACTTGCATGCCATTGGTCCCAGACCCAACACCAGCAGGCCCCATAAAGGCAAAGGGCACACTGTATATCCATACTTACTTCGCAACCTGGAGATAACTCATCCAAATCAAGCGTGGGCTATGGATATTACCTATTTACCCCTGGCAGGAGGCGGCTGGATGTACCTGGTGGCAATCATTGATTTATACAGCCGATATATTGTCGGTTGGTCCTTGTCTAATACAATGACCTCCGAATGGTGCAAAGCCTGCTTACAGGCAGCTATAGCGGTGCATGGAGAGCCTGAAATTGTCAATACAGACCAAGGGAGCCAGTTCACCAGCCATATCTTCACCTCCCTATTCGATGATATTGAATCAAAGCTGAGCATGGATGGTAAAGGAAGATGTATCGATAACATTTTCATCGAGCGATTTTGGCGAAATCTCAAGTATGAAAAAATCTATATTGAACCATCAGAGGATGGATTGGAATTATATGCAAAGGTGAAGTGGTATATGGAATTTTACAATGTCCGCAGACCACATCAGTCCTTGGGATATCAGAGACCAGAAAATGTATATGCTCAAGCAGCTTGATATTTCTTTTCCGGCCAGCTGGCCGGAAAAGAAAACAAACTTAACTTTAAAGAATCGTTGTCTGAAGGAGGGGAGTATTTAATACTATCGCTTTATTAATCCACAGAATGAGAAATTTCCAATGCAGATTGAGTTGTTTTCAAGGAAACCTGATATATTCTTTGAAATTGAAGGAATGGAACTAACGCCCATACCTGCTGATGAGGAACTCTCCAGCCTTTCAGCAATCCTTATGGATGATGAGTATTACCAGTTCACGATTACAAACTCAACGAAAGGAACTGCATTCCATCGAGCAGATGATTTGGCACTTATTTGCTTGAAGGCGAAGGCTTTTTTGGATTTATCTGAGAAGAAGGAAGCAGGAGGGAAGGTAGATGCCAAGGATGTAAAAAAACACAAAAATGATGTATTCAGGTTGGCAGCAACTTTGAAAATGGAGGAAAGGATAGAGTTGACTGAAGTGATCAAAGAGGACTTGAGAAGATTTGTGAAACTAATGCGTGAAGCCACTCCAGATATTAAGTCTATTTTGAAGATAATGGGTATTATTTCTGTCTCGGCAGAGGATTTATTATATCAGATTGAAAAGGTCTTTATGCTGGAGAATTAGACACTAAAATTAGACATCAATTTAGACACTATATCCTGCTGTAACCCTTGTAAAATGGTAGAAGAATACATGTATTAAGCCCCGTCCAGACCGCTTCAAGAGCCTGTAAGTATTTATCTTACAGGCTTTTTTGTTGAGGGGCATTCGAAATGGGGGACACTTTAGGGGGACATTATTGAAGGCGCATCCAAGCGGTTCCTGGAGGAGAATCGGGAAGAATACAATAAAATCACGAAAATCCGGATATCATCCGATATCCAGATTGGCCCTAAAATGATT
>CAWCAK010000012.1:0-88148 GCA_963793455.1 uncultured Bacteroidota bacterium
TGATAGCCACGGGTCCATGATAGGTTTCCCTGACAGGATTGGGAAATACCACCACATTGTCATACAGGGAGCTCCCTGCCAGGGCCTCACCTTTATATGAAATGATCCCTTTGTCAGTTGCAAAAAACACCTCCCCGGATTCACCATCCACCGTGATGTCTATGATGTTGTCGGAAAGAAGCGGGCTGTTGATCTCATTGAAATGATGGACCTGTTCCCGGCCGTCATCTGAAACCAGGTAGGCCCCTCCCCCTGCTGTTCCAAGCCATTTCCGGTTGGCACCATCCACTTCGATACAGGTGACCACCTGCTCTCCGAGTAGTACATCCGCCTTGTTGGTGCCATCATTCGGGGAGCAAGGATCTCCTGGGCAATGACAGAACCGTCTGTAAATAAACTGTAGGGACTGTAGAACACCAGGATCCCCTGGCTGGTCCCTAGCCAAAGGTTTCCGTTGGAATCCTCAGCAAAGGAACGGACATCATTGGTGATGACCTTTCCAAATTTATCCACCACACTGACCCGTTTATAGGTATCATCAGCAGGATCATCAATGGTCCCGTTATCATCCATGGCAAACAACCCATTCCCCCTGGGAATGATCACCCACTTATGACCGGAATGAGTCACAAGGATATCTCCAAGGGCAGGATAATCAGAGATCAGGTTGGATGCCCGGAAACTCTTCCAGGTACCATCCTCCGGAGCACTGAAATAGGTTCTTCCACATTCGAATTGGTCATCCAGATATTCCCGAGGGGATCATATGCCACTCCCCCGATCCTCATAAAATCCCCTCCAGCGATGATGGACTGCAAAGAACTGTTGGAGACCGAATACCTTTCCACCTCTTCCCCACTCCTGTATTCATGCAGGCCGTATCCCCATGATCCTGCAAAAAGATGTTCAGGATCGTCAGGATCCACCGCCAGGGTCACCAGGTCGCGGCTGTTCCAGTTTTCCAGGAAGTCCCAATTATCTTCCCGGAATATTTCAAGGGTGGCTACATTGAACTGGTTGTTCCAGGAACCGGTCACCCCTCCACGGACCGCATAAAGGATGTTGGCTGCGGAAGCCATCCGGAAAACACTGGTGGAGTTAGGGCCGTTGGGCATCACAGACCATATTTCCCCTCCCTGGTTGGTGACCAGGCCGCCGCCGTAATCTGCGGCCCAGATGTTTCCGTCCATATCCAGTGAAGCAGACATGGGCCTGCCTGTGTCCAACTGTCCGATCACCAGGAAATCACTGCTGATCAGGTTGACATGTGCGTTATCCACAATGGTCAGGTATTCACCCTGGTTCAGGATCTCCCTGCACCTGGCCCCGCTGAAGCCGGTAAAATCCTTCCATCCGGTACCGGTTTCATAGTATACCCTGTCCTGCAAGCCTGCCGGATCCCGGTATGAGGTGAACAAAGCATGGTTAAAGAAGGCTATGGTATTGAATGCACCCATGTTATCAGGCAGCCCGGAAAGAATCTCCCAGGCTTTGAAGTCCACCAGGAGAGGATCTGATATAAGCCCCCTGCGTATTCCTTTGTCAGTTGCAGCATACAGGTATGTACCATCCGAGGTCACCTGGTTCACTTTGAGTGCTTCCCCGTTTTCACCGATGTAGTAGGTGTCCTTGATCTCATCCTTTTCCAGGTTCAGGACCACAATCCCGAAACCGGTGGAGAGGTACGCATTCTGATCCAGGAAAAAGATATCGTATATGGATTTGTCACCCGTAATCTGCTTTTTCATGATGTCAGGGATATTCAGGATGGTCCCTTCCCTGATAATGTCAATGTTGGAATTCTGGTAGGCCAGGATCATGGTCTTCAATCCGTCACTCCACCGCATGGCCGATACCCCGTTATCTGATAAACCGTCAATTTTCGAAAGCTTTTCCAGCGAGTTATCAGTAAGATTGTATGTAAAGAGTCCACCCGTGGCTGAACAGAAGACACGGTCATTTGTCACTTCTGCCAGGTTGCAGTACTTGTAAGGGAGATGGGTTCTCCACTGTCCAAGCTTGGTCTGACCGCCTGCACTGGTAAAGGGTAAACAGGCCAGGCAGATCAAAAAAAGGAAGGACCGGCTTTGCATGAGTTCATCGGTTTCTTTAAATACGCAATATCAAGGGACATATTACATCTGCGTCAGAAATTGTGTAAGCTGTTCAACCGCCCTCGCCCTGTGACTGATGCGGTTCTTCTCGCCAAGGTCCATCTCTGCAAAGGTCTGTTCATACCCCAGTGGCCTGAATACAGGATCATATCCGAAACCTTCTGAACCCGATGGCTCTGTGGTAATTTCACCTTCAACTATTCCTTCAAAACGATGTTCTATCCCGTTTACTACCATAACAATAATCGTCCTAAACCTGGCCTTCCTGTTGACAATCCCCTCCAGATTCAGAAGCAGTTTCCGGATATTCCCGGCTGAAGGTTCCATTTCAGGAAAAGCCGGTGATCCGATCCTGGCGTACCTTGCTGAATATACCCCCGGGGCCCCGCCCAGATGATCCACTTCCAGTCCCGTGTCATCTGCAAAACAATTCTTCCCTGCTTTTCTGTAGATATACCAGGCTTTTTGAGAAGCATTTTCTTCAAGTGTATCATGATCCTCTGGAATCTCTTCTGCGATGTCCAGGTTCCTTAATCCAAGGATCGTGAATTTCTCACCCACTAATGCACTGATCTCTTCAAGTTTATGAAGGTTATTCGTGGCAAATACAATTTCCATCAAAAAAAAGGGCCATTTGTTAGATGGCCCTGAAATTATGAAAAAAGGTTTGATTAACGGCTTCCCGTAGCCCTGAAACCTCCGGCAATTTTGGCAGGTTTCGGATTCATGCACATGACCGGCAAGCCTTCCGGGTTGGAAATCAGATACTGTTCCGGTGCTCCCAGCAGGTAGTCTACCCACCTGATATCCCTGGTGGCCATCACCAGGATCATGTCTGCATGATGGCTTTTAGCAAAGGTGACGATCTCCTTTTTAAAGCTTTCCTTGCCATCAGTGGTCACAATTTCATACTCCACATCATGCCCTTTAAGGAAGGACTCTATATACTTGATGTTTGAAACTATCTTTCTCCTGAAGCCTTTGTCCTTGGCCTTGGACTTCAGGATAATAAACTTGGCACCAAAATTCCTGGCCAGGTAATAGATCCAGTTGGCTTTCTCTTTGTTCTCTCTCTTAAAATCAATGGGCAGGAGTATGGTGTCAATTTTATCCTTGGCGGGCTTATCCTGGACAATGAAGAATGGTATACGGGATGAAACCACAACTTTCAGTGCCTTGCTCCCAAAAAGCTTCTGGGCACCCTTCATGCCATGGGTTCCCATAATGATCATTTCTGCTTTAAGTTCTTTGGCAGTCTCCCCGATTGCATGAAAGATACTGCCATCAACCACTTCAGTATGGGGCTTTTTGCCATATTCCTTTCCAAGCTTGTCAGCCGCAGCTTCCATCTCACTTTCCTTTGAACCAGCCTCTTTGAGGTCCGGAACAATATGAAGAATGAGAATATCCCTGTTCAGGGCTTTGGATATATTTACAGCATGCTGAAAAGCGTTCTCAGCTACCTGCGAGAAATCCCACGGTACGATAATTGGCCTTTCTAACTTTTCCATAAATATCCTATCGTTTGGTTATCAATGACGGGTGAATATTTTTTATATTTTTGATAATACCTAAGTTCTGTGACTTTAGGTCATTTTCACAAGTTATGAATTTATTTTTCAAGTCATATAGGATTCACTTGATTTTTTTTCTTCTGATAACTTGTGAACCCGGCTTCAATTGCGGAATGGCACAGGACATCAGTTTCTATCCCATTCCCTGGATTCAGGAGATAAAACTCCCCGATCTTTATGCTGATATTCCCAATGAATCTTTCTTCCTGGATCAGTTCGGACACCTGTTTTTAGGAAAAGACAACGGGGTCACTATCATCAGCGGGAACAAATCGGTACACCTGCACATGGACGGACCTGTATTCGTTTCCGGTAACGGTCTGGATTCTGTTTTCTTTGCCTGCCAGAATGATTTTGGCCTGATAACAAATGATGAGTATGGTAAATACCGGGCCAGGTCTCTGAATGAAAGGATCCCGGTAGAGTTCCGAAAATTTATTCCGTCACAGCTGATCCATACTGAAGAAGGCGTTTTTATGAATGCAGAGGCGGGCATTTACCATTTCAGTGATGGACGCATGAAAACATACCCGTTCCCTGCGGAAAAAACCATGCTTTTTGAAGCGGATCAGGAGCTTCTGCTGATGCTTAATTCCCGGGATATCCTGGTTTGGAATGGTGGTGGTTTCGCAAAAATGGAGGCCGGGACCCCGGCCGGAGACCTCCCCGGCCTGTTGCTGAGCCTGGCCAATGATCCTGAAGGATATTCCTTTGCAGGCATCATCAATGACAGGGAGATCCTGGTTGTATCACCCTATAAAGGGATATTGATCATGGACTGCCAGGGAAATCAGGTCAGTGTTCTCGGAAGAAGAACAGGCCTCCCGGATCATGATGTCAGGCAGACCCATATTTTCAAAGGGGATGAATTATGGATCCTCGGCCCACATACCCTGCACAAGATCAACCATCCATCATCACTGCATATCCTGGAGATGGATCCCCTTACCGTTGGCAGGATATATGTTTCCACCCTCACTGAAGACCAGCTGGTGCTGGGAACCAGCCATGGAATTTTTATCATGGGACCTGAGAATGATCTGATCGGGCAATGGAAGATGAAAAACCTGACCCCCGATTTCACAGGTTCATTCCACCTGCTTGATGTGGAAGGCAAAAAAATATTTGCAGCCGGCACAGACCATCTGATTTCCATAGAGGAGGGAGGAATGGAGATTATTTCCGCCGGAAATTTCACAGGATTGTATGCCATGACCCACAACCAGCTCGTGGCCGCCAACCAAGAGGGCATGATCTATTTTGAAAAAGGGAACAACGGCTGGACCCGTAACCTTGTTGATCCCCAGCTTTCATATTCCCATTCTCTCGTCCGTTACAAAGGCAGTCTGTTCTTCATTTGTCACAACAGCGCCTTCAGATTGTCAGATGACCTTGACCACGTAACTCCGCTACCCCTTCAGCGAGAGGACCTTCTTTTCAACCTTACACCCCTGGATGGTGAGCTGTACCTTGTAACAAACCTCCAGGTATACCGATTTGAAGAGAGTGAAGAGACATTCATGCCCCTTGACGAGGACCACGAAGCCATGATCCTGTCACACTCACGCACCGGAATTGAAACCGGCCCATATCCAATTCTTCAGCACCTGGGGGACATCATTGACATGAATATGAGGGACAGCGTGCTGTACCTGACCGGAAAGGATAAGGTGGCCAAGTTCGAGCCGAAGGTCCTAAATCCCTCCAACCATACTGTTCCCATCCGGATCGAAGCCATTCAGGAATCTTCCTGGAGAAGGCCCGCAGGATTTCACCTGGGCGGGTTGGAATTCCAGAGTGCTCCTGATCCCCTTTTCAGGCATAAACTGATCCCCGTGCAGGAAAACTGGTCTGAATGGAGCAACATCCGGGACCTGTATATTGACAGGTTAAGACCAGGTGACTATATCCTTGTTGCCCAGGCCAAGGACCTGTATGGCCAGAATTCCGCCAGGGCTGAGTTCCAGTTTATTGTGAACGCACCGTTTTACAAGAAATGGTATGCCTATACCTTTTACACACTGGTCCTGCTCATTATCCTCTTCCTGATCCAGAAAATGCGCCTTCTCAGTTACCAGCGGGCCGAATCCCGGATTTCACAACGCATGCAGTCCAAACTTGATGACCTGGTTGTGGAAAAGGAGAAATCTGACAGGCTGGTGGCAGATATACTGCCGGAAAAAACAGCCGCCCTGATCAAGTCAACCGGCAAGGCAAGATGGGACAAATATGAAAGGGCGACCGTGCTCTTCTCCGATATCCAGGGATTCACCAAAATTGCCGAGGAGATGAATCCTGAAGCCCTGATCGATGAACTTGATAAGTTCTTTTTCCATTTTGATTCAGTGGTGGAGAAATACAATATTGAAAAGATCAAAACCATAGGAGATGC
The DNA here is from genome assembly GCA_963793455.1 of uncultured Bacteroidota bacterium. Lineage (GTDB taxonomy): Bacteria > Bacteroidota > Bacteroidia > Bacteroidales. Next base: position 6,081 of record CAWCAK010000012.1, read on the forward strand.
CTATATGGCCGCCGGCGGGATCCCTGAAAAAAACAGCACCAACCCGGTTGAAGTCGTCCTTGCTGCCCTTGAGATGCAGACCTATATGCAGCAGTTAAAGTCCTCCAAGGCTGAAATCTGGGATCTCCGCATCGGGATCCATACAGGTCCGGTGATTGCAGGGGTTGTTGGCCATAAAAAAGTCTCCTACGATATCTGGGGGGATACTGTGAATACTGCTTCCCGCATGGAATCATCAGGGATACCAGGCAAGGTGAATATTTCCGGGATCACTTATGGGATGGTAAAAGAGTATTTCATGTGTGAATACAGGGGCAAGCTCCCGGTAAAGTACAAAGGAAATATCGATATGTACTTTGTGAACGGGCTTCGTCCTGAACTGGCTGTGGATCTGAAAGGGATCCCCAATAAGAGATTTTTTACCAAGTTGCAGTTACTCAGGCTGGGCGACCTGGAGGACAGGGTATTTGATACACTCCTCAGCGAACTGCCAGCAACCTTCCATTTTCACCGCCCCGAATATGCAAGGAAAGTCTTTAACCAATCCTTCCTGTTGTGCCGGGCTGAAGAGGTCGAACAGGAAGACCGGCTGCTGGTCAGGACGGCAGCCCTGATGCTTTTTACAGGACTTACACAGGCATTCAGCAATTTTGAGAACAGATCCTCGGTAATCGTGCGGGAACTCCTTCCCGGTTTCGGTTATTCGGAGACACAAATCGACCAGATCTGTAACCTGATCCTGGCCACAAAACAGCCTTTCCAGCCCAATAACCAGCTAGAAAAGATACTCATCGATGCCAAAATGGAATATCTGGGCCGGCCCGATTATTCCACCCAGATCAAACTGATGTTCCTGGAGCTGAAAGAAGCCGGAGCCCGGATCAACGGGCAGCAGTTTAAAAAACAGCAGCTGGAACTCCTGTACAGCTTTGACTTTTTTACCATCGCTGCCCGGCGCCTGAGGGAAGTAGCCGGTGAGGAACAGATGACTGCATTGGAACAGGAAAGATGGATCTAAAACATCCTTTTAAAACATGATTTCTGAATTGGTGCTCAGGGTTTGAATGTTTACTTTTAACCCCTGAATTTACCTGAAATCAACTTTGCTATGGATCTTGACTGGAAAAACCTTGGCTTTAATATCATCCCAACAGACTTTAATGTCAGGAGCGTATTTCGAGATGGAAAATGGGGTGACCTGGAGGTCTCCTCCGATGAAACCTTACCCATACACATAGGTGCCACCTGCCTGCACTACGGCCAGGAATCGTTTGAAGGACTGAAAGCCTTCACAGGAGCCGATGGCAGGATCAGGCTATTTCGTCCTGAAGAGAACGCAAAAAGGATGTTGGTTTCGGCCAGGGGGGTGATGATGGCCGAAGTACCAGTTCAGCTCTTTACTGAAGCTGTTGAAAAGGTAATCATGCTGAATAAGAAATATATTCCCCCCTATGGCACGGGAGCGTCCCTCTATATCCGGCCACTACTCATCGGAACCGGACCCCAGGTAGGTGTCAGGCCGGCCGATGAATATACCTTCCTTGTTTTTGTCATGCCTGTGGGACCCTATTTTAAAGCGGGTTTTAAGCCGGTGGATATGTTGATCTGCAGGGATCACGACCGGGCCGCTCCGCTGGGCACGGGTCACCTTAAAGTGGGAGGGAATTATGCCGCAAGTATGAGTTCCGTTGCGGAAGCACACGAGAAAGGGTATGCCACAGCCATGTACCTGGATTCCAAAGAGAAAAAATACATCGACGAATGTGGCCCGGCAAATTTCTTCGGGATCAGGGATAACACCTACATCACCCCCAAGTCACATTCCATCCTGCCTTCCATTACCAATAAGAGCCTGCAAAAACTGGCTCAGGGTGCAGGGATGAAAGTGGAAGAACGGCCGGTCCCTGTGGAAGAACTTGCCAAATTCGAAGAAGCAGGAGCATGCGGTACAGCTGCTGTGATCACCCCCATCCACAAAGTGCATGATCCGGAGACCGGGATCACATACACTTACGGTAACAGGGAAAAACCCGGGCCGGTCATCACAAAGCTATATGAAACCCTGACAGGCATACAGAACGGGGATCAGGAAGACACCTTCGGCTGGACCAAAATTCTTGATTAAATTCCTATCTTTGCCACAGCCATTTTCGAGGCTATGTCAAAGAAGGAGAACAGAACATATACCCGGAGGATCCGAAGTTCGGCACTTACCTCTATTATCAGTATTTCTCTGGTTTTGCTATTGCTTGGCCTGGTGGGACTGTTGCTGGTCAACGGCCGCAACATCAGGAAACAGGTGATGGAGAGCATCGGTTTCAATGTGATCCTTAAAGAGAACATCAAAGAAGCTGACATCTACCAGTTGCAAAAGATCCTTGATGCCAGGGAATACATCCTTTCTACCGAATACATCACCAAAGAGGAGGCAGCCCTGGAAACCGAGCAGCTGCTTGGTGAAGATTTTATCCGGTTCCTGGGTTACAACCCCCTGCCTCCATCCATCCGGATCAGGCTCCACCAGCCCTGGACCAATCCCGACTCGGTGATGATCATTGAACAGGACCTGCTTCAGTATGATTCCATTGAAGAGGTTTACTACAAGAAATCCCTGCTCTATGCCATCAATGAGAACATCCGCCAGATCTCACTGATCATTCTTGGTTTCTCCATCCTGCTGACGCTGATTTCCGTGACATTGATCAACAATACAATCAGGCTGTCAATCTATTCGAAACGATTTATTATTAATACCATGCAGCTGGTTGGGGCTACCCGGGGATTTATCCGGAGGCCATTCCTCTACAAGGGTGCCGTCAGCGGGTTCACCGCCAGCCTGATAGCTCTTGTCCTGCTGTTTGGACTTGTTTACCTTTTGCAGGAAGAATTTGAAGGGGTAATCTCCCTGAAGGATTATGATATCCTGGCCATACTGGCCCTTGGGGTGATATTTACCGGAATGCTGATCAACTGGATCTCCACATTCTTTGCCGTTAACAAGTACCTGAATATTAAGACTGATAAGCTTTACTAAGAAATATGGCCCGTTATGAGTAAGAAGAACACAGCCAAAGAGAATTTTGCACTTGGAAAAGAGAACTATTTGCTACTGGTGATCGGATTTGCCATCATCGTGCTTGGTTTCATCCTGATGGTCGGAGGCAAGTCAGAGGATCCGACTGTTTTCAATGAAGAAGAAATCTTCAGTTTCCGGCGCATTACACTGGCTCCCCTGGTGGTCCTTGCCGGATTCATTTTCGAGATCTGGGCCATTATGAAGAAACCCAAATCCAACAGCGACAACGACTAATTCCCCGGTAATTTATGACCTGGATAGAAGCTTTGGTCCTTGGGATTGTCCAGGGACTTACAGAATTTTTACCGGTAAGCAGCAGCGGACACCTGGAGATCGGTAAAGTATTACTGAATGTGGAAGTGAAGGAGGACCTTACTTTCACTGTGCTGGTGCATTTTGCCACAGTGCTGAGCACCATCACCGTATTCTTTGGTGAGATCAGGGATCTCTCACGGGGCTTATTTGCTTTCAAATGGAACAGTGAGACACAATATGTGACCCGGATCCTGCTCTCCATGATCCCGGTCCTTGTGGTGGGATTGTTATTCTGGGAGCAGGTTGAATCACTTTTTTCAGGAAACCTGGTCCTGGTGGGAGGGGCATTGCTGGTTACTGCCGCATTGCTGATCTCCACCCAACTGGTCAAAGAGGGAACAAAGAAGATCCCCTTCCTGGATGCATTCCTGATGGGAATTGCGCAGGCCGCTGCAGTAATCCCCGGGATCTCCCGGTCAGGCGCAACCATATCGACCGGACTGTTGCTGAAGAACGGCCGGAGTGACGTGGCCAGGTTCTCATTCCTGATGGTCCTGTTGCCCATTATCGGGGCTGCACTGCTGGACCTGCTTTCACTCTCCTCCTCCACGGATCAGCCTGCCATATCAGCCGGGGCCCTTGTGGTCGGATTCCTTGCAGCATATGTTTCAGGGATTCTGGCATGCAGCTGGATGATCCGGCTGGTGAAAAAGGGAAATCTCTACTGGTTTGCACTGTATTGTGCTGTGGTGGGAATCATTTCAATTGTTTTTGCCTGACCGGATGATTTCAAGCAACGCAGAAACATACCTGGAGGGAACTGTCCTTTTCATCGATAAACCGTTGACCTGGACCTCATTTGATGCGGTCAATAAAATCCGGAAATCGCTAAGGCAATCCCTCGGGATCAAGAAGATCAAGGTAGGCCATGCAGGTACCCTTGACCCGCTGGCCACCGGGCTTGTGATCATCTGTACCGGCAAAGCAACCAAGCAGATTATGCAGTACCAGGATCTTGACAAGGCGTATGATGCCAGCATCAGACTGGGTGCCACAACACCCTCCTTTGACCTGGAAACGGAGGTGAATGAAACCTATCCCTGGGAACATATTACCAGCGAAATGGTGGAAAGTGCCCTCCAGGAACTTTCAGGAAAACAGGAACAGATGCCCCCCCTTTACTCGGCAAAGAGCGTGGATGGAAAAAGGGCCTATGAGATGGCCCGAAAAGGGAAAGAGGTGGTGTTGAAAAAGCAGCCTGTCACCATTCATAAGACTGGATATCCTATCCTTTGATCCTCCCGGATCTCACCCTGCATGTGGAATGCAGCAAAGGGACCTATATCCGGTCCATCGCCAGGGACCTTGGCCAGAAACTGAATTCCGGCGGGCATTTGACCGGTTTAAGAAGAACCCGGATCGGTCCGCATCATGTCTCCGATGCCATTTCCCTGGACAACTTTTTAGAAAATCTTAAACTTTTGTAACAAATTAGCGTTTCTTACGTATAACGAGGCTCTCATTCATAGTGACCAAAATCAAATTCCGAAAATGAAGTTATCCCAATACAAATTCAATTTACCCCCTGAATTAGTTGCCAAATTTCCTGCCAAGAACCGCGATGAATCCAGGATGATGATCCTGAATCGCAAAACCAAAAAAATCGAACACAAATCATTCAAAGAGATCATTAACTATTTTGATGACCAGGATGTTATGGTCTTCAATGATACCAAGGTGTTCCCGGCAAGGCTTTATGGAAATAAGGAAAAGACAGGGGCTGAAATCGAGGTTTTCCTGCTCAGGGAGCTGAACAGGGAACAACGGCTCTGGGATGTGCTGGTAGACCCGGCCAGAAAAATCAGGATCGGTAATAAGCTCTATTTCGGGGATGATGATGTCCTGGTAGCAGAGGTTATTGATAACACCACATCGCGCGGAAGAACGCTCAGGTTTTTGTATGATGGTGATTATGATGATTTTAAAAAAACATTGTTTGAACTGGGTGAAACACCTCTTCCCAAGTTCATAGAGCGGAAAGTCGAGCCGGAAGACAGGGAAAGGTACCAGACTGTTTATGCAAAACACGAAGGTGCGGTAGCTGCTCCCACAGCAGGGATGCACTTCAGCCGTGAACTTCTGAAGCGGCTGGAGATCAAGGGAATTGATTTTGCCTATATCACCCTTCATGTGGGTTTGGGAAATTTCCGGACGGTGGATGTGGAAGACCTCACAAAGCATAAGATGGATTCGGAAAGGATCAAGATCACTGAGGAGGCAGTTCAACTTGTCAATGCAGCCAAGGAAAAGAGGCAAAATATATGTGCCGTCGGGACTACGGTAATGCGTACCCTGGAGAGCTCCGTGTCAACAGACGGATTCCTTAAGGATTATGATGGTTGGACCAATAAATTTATCTTTCCTCCTTATGAATTCAGTGTTCCGAACAGGATGATCTCCAACTTTCATTTACCCTATTCCACCCTGTTAATGATGGTCTCTGCCTTTGCAGGTTACAATTACCTGATGGATGCGTATCAGGTGGCCATCAAGGAGAAATATAAATTCGGGACATACGGGGATGCCATGCTGATCCTGTAACCAAACATTAATGCCGCTCCTGAACTCCATCATCTCCTGGGTGAATGTGAAGAGACTTCACCAGATTGATCTTTTCAAGAAGTATCCATTTGGCGTCCAGCAGGAGATTTTTCAGAAGCTTATAGAACAAGCTGCCAGAACAACATGGGGGATACAATACGGATACGATTCCATCCATTCCATTGAAGACTATCAACACCGGGTGCCCGTAAGCACTTACGACGACCTGAAACCCTATATTAAACGCCTGAGGGAAGGGGAACAAAACCTGCTTTGGCCTTCAGAGATCAAATGGTTTGCAAAGTCTTCAGGGACAACAAGCGACAAGAGTAAATTTATCCCGGTAAGCAACGAAGCACTGGAAGATTGTCACTTCCGGGGAGGAAAGGATATCATTGCCTTTTATACCAAGGAGCGTCCCGACAACGGGATCCTCAAAGGGAAAGGGCTGACCCTCGGGGGAAGCGCCAAGGTCAATGAATTCAGCAACCAGTCCTTTTATGGAGACCTGTCGGCAGTGATCATTGAGAACCTGCCTTCCTGGGCACAGTTCATCAGGACCCCGGCTGTGGAGATCGCACTGATCCCTGACTTCGAAGAAAAACTGGACAAGATCACCAGGCATACAATCAACGAAAATGTCACCAGCATTGCAGGGGTCCCATCCTGGAACCTTATCCTGCTGCGGGCCATCCTGGATTTCACCGGTAGAAGCAACATCCTTGAAGTCTGGCCGAACCTGGAGCTGTTTACCCATGGGGGCGTCAGCTTCACACCCTACCGGGAACTTTACAAAAAACTGATCCCGTCAGACAGGATGAACTATCTGGAAACCTATAATGCATCTGAGGGTTTCTTCGGGATCCAGGATGAGCTGGACCGCGACGATATGCTGCTCATGCTCGACCTGGGTGTGTTCTACGAGTTTATCCCGGTGGACCAGTTGGATGATCCCAATGCTACAGTCTGCACTGTCCATGATGTCGAACCGGGTGTGAATTATGCATTGGTCATCTCCACCAATGGTGGCCTGTGGCGCTATATGATCGGGGATACGGTGATATTTACATCCCTCAATCCACACAGGATCAAGATATCAGGCCGGACCAAATATTTCATCAATGCCTTTGGAGAGGAGGTGATCGAGGAGAACGCCGAGAATGCCCTGATGGCAGCCTGCAGTCTAACCGGGGCAACCATTGAAGAGTACACGGCGGGACCGCTGTTTATGGGGGATGATACCAAAGGTGCCCACCAATGGATGATTGAGTTCGGTTCTCCGCCCGACAACCTTGAATTATTCACCCGTACCCTGGATAAAACCCTTTGCGAGCTCAATTCCGACTACGAAGCCAAACGCTATAAGAGCATCACCCTGGAAGAACCCCACGTCATTTCCCTGGAGGCCGGGACATTTTATTCATGGATGCAGAAACGGGGTAAACTGGGCGGCCAGAATAAAATCCCCAGGCTGGCAAATGACCGGAAATATTTAGATGAACTTCAGGCCCTTTTAACCGGATAAAAGTTACTATCTTAGGGTCTGATTGATCAATTAAATCATACAATATGCATGTTGCTGTTGCAGGAAACATCGGGTCTGGTAAAACCACACTGACCAGTTTACTTGCCAAGAATTATGGATGGGAAGCCCAGTATGAAGACGTGGATGACAATCCCTATCTTAATGATTTCTACCAGGACATGCAGCGGTGGTCCTTCAACCTCCAGATCTACTTCCTCAACAGCAGGTTCAGTCAAATCGTAAGGATCCGGCAGTCGGGTAAAAAGATCATCCAGGACAGGACCATATACGAGGATGCCTATATTTTTGCACCCAACCTGCACAGCATGGGGTTGATGAGTACCCGGGACTTCGAAAACTATTTTGCCCTGTTCAACCTGATGAGCTCACTCATAGAGCCACCCGACCTGCTGATCTATCTTCGTGCCTCCATCCCCACACTGGTGGAGCAGATCCAGAACAGGGGCCGCAAATATGAAAACAATATCAGGCTCGATTACCTGAAACACCTCAACGAAAGGTATGAAGCCTGGGTGGAAACCTACAGCCTTGGCAATATGTTGATTGTGGATGTGGACAACTTCAACTTCCGGGACAAGCCCGAAGACCTGAGCTCCATCATCGACAAGATTAACGCACAGATTCACGGACTTTTTTAAATTCCCTTATACTGATTACAGGTTGGCTTCCTCCTCTACGAGGGGGACGAAAACCACATCCACAATGTTGGGACCTTTGTAGAAGGCCTTCATCACTTTCTTCCTGTTTTCGTCATCGGGACACCCTGGTTGGCCTGTTTTTCTTTGCTTACCGCTTAGGATTCCGCCTATCATCCCCTGTTCCAGGCATTTCAGGTCCTGTCCGGTCTCATCAGGGCTGCCACGCCTGACACATGCTATTGTGCACGCGATGTGGATCGATACGAGGGCTTGAAGGCGAGAGTGACCCGGAGAGCGGAAGGGCAATCGGATGGGAGAAGATCCTGAAGATATATGTAATATCCGTTTATTATACCTTAAAGGTAACTTAGTACTTATTACTTATACCTGCAGGTACATGTAATATCCAAAATGGCACTTTTAAAGTGCACTAACTGGATATTACTTGTACTTTATACCTGTGGCAATCTTCACAAAGAATCATTCGTTAAAACAGCGGGACACCGGATCATCCCAGGATCAGGTATCTACATTGAAGATTGTCAGTGGTTTAAGAAATCACAGTGACAAAAGTGATGAAAACAGGGGAAGGAACCAACCACCGGTGAGATAAACTACCAGAATGTATTCAGGCACATTCATGGAAAAGGCTATACCGGGATCGTCGGTATGGAGCACGGGAATTCCATGAAGGGGAAGGAGGGTGAGATGGCTGTAATCGAAGCTTATGCCAGTGTGGACGGATTCTGAAAGGAGCCTGCATTACGCGAGCATATGCTGCGCTGAACTCGTAAACCCGGTTCCCCGAAGCTTTGCTGCGAGGAGAGTCAATTCCGAAAGAAAACGGGCTGTTCCGACGGAACAACCCGTTTTTCTTTGTGTGCCGGTCCGCCCACCAGGAAGAGACCGGCAAGGATCTGCTGTTATTCCGGAGCGGAACCTGCAACGGGAACAATCCTCTCCATGTCCACCGGACCCAGCTGGAGCTCACCCTTTGGACCCAGCTTGAGCCCTGAACTCATCATCTCCTCCCAGGTGACTTTCTTCCCGGTATAGGCAGCCTGGCGGCCCATGATGGCCGTTAAGGTAGATTTGGCAGTCTCTTCTGCCTGGACGATCTGCTCACCGGTGCGGATGGCCGTCACAAGATCCACATGTTCCTGGTCCTGTGCGTTCACACGGATCACCTCCCCGTTTTCGTCCAACGGGAATTCGAACTTGTATTGTTCGGTGCCGTCGGGATTGAAGATGGTATTTGCGGCGTTGGTATACCCCTTTGTTCCACGGATCTGCTGTCCCACAAAATTGGCACAGTCATTGATCTGCCGGCACATGCTGTTCATGTGGACACTGTTCTCATAGGTGAAATCAACACTGAAATTATCATAGCAGTCCCCGGTGGGCCTCCTGAGCCGTGAACCCATACCCACGGCTTCAACAGGGGCATCCCCCACGAACCAGTTACTTACATCGATGTTATGGATATGCTGCTCCACGATATGATCGCCTGAAAGCCAGCTCCAGTTCACCCAATCACGGATCATGAACTCCATTTCGGTCCAGCCTTCCAGTTTCTTCTTGTGCCACAATTTGGCCTGGTTCCAGTAAACATTCGTGGCCACGATATCGCCCATGGAACCAGCCCTTACCCTTGCAAGAATGTTCAGGTAATCCCTGGAGTGGCGGCGCTGTGTCCCGGTGACCACGCATAAACCGGCAGCCTCGGCCTGTTTGGATGCAGCCATGATTGAACGGGCACCCACAGGATCAACAGCAACAGGCTTTTCCATGAATATATGTTTCCTGGCTTCCACCGCTGCCTGGAACTGCATGGGCCGGAAATAGGGAGGCGTGGCAAGGATCACCAGGTCAACATCCGTTTCAAGCAACCTTTTATAGGCATCAAATCCCACGAAACAGTTGGCATCTTCCAGTTCTACACTTCGTGTCTCTTTCATCTTTGTGCGGAATTGATCCACCCTGTCCTGGAAAAGATCGGCCACAGCAACAATGCTCAGACCGTTTCCTGCATTAAGGAAATTGAGGACGGCTCCGGTGCCCCGTCCGCCACACCCGATCACCCCGGCTTTCAGGGGCTGGCCATCGGGGGCCGTATCAAGGATTGTGGGTACCTTCAACGGACCTGTTTGTCCATCTGTAGAACAGGATTTTGCCAGCTGACTGGCGCCAATTACTCCAATGGCACCGATGGCTGTGTTTTCCAAAAACCTGCGTCGGCTTGTTTTCTTTTTTGATTCCATATCTTTTGTGCTTATGTATTGATGAATTGTTGAGGCAATGTAAGGATTAATCATTTATATCAGGTATGCTATATTCACAAACTACCCTGAAGCCCACATAGGTACAGTCAGAATACCACCAGATGCTTTTGGGGATTTGCGGATCGGTTCTCAGCCAGGCAACGGTCCGGGTAAAATCCCTGGAGGCACACCGGACATTTTCAGCCCCATCCCTGTAGGAACCGCCCCTGATGACATGCTCCTCGCCGGTAGCCGGTCCGGCCGGGTTAAACAATGGCCCGTCAGGGTACTGTGAATAAGCATCTTTCGCGTACCAGTCAGAACAGAATTCCGCCACATTTCCCAGGATGTTCACAAGCCCGAATGGATTTTCCATGCCCATACCGGGGTCCGCATAACGGGCACCACTGTTCTCCTGGTAGGTGATAAAGGTGTTGATCCCGGCGGTGTCTGTACCGAACAGTTTGTTGCGTAGTCCCTGCCGGACAAAACGTTTTGGATCTCCTTCAAAAAAATAGGGGGACGGTGCCCCTGCCCTGGCTGCATATTCCCATTCGGCTTCCGTGGGAAGCCTGTAGGTTTTACCGGTGATCTTTGTGAGCCACTGGCAATAGACCTCAGCAGCATGGTGGGTCATGGTGATGGCCGGCTTTTTTCCTTTACCCCATCCCTGGTCAGGGGCTCCCCATGGAGGAGTAGGGCCTGAAATGGCATCAACATCGCCCGACTCCGTATTGAGGTAAGCGTCGGAGGTCTTTCCCAGCGCACCGGTCTGCTTGAAGAATGCAAGGTATTCATTCCAGGAGACTTCGATCCTGGCCATGAAAAAGGAGTCCACACGGACCTCTTTTACAGGACCCTCGTTCTCTTTCCTGAAGGGCTCATCCTCAGGGCTGCCCATCAGGTAGGCTCCGCCGGGTACAGCCACCATCTCAAAACTCACGCTGGAACCGGGGATATACTCTGTATAATTATTGAAGCCATTGATGGTTCCCGGCTCTGTATAGGTCTCTGAAGGGACCTGTTCGGTGATTCCGAAACTGGTATTCTTGGCATGCAGCCTGTCCGGATCATGATGGCCCACGGTAATATGACAGTTGATGCAGTGAAGGGCACCTTCCTGTTGCTCGTAGTAGAGGTGGGCCAGGCGGCCATCCTCACTGAGGCCCAGGGGGTAGTTGTTCTGGTGGCACCGGATACACGAAGCTTCGTAGGCATGTCCTTTTGCGTATTCAATCTGTGATTTCTCCTCCCAGTTCAGGCTTTCCGGATCTTTAAACATTTTTCCCCATACATCACGGAGCCCTGTCTTTGTTTTCTCAACCAGGTATCCCTCTCCGTGCGGGGGCAGGTGGCAGTCCACGCAATGAACATGAATCCCCATCTTATTATCGTGATGGGTGGAGAGTTTCCAGCTCTGGGTAGCCTGGGGGTGTACATGGCAGGATGCGCAAAAGTCATCTGCTGATGTCTTCACAACAGCTTTATTACCAAAGAATAATACCAGAGCAGTTAACAGGATTCCCGTAATGAAGAGAAACTTTCCGGATTTACGTTGTTTTTGTCTCATAATCAGGAAGGTTAAAGAAAGCAATTTTTGCCTGAATATTCAAACAGAATGGCTGGAAAAAGGGCGGATTACAGGTGGGCCGAATAATCAATAAGGCTCTGCCATTTTTTGGAGTGCTGATCTGCACTGTTTTCTGATGTTGATGCTGCAAATGCAATGATATTGTCTATGTTGCAATCTGTATGCTCGCGCATCCACTCTTTCCAGTTGCATACAAAACATGCTTCTCCGTTAACCTCTGCCTTGATCATCATATTTGACAGGATGGTTACATCCGCCGTATTGTTTTGGTTGAACTCCGGTTCCATGAAGATGCCGATGGATTCAAGGGAGGTAATCTTACTGTAAGAATTACACAGTCCTTCCCCGAAATGATAGGGGACATCCACGGCCGGGATGAGTCCCTCGGAAAAACCATAAGGGAAGATCTCACCAATGGAAAACACCTTCAGCAGGTCTGACAGGATCAGCGGGTCCTTGCCGGAAACCACTGCCGGTTTACGGGATTTTACCAGGCCCCTGTATGTTTCCCCGATGCGGATCATTCCCCGGATGGGAATATGCATGTGCAGTGCGGTGGACAGGATGATGTTGTTGAATTCGGTGAAAAGTTTGAATACCACGCTATTCAGATCATTCAGGTCCTTTTCCTTGTACAACCTGGAAACCAGGACAATTCGCTCAGAAAAGTTAATGAATTCCGGTTCTATGACCCGGAAGCCCCATGAATAATTCTTCTTGCGTGTGCTGTAGATCTCCTGCCCGATCCGCTCGAAAAACACCTGGATCCTGGAAACATCTCCTTGTCCAATCATCTCCTCGAAACCAAGGATCTCAATGCAGGAGCTTACCTGGGAATGTGGCTGAACGGGATCATTTACGGTTTCCAGGATCACTTTTTCGGAATTGCTCATAAATCGTCTTTTTGGAACCTGCCTCTCGTTGTACAGGGCCTATACCCTGATAAAGATCTTCTTCCTGTACAGGATCAGCGCAGGTATAAATATAATCAACATATAGGTGACTGCATACAGCATGGACCCGAATTTCGGATCAAAACCAATACCGGTCATTCCTTTCATGAACCAGCCGTTCAGGGAAACATCCCCGATCTTAATGCCGTGAAAAACAACAGGAAGCATCCCGGCCAGCACATAGGAGGCGATGGCGTTGGCACCATATACCCTTCCCAGGAAGGTCCACTTTGCGTATCCCCATACATCGACCACAAGGATGCAGGTTGCCAGGGCCAGGGTTCCCAGTCCCCCGGTATATAATACATATGAACTGGTCCACAGGTTTTTGTTTATGGGGAAAAACCAGTTCCAGAGGCCACCTGCCAGGAACATGGCGAAGCCGGCGAAATAGAGCCAGACCAGTCTTTGATTCTCATCTTTTACCGTGAGGTACAACTTCCCGATCAGCATTCCGATGATGCCGGAGACAATGGCAGGAAAGGTACTCAGGATTCCTTCCGGGTCCCATGTTTTCTGCCACATAACCCCGGGGAGGATCAGTGTGTCCAGGAAATTGGCCCAGTTTTTCTCAGGGATCGAAAGATCGGGCTTGCCAATTCCCGGAACTGGTACATAAGCCACAATGATCCAGTAAAGGATCAGGATCGCGGCACCGATCCTTACCTGCTGTTTCCAGCTGGAATGGAGGAACAGCAATGCGCATGCCAGGAATACCACAGAGATCCTTGGAAGTACACCCACCCACCTGACGGCGCTGAAATCAAACCGGGGCCAGAACCACAGGAAGAGCCCCAGGATGTAGATGATGAGCGACCGGATGATGATCTTCCTGTAAAGGCTTTTCACCGGTACATTGGCATCAAGCCTTTTGGAATAGGCCAGTGTGATGGAGATACCCACAATAAATAAGAAAAAGGGGAAAATCAGGTCGGTGATGGTGCAACCGTTCCATTGGGCATGCCTGAGGGGACCATAAACATGTTCCCAGTCTCCGGGATCATTTACGATTACCATGGCAGCGATGGTGAATCCGCGCAATGCATCCAGGGAGATCAGCCGTTTGCTTTTCATAGGGATCATTTAGTAGTTTTGTAGAGGCACTAAACTACTAAATTTAAAATTAGAACTTTATGAAAACAGGCATCTTCCTTATGGCTGGAATGATCTTCATGGTATCGTGCGGATTTCCGGAAAGGCAATCCTGTCCCGAAGGAGAAAACATCATGCTCTCCTGGGAATTCAAAGGCAACGATCCCGGGAGAGGAGTTTCAGAAGCAATATTTATTATAAAAAATACAGGAAATCAGTCACTTGGAAATGATAACTGGATGCTTTACTACAGCCAGATGGGAAAGGGAGTGGTCCGGGAATCGGTTACCGGCCATGTGCAGATAGACCATATTAACGGAGACCTGCACCGTATCTCACCCCTGGAAAATTTTGAACTGGAACCCGGTGGCCAGGTGGAGATCACCTTTGAGAAGCCGGGCAGGCTGATCAAGGAAAACGAGGCACCTGCCGGTCCCTATTTTGTTTTTGGAGGGGCCGGTAATACCCGGCGCAAGGTTATTCCAGTCAGGCAATATTCGGTCAAACCTTTTCCCGGCCTGGCGATGATCTTTCCGCCAGGATCAGGGATACCATTGCCAGATGCGGCCTGGGTGTATGAACAGAACCGTCACCAGGTTCTTCTCGATCCGGAGCAGGTTCCCAGGATCATACCAACACCCGTTCAAACGGAGCATCGCAATGGTGTGGAGATCCTGGAACAGGGGCTCCGGGTCTGTTACCCGAGAGGGCTCGAAAACGAGGCTGAATACCTTTCGAAAATGCTGGATGAGGTACTCACCGGTGGCTCCTCATTGGTGCCGGACGGTGAGGGAGGCCCCAATACCGTTCTTCTGGCCGTAGGAAATGACCTGTCGGGTTCACCCGAGGCATACCGCCTGACCGTGGCTTCCGGGGGAGGTGTTTCTATAACCGGTGGTGGTTCAGCCGGCCTGTTTTACGGCATCCAGAGCCTGCTGGCCATGTTGCCTGTTGAGGGTTGGAACAACCTTCATGAAAAAATTGAGATAGAGTATGTAACAATCACAGATTCACCCGCTTTTGAATACCGGGGTATCATGCTTGATGTGGCAAGGAACTTCCACCGTCCGGAGGCCATCAGGAAACTGATGGATATCATGGCTTTCTATAAACTGAACAGGCTGCACCTCTCACTTACCAATGATGAGGCCTGGAGGCTTGAAATCCCATCATTGCCCGAGCTCACCGGGATTGGAGGATACCGGGGGCATACAGAAGACAGCAGGGACCACATGATCCCGGCCTATGGATCAGGGCCATTCCCTGATCCGGAAAAGGGTGTGGGAAGCGGATTTCTTTCAAGGTCAGCCTTTATTGAACTCCTGGAGTATGCCAACCGGCACCATATAGAGGTGATTCCAGAAATCAATTTCCCGGGTCATGCCCGTGCAGCTATTTTTGCCATGGAAGCCAGGTATGAGAGGCTCATGGAGGAGGGGAAAACAGAGGAGGCTGAAAGATACAGGTTGATCGATCCTGACGACAGCTCCCTGTACAACTCTGCGCAGAATTTTAACGACAATGTGGCCTGTGTCTGCATGGAGGCACCTTTCCTGTTTTTTGAAACGGTGGTGGATGAGGTATCAGCCATGTACAGGGAAGCTGGTCTGAAACTGAAGGTAATGCATACAGGGGGCGATGAAGTCCCCCGGGGATCCTGGACCGGTTCCGCCATTTGCGAAGCATTCCTTAAGGAGCATCCGGACCTTGGGAGTGCAGCAGACCTGCAGGTCTATTTTGAAAAACGTCTCCTGGAGATCCTTTCCCGGAAAGAGCTGATGATGGCAGGATGGGAGGAGATTGTTTTAAAAAGGGATTCCCGGGGGGAATGGATCCCCAATCCTGAATTCGCAGGAAAGGGCATGCTGCCATATGTCTGGAACAGCCTGGGGGAGAGCCTCGACCTGGGAAACCGGGTGGCCAATGCGGGATTCCCTGTTGTCCTGTGCAACGTGGACCACTTCTATTTTGATCTGGCCTATAGCCACCATCCTTCCGAACCGGGTCTTTACTGGGGTGGATTTGTAAATACCCGGAATGCCTGGGATTTCGATCCTTTCCATCCGGAAGCGGGCACAGATGGAATGGAATCCCTCAGGGAGGAAGCACGGGGGAATATCGCTGGCATCCAGGGACAGTTGTGGAGCGAGACATTGAAAGGGGCAGACATGCTGGAATACTACTACCTGCCCAAAATGCTTGGTCTTGCCGAAAGAGCCTGGGCCGGCCAGGCCTGGGATGTCAGCAGGTCATGGAACGAGTTTGCCAACATGATAGGCCAGCGGGAAATGCCCCGGCTTGACCATATTTTCGGGGGATACCATTACCGCATTCCCCCGCCCGGGGCGGTGATACAGGATGGGAAACTGCATGCCAGTACAGGGTTCCCGGGGCTGGTCATCAGGTATACCACCAATGGGAAAGATCCGCAGATGACCTCGCCTGTTTATGAAGGACCCGTTGAAGTTACCGGTACCATCTCCCTCAGGTCATTCAATTCCCTGGGGAGGGGCAGCCGGATTTCTGTTCTGGAGACCAGGTAGCAGGATCCAGGCCTCAGGGTTCCTTATAGAGGGAGTTCACAGCCAGCACCAGGAACATGTAATTGGTGGCTCCTCCACCCATGACATATTCTGTCTGCTGCCAGAGGTAGGGCCAGGTTTTCAGTTCCGGGAAGTCGGGCCTGATCAAGGCTGTTCCTGATACCACTCCTCCCGGGATAAAAGACCAGTCAGCCCGGTTTACTCCATAAGCTACTTCGATGGAGGATGAGCCCACACCCGATGCAAAAGAAGCATTGTTGGAACCCGGGTGAACCCCCAGGATGAAGTGCAGGGCATTTTCAAAGAATTCAGCGTGGCTCAACCCGGGCCACGCCTTGTGATAGAAGTACTGCTGCACCCCGAACCGCTGAATAATCCAGCCTGCTCCCCAGATGTTGGGCTTGTAAGGTACCCCGTAGGGTGAATCGGTCTGCTGCTGCTGGTGCAGCTGTTCCTGGTACTCCTTTGCTGCACGGGCTATCTCTTTTCTGAAACCAGGATCTTGAATGCTCCCAATCACGTGTCCGATGGCCCATCCGCACCGGTTAAACTCCTCCAGGATCTCCCGCTTCATCTCCAACAGCTTCTCTATGTATTCCTCCTCTCCGGTAGCAAGAATCAGTTCTGAGAGTGCAACTACTTTCTGGGGAATAAGGCCCTCGGTCCGGGATGCACTGTTCCAGAGTGCAAGGGCGGTTTCAAGCGACTCCCTTGCCAGTTCAGGATTTGAAGCCTCCAGTACCCTCGATGCCGCCGCCAGTCCTGGTATTATACCCAATTCCCTGCGTGGGTTATTTTCGGTGAATACCCACCGGTCATCTTTGCCGGGGGAGATGTTATCGGTCATGGAAGTGGCATCCCCGAGCATCACATACTGCCGCAGGTCGGAACAGATAATTCCCCTGTAGAGCCTTCCCAGGGAACGGTATCCTCCCAGGATGGTTGACAGTCCGTGTTCGATCTGCTGGATGACATCCGAGGTACCGTCGGGTTGATGGATCTCCACCAGGTGGTGTTTGAAATCGACCATGGTGGCATCATGGTCAAGCCCGAACTCTTCGATCATCAGTGATAGCATCCAGACGGTTCCTGCCTGTGATTCCACCCTCAGGTCATAATCCCCCGCATCATGCCAGCCCCCCTGGTTCAGTCCCGGGACCGGGTCCAGGGCTTCAAAATGGGTGTAGTTCTCCTCTCCCTGCCGGTAACCGTCAAAATGAAAGGGAACGTGAGGGGCCATCCTGGCATCATCCATGTGGCACAGGTCATGCCAGACCCTGTATTTCTCATTCACCCTCATATGGCACATCATCACTGGCAGGTAATACTCCAGGGTGGGCTGCCAGGTATCCTTTTCATAGACATCAGGAGCAATCCTGAAGGGATGCGATTTCATGTTGCCATATACAACCTGGTACATACCCGGCTCACTGATGTCTGAAAAATCGAGCATGGCATACCGGTACCTGAGGAAGTGACCCCACAACCGGGATTCCCCTTCGAATACCGGTTCAGCGCCGTTCTCACCCAGCCTGCTGACCGTGAAGCCGGGCAGGGGCGTTTCTGTAGGGTCCAGTTCAATGATGGCCTTTTTTTCCTGCGAGGGATGGTATCCCAGCTGGGATACCTGGATAACAGGGGGATATTTCCAGCCGGGAACGGTATGGGGTTCAACGGTCCACCTGACAGCACCGGTGGTTGCACCCGCCGGGATGGTACTCCTGACAATGAACCAGCCGTTGTTGTGGTTGATCCTGCCGTCCCAGAGTTCTACCGGATCACCCTCCGACCGGATGGTGATCCGCTGAAGGTCCTCTTCCGGTGCAATGACCAGGGAATGGCCTTTTGCCATGGGGCCGGAAAGGATTTCGCCATGGGTTTCCTGCACAGGACCCACCGGCTGTGTCGGGAAGATCCCGGAAGCATCATCCATAAGCCACGATTTTCCGAACAGGTCTCCCGGGAACAGCTCCAGGTTAAAGCCCACCTTTCCGGTCCACTCCTCCGGAAGCGGTTCATCCAGGTCTACGGCAATGTGAAAGCTGCCATCTTCACCGGCAGTAACATGGACCTGGTAGGTGAATCGGAGATCAGGGTAGATGACCGGGTTGTATCCCCTCCGGTTCTTTGATGAATCGGGATACCACAATACCTGTGTAATTTTCTGGTTTTCCGTGTCAACCGACCTTGGTCCTGCTTTTGGAACGGGTGACCACTGGCCAGGGGAGGGTTCAAGCCTCAGGTCGCCATTGGCAGCCACACGGTTCCCGTGTTGGATAATGGTGACTCCGGACTGGTGGCCGTCAGGGTAATAATCGCTGAATACGGTCACATCAAGGCCGGACTTATGGAAGTATCCTTCCTGGTTGATCTTCAGGGGCTGCCCGGCAGCCACAATGGGAATAAGAACCATCAGAAGGTTGATATACAGGTATCTCATGATCGGTAGGTGTATGGGTTATTCGTCTTTGAGTGACTCGGCCGGATTCCTGTTGGAGGCCCGGATGGATTGTATGCTTACTGCTGCCAGCGCCACAACAAGCGCCACCACCCCGGTGGCCAGGAAAGCCCACCAGCGAACAGGCAAACGGTATGGGAAAGAGAGCAGCCAGTTCCTGATGAACCACCAGGTAACGGGACTGGCGATAACCACTGCCACCAGTATGAGCCGGATATAATCGCGGCTGAGAAGCAGGAGGATCTTGCGTGAACTGGCACCATTCACTTTCCTGATACCGATCTCCTTGGTCCTTTGCAATACAGTATAGGAGGAGAGGCCGAACAGGCCCAGTGCGGCAATAAATATGGCTATCAATGCGAAGAAACCCACTGCAACGTTGAGCTGCCTCTCAATCCTGTACTGCCGCTCATAGAACTCATCCAGGAAAAAGGTCTCGAAGGGATTCCCGCTGAAGAACTGCTCCCAGACTTGCTCCAGCCGGTCAGTCAGTTCCACCTGTTGGTTCGGAGCCAGGGTCATGATGAAGAAGTCATCCGATGCAGGGAAATAGCGGTACAACAGGGGGATCGGTTCCTGCTTCAGGGACATCTGGTGATAGTCGGCAATCACCCCCACGATGTGCCTCTCTGCTCCATGGAACCTTACCAGTTGCCCGATGGTTTCCCCGGGTGTGGCATACCCCAGGAATTCTGTAGCACTTTTGTTGATGATGATGGCCTGTTCCTCTGTACCGTATGCGGGGGAAAAATTCCTCCCTGCCAGCAGTTCAATATTGAAGGCAGGCAGGTAATCCTCATCCATACCAACAGCATAGATCACGCCCCGGCCCTCATCTTCGTCCACACGCGCAACCCCTGAGGCCCAGAAGATCTCGTCACCTGGAATATTGGAAGAGGATGTGAGCTGGTCAATACCTGCGATCCTGTTCACTTCCGATTTAAAGGTCCGGAAGATCTCCTGGAAGGTGGTGTCGGTATAGACACCTGGTCCCAGGAGCACCAGTTTATTTTCTATATCAACACCCAGGTCCATGTTTCGCATGTACCTGAGCTGGGTATTGATCAGGAAAGTGCCCGCGATCAGGGCTACCGACGCTGTGAACTGGAATACCACCAGGATCTTCCTCATGAGGAAGCCCCGCCCGTGATCACTGTATTTTCCTTTCAGTACAAGTACTGGTTTGAAGGAGGAGAGTACAAATGCCGGATAGAGCCCGGCCAGGAACGCTCCAATAAGGAAAATAGCTGAAAGTCCGGCCCAGAACAGGGGTTCCCCGAGCAGGGAGAGGGATAGGTCCCTTTCGGTAAGCTGGTTGAAATAGGGCAGGAACAGTACGACGATCACCAGGGAGATGCTGGCAGCCAGGATATTCATCATCAGGGATTCGGTCAGGAACTGGGTGATCAACTGTCCCTTCTGTCCCCCCACGAGTTTCCGGATACCCACTTCCCGGGCCCTTTCCAGTGCCCGGCTGCTTGCCAGGTTGATATAGTTGATCCACGCAATAATCATGACGGCCAGGGCTATGATGGCAAGGATCATTACAGAATCGGCGTCGCCCTGCTCGTCAGGCTCCGATTCCTGGAGCAGGTCAGAATGAAGATGGATATCTTTCAGGGGCTGCAGGATAAATTCCTGTCGCCACCTGTCCCCCCAGTCCTCTTTCCGGTCATCGGCAAGCCAACGGGCAAATCTCTCCTGGAATACCAGCGGATCGGTCCCCTCTTCAAGCAGGACATAGGTATTAAAATCATACCAGCCCCAGGCCGTCCGGGAGGCGCCGTCTGACCATTGGTGCAGCGTTTCGGCCGAGATCAGTACCGAGTATTTAATATGGGAATTCCCAGGCACATCCCTGACAACACCCCTGATCTCGAATTCGTATTCTTCTCCAAAGCGAAGTGTTTTACCGATGGGATCTTCATCCGGGTAATACTTCCTCGCAGTTGATTCTGTCACAACCACCGCATTGGGACTGGAGAGTGCAGAGGTATCACCGGAGATCAACTCCCAGTCAAACATGGTCAGGAAGGAGGGGGTGGCAATCTGCACCTTTCTTTCCCTGTAAGAAATATTCTTGTCATTGGTCAGTACACCTGATTCGGGGAATGCCCATGCATAGTCGAGGACTTCAGGAAAATTGTCCTTCATGGCAGGGCCCACGGCGGGTACGGCTGCCGCACAGGCAAAGGATCGCTTCCCCTCAATGTAATTGTCATAACGGACCCTGTAGATGTTATCGGATTGACTGTGAAATGTGTCATAACTCCTCTCATAGATCACATACTGAAGCAGCAGCATGAATGCAGCCATTCCCACTGAAAGGCCCAGCAAGTTCAGAATGGTAAAGACTTTTTTACGGGCAGCCTGCCTGAAAAATGCGAGCAGGTAGTTGGGGATGAATCTGAACATTGTACCAATATAGTCCTGCAGGTGATGGAATCCAAAGGATTATCGGTCAATTTTGGTGCTTTCGGATTAGTTTTGTGGAACAACGCTGAAGGTAAGGTGTTCCTCGATACGGCGTCCGTCATCGCAAATTCCCTTCAGGATGATATCGTAAGAACCGGCGGCATCCGGGGCCTGCAGAACGATGGTGCTCTTTTCTCCCGGTCCGGTTTCAAACGGGGGATGATACAGCAGGGTGGTCCGGTAGAGCGGAATATGCGGATCACCACCTCCGGGGAGGGTTGTTGACAGATGCCCGGATGACGCCAGTGCCTGGAAATACTGTCGCACGGCAGATCTTGGGAATTCAATCAGGCTGGCGTCACCTTTACGGGACCTGATGTCGATGATCCCGTCCATGACCAGGTCACCCATAAAATACCTGGTGCTTTTCAGGCTGATGGATTTAATCTGTGAAGGATCAAGCTCCAGGAGCTTCCTGGAATCAAAGAAGGGGACTCCGTCCAGGAAAAAGAAAGGCTGGTCGCCAATAATCCTATTGGTTTTCAGGTCGAGGATGGCTACCCTGTATTCACCCTTCTCACGGACCAGGAATACCCTTTTGCCCAGTTCCCTGAAAACCTCCTCCATGACAGGCAGCTTGATGAATTTTTCCATCACTATACGGTGATCATGGTGGCCGTAAAATGGCAGGACCTGCTTCCGGGGAGCAGGGACCCGGGAAACTCCGGGATCCCCGGTTTTGTCTGTGCCATATACTTGAGACAGTTGCTGGCTCAGCAGCATCTCGCCGAACATCTCATCCATTCCCTCCTGGTCAAGGGAGGACCAATTAATTTTCGGGACCGGTTCCTGCGAGAAGTCCGGATCAATGGTGATCAGGATATCTCCGTTCCCACCCAGGGACTGGATGATCATATCCTTTTTTCCGGTGAGCCCGTTCAGGTCAAAACGGAACCTTCCCTCTTCATCGGTCCTAGAAAGGTAGATCTCTGTGACTGTATCGATAAAGGAAAGGATCACAGGGTCACCTGCCACGACCTGCCTGCTGCCCCTGTGGAGGATGGAACCGGTTACCTGAACTCCTTCCAGGTCAGGCAGATACTGTTTTTCCGAAGATTGACCAGGTGATCCCGGCCTGCCGGATCCGGGAAGTCCAGGTACAAAAGAATTGGAAAGGGCCTGGAGATTGAATGCCCCTGACCTGGTGATGGATAGGGAAAGCCTTGACCGGGGTGGGAAACCTGCCGGGGCCTGGGTTTCAAGGGTAAAAACAATGGAATCGCGCGGACCATAGGTCCCTTGCAATCCCCTGGCCCGGATATTGAGCGTGGCACCTGGTGGAGGGGCAGCATGCTCCACCTCAAGGGAATCACTTCCTGTTAATGGCTGGTACGGTTTTTCAGGATTGATGAGCAGAACCGGACTGTAATGGTACGACTCCGGACCGAAATTGCGCATCCAGGATGTATAGCAGCGGATGATGTGCTCCTGGCTGCTGCAATCTCCGGGGATAATCAGCCTGCCCCAACCCACCCCCCGGGAAAGCCGCACCTTGGCCTGCCTGATCACCCCTCCTTCCCGGTCGAGCAGTTCCACATGCGCCAGTGCGCTCGCCTTTGAGGGTTTTCCGGTTTCCTCTTCAACGCAGTATATGGTGTACAGGATGGATTCCCCTGCCAGGTAATAACTGCGGTCAAGATGGAGGAATATGCCCTCCCGGTACTCCTGTGCATGGCAGGGCAGCGTGATGATCAGGGTGATCATCACAAACCAGGTCCGTATATCGCTTCTTATCAGGTTCATCAATTGCTTCAGTTATCAGGCCAGAATTCGGGCCTTGTATTGCTACCCGAGAATGTGCACCGGAAACAGGCTTCAGAATTTGAAAATTGGAAATATTCAACTCCACGATCGACCCACTGGTTAGCCAAAGGGAAACTGTGATCTTCATAGTAAACGATCTCGGCCGAATCGGTTGTAGTATAAAAATTGCAAAAACCGTATCCTGAAGGAACGTCCAGGTACGATGGGATTTCACTCCGGTCAATGAAGATTCGTTGCTGGGTAACAGCTGACGCCTGGAATATCCCGAGAACCGGTTTGTCCTGATCATCAGCATTGTAAATATTACCGGTTACTGCTGCCGGTGTCGGATCAAACAGCGAACCGGTATTTTGTGTGATATCCTGAAGACTTTTCCAGTATGAATAGGCCTCGCGGCTCATTGAGTACTGGGATACCAGGGAACTGTACTTGATCCTCAACCTGTTTGATTCGAGAGAAATGAAATAGATTGGAAAATCTTTCAGCACATCACTGGTCAGGTGTTCTGAAGTTCCGATGGAAATCGAAGAGGACCTGGTGGTCTTCCAGCACTGTTCTTCACCGGGATAGAAAGAGGATTTCAGGGGTGTGATGAACTCCCATGTTTCGGTCCATTCCCACCTGTAGTATCTTGTTTCGTTGGTTTCGTCATGGGTATTGATGTGGACCTGCATGCCAAAAAGGGACCGGTTTGGGTCAGAAGTAGGCCGTTCCTCAAACCTGTGGGTCACGCTGTCAATTTCAGGAACCCGGTTTAGCTGAACCCAGTCCGATTCATAGTTCTGTTCATCCGAGGTGGTAACCAGCAATTTGTATGACCGTCCAATGGTTCCCCTGAATCCTGCACTGCTCAGGTAAATCCCCGGCCGGTCTTCGGTGAAGGTTTCGGTCACATTGTCATCACTGATAACGGTTACCACCGCGTATTCTTCCGGATCGGGAAATTTCTCATCAAATAAATAGCTGCGGGAAAGCCTGACCACGTGGGGCCCTTCCTGATCGGTGACCAGGCCATCGATGACCAGAATATTCTCATATTTACCAATATCGGGAAAGAACGGTTCCCGGCATCCACCCAGGATCAGCGCCAATAAGATGTTGATGTATATGAATTTAAACTTTCTCAATTTATTTAAAACTTAAAATTATATGTAACGGTAAAAACAGGTTGTGTGAAGATGGAAAGTTTGTACCCGTTCACATTCTGTTCACTGGTTATAAAATAGATGGAATAGACATTGTCCCGGCCTGTGACGTTATACACCGAAAAGGACCATGAACTGTGTGCCAGTTTTTTCGACCGCAGGTTCCCTTCAATGTTGACCGAGAGATCCCACCTGAAGTAGTCCGGGATCCGGTATTCGTTGCGGTTGGTGTAATGCAGCAGCGTCATATTTCTGATGGTGTACTTGGCCACCGGGTAGGTGATGGGTCTGCCCGTACTGTAGGTCACGTTGGTTGAGATACTAAGCCTTCTTGAGAACTTGTAATTGCCAACCAGGGTTACATCGTGTGGTTTATCATGGTTGGCCGGGAACCACTCCCCGTTGTTAATCCTTTCCACAGGGTATTCACTGTCTGCCTTGACCAGGATCCGGGAATAGGTATAACTGATCCAGCCATTCAGTTTACCAGTGGTTCGCTTAATCATCAGTTCAGCACCGTACGCTTTCCCGCGGCCATTGATCAGGTCCTGTTCAATGACTTCATTAAGGATCAGGCGTGCTCCTCCTTTATATTCGATAATGTCCTTGATGTTTTTGTAATAGAGTTCAACGGAAGTTTCGATGCTTTGCCTGCGAAAATCTTTATAGAAACCAATAGCATATTGGTCCCCGATCTGTGGACGGATATGGCTGTCACTCAGTTTCCAGGTATCGGTGGGAGATACTGCCGTGGTATTTGAAAGCATGTTCAGGTACTGTCGCATGCGGTTATAACTCAGTTTCACAGAGCTGCTCCCGGTTATCTTGTACCTGGCGCTAATCCTGAATTCCGGACCCGAGTAAGTCTGAATGACCTTCCCGGGTGGATAATAAGTTGTATCCCTGATATGGATCGGATCGAAGGGAACATTGTTATAGTAATTGGTCACGTTCTTCGGTCCGAGAAAAGCGTAAAACGAATACCTGAGGCCCCCGTAGACTGAAAGGTTATCAGTAATGTTGTACTCATCGCTCAGGTAGATGGCAGATTCCACGGCATTTTCGGTTTCAAGATCAAGCGGTGCTACCAGGGATTGCTCATGCAGGGGAGAGAAGGAACCAGGGTCCAGGTTGTAATGAATGGCCCCGATCCCGAAATCGATTTTATGCTGATGGGAGGGGAAATAGGTGAATCCTGTTTTCAGTTCAGTATGGGCGATCCTGTATTTCATGGAAAATGCCTGACTTTCCTGTGAATCGCCTGAAATTTCATAAGCATAGTTGCTGTAGATGCCCCGGAAATTTCCGATCAGCTTCTGGCTGAAGATATGCTTCCAGCCCAACACTACGTTTGCATTGGTGTAGTGGTATGTGGTATCTGAATTCAGGCTGAAATGATCATTGCTGTAATATGCGCTGACATCAACGTTGTTTTTTTCATTGACTGCATAGGTAATCTTTCCGTTCAGGTCATAAAAAGCAGCAGAACTGTTCCTGATGGCCGGGTCATTGATCCGTTTCAGCAACCAGTCCGAATAGGTACTTCTTCCTCCAACCACAAATGAGAGTTTTTCCTTGATGATGGGCCCTTCCAGTACCAGCCTTCCTGTAATTGGGCTGATACCTCCAATTGCGGAAAATTTCTTACGGTTCCCGTTCCGGGTTGAGATATCAAATACCGAGGAGATCCTCCCGCCGTAATCTGCTGTGATCCCGCTTTTATAGAGTTTAAAATCGTTGATCACATCCGGATTGAAGGCAGAAAAGAAACCGAACAGGTGGGAGGTATTAAAAACCGGTGCCCCGTTGATCAGGATCAGGTTCTGGTCGGTGCTTCCCCCCCGGACGTTAAAGCCTGAAGCTCCTTCCCCAACTGTTTGTACACCGGGCAGGAGGAGCGCAGCTTTCAGCACATCGGCCTCCCCCATGGTAGCCGGCATCTGCCGGATGATACTCACATCGATCTTATTGAGCCCGATCTGCATTCCGGATACATTCTGGTACTTGTCGGCAGTGATCACCACACCCTTTAGCTGGTTGATTTTCTCTGCCATTTCTATGTTCAGGGATCCGTTCCCGTTCAGCATCACATTCCTGAACTCCTCCTGCTTTCCCATGCTCCTGAAGGTGATCAGGTGCCTTCCTTTGGTCAGGTTGATTACATAATATCCATTCACATCGGTGGTTACACCGACGTTCTTATCTTCGTTGAATACCACGGCTCCGATGATTGGCTCACCGGTTTCAGCCTCCCTGATATACCCGTTCATGGTGGATGTGGATTCGGATGAACCCACTCCCTGGATACCGATCTGGATGATCCGGTTCCTGTCGGCCGACTCGCTCTCAATCGCAGGAGTGGCGACCGTCTCGAATTCGACCACTGTTGCAGGTACGGTCAGGGAATCTTCTGACCGGAAAGTCAGTAAAAGGCCTGGATCGATTACCTGTTCCTTTGAAAGAAAGACCTGGGTTCCATGGATGTAGTACCGGATGTAGTGAGGAGATAAAGACCTGTGGAGGATGGCTGAAAGTGTATCCCCGGGGAGCTCCTGGACGATCCTGACAGAATCGACCCATTCATGCCGGAAATAGAACCTGAGCGAGTGATCCTGCTCTACCTGTCGTACAAATTCCGGGAAGAGGAGGCCATTGTAGGATCCTGAAACAACAGGGGATTGCTGGCCTTTTGCCGGGGTGGTGGCCGCCAGCAGGATGAAAACTCCTATGACCGGTAATACCCTCATTGCAGGCTGTTATAGTAATCGACCACCTTTTTCACAGCTGCCTTATCATCCGCTACGAAGATGACCCGGTTTTCCCTGATGAATGACCTGATCTCCTTTTCCCTGTCACCCAAAGCCTTCAGAAGACCTTTTTTTCGTTTTACCCTGTAGTACTTGTTCTCATTGAGGATATACCACTCCCTGAACTGGAAGAATGATCCGCCCGAATGTTGGGATGGTTCGCTGTATCGTTTCTCCCATTTCTGGTAGAAGGAGGCTTTCCCTTTTGACAGCAATTCATAAAATCCTTCACCAGCTGCTGAAGGAGTCCCATCCGGAATAGCCAGCTTGCAGAAAACATGTCCCTCGATAATGAAACTGTCAATCCGGGTCCTGTTCAGAACCACGACATAACTGCCCGAAGAATGGATGTGGTTACAGAGCAGCTGGTCATTGCACTGGTCATACTTCAGGGGAAGGTTTTTATAGGCCCTGTTTTCCATGACCAGCTGCCCGAAGTACCAGTTTTCGGTCAGGAAGAATTGATGACCGGTGCTTCCCGGGTATACATCCTGGTATTCGGATCCGTTAATATACCGTCTATCAGGTCCGGCAGCGTGGCGATACAACTTTTCAAGGTGTGCAAAGCTGTTCTGATCCTGTTCCCGTTCCTGCTGGGCAGGCAGTGTTTGGGAAATGATACAAAGAAGCAGTATAATAAATATTGTAATCCGGACCATGATTCAGAATCAGGCCCAAAATATCAATTTACCGGATAGCCGAGGTCCAGCGGATTCTTCGAAATTCCTGCTATACTAACACGGACTGACAAATAACCCTAAATGCACTCGCAGGTCACATCACTCCATGTAGAAGCCCATTCCTTACAGGTTGATTCATCCTGGTAACCAGTCAGAATGCCATCATCGTCATCAACATACCAGTCGCAGAACATGTCCTCACAGGATGATGCTGATAACATGGATAGCCCGAACACGGCAGCGAAGATGAAAAGGCGGGAAGCGGGTTTAGAAATCTTCTTCATGTCAACAGGGTTTATGTGGTTGGTATAAAGTTAGCCGATCAGATGGAATTCACAAAGCAGGAATTATTTTTTTTCCAACAGGGGAAACAGGAATGGCGGATCAAACTTTAAATGAATAAAATGTAGTTGAAGATCAATCCGACAATGACTATCCCCACTGCAACAACACCAATAAATATTCCAATCAGTTGCCATTTCAAAACCTTCTTTAGTATGATGATCTCTGGTAATGACAAACCAATGACGGACATCATAAAAGCCAAAGCAGTGCCTAATGTCACCCCCTTTTCAATCAGTACGCTAACGATGGGTATAATTCCTGCTGCATTGGAATAGAGCGGTATTCCCACAAGAATCGCTAAGGGGACCGAATACCAGTTCTGGCTACCGAGCACTCCTGCCAGGTATTCATCCGGCACGAAGCCATGGGCTCCTGCACCCACTGCAATACCGATCAGGATATAGATCCATATTTTACCTACGATCTCTTTTACAGTTACCCAACCAGCGGATATTCTCTGGTTGAAGGTTATGGATGACTCTTGTTCAAGGCTTTGTTTTGCATCGGTTTTATATACCCATTCTGCAACGTACCTTGTCAGGTTCAGTTTATCAAGAATGAATCCCGCCAGTATCGCAATTGTCAGACCAGTGAGTACATAGATAAGGGCAACCTTCCATCCAAAAAGACCAATAAGCAATACCAATGCCACTTCGTTGATCATCGGGGCAGCGATGAGAAAAGAGAACGTAACACCCAAAGGAATACCTGCTTCCACAAATCCCAAAAACAAAGGAATAGCAGAGCAGGAACAAAATGGTGTAACAATTCCTAAAACAGAAGCCATCACATTGCCCACAAAAAGAGGTTTTCCTTCCAGTGCTTTTCTGGTTTTTTCAGGCGAAAAATATGTTCTGATGATCCCGACGATAAAGATGATCAGCACCAGCAGCATCAGCACCTTAGGCACTTCGTACAAAAAGAACCGTATGGTTTCCGTCAAATGTTTCTCCGGGGTCAATTGAAAAACACGAAAGACAAGGAAATCACTGATTTCCTGCAAGTATTTGTACAGGAGGACCCACACCGGTACCAGGAGTAGCAGAAGGGCCGGATTCGTTTTAATATTTCTCATACCAATTGTTCGTTATGTTACGAACATAAAAGACAAAATTTTTACAACCAGGCGGTAATGATATAATAGATCCCAATACCCATAAATACAAACGCAACCACTTTCCTAAACCAGAACTCAAAGGATTTGATGCCTTTATATAGCTTACCCACCCCGGAAATTGTATATGCTATCAGCCAAGCAAAAATGATGACAGGGATCCCTGTTGCTATGGCGTAAACCACTGGCAGGTGAAGGCCTGAAGTGGAGATGGTCAGTGGGATCAACATACCAAAATAGAGCACACCGCTATAGGGACAAAAAGCAAGGGCGAATAACATCCCCAGGAGGAAAACATCCCAGTAGTTGAACCTGCCCCGGTTCTGAAACCGTCCCGTGAACCTGCTGAATGCAGGGAAATTCAAACGGATTATTCCAAGCATAAATATCCCGATGAAAACCAGCAGGGGTCCAATGATCTTTTCCCCGTATTGCTGAAAAATACCCGATATCCTGAATTGATCTGCACCCAGGAAAAGAATGGTGGCCAGCAAAGCATAAGAGAATGTCCGTCCCAGCGTATAAATCAATCCGTTGTAGAAGACCCTGTTCTTATTCCCAAGGTCTTTCCCTATAAATCCTATGGCTGTAATGTTTGTGGCCATAGGGCATGGACTGATGGCGGTTAACAAACCCAATACCAGGGCAGATACTATTGGAACGGATGTATTGGAATACAGATCGCTGAGCAACTCCTCCATGCACTAAAGAAGCTTATCGATCTGGATTTTCAGGATTTCGTGAAACTTACCGGGTTTGGTGCGGGCGTTCATAAATCCTTCATTGGTCAGGTTCACGTGGGTGTCTCCCATGACAAGCAGGAGGGCCTGTCCCGATACTTTCAGTGACTGCGCGATCTCTTTGCCATCCTCCTCATCAAGGTTGAGGGATGTAAAATCAATGGTCCCTTCTTCCACCTGGTCAGCATAGAACATCTCCAGCGCAACCCTGGTTTCATTTTCCACGGCATTGCAGGTTGCACACCGCTTTGTGAAATGGAAATAGTAGACCTGGAGATCTCCGCTTTTCTCCTGGGTAATTTTCTGATCCTGTGTTGACTGGGCATTACAGGAAAAAAGTGATATTGTTACCAACACCATCACCAATATTGATCTGAATACTTTCATGGGGCTATGAATTCTTATTGAGTAATTCTTTCATTTCAGCGATCTTTGGCACCTGTCCCGACAGAACCACCTGGTCATTAATGACAAGAGCCGGAGTGCGCATGACTGCATATTCCATAATCCTCTGGATCTCTTCCACTTTATCCACAGTGGCATCCAGGCTTAATTCTTCCACTGCTTTCCGGGTGATCTTCTCAAGCGATTTACACCTGGCACAACCTGTGCCTAATACTTTGATTTCCATGGTATTCGTACTTATTCGGTATTCGTAAAACAACGAACTAATTAAACAAAAATTTTATGTTGCCAGAAACCTTGCAAAAAGACGCTGAGCAAGCTTCCAATTCTCCTGATTCAGACAATACCTGACTTTGGGCGCCTCTATTTCACCCTGTATCAGGCCTGCATCCTTTAACTCCTTCAGATGCTGGGAGAGGGTGGATTTAGCAATGGGAAGCACTTCGGTGAGATCTCCACTGTAACAGCATGTTTGCTTTGACAACACTTCAAGAACATACATCCTGATTGGATGCCCCATGGCTTTTGCAAAACGTGCAAGGATCTTTTGATCCTCCGATATTACTTCATCCTTTATCATATAGTTCGTAATATGCCGAACAAAGATATACCAACTTTTTCATTGTTGCAAATAAAAATGCCTGGCAGCCGGTCGTAAAAAAACCCCGCTGCCTTTGACAGAAGGGTTTGTGCTTGTAGCTCCACCAGGAATCGAACCTGGATCTACGGTTTAGGAAACCGCTATTCTATCCATTGAACTATGGAGCCGAATTTGCGGGGACAAATTTAGGTTAATTCTGATTTACTGCCAAATGTGTCTTGATATCCGCTATTCTTTATAATTTCAGGCACAATCTGTAATATTCCAAACCATGAAAACGCCCCATTCTATTGCCATTGGAGCAATGATCATTCTGTTCATATTATTCACTGGATGTAACAGGGACGGGTGGGTCCCGCTGTTTAACGGCAAGGACCTGAAGAACTGGTCGGTCAAATGCCTGCCCGCTGATCAGGACAAGGAGTACTGGCAGGTAAAGGAGGGGATCATTGAGTGCAACTCGATCGGTGACAAGGATCATCAATATGTTTGGCTGGTTAATGACAGGGAGTATGGGGATTTTCACCTGAAACTGAAATTCCAGGTGTTCAAATCCTCAAAAGGGAACAGCGGGGTACAGTTCCGGAGCAGGTATGATGATTCGGATACGGCAGCAAACGGGGGCTGGCTTAATGGCCCGCAGTCGGATATACACGGACCCAATCCCATGAGGGCCGGCTTGATCTATGACGAAACAGAGGGGGTCAAAAGATGGATCTATCCCTCTTTACCGGATTGGAATATCAAAGAAAGCCAGGTTCCGAAGTCGGCACTCGTTACCACCCTGTTCTACCATGAAGATGATCCCGGGGCATGGAACAGCATGGAAATCATCTGCCAGGGGATGATGGTGACAACCTTTGTGAACGGAAACGAGGTAACGGATTTCAACGCGGACGGGATCCTCAATGATGAGCTGCACAAAATCAGGAAAGTTGGTACCAAGGGATTTATAGCGTTGCAGTTGCATCAGCATGACGAACTGAAGATCAGATTCAGGGATATTATGGTCAGAGAATTGTAATGCCAATAAGCTGCTACTTTATGGCCTTTAGAATCAATTCAGGTGTCATTGGCATCTGGTAGATCCGTGCCCCGCAGGCATCGAATATGGCATTGGCCATTGCCCCGCCCATACAAATGATGGCCGGTTCACCTCCGCCCTGTGGGGGCTGGTCCATCCTGTCAAGGATCACCGTATCGATCACCTCCGGCACCCATGAGAACAGGGGAAGCTGGTATGTGTCGAAATTCTCCGTGATCACAGCCCCTCCCTTGAATTCCACATTCTCCGTCAGTGCATATCCCATCCCCATGGTCACACATCCTTCAGCCTGGATAATCGCCCCCTGTGGATTTACACACATACCCATATCCTGGGAACATACAGCTTTAACAGGCTGCACATTACCTGTCTTTTCATCAACTTTTACTTCAATCATGACCGCAACCCAGGTTCCTGCATCAGTACCACAGGCCATACCAATACCACGCCCGCTGGGACCCGCTGCCGGCGTGTAGCCGAACTTATCAGAAAGGGCTTTGATAACGGCAATCATTTTCTCATCGGTTAGGTTATCAAGCCTGAACCGGACAGGATCGATCCCGGCCCTGGCTGCCAGGATGTCTACCTGGGATTCCCTGGCGAAGGTATTGGTGTTGTTGCCTGGGGCCCGCCAGGCCCCGGTGGGGAACGGGTGTACGGGACTGCCACGTTTCTCTCCGTACCCGGTGGTCAATGCATGGGGCACATCATAGATGGTATCCGATCCCCGGTTACCTGCAAAGTACTGTTTATAATCCCACAGGGTAATTTTCCCTGATGAGGTGATTCCTGACCTGATTTTCACAACCGCTGCCGGCCTGAAATAGTCTTT
The DNA here is from genome assembly GCA_963793455.1 of uncultured Bacteroidota bacterium. Classification (GTDB taxonomy): domain Bacteria; phylum Bacteroidota; class Bacteroidia; order Bacteroidales. Next base: position 39,048 of record CAWCAK010000012.1, read on the forward strand.
GAAAAACTCTTCTTTCCTGGTATAGAAAAGCATCACCGGTTTTTTGGCCAGCCTCGCAATCCTTGCTGCCTCCGGGACCTGGGGGTGATATATCTTCCCGCCAAAACCTCCTCCAAGGAAGGGTGAGATCACACGGACATTGTCAAGCTCCATCTCCATCTCCCTTGCTATCTGGTCCTGAGCCCCGAACGGGGATTGTGCCGACGCCCAGATGGTCACCTTATCTCCTTCCCAGTGAGCGAGTGCAGCATGGGGTTCAATGGGAGAGTGGGCCACATAACCGTCATGAAATTCACTGTCGACGATCTCATCAGAGATGGCTTCGCCCTGTTTCAGATCACCTGCGCTGGCCACCTGTCTGCTGTCTGAGGGTGCCTCCAGAAGGTAGTCAAACACTGTTTTATCATCAACCTCCATTTCATCTTCCGAATACCCGGCTTTCACAGTATTCAGTGCCCTTTCTGCCATTTCAATGGACTCGTGCAGTACCGCCACAAGGTCTCCGTCCCTGACTACCTCAATCCCTTCCATCTTTTCTGCCTCTGAGTAATCTACTGAAATGAGCCTGGACAGATGGGAAGGAGGGCGGAGTACTTTTGCATACACCATCCCGGGAAGTTTTAGATCGGCCGTATATTGGGCTTCCCCTGTCACTTTGATCCCGGCATCTGAGTGAGTCCTAGACTGTCCTACGTAATGAAATTGTGTATGGTCCTTTACAGGTGGCTTCTCGTTAAGGAATTTTTCTATCCGTTTTCCTTTAGCAAGCTGTCCGTAACTTACCTGCTTTTTCGGGTTGGACCTGCCAGAGATAATCCCGTTATTCACCTGAAGGCTCTCCACCGGTATTTCCAGGTATTCAGATCCGAGCTCAAGCAGGACCGCCCTGGCTTCAGCTCCGGCTGCACGCAGGTAGTGACTGAATTCGCGGGTGGTCAGTGATCCCCAGGTCCCCGCATCGTAAGGGCAGAGCAAGGTATCTCCCATGACCATCTTCACCGATTCCAGTGAAACATCCAGTTCATCTGCGATTTGTTGGGGCAATGAGGTAATGGGTCCCTGTCCCATCTCGATCTTTCCGGTATGGCAATGCACGGTCCCGTCTTCATCAATCCGGAGAAAAGCATTGTAGTCCTCTGGTACTTTCCGCCGCTGGGCGAGGGGCATACCCGTTAATGCTGAGGGATTCCCCGTTCCGAAATAGACCATCACACCTCCACCGAGCAGGGTGAGGAAATCACGCCTTTTTATTCCGAACCTCTCCCTTGTGGTGGCCAGTCCTTGTCCCCTTTTGTTCTTTTTCATGGCTATTTTCCTTTCATTTCGCGGCCTGCGGCCTGGATGGCTTCAATGATCCTGATGTGGGCACCGCACCGGCAAAGGTTGTCTTCCATACCATCAATCACCTCCTGGCGTGTTGGTTCCGGATTGTTCAGCAGAAGCCCGTAAGCATTCATGATCATCCCGGGTGTGCAATAACCGCATTGCAGGGCATCCTTTTCCACAAATGCCTTCTGAAGGGGGTGGAGTTCTCCGTTAACTGCCAGTCCTTCGATGGTAATGATATGATTGTTGGCAGCATCATCCACCGTGAGCGTGCAGGAACGTACGGCCTCATTGTTCATGATCACGGTACATGAACCGCAATACCCCATTCCACATCCGTATTTGGTCCCTGTCAGACCAAACTGATCCCTCAGGACCCACAGGAGGGTAAGGGTCGGATCAATGGTAATTTCAGTCTTTTTACCGTTCAGGGTAAACTGGATCGGTTCTTCCTTCATTATTTCGTTTTTTGGATTGTATTGTTATAATCTTTCCGGGTATCAATATCCAATAAGATCCCTGGTTCGTTTGTATCGACTTCAAGTAGATCTTCCGGGAAAAGCCGCATCAGCGACCTTAATCCTTTATCAGGATCAAGTTTCAGGATCTGGGGTCTGTATTTAAAATCAACCAGAAGGGGATGTCCACGCCTTTGGTTGATCACGGGAACCACGATCCCCTGGCGGGATTCATGGTAGGCTGTTATGATGTGGTTGGTGATTTCAGGAGTGATCCGGGGCTGGTCACCCAGGAACACCAGTACTGCACCGGTATCGGCTGGAAGGGCCATGAAACCACATATAATGGAAGAGAGCATCCCCGATGCAAAGGCCTTATTGTAACATCGTTTTACAGGAAGCGGCCCGATGGTTTTGCTGACCCTTTCCCTGTCAGCACCGAGTACAACCATGGCACTTTCAATCCGGGATTCCAGGACATTCTGTATAACGGTTTCAATGATGGTGGTTTCTCCGAAAGGCAACAGCAATTTCTGAGTTCCCATGCGGGAAGATGACCCGGCGGCCAGTATGATTGCCCTGTCAGGTAGCATCTTGAAGCTGGATTTGACTTCTTGTTCTCACAAGTTCGGCTGCAATGCTCACCGCAATCTCCTCCACAGTTTTTGATCCAATGGGGATTCCTATGGGGGTATGGATCCGGGACCACTGATCCACTGTGGCCCAGCCCTGGTCAATGAACTGCTGTTTCATGACAGCCACCTTGTGTTTGCTGCCGATCATTCCTACGTATGCAGCATCCGATCCAATGCAAGGTTTAAGGGCCTCCGCATCGTGGTTGTGTCCCCTGGTAACGATTACCACGTAGGTGTCCGGACCCTGTTTGTATTCCTGCATGGAGATACCGATATCAGCCACGATGAAATGGTCTGCTTCAGGTATATTGTCACTGCTGGCAAACTCCTCCCGGTCATCAATCACGGTGACCTCAAAATCAAGCTGGTTCCCCAGGCGGGCAAGTGCCTTTCCCACATGGCCTGCTCCTGCTATGACCAGTTGAGACAAAGGTTTGAATCTTTCAAGGTAAACAATACAGCTGGTATGACCTGGTTCTTCTCTGAGGTCAATTTGGATAAAATCCGGCCCGGGAAGGTGGGGGAAATGCCTGGATATGGCATCCCATAACCCGGGATCAATACCTTTTGGTTTTGCGGAATATTCAGGTGCTTTCAGCCAGTGCCTCTCCACTGCCTGCCCGTTACCGGGCTTTTTATTCAATAGGGTAAGGATATACCCTTCTTCCCTGTTCTGCAGGGATCTGTCCATCGCCACTACTGCCTCAGGATGTGCTGCAGGATCTGCATCGATCAGCACTTCTGCTTCGCCCCCGCAGATAGCCCCTTCTTCCCCCTGGTCTGAATCGAGGCTGAAGAAATAGGTGTCAGAGACTCCTGAGATCAGCACGTGCGTGGCAATTTGTTGTATTTCTCCTTCCAGCAACCCTCCACCAACCGTTCCTGCAATAAGCCCCTTTTCACCAAACAGGGCAGAACTACCGGGCTTCTGGGGAGTCGAACCGGAAGTCCGGAACACCGTCGCCAGGACAACCCTGTCTCCTGAGCAGATGTGTGCTAGCAGCTGGCGGTGGATGTTTTTCATATGATCCTCACCAGAACAATGATCAGAATGCAGCCGGCAACTACAGCCGGGGACCAGAATCTGCGCAGTAATCCCGGGAATATGCCAGGATTTGATCCGGCACTATTCCGTTCATACCACAGGGCCGCACGGTAGCCGAGCGGAACGGTGATCATGGCAAGTGCAATAGCCACCGGGGCTGCATATATTGCCAGCGGGATGCTGGTGGCAGCATAGGTACAGGCCGGGGTGCCGGTGGTAAATTTAACCAGGGGGAACAACAGGGCTGCTGTGAGGGCTGCACCGCCTCCCAGAAGGATGCGGTATTTTAACTGACCTGGGAAACGGTTCCTGAGAAGAGCGGTCATCAGGAGAAAACCTGCCAGCGCAGTAACAAATGCAAACATCGGATTCAGTACGGAGCCATGGTTCCAGGCCACCTGCAGCAACCAGGCATCGAGCCATTTAAACAACATGGCAATGCCAGCAATCACCAGGACAGGAGCCACCCGTTTGGTGATGCTCCAGATGAACGAGAACCAGAAAAAGGAAAGCCCTGTAAGAACTGCCCCGGTGAGGAGTGTGGCACATTTCTGCAGTCCCATCCCCGCACCAAACTCTACCAATCCCCATATTGCACCGGTAGCCAGGATGATCCCGGGCTTCGGATTGAAACTTTTTGTATCCATTTCAAAAGGTTGTTTAGTACCATAAATATAGTCTATTTGTTGACATATGACTTATGATTTAGTAACTTGTAATCATCACAGGTTAAACCAATCAGAGATGGAGAATCATTATTTGTGTCCCCATTGCCGGGGGCATTTGAAAGTTGGGGATTACATCATTTTTAAGATCCGGAATACGCTGAGGGAAAAGGGATTACTGCTTCTGCACCCGGAAGTCGGAAATTATGCCAGCATCAAGCATCCGCAGTTCAATTTCCAGGAGAGGGAGCGCATTGATTTTTTCTGTCCCATGTGTATGCAAAACCTGGATGCCGCGCTTGATGAGAACCTGGTTCATGTAATCATGGTCGATCAGGATGGGTATGAACATGGAGTTTATTTTTCTCGCATTGCCGGGGAAAGAAGTACCTACCAGGTTTCTGAAATGGGTGTCAGAACTACAGGTGAGCACTCCTACAGGTATACCCAGTTTGAAATTTCTGACGAGCACATTCCCTATTTGCAGAATTGATCACGAATCCCCACCTGATCGGTTAACAAAGCGGTCTTCTTTTTGTTATTTCCTTAAACCTGAAGGAGATGAACAAAGACAGTGATGTTATCATCCATAGAAGACCACTCGGATTTCCGTGGGTAACACAGGACCCGTTTCTATTTTGTGTCTATCATGCCGATGACTACCCCATTGGGAATGCTGATCTTGGGCCTGATACCTCTCTTGAAGGCAGGAACCTTGGAAATGATTTTACGCTGAAGGATGGGTGGAGGATGTATCACGGAACGAAGGTGCCGGGTTTTCCCGTACATCCACACAGGGGTTTTGAAACAGTCACTGTTGTAAGAAAGGGCATGGTGGATCACTCAGATTCGCTGGGAGGTGCCGGCAGGTACGGGCACGGTGATGTTCAGTGGATGACAGCAGGAAAAGGCATACAGCATGCTGAGATGTTTCCCCTCTTGAACAGTGAGCTCGGGAATCCCCTCGAACTGTTTCAGATCTGGATCAATCTTCCTAAAGCAAACAAGTATGCAGAACCACATTATAAGATGCTCTGGGCTGAGCAAATCCCCGTTCTCAATTGGGTGGATATTTCAGGAAATGGAATCCGTGCAGAGATTGTCTCAGGCTCGGTGGGTGAACTGATTGCTCCCGATCCTGCACCCGACTCATGGGCTGCAGATCCCGCAAATGAAGTGGTAATAATGCTCATCGAAATGGCACCGGGAGCGTTGTGGATCCTTCCTGAAGCATCTGAAGGGATCAACAGGTCGCTCTATTTCTTTGAAGGGGAATCGTTTCGTATCAATGATTACCTCATCGAAGATCATGGTGTTTTGGAATTGAAAGCAAATATGACCACTGAACTGGTGAATGGTTCCTCCATAGGCCGACTTCTTTTACTTCAGGGTAAACCCATAAATGAGCCGGTGGCCAACTACGGCCCTTTTGTAATGAATACGCAATCAGAAATCCAGCAAACCTATATTGATTATCAGAAGACCCGGTTTGGAGGCTGGCCATGGCCGAGCCATGACCAGGTCCACGGTTCACAGATCAGCAGGTTCGCCAGGCATCCTGATGGGACCGAGGAATTTCCTCCCGGATGAACGGAGATTTTGTAGATTTATGGAATGGAGCATAGTGTATTCATGGACAAGTCGGTCATTCCCGCCGATAGAGATCTGCAGGATGTCCTGGGCCAAGGCTATGCCTTCTGGAACAGGATCCGCGAAAAAGTCCTGGAGAAGTATCCCGTTTTCGGACAGAAAGCATTTGATGCCATTCTGTCCAGCAGCATTTCAGACGCAATAAAAACAGAGCTGGCCTCTGCACGTGTCTATGCAGAAGGACGTGGCATCAGGATCCCGGTCCCTGATGAGGATTCGCTGGATGATATATTTCGGCTTATTGATTTTAAACTAGCTCATTAAGTGCCTTGCAGACTATGGAATAAAAAAAAATAAGCGACGACTGCAGGTGCCCGGGCCACGCCTGCAGTTTTGAAGAGTTTTAGAAAATTGTTACCTTCTCGGGCCGAAATACATACACCCTATGGTGCCACGGAAGCACTTCTTGTCACTGGTATTGATGACAACGTGGGCTTACAGTAAGAAATTGAAATGAAAGTACTTGTTACCGGAGGAGGAGGTTTTATGGGCATGGCCCTGATTAAGCGGTTGATCGCCGAGGGCCATAAGGTGACCAGTTTTTCCCGCAGGGAGTATCCGTTACACTGGGCCCTTGGTATCAGCAGTATCCAGGCTGATATAAGGGATCCGGAAGCCATTGAAAAAGCATGCAAGGATAAGGATGTGGTGTATCACCTTGCTGCAAAAGTGGGTATTTGGGGGGATTATAAAGATTATGAATCAACCAATGTAAACGGGACCTTCAACGTGATCAAGGCGTGCAGGAAGCAGGGAGTGGGGCGGATTGTGTTCACCAGCTCCTCCAGCGTGATTTTTGACGGATCGGCCGACCTGGAAGGCGTCGATGAGTCCTATCCCTATCCTGACAATCATGGATCATACTATACCTCCACAAAGGCCATGGCAGAACGCCTGATCATTGAGGCGAATTCAAAAGAGCTGAAGACCATATCACTAAGACCCCACCTTGTCTGGGGCCCCTATGATGCCCATCTTGTACCGGGCATCCTGAAGAGAGCAGGCTCCGGGAAGCTGAGACGGATCGGGGACCAGGAGCATTTCATCGATACCACCTATATTGATAACATGACCGATGCTCTCCTGCTGGCAGCTGATGCACTGGAATCCAACCCGGAAGCTGCAGGAAAGATACTTTTCATTACAAACGGGGAACCTGCAAGGGTATGGGATTTTGTGAATTCCATTATCCAGATTGCCGGACATCCGCCCGTTCAGAAGAAGATCCCGGAAAAGATGGCAATGTTTGCAGCAGGGGTATCAGAATGGTTTCACAGGGCATTTAAGATCAAGTCAGAACCATTTATGACCAGGTTTGCCATTAAGGAGCTTTGCACCAACCACTGGTTCGATATTTCGAAAGCAAAGGAGATCCTGGGCTATACACCCAGGGTGAGTTATGCGGAAGGATTTAAATACCTGAAGGATTACCTGAAAATCGGTAGAAGATGAGTACAAAAAAGCACCAGGAACATCCCCATTTAACGGGCGAATACAGGTGGGGGGACACCGGACAGCTGATCCTGTTCTTCCTTTTCCTGGGAATCTGGATCACCGATTCCTTTGTATTTCATTACTCTACATTCCTCAGGGAGGTTATTCCTGATTGGGCGAGGATTGCCGCTGCCAGTATGGTGCTGATCTGTGGCTGGTACCTGGCAAGAAGGGGGATGAGGGCAGTATTTGGTACGGTTCGGGAAGCGCCGGAATTAATCTCCAACGGGGTGTTCAGCATCATACGGCATCCCATTTATACAGGAGCCCTTTTATTCTACCTGGGAGCCATCATCATCACCATGTCCATTGCATCAGCCCTGTTCTGGCTGATTATTGCCGTGTTCTACTTTGTGATATCCAGGTACGAGGAACGCATTCTTACCCAGGCATTCGGGGATGCATACCAGGAATACAAGAAAAAGACCGGAATGCTCTTTCCCAGACTCTTCAGAAGGAGGTGAGGTCGACGAGGGCCAGGGCAATCTCTGCATTCTTAAATCTTTAAATTACAAAGCATTAAGGCATTCTACCTAACCTCAAACTCCAACCCCCTATCTCCTATCCCCTTCCTAACTTTTAAACGCATATTTAAACAACACGGCGATCGTGGGCTTCTGACCCTGGATCAGGATGGCTGTTCTGAAGATGCGGGCTCCGACCCACACTGAGAACCATGTGAACAGGAGAACACCCACCAGACCCACAACCGGTTGCCACGAGGGAATGGTGACTGTTGAACCAAGCCTGAAAACCATCATGGTTGGAGTAAAAGGTGGGATCAGGGCCATGGTTGTGGCCATCGGTCCTGTCGGGTCCTGAAGCACGGGAGCGATCAGGAACATGGGAATGATGGCAGGGAGCATGGCAGGAAAAGTAAGGGATTGGGCATCCTTATTATCATTACAGGTGGCCCCGAGGGCAGCCATACCGGATCCCACCATCAGGACAAACAGGATCGCATAGATAAAGAACCAGGGCAGTACATCATAAGGGATCAGTGATTCGAATCCCAGGTAGCTCATCGTGAAGACACCGGCTGCCACATAAATAGCAATGGTAGTAAATGAAACGCCAATTCCGCCCAGTACTTTGCCCATCATAAACTGGAAAGGGGTCATGGATCCCAGAAGCACCTCTGCAATCTTCTCATTTTTCTCCTCCATCACACTGCTCAGGAGTGGAATGGCCCCCATCATCACCATCATGAACATCATGATCAGCATTGCATAAGGTACAAGGAAAGCCTGTGCTTCGTTGGTCTTTTTGGCTTCCTGCTGTTCCCCTGTTTTTTTGTCCACGGAGACAAGACCCATACTAGTTGCGCCGATCCATCTGGTAAGGTGCCGGGTCTGATCCTCATCCAGGTTCAGTTCTGCAGCGCGTAACCGCTGGGCCCGTCTGTTCAGAACGTCACTGAACCATCCCCGGTACTCATCAGCAAAAGAGTGTTCTGAGTAATACTTCAGGTAGACTCCCGATCCCTCTTCACCTGACTTGATAAATCCAGGACCAATTTCAATAAAAGCGTGAAGTTCAGATGATTTTACCCTTTTTGACAGGGCCAGCTGCTGACTTGCAGGTTCCTCCTGGTCAGGCTCAACAAATTCGATCACAAATGCCGGTTTTATTTTTTCCCCTGAATTGGAGTGAATAATATCATCCCGGTTTCTTTTTTCAACGGCCTCCTGAAGTGTTCCTTTTAACAGGCCCGTATGGTCAACCACCACAAAGTGTTTGTCTTCAGTATCCTTTTTCTTATCCATAATGATCATAGCAAGGAATCCTCCTCCCATCATGACCGGAACCAGCACCAGGCTGATGATAAAACTTTTTGTACGTACAGCAGCGCGGTACTCCCTTTTGAACAGTGTCAGAATCTTATGCATGGTTGGCCTCCTTTCTTTCGGGGGATGCGATCCGGATAAAAATATCGTTCAATGAAGGTTTAGTGATCTCAAACCTGCTGATCCTGGTTTTTTTCAGCAATCCCTGGAGGATGTCCTGGGGATCAGCCCCTGATTCCACCCGGATTTCCTGGAGTACACCAAAGTTGTTTACATTGTCAATGCCCGGCATCCCTTCCAGTGCAGCTGCTCCCATGTCTGACTGGATCCGGATGGTATCATTTCCGTACTGGTTCTGGATCTCCGCAAGAGTTCCATCCAGGACCTTTTTTCCTTTGTTGATCATGAAGATATAGTCACACATCTTTTCAGCCACCCCCATGTCGTGGGTACTGAAGATGATGGTGGCTCCCTTCTGCTGTAATTCCAGGATCACATCCTTGAGCATATCAGCATTGACAGGGTCCAGTCCACCGAAGGGCTCATCCAGGATAATCAGTTCGGGCTGGTGAAGGATGGTTGCAATGAACTGAAGCTTCTGCCTCATGCCTTTGCTAAGCGTTTCAACCTTCTTCTCCTTGTACCCTTTCAGGTCCATCCTGTCCAACCAGGAATCCACTTTGTTCCGGAGGTCGGTCCCTCCATTGAGTTCGCCGTGGAAATGCAACAGTTCCCCCAGTTTCATTTTCTTATACAGGCCCCGGTCTTCAGGCAGGTAGCCCACATTGGGGATCCTTGGAGAATCAGCTTCCTTTCCATGGATGCGGATCGATCCCTGGTCAGGATACATGATCTTCATGATCATGCGGATGGTGGTCGTTTTTCCGGATCCATTGGGTCCGATGAAACCGTAAATGCTTCCTTTGGGGACTTCCAGGGAAAGATCATTCACAGCCTTGACCGGGCCGAAAGTTTTTGTGATACCGGATAGTTCAATAATGTTCATATATACTTCATTTCTTGTGAGAAGCCTGAAGATAACCATTCCGGCGGACATTCACCCGGATTTAATGGGTGTATACAGAATATTTTGGGGTTTCACACCATGATTCCATAACTTGACGCATCAACCAAATTTCAAGATTATGGCCACCAAACTTCCTCGCCGCGATTTCCTGGTAAAAACTTCGGCTGCATGCATGGGCGGCTGTCTGCTCCTTTCAGGGAGAAATGTACATGCATGGTCCCTGCAGGATGAGAAACCTGTCGATCCTGAAAAACTCTGTTATTGCAGTTACTCCTGTCCTGCGGACTGCCACTTCCTGGTCGCTTCAGAAAAGAACGATCCGGAGTTGAAAAAAGCGGCTTTCGGGGAGTGGGGGCTTGAGGAGCGGTACGGTTTGGAGTTTATTCCGGAAAAGATATTCTGTTTCAAGTGCAAACCGGGGGACAGGCCGGAAGGCCCGGTGCTTACCAACTGCACGGTTCGAAGCTGTGCCATCGAAAAGGGGCACCAGGCCTGCATCCAGTGCGACCAGCTGGTGGAGTGTGACAAAGACCTGTGGACCCGTTTCCCCAAGTTCCACGAAGGGGTGTTGAAGATGCAGGAGAAATACCGTTCCCAGGCCTGAAAGGTTGGATTTACTGAACCACCTTTCTCTTTTAGAAATGGATACGCCTCCTCCAAAGTAATCACCTGAACTCACCAGGACATCATAAAGGTACTGGCAGCAGGTGGTGAATGGGAATATTGCGGGATCGGACGGGTATTTTTCAGGCCCGGTTGCGGAGCATGATCTCCCAGTTGTTCTTCTCCGCGATCCGGCAAAGCCTTTTGTCAGGGTCTACGGCCACGGGATGTCCCACAGCTTCCATTACGTGAACATCGGTGAAAGAATCGCCGTAATAGAAGGCTGCAGAGGGATCATAACCATGTTTATCACAATAGTCCAGAAGCCGGTGACGTTTCTCTTCACCATACACCAGTTTACCCACCGTCTTTCCGGTAATGATACCCTCAATGATTTCGAGTTTCGAACAGATGATATCATCCATCCCCAGGTAACCGGCAATGGGTTCACAGGTCGGTCCCTGGGCGGATGACAACAGAACCAGTGCACCATTACGGGAACGGTGTCCCGCAAAGGTCTCCACGATCTCCGGGCGAATCTTTTCCTTGATCAGCCCTTCGAAAACATCCACGCACAGCTGCCTGATCATGTCCTCCCTGAGCCCGTTCAGCCATGAGAGCATCCGGATGATCATTTTCGCAGAATCCCCGATACCCAGTTTGTAGAGGATGGAGAGCCAGACAGCCTGGCGGAAATGGCGCTCGGTCATCACACCCCTTCTCCGCGCCTCGTTGATCAGGTGGGTGGCACTGTTGTCCTCCAGGATGGTATGGTCCAGGTCGTAGAATGCGATGTATTTGAATTTGTCCCCGAGCGGCATGGGCTTATTTAGGTTGTTTTGAAGAAATGGAACCCCTGGGGATTAAATATAATATTTACTGCCGAAGGAACCACTGAGATTTCAAACCGGGTGTCAAAAAAAAGCTCCCCGTCCACATGGAAGGGAACCTTCTTGCCGAAATCTACGGTCAGCTTACCGGTCTGGTAATAGTCCACCTTGTCATCCTGCACATGGGTCCCTTTCGGAACCATGGTAAGGATCTTCAGCCGTTGGAACAGGTTGAGTCTCCGGATCATGCATACATCAAGCAATCCGTCGTTGGCAAGTGCATCCGGGGTGAGGAGGAAATCACCTGCAAACCGTCTTCCGTTGGCGATGGTGTTCATAAAACAATCGGTCTCCCGGCTGGTCTCCCGGGAAAGGATAGTCACCTTGCGCTCACGGTAGAACAGGAGTGTTTTCAGGATGTGCCAGATGTATTTACCTTTTCCGGATCCTCTGGCAACTGTACCGGGTTCCACATAGTTTTCCGCTGCCACCTGGGCATCAAACCCGAGGCCCATTCCGTTGAGAAAATGGCGCCCGTTGACCATCCCCACATCCATAGGGATGGTATGTTGCTGAAAGAAGATCTCCCACTGTTCCTCCTGGAGACGGTCGGGAAATCCGAGGATCTGGACAAAATCGTTCCCTGTACCGGCAGGGATCAGGCCGACGGTTACCCGGTCATTTCCAATGAGGGGCTCCGCCATCTCGTTCATGGTGCCATCACCGCCCACTGCAATGAAATGGGTGAAGCCTTTTTCAAGATAGTCTGCAGCAATCTGTGTGGCATGCCCGTGCCGCTCGGTGAGTACGATGGTGGACCGGAGGGACTGCCTGGACAGCTGTTCTTCCAGTTCGGGAAGGATCTTCTTACCGTAACCGGCCCCGGCGGTTGGATTCACGATAAAAACCCATTGATGGTTATCTGTCATTTGTCTGGTTATCTGTGTTTGCAGATTCAATCACACTGGTGACCCTTTCCATGATCATCCGGTCAGAGACACCGATCAGCTCAGCCCCTTTAATGGGCGGGTGAATCACCACACCAAGTTTGGACCCGAAGTTAATGTGGAACCTGTTTTTTGGTTTCAGCTTATAGAAGCCATTCAGTGTTACCGGAAGAATATCATTCCCTGAAGCCCTTACCAGGTGGATGAATCCCCTGTAGAATGAGTTGAGTTTTCCGTCCAGCGTCCGGGTCCCTTCCGGGAAGATGGCCACAGTCCGGCTCTTAGCCTTCTCTTCCAGTGAACGGAGCATCTTTCTTGTATTCGTTACATTGCTCAATTTCATTGGAATATAATCGGTCATCAAAAGCATTTGTTTTAGGAGGGGAATACGCAGCAGTCTTTCATGGCCAAACCAGGAAACATCGGGATAGAAGGCCATGATAGCAATGATATCAAACATGCTGGCATGATTGGCCAGAAGGATATACTGTCCTCCTTTTGCGATGTGGTCCTTCCCTTCTATGGAAAGTCTTTTTCCCATGAGGGGGAAGACCGATTTTGCATAGATACCCATAAAAAACCTGATACTTCGTTTCCATTTCAGGGAAGCCTGGATCAGGATAAGGAAAACCATCACTGCGGTATATGCATACAGGTAAATGAATACCGGGATGGAGATGACCATATAAAATCGGCGCTGTATCATGGGCTGAAAAGATACAATTTTAATTCCAGCTTGCCAGATCAGTTTGTCTTTCCAGCCAGTCAATCGTCTCCCTGTCAGGGGCTGATACAAAGAAGTCGTACCCTGTAAAGGATTCAAGGGAATCTACAGAAATGGCAAAATGGGAAAGGTCAGCGGAGGATGGCTGGTTGGGCAGCAGGAATGCGATGAATGAATGATCGGGAGGAGAGAGGTCGGCCAGCACTTTGAAGTAGAAGGAAGGTACTCCCACCTGGTTCTCCCCGATGGTGGAGTGAACAGAGTTAAGCACTGGTCCGGTGACAACGTATATGCTATCCTTTTCAACCGCCCATTTCCTGACCTGTTCCTCCAGCTTTTTCCAGATCCCCCGGTTGAAGGAGGGTTCCTGGGGACTCATATTGGAAAGCAGGAAGGACTCGCTCATGGCAGTATGATCCCATCTCATGTCCCCGGCTGGTGCCAGGTGACCGCGGTCAAAGCCCGATTTACGGTAATCGGCCAGAGTGGCAGAGCCGGAAGTAATGGAAGTATCGACCCTGAAATTGTCAGTCCGGTCAGTTATGGATGATTCAACCTCCTGGCGTGTAAGGACATAAGCTACCCAGGATGCCTGTTCATGGATTTCATTATATGCCAGGTCAAATCCCGCATAAGAGTGGATGGGCTCCCGGTCCGGGGAACGGGGATATCCGTCGGACAGGTTATCCCACCGAATCCTGATAGCGGCGGGGGCAGCATCTGCAAGGGATGTTTTAAGGTCTCCTGCCGGTTTTTTCCAGGGTTCTGTGGTTACAAGGATCGAAGCAATGATGAGCAGAATGAATGTGATCAGCCCGAACCTCTGATTTTTAGTGACAGCCATGGATCAAAAATAGAATTTTTCCGTACTTTCAGCATCCGGAATGACCCAAATCCCGGTCTGGAAACATGAAGAACTACTGGATCATTGGAGATATTCACGGAGAGATCAGGCTGCTAAACAGGTTGTTGGAGGGTATAGAAAAGTTCCAGCCCCGACAGATTTGTTTTGTGGGGGATTATATCGACCGGGGTCCCCATTCAAAGGAGGTTGTAGACAAGATCAGACAGATGGATGGTTCTGTAACCTGCCTGATGGGGAATCATGAAATCATGATGCTGAATGCCATGGAAGACATGGGATACGGGTACAGCCCCATTGAATTGTGGTATTACAATGGAGGGGAAGCCACCCTTCAGTCTTTCGGATTTTCAAGTTTCTTCAGCTTTCAGGCTGATATGGATCCGGAAACCCTGGCATTTTTTCAAAACCTGAAGATGAGCCATTCCATACCACTGGGGGAGGATTTGAAATTGCTGGTTACCCACGCCGGGATCTCACCTGCCATTCCGCTTTCAGACCAGGTTCAAATGCAGGGATATGCTGACCTGAACCGTTATATGCTGGAAAAACATGTGGATCCTGGGGATTCCTTTCTCTGGGTGAGGGAGGCCTTCTTCGGGAGTGATCCGGCAACCTGGAATGGGTACCTGGTGGTTCATGGTCACACGCCTGTAATGAAACTGAAACGTACTATTTCTTCCGGCAGGAAACAACAATTCTTGTTTGTTGATAACGACCTCTGTATCAGGAGGAGTGAAGATACGAAAGAGATTGTTTCCGTTGATATTGATTCGGGTTCTGTAATCAGTGGGAGGTTGAGCGGACTGGGATTTTTTGTGGAGGATGAATCCCCGGGCCACCTTTCGGTGAGGATGCGCAGCCTTACAGTATCAGGGGAAGATATCTTTCCCCGTGACCTGGGGTTTATTAAAGAACCTGCATGAATGAGACTTTCAGACCAAATTGAGGTGATCGGTTTTGATGCGGATGATACCCTCTGGGTAAACGAACCCTATTACAGGGAAGCTGAGGGGGAGTTTGTGTCCCTGGTTTCGGCATACGGGGTGGAGGAAGATATTGCCGGAGCACTTTTTATCACCGAGATCGGCAACCTGGAGCTGTATGGATACGGGATCAAGGCTTTCATCCTGTCACTGGTGGAATGTGCCATCAACGTGACCGGCGGAAAGGTGACTTCAGGAACCATTTCAAAGATTGTGAATATCGGGAAAACCATGTTGCAGCGTCCCATCGAGCTGCTCGATGATGTGAAGGAAGTACTGGAAATACTGGCCCCGGCCTACAGGCTGATTGTTGCCACCAAGGGGGATCTCCTGGACCAGGAACGGAAAATGAAGCGCTCCGGCATCTCCTCCTGTTTTCACCATATTGAAGTAATGAGTGATAAACAGGAAGAGCACTATGTGCAGTTGCTGAAAAACCTGAATATCGAGCCCTCCCGCTTCCTGATGATCGGAAACTCCATGAAATCTGATATTATTCCGCCACTGACGCTGGGAGCCTGGGCCATCCATGTACCTTTTCATACAACCTGGGCCCATGAGGAGGTGGCAGAGGACCCTGTCTCTGACCGGTTTTCAAGGGTACATGGGATCAGGGAGATACTCAGTATGATCAACCATTGAAGGTACGGATACGTTCGATGCGCATGGCAAATGGTACGTTGTCGTGTGAGAACCCGTATTCCACTGCATGCTGCCCTTCAGTTCTGGAAAGGATTGTTAAGGTTGTTCCCTTCAGCTGTGCTTCCAGTTCGGCACTGAAATCCCGTTCCACTACCATTCTGATGGTTCCGTAATAGAGTTCAGTGATCATAAATACACGCCTGATCCGCCCATCGTATTCACTCCACCTGCTGGCTTTCATCTTTTCCAGGTAGCTGTCAACCCGGATCCGGACCAGGTCGGCCATGGCACGGACCTGCAAGTCTCCGAAAGTGAATTTGCTCAGTTTTTCCGAGAGGAATTCTCCTTGAAGCTTTCCTACCTTGGGATGTTGCAGTTCATTTACGAACTCCACATTCACATCGACGGTCCGTGACGCCAGATGTGCCTCCATACATGGTGTTTGCCTGCATTCCTCCCTGAGTTCAGCCCACTGCTGTTCCGGCAGGAGGCCGGCATCCAGGAAGGCAGTAAAAATGGTATTGGGCATTCCCTTCCTGGAGAACCCGGGGGGACCGAAGATGGGATCCCAGACCAGATCACCAAGGGTGATCCCTTCATGTGAAGCTGGGATGAGCTCCAGATCGTAGGCGATTCGAAATTTTCTGATCTCCATGATACCAATAACTAAAGATCAGCTTTTTTTTGTTCCAACGCAAGCAGAAACATTGTCGGATTTCCAAAGAAATCCCTTAATTTGTGGCGTTTTAAGGCAGTTGAATGAATTTCTTTGATATCATATTTCTTGTTCCTTTGCTGTTTGCTTTATACCGGGGATTCAAAAAGGGGCTGATCCATATGATCGCATCATTGCTTGCACTGGTCCTGGGAATACTGGGCGCCATGAAACTGAGGCCGGTTTTTGCATCCCTGCTGGATTCGGTATTCAATATTGCCCCGCAGCATGTCAACATCATTGCATTTGCCGTGGCTTTTGTGGTCATTGTACTGGTGGTGCACCTGGTGGCTTTCCTGGTGGATAAGCTGATCAAAGCGGTGGCACTGAATTTTGTAAACAGGCTTCTTGGAATGGTATTCGGGATCGTGGTGACTGCTTTTGTGATCAGCATGATTCTATGGCCTGTGAACCAGGTTAATGAAGGGAAACAGATCATTAAACCGGAACATATTGAAGGGTCGCTGTTGTACAAACCGCTGTCGGCAATAGCGCCCACTTTATTCCCATACCTGAAGAAGCAGGATTGGAAGGAATACGTGCCAAAGGCAAAGAAAAAGATAGAGACATGAGTTTTGTTGAGGAACTGAAGTGGAGGGGGATGATCCATGATATCATGCCGGGGACCGAGGAGATGCTCCGCAAGGAGATGGTATCAGCCTATGTAGGGATCGATCCCACGGCCGATTCCCTCCATATCGGGCACCTGGTCAGTGTGATGATGCTGAAGCACCTGCAGCATGCCGGTCACAGGCCCATACCACTGGTGGGAGGAGCCACCGGGATGATCGGCGATCCCAGCGGGCGATCCCAGGAACGGAACCTCCTGGATGAGAAAACCCTGAGGAAGAACCAGGCGGCCCTGAAGAGGCAGATATCGAAATTCCTCGATTTTGATACCGATGCCCCCAACAGGGCTGTTATGGTTAATAACTATGACTGGATGAAGGGTTACTCCTTCCTGGAATTTACCCGTGATATCGGCAAGCACATCACTGTGAATTACATGATATCCAAGGATTCCGTCAAAAAACGCCTGGGTGCAGACAGCAAGTCAGGAATGTCGTTTACAGAATTCACCTACCAGCTAGTACAGGGATATGATTTCCTGGAGCTGTACCGCAATTACGGCTGTAAATTGCAGATGGGCGGATCCGACCAGTGGGGCAATATCGTCACCGGGACCGAACTGATCAGGCGGATTGACGGGGGCGAAGCATTTGCTATTACCTGTCCGTTGATCACCAAGGCCGACGGTGGCAAATTTGGGAAAACCGAAGAGGGGAACGTCTGGCTGGATCCGGACCGGACCTCCCCGTACAAGTTTTACCAGTTCTGGTTGAATGTGTCTGATGAGGATGCGGAAAAGTATCTGAAGATATTTACCATGCTCAACAGGAAAGAGATTGAGGACCTGGTCAGCGTGCATAACGATGCCCCACATACCCGTGTGATGCAGAAAAAACTGGCGGAGGAGGTGACGGTCATGGTGCACTCACGTGAGGAGTATGAAATGGCTGTGGAAGCATCAGGGATCCTGTTTGGAAGGGGGACAGCCGAATCACTGAAAGGGATCAGGGAGGATGTGTTCCTGGCGGTATTTGAGGGCGTTCCCCAATTTGATCTGGATGCAGGCGACATGGAAATAGATATTCTTGAGCTCCTGGCAGTGAAGACCAGTGTCTTCGCATCCAAAGGGGAGGCCCGCAGACTGATCTCAAGCGGAGGCTTCAGTATCAACAAACAGAAGATTTCCGATCCTGCCTACCGTGTCACTGAAGGTGACTATATTAATCAGAAATACCTACTTTTACAGAGAGGCAAGAAGAATTATCACTTGATCCGGGTAAAAGACGCATAACTATTTGATATGGAGAATAAGAAACAAAACAGTTACAATTTCAATTCGATCGATCTGCTGATCTATATCTGGAACAAGCGGATGATCTTTCTGATCGTTGGAGTGTTGGCAGCAGTAGCCTCCATCGTAGCCTCGGTGATGATTACCCCCATGTTCCGGTCAACTGTCATCATGTTTCCAACAACCAGCGGTTTGATTTCCAAACAACTTATGGGAGCGACAATCAATGAAAAGTTGAACCTGCATGCTTTCGGGGAGGAGGAACAGTCAGAGCAGCTTTTACAGGTACTGCACTCAGATCAGATCCGGTCCAGGATCATCGAAAAGTATAATTTGATGGAACACTACGAGATAAATCCTGGGGACAAATTCCCGGTTACGGAGTTGCTGAAAATGTACAATTCGAATGTGACCCTGTCTCTGACCGAGTATATGGCGGTTGAAGTATCGGTCATGGACAGTGACCCTGAGATCGCTGCCAACATTGCCAATGATATATCATACCTGGTGGATACCGTTTTCAATTCAATGAAGAAGGAGCGGGCTTTTGCCGCTTTGGAACTGGTAGAAAAAGAGTATGCCAGGTCGGTTGCGTACCTGGAGAGCATGCAGGATTCCATGGCAATTGTCAGTGATCAGCTTGCGAATAAGATCAAGGGGCCGGGAGATCCAACCGACAACCTGATCAGGACCTTCGCCGAGGATGGAGGTGATTTCCTTACAAACTATTTCAAGGTCAGGACCGAGATATCGGTGGTTGCTTCACTGGGATACCGGGTGAAAGAGGCCCGGATCGAATCAGAGCAGAACCTGCCCTATAAATTCGTGGTTGAAAAGGCCGTTCCGGCCGAGAAAAAGGCATATCCGAAGAAATCGCTTATTGTTATCGTTTCCACGCTTTCTGCATTCCTTTTCACCCTTATCATATTGATAGTTATAGACAACATCAAAGCCAGAGTAGCGGTTAGGAAAGAGGAATGATCTCCTTGTCCAATATCAAGAATCGCACAACACTCCTCTGGGGGATCCTGATCGCTTATGTAGCTTTCAGCGCCCTGATGGTGGCATTTCAGTTCTACTATGCGGTACTGATCCCGGCACTCCTACTGTTCATCGTGCTGGCCATCCTTTCCGTTGACAGGTACCTGCTTGCCATTGTACTTTTTGTACCTTTATCGATCCCCCTCAGTGAGGTATTTGAGGGACTTGCCATCGATATGTTCCTTCCCACTGAGCCCATGCTTGCCGGGCTGCTCCTGCTCTATATCCTGAAGTTTTTCATGGGTGACCGAATCGACCTCAGGATCTTAAGGCACCCGGTGACACTGGCCGTATATTTTCACCTGGCATGGATGGTCATCACCTCCATTACCAGTTCAGATCCTCTTGTGTCCTTTAAATTGCTGGCTTCCAGGTTGTGGTTCGTGGTTGGATTCTATCTGCTGGCTACGCAGTTATTCAGAAAGGAAAAGAATATGTACCAGTATGTCTGGTTCTTTGTAATTGCACTTACCGGGGTGATCCTGTATACGGTTATCAGCCACATTCCGTATGGTTTGAACAACCAGGTCATGGCACACAGTGTTTGCAGGCCTTTCTATAAGGACCATACCTCCTATGGAGCCACCCTTGGCATGATTCTTCCGGTACTGGTGGGGCTTTTCCTGCTTATAAGGAACAGGAACCTGTTTTCCCGCGGGATGATGCTTATACTGGTCCTGCTGGTAATTCTGGCCACGGTTGTTTCATACACCAGGGCAACCTGGCTAAGCCTGATTGCAGCGGCTGGTGTCTGGGCCGTTATTAAACTGAAGATCCGCTTTGAGATTGTGTTGGTGGGGGCAGGAATCCTGGTTGCTTTATTCTTTTCTGTCAGGACCCAGTTGATCATGGAACTGGAGAAGAACAGGGTGGAATCCTCCGGAGAGTTTGGCGAACATGTCCAATCAATATCCAACATTTCCACCGACCAGTCAAACCTGGAGCGGATCAACCGATGGAGTTGTGCATTCCGGATGTGGAAGGACAGACCGCTGTTCGGATTCGGACCGGGAACCTACCAGTTTGAGTACGGGCCTTTTCAGCGTTCCTATGAAAAGACCAGGATCAGCACGGACTTCGGTACCGGGGGAAATGCACACAGTGAGTACCTCGGGCCACTCTCTGAAGGGGGGATATTCGGACTGCTCAGTATCCTGATGGTAATAGGATCCACCATCTACACAGGGTTCAGGGTCCACTATACTGCCAGGCGAAAAAAACTGCGGATATTTGCACTCTCCCTGTTGATAGGTCTCATCTCCTACTATTTTCATGGATTACTGAACAATTTCCTGGATACAGACAAGATCTCTGTTCTTTTCTGGGGATTTACAGCTATGCTGGTGGCCATGGACATCTACCACCGCGATGCCCCGGAGGATGAAGGTCCTTCTGAAAATGAGCCGGTCCCCGGAGAAACCGGGACTGAAATCACAGACGGGAACTAACTGAATCCGTTCCTGCCGGGGAACTCTGCCCCGATAATGGAAATATCATCGAATATGGCTGCCGAGCCTTCAAGGATCTTCTGGTTCGCAATAATGGTATTGATGTTCTCCTCCAGGGGAAGCGGGTTGGATAACTCCTTTTCCAGGCCCTCTGTTCCGAATTCCACCCCCGAATCCTGGATCACTTCCACCAGTCCGTCGGTATAACAGAAAAGCTTGGCAGGTTCATCCAGTTTGATTACTGCTTCATTGACGAATGGCAGCTCATCCAGCATTCCCATCCCCACGCAACCGCTGGCCAGCTGGGTGAGTTTCCCGGACCCCGGTTCATAGAGAAACGGGGGATTGTGCCCCGCATTTACATAGCTAAGTTCCCGCTTCCTGTAATGGTACCTGGCAATGAACAGGGTGATGAATTTTTCTCCTTTGGCACTGTTCATCACCCGCTCATTGAGATGGGTCAGGGTATCTGTTAAACCCTCGTCTACCATAAAAAGTGCCCTGAGGTTGGCCTGGAAATTGGACATCAGTATGGCTGCCGAGATCCCTTTCCCGGAAACATCGGCAATACAAAAACCCACTTCATCCTCACTCAGCTGGATCACATCGTAATAGTCCCCTCCCACATCAAAATGTGGATGGTAGAAGGCCTTCATCCTGATGAACTCATGTGAGGGGAGCTTCTCACTGGCAGGGATCAGCATGGTTTGCATCCTGCTGGCCAGCTCCATCTCCCGTTTAATAGCCTCTTGCCGAAGCGACTCCTGGAATAGTCTTTTGTTCTCGATGGCAACGGTAATGATGTTGGAGAGGGTCTGGATAAACCGAAGGTGTTTGATGATGGGACTGACCCCTTCCCCCTCTTCTTCAATATCCCCGATAAGCACATATGCAATGGCTTTATCCTTATGGGAAACAGGGATCACTATATCAACCAGTTCAGGAAACTCCTGGGGTTCTGAGGTAATGAACGAGATCTCATCATAAATATGGAGATCACGGTCCATGTCCACTTTCTTGAAGAAATTGTTCCCGAATCCCGAGTTAAGCAGGCATTCCCATCTGTCGGAATACTTCAGCACGATCACCTTTCCGATATCCAGGTCATCGGTGAGCATCTTTTCATACCTGCGGATCAGCTCACTGGTGGAAACATTGTCGTTAATAGCCAGTGTGATATCCAGCAGGGCATTCAGTTTGAATGTTGAGAGCTTTAGCCTGTTTTCGGAAAACTTGCCCATTCCTGTTGGTTTATGGTCCAGGTTATTTTTTGACCCGTTCTGCGTAAGAGCGGTCGCGGGTATCGACTTTGATCATCTCACCGGTATCAATGAAAAGGGGAACCATGATATTGGCCCCTGTTTCAAGTTCAGCAGGTTTTTGGGCCGAGGTGGAGGCGGTGTTCCCCTTTTCCCCGGGTTCGGTATAAGTCACAGCCAGTTCCACGAACGGCGGAAGATCCACTGTCAGGGGGGTCTCCGTATCAGCATGAACAACAATCTCAACGGATTGTCCCTCTTTCATCAGGTCGGAATTTTCGATCATATCCACCTGGATAGAGATCTGTTCATAGGTTTCCAGGTGCATAAAGTTGAGTCCTAAATCATCCGTATAGAGGTACTGGTAGGGTCTTCTTTCCACCCGTGCAGTATTAACCTTGACTCCTGCCGAAAAGGTATTTTCTATGACCTTTCCGGTGGTAAGACTCTTCATTTTGGTCCTGACGAATGCCGGACCTTTCCCCGGTTTCACATGCTGAAACTGGACAATGGTATAGAGGTCGTTGTTATACTCCAGGCACAATCCATTCCTGAAATCTGAAGTTGTTGCCATATATTGATTTTAATGTAAAGATATCCAAAATGTTGAAAAGCTCATTTGCTACAATACCTTTTTCCTGGGCGTGGTGGCTATGAAATCCTTCAGGTAGAAGGGTTCGAAATAGGCCACATCCTCGAATTGCCGCTTTTGGAATTTCTGAAGGACCGGGTGAACCATGCTTCCTGCAGAGGGATGGATGCCTTCCACAAAACAGGCATTGGGGTGAGTGATCACCTCCCTGCATTTAGGGGCCCCGTTCCCGAAAAAACAGATGGGGTGTTTTTCAAGCAGGCCGCTGTAACTGGTTTTATCGATAATTTGGGCGGAGACCTCTTTTACAAACTGGAAACCGGTAGTAAAAACAGCTGCATACACCTCCATCCTTCTGGCATCGAGCATGGGGCAAAGCAGCAGGTCACTGGCCGGTGAACCGGCCAGTCTCTGGATTTCCGGGTGGGTCAGGGCAGCATAACACATATTTTCCAGTGTGCCGCTGGAAAGAAGTGGTTTTCCAAGGGCGTAGGCAATTCCTTTGGCGGTGGAGATCCCGATGCGAAGACCTGTATAGGATCCGGGTCCCTTACTCACAGCTACCCCGTCAAGATCAGTGAAACCTGCCTCACATTCCCCGAGGGCTTCCCTGATAAACTGGTTGAGGAGGGTGGCATGGGAACGTTCCGGCCCGCTTTCCACCAGGGACAGCAATTGATCCCCTTTTGAAATGGCTACGGAACAAATGTCAGTGGCGGTTTCAATATAGAGGATCAGGGGATCTTTCATCCGGGCTACTGTTTTTTCTTCTTATTCCCGCTGAACAGGTCCTCTTCTGAAACAACCTCCACGTGCATGTCGTTTTTCAGCTGCCTGGATATGGCTGAGTAGGGAGCCACAACGATTTGTAATGCGGTATCAAGCCCTTCGGTGACCTCGATGAAGGTGTTGTCCTGGATCCCCGTTTTTACAGGTTTCATCCATGCTTTCCCTTCAGAGACAACAAAAACCACCACAATGGGTTCATCGCCAGTGGCTTTAACGGGTACCGTTTCAGTGGTGGAGGTTATGGTACCATCGGAACTCACCTGGCCGGTTGTCTGCTCCCCGGATCTGGGTTGTCCTTCAATACCTGCTGTATCCATCCTGGTTGTGACAGCCTGGATGGGGACCGAGAAGATACCTGTTTTTTTATCGGTTTGTATATCAGCAGTAGCAGACATGCCGGGTCTCAGTGGATAGGGGTTGCTTTCGGAGATCTTGTCTGCATAGGATTCATGTAAAAGGAGGATCTTGACCATGAAATTGGTGACCTGGTCGGTGGAAACCCCGGTGGTATTGGCCGAAACGGGGATCTCTGATACGATTCCTTTAAACCGGGTATCCGGGTAGGCATCCACTTCGATGAATGCTGTATCAAGGTGGGCCACACGGACAATATCATTTTCATTTACTTCAACTTCCACCTCCATCCTGGTGAGATCGGCGATGCGGAGCATTTCGGTCCCGGACATCATGGAGGTTCCGACCACACGTTCCCCAAGTTCCACCGATAAGCTTGAGATTGTCCCGGGCATAGGAGCATATACGGAGGTCTTGGTCAGGTTCTCATCGGCCTCATCCAGTGTGGCCTCGGCACTCTCCACGGAGAATTCAGAGGCTTCTTTTTCAGCCAGGGCGGTATTGTAACTGGTCAGTGCCTGCTCAAACTCCGATTCGGAGATTGCTTTATCTTCAAATAACCGGCTGCTTCTTTGATAATCCAAACTGGCCATCTCAAGTTGTGCTTCAGCCATTTTTAACCGTGCCTTTGCGTTATTCAGGGATGCTTCTGTACGGTTCCTGGCCATCTGGTAGGCCTCGGGTTTGATCTTCAGCAGGTACTGGCCTTTTACCACCTCATCTCCCTCTTTGATAACCAATTCGACAATCTCCCCGGAAACATCAGGAGAGATGGCCACTTCAGTTTCTGGCTGGATCTTTCCGTTGGCAGTGATAATCTCCACGATCTCCCTGGAAACGCCTTTTTCAACAGCTACTTTCAGGTATCCCTCATCCCCGAACCAGCCCTGCTTTTTCCCAATCAGCAGTACGATGATCAGCACGGCGGCAATGATACCTATAATGATGAGCAATTTTTTTGATTTCATAACCGGGATGTTAAAGAGTAATGGGTTCCCCCTTGTAAAAGTTGAGTATTTTAATTCTGAAAATAAAATCGTATTTGGCCTGAAGCAGGTCGGACTGGGTAGAAGTAAGCAGGTTTTTGGAGGTGTTGTAATCCACTGTATTCACCAGTCCCACTTCAAATTTTTTCTCGGTATATTTAAACGACTCTTCCATGGAGACAAGGGCTTTTTCCGTAGCATTGAACTTTTTAAGGGCTGCCAGGGCATCTACATAGGCCTGCTGGATGGAAGCATAGAGTGTCAGTTTCCTTCTTTGCAGCTCCAGGTTGGCATTTTCGAGGGAAATCCTGGCATTGGCAATGCTGGTATTTACCTGCCAGCCGTTGAAGATCGGAATGGACAAACCAAGACCCACACCTGCCGAAGTATTGTCGCGCATCTGCTCAAAGAAGGGGTATTTACCATAATTCTGCTGAGACATGGGATATGAGGTTACATTTACCCCGTTATCAGTGATCCCTATGGGAAATCCGGGCACATCATCAGAACCTGTAACCTGTTGCCTGATATCGGAATAGCCTGAATTAAAATTGGCCGAAAGGTACAACTGGGGGGACCTTCCTCCCTTTGCCACGCTAAGCCCCTTCTCATAACTCTCCTTTGACAGTTCTGCACTCCTGATCTCAGGCATCTCCTGTTCGGCAGTCCGGTATACATCCGTTGCATTCAGCACAATTGGATTTGCATCGGGATCTTCCAGCTTAGGAATGACCACATCAAAAGCTGTATCGACGGGGAGGTCCAGGGTCTGCTGCAGGTTCAGCAGGGAGATGGCAAGCTGGTTCTCAGCATTGACCAGGTTTAGCTCCTCAGCTGCATACTGGGCCTGGATCTCCAGGAAACTACCCTCGGCCAGTTTCCCGGCATCCACGATTTTCCTTGTACGCTCCACCTGCTGACCTGTGATTTCCAACTGGTTTTGTGTGACAGCCAGCAGTTCTTTATTGAAAAGGATGGTCAGATAAGCAGCTGCGATATTCAGGGAAATGTCGTTTTTCACCTTCTCCACATCCTCATAACTGGCCAAAAGGTTAAGCTTATTTTGCAGGATGGTATTCCTGACTTTCAGTCCGTTGAAGAGATTAACCTGGGATTGAAGACCCAGGCTGATCGAGTTGATCTGTTCATTCTCAGTGAACTGGTAGGTGGTCTGGTCCAAAGCACGGCCCCAGGAGAAACTGTAGTTACCGCTCGCATTCAGGTTAGGGATCTGCCCGAGCCGGGATTGCTTTACAAGGTTTTCATTATATTCGGTATTCAGTACTGTTTGTTTGATCTGGATGTTATTCTCCATGGCATATGCGATACAATCTTCGAGAGACCAGGCTTGCTGGTTGAAGGCCTGGAGGATTGTACCAAATATCAGAAATACCAGGATAATGAATTTTCGCATGACATTCATTTTTTTGGACAAACGCTAAAGTTATGTATAACCGTTTAAATATGAATGAATAAAACAGAAAATATTATACAGTATCCAGGTATTGGAAGGGTAAGGTATGTCCGGAACAGAAGGGCGAAAAACCTGGCCATACGGATTAACCGGCAGGGAGAGGTGAGGGTGACAGTACCGGGGTATATCAGCCAGAAAAGGGCGGAATCATTTCTCCTGTCGAAGCATGACTGGATTGTTGCCAGACAGGATCAGATGAAGCCGGAGCAGGGCAGGTCGTACCGGGAAGGAGATATTCTCAGGATCAGGGGCAGGGATATTCCCGTTGAACTGAAAACAGGATCGGAAAGCCCGGAAGAGGCAGTGTGGAGGATTTTGCTGGAGGAAGCCAAAGCCTACCTTCCCGGCAGGGTAGAGGACCTGGCCAGGGAACATGGTTTTAAGATCACCGGGATCAAAATCCGGAAGATGAAGTCCCGATGGGGAAGCTGTACTGCCAGGCAGTCAATCAACCTGAACAGCTGGCTGGTGATGCTGCCCGGGCATCTTTCGGACTACGTGATACTGCATGAACTGGTTCACACCAGGCATAAGGATCATGGAAGAGGATTCTGGAAAGCCCTCGATTCGGTTACAGGTGGCAGTTCAAAGGAGCTGCAGGCAGCGTTGAGAAAACAGCAGATTATGTCAGTAAACCCCAAATAGGATTTCAGCTGTGAGGTTGATGGAATTGAAGGCACGGTGTCCCCTGATATCCAGGTTGAACGACGGATAAACATTCAGGTACATGTTACGGTCCAGTTGCCTCTGGTACCCCACACCGAGGCCCAGACCGGTTTTCATCCTTGATTTTACTTCCGTGCCCTTACGCACCACATCCCCGAACTCTTCTGAACTCTCTTTCAGGTGGATTACAAAAATTGTTTCGAGCTTTCCCACGATCAGAAGTGCGTTCTCCCCTGATTCATAGGGACGGAAATAGAGTGCCAGGGGAATCCCCAAGGTCTGCTCTGTGAATTCAATATTAATCTTATCCTCCGAATTGGTTGGTTCCACATCATATTCATCCGGATAACGCAAACCGGAAGAAGCCATGTAGTGGTAGTCTAACCCCGCTTTGATGAACCAGTATTCATATTCCCAGTATGCAAAACTGAATCCGCCTCCAAAACCGGGTTTGAAAGTGTGTCCATCCTCCCTGAGCCAGGAATAGTTTCCCTGCAGGTTGCCACCTACGTAGATGTTGATCTGTGCCCCGGCTGTGGCAGCCAAGAACAGGAGTACCAGGATATAGATCAGTTTCTTAACCATCATTCCGAAGCCTTTTATACAAAACTAATACAATAATCAATTGCTTTTGCAGGAATTTATTCATATTGGAATTCAAAACGTACTTCCTCAACCTGCATCGCTGCGAGGGTCCCGTCCGGATTGGATTCAAATGAAAAACCTTCGGTAATCTCAATTTCGTTTGTCTCACCTGGTTTATACATATCAACCTGGATAATCCTGAGGGGGGTGAACTGGTTTGACCAGATCAGGATCTCATCATAATCGTAGAAACAGTCATGATGGAACAGGAACAACTGGCGGAATTTCAAAGGGATGATCTCCCTGAAGGGTGATTCAATGATCCCGTTCTCAATCAGCCATTTCCATTCGTAATCTCCTGATTTATATACCTGGGTGATCTCGTTCCCGGTCCAGGTCAGGTTGTAGATATCCGGGTTTTCATGGTAATCATCGGAAATGATAATTCGCTGAAGCTTGTCCTGGTCGTACTCCCATTCTTCCGTCCTCTGTTCCACGTCGGTGGGAAGGTCATAATAGACCCTTGTACGGGTAATGTTAATGTTCCCGGCTAACTCGTAGTCGAATTCCAGGGTCTGGCTGCTGGTCCGGTAGTTCCAGACGATCTTGCTGAGAACCTCCCCGTTCCAGTAAAAAACAATCCCCCTGGACCCCTTTTCCCAGTTGTCGGTTGTGTTATCATGCCAGTAACGGTCATTGTACCATTGCTCGATCTCTACCAGTTTACCATCTTCGTATTTGAAATCGTACCGATAATATTCCTTGCCCACATCGTCAACGATGATCGAACTGAGTCTGGGTTGATTTTCCGAGGGATCGGGATCATTTTCTTCGCAACCCAATGGAAGGAGCAGGAGTATTACAACGAAGGGTATCAGGAGCTGCTTCATCTATATGTGGGGTTCCTATGGCTATTAAAAATAATCCATTTCAAAGAAAAGCCGGCAAAAACTTGTGCATTTTTAATATGTGAATGAAAGCATTACCACAGGAGGTCGGACCAGCGGCCTGTCAGACACCGCGGCTGCCAGGTTGTTCGAACACCAAATAAACAGGTGACCCACCCCATAGGGATTTTCACCGGCTCTTTTTTGAATATTTTTCAGGTTGTGTTCGAAATATTCAATCATTTGTTGTTTGTCTTCGGCAGAACCAACTTGCCAAAGGGCATAATGCCCCATGTTGACATAGGGGTACATTTCGTAGTGACTGGCTGAATCACGTTCCATCCATGACCAGTTTCCAATGATTTCTGCATATTTTCGCGCATCTTTCAGGTAGTTATGTTTTTCAGAGATTTTATATAATTGTGCGGCGGCCCATTCCATATCATCCGCCCAGGTATTTTCTTCATAGCGGTATGGCGCTCCATAACTATTGCCCTGTTGAAACCCTTCTTGTTTTTGTCCCATGTCATACAGTTCCCGGGCAGCTCGCAAGCAAGTTTCGGCAAATACTTCATATCCCTGAACATTGCTAAAAACTTCATAACCCAATGCTAAGGTAGCTGCCGAACGACCTGCCAGGTTTGCAATACCTGTGGCCTGACTTTTGTATTTCGAAAGGCCCTGAGGTTTGCCGGTAGCAAAATAGGCGGGTCGAAAACTATGAGGCCCCCAGCCATAATCGGCGTTGTCTTCATGGGGTAGTTTAAAACCACGGTGGTCTCTGTCGTCCGCCACCTGATGATACAGTTCATTGGGACCAGGGTGAAGTTTTAAGATCCATTCAAGGCCCCACTTTGCCTCATCCAGAATATCCGGTAAATCGTTGGCACCTGCCAGTCCTTTTGCATTGAACCCGTCTTTAAAACTGCCGGGACTCATCTGGTAGGCCATCAGCAATCTTGCAGTGGTGTTGCTGCCCGTGATCAGGTATTTTAGCTGATCGCCCGCATCGTGCCAACCACCGGTAACGTCAATTTGAGTAGAATCAGGCCGGATTCCAAAAAAACTCAGGCCATCATTCTGGTGACAGAACTCTTTGGTATAGGGATTAAACCCACAACGTTGCGTTCGTATAAAACCAACCACATCTTCCTGCCAATGTGGATAGGAACCAACCTGAAAAGTCCGACTTACAATATCTTCACCTTGAAGTTCAAAGTAATACGTTCCTGCTTCACAGAAATCGGTAAAGTCGATGGTGTAATAGTGCGAGAATGGATGCCAGGCCTCTGCATTTAGGATAGCGTTGTATTTTATGAAGAGTTCTCCGTTCGCGTTTTTTAATAGCATTACGGGCTTATCCAATGCTTTTTTACTGAGTATGAGTGCATTTTTTGGCATATGTAGAGGATATCCTCTCAAATTGACTCTAATTTCAATGACCGGCTCTGCTCTGGTAAAAAGGGAATAACAACAAAGTAGCATCATGCCAATAATTCGGACCATACTCATCATCTTTTTGTATCTACAAAGTAAGCAAGTCTTTTTTCAGGAAAGTATAAGAAGTTACAGCAGTGTTTAAGTGCGATCAACAAATAACGCCCTATCTTTCTGAAAGACAGGGCGTTATTTAAATTCTCTGTTGACCCGCCAGGGCTCGAACCTGGACTCTTCTGAACCAAAATCAGATGTGTTGCCAATTACACCACGGGTCAATCGTGGTTGCGAAAACCGGGCTGCAAATATATAAAATATTTATTTTATTCTGCAATTAATTCCAGCCCTTCACCGGTCATCTTCCAGGATTTTCCAGCCATATTCCAGTCCGAAAGATGATTCACATTGCGAATCCCTTCCAGATAGTCCCTGGTCTGACGATCGAGCACAACCACTTTGCCTTCCGGAACCCTGATGATGGTTTCCACACGGGGAAATCTCCATTTGTTTTCCAGGTTTATCGAGAAATAGGGATCCATGACCAGGGTATTGCCCCTGGTACGGAATGCGTAATCGATGTTGGTCGCATTCTCCTGGGCGTTGTCCCATGACCTGCCCTTTGATTCTTTCTCTATTTCAAGGACAAACAGCTCCCCGTCGGCTTTTTCAATATCAATATCCACCTGGCCGTAGAAAGCTTCGGCATCTTCCAGCAGGAGCCATCTGTTGTCCAGGTCAAGAATAGACTCATCTTCCAGGTATTCCTCCTGGTCCTCGTTCATCTGGATGTAGAGTGTATCTGAATCAATACCGAGATCCTGCGACAGTGTCTCACGTCCGAAATCCGAATAGTTGGCGCTTTCAAATGCCACGATCCCGATAATGGAGAAGAGACAAACCAGCCAGAGAACCAGTGCCCCGACTCCCAGGCCACGGTTACTTCTCTTCAGGTTGAATATAATCCTCACCAGTGCGTAGATCATGGCTGCAACCGGGATGAGGATCAGCAGGGTAATGGCAATGGTGAGGAGGGTGACTGATACAGGATCAGTGAAGGGCATAAGCAGATCACCAAGGGAAAAATTGTATGACTCGAACGGAAACCAGTGTATTCCAACAAAAGGAACGGCGATCAGTCCGATCAGGAGCCCGATACCACCAATTACCAGGCTGGTACCGATGATGATTAAGATAACCTTAACGAACACCAGAAGAATTTTTCCCAGGACGTCGAAAAAATCATGTGCTCCGCTTTGTGCTTTTTTATAGGTTTCGGAGCTTTTTGCCTTGGAGTAGCCATCCTTGACATTTTCTTTTACGTCGTCATATTCTTCACGAATTTTTTTTTCCAGGTTGGAAACATTCACCTTCTCCCCCCTCATTTCCAGTTTCTGTGCTGCGGTTTCAGCCTTGGGCAGTACAATCCAAAGGATAACATATACAAGGATGGAGGCGCCACCTGCAAAGAAGAAGATCACGAACAGGAGCCGGAAGATAATCGGATCAATTCCAAAATATGCCCCCAGCCCCCCGCAGACACCTCCGATCACTGAATTTTCAGGATCCCTGTACAGGCGCTTGCTGGTTGAATAGGAATCATGGAATGACCGCTGCTCCTCGGCCCCGTCACCGGTATCGGCAATATCTTCCGGATTTCCCATAATATCAATAACCTCGTTCACGATAAGCAGTGTGATGACCTGGTTTTCAGCAGTGACCCGCTCCTGGAAGAGTTCAGCAATCCTCGATTCAATATCCTTGATGATCTCCTCGCTCTCCTGTTTGTTGGAGAAGTACCTGCTGATGGTGTCCAGGTAGGATTTTAGTTTTTCGTAGGCATCATCATCGATGTGAAAGATGATACCATTCAGATTAATTTTAATCGTTTTCTTCATGGTATATGGCTTTATTT
Organism: uncultured Bacteroidota bacterium; assembly: GCA_963793455.1. Lineage (GTDB taxonomy): Bacteria > Bacteroidota > Bacteroidia > Bacteroidales. The sequence continues at coordinate 70,735 of CAWCAK010000012.1, forward strand.
TTTATAATTCTTGATGGATTGCACTGAGTTGATCAGGGTGACCCATGATGCGTCCAGCTCTTTCAGGTATGCTTTCCCGATCTCGGTAAGTGCATAATACTTCCGGGGCGGACCCTGGGTGCTCTCTTCCCAGCGGTATTGAAGCAAACCGGCATTCTTCTGCCTGGTCAGCAAAGGGTAGAGTGTTCCTTCGACCACGATCAGGTCGTTCTCTTTTAAAGCTTTGATTATATCCGAGGTGTACAGGTCCCGTTTATTCAGTATGGAAAGAATGCAGAACTCCAGTATACCCTTCCGCATCTGTGCTTTTGCGTTTTCAATATTCATGGTCATTTTTTTAATGCGGTAACTTGTATAAAAAATCGTAATGGATTGGTTATCTTGAATATAAGAGGGTGTTTCCCTGCCTTATTTTTGCTTCGGTTCTTTTCGACTTCCTTTATCCTGCGGACCGAATCCTCCTTGATTTCTTCTTTCGGTCTGGAGGTATTCAGATCGCCGGGCATGATCCGAACCAGGGAATCATTGGTATAGCATGTATCGATCACTGCCTCTGGATGGACTTGCCCGCTTGTTGAGGGGAGCAGATCAATGGCAGTTTTCTGACCTGCGGCATCTGACAGGGTGATCAGGAAAAATGTGATGCTATATAATACTATGTATTTCACAATATATGTTTATGCAAGCAATATTTCTATACAAAGATATATATAAAAAGTAATACCATGCAATACATGGTAGTAAAAAAATGAAAAAAAGGTGAAGATTTTGTATATTGTGGATCATGAAAATGACCGGAAACATCAGAAAAATGGAGGTTTCCCACGGTGATACCATCAGGTATCAATTGCCATGTGGAAACCATAGAGTGGATATGAATCCGTTGATCGGTCACCGGATCCACATGGAATTCCAGGGAAAGATCAACTGTATCCGCTGTGGAAGGGATACCTCTAAATCTTTTGCCCAGGGCTATTGCTATCCCTGTTTCAGCACCGCCCCTGAGACGGAGGAGTGTGTACTGCGTCCGGAATTATGCAGGGCTCATGAAGGAGTGGCCAGGGATTTGGAGTATGCCAGGGAACATTGCCTGATCACCCATGTGGTCTACCTGTCGGTTACAAGCGGACTGAAAGTTGGAGTGACCAGGAGCACCCAGGTACCCACCCGCTGGATCGACCAGGGAGCAGTGCGTGCCATTGAACTGGCCAGGACGCCAAACCGTTTTAAAGCTGGCAGGATCGAAGTGGCCTTGAAAGCACATATGGATGATAAGACCAACTGGCGGAAAATGCTCACTGGTCCGGGTCCGGAAGAAATAGACCTTACAGAAGAGAAGAAAAGGATCGGGAACCTTGTACCGGAGGAGTTAAAGCAATATGTTGTTCCCGGGGGTGGGGTATTCAGCCTGACATACCCTGTAAACAGCTACCCAGAAAAGGTGAAAAGCCTCAGTTTTGATAAGGAACCAGTTGTATCGGGTGTGTTATCAGGAATAAAGGGACAGTATCTTATATTCGAGGACAGCCGGGTGATCAATATCAGGAAACACGGAGGTTACCTGGTCAGTTTCCGGGCAGACTAACCTTCCAGGGATTTGATCTCCCTGCGCAGGTTCTCCCAGTCGGATTCATCCATTTTGGCTCCGATCAGTTCAATGATCCTGCCCGCAAGCACAGCCCCCATCTGTCCACAGGTCTCAGGTGACATCCCTTTCATATGACCATACAGGAATCCCGCAGCATAGAGGTCACCGGCCCCTGTGGTATCTAAGGGAATTGAGGGCCTGACCCCGATTCTGACCATCTCTTCACCATGTACGCAGAATGAACCTTCTGCCCCCATTTTGATCACTGCCAATTGGACCTTGTCCCTGATGGAGAATGCACCCTCTTCCGGGGAAAGACCGCTCAATGCCTTGATCTCCTCTTCGTTGGCGAACAGAATATCCACATACTTGGTGATCAGTTCCCGGAAGAACTCCATGTTCTCCTCCACCACATTGTAACTGGCGAGATCAAGGCAGATGGTCAGGTTGGCATTGGCAGCCAGCCGCATGGCCTTCTCAATCATGGGATGGTTTTGCACCAGGTACCCCTCAATATAGAAATAGTCGTATCCTTCAAAGATATCATGGGTGATATCATCTACGCTGAGATCTACCGCGGCTCCCAGGTAGGTGGCGAAGGTCCGCTCCGAATCGGAAGAAATCAGCGCCATGGCCCTGCCGGTTTCATTGATGGTCCGGAACAGGATCGGGTTGATCTGGTTCACCTGCATGTCCTTCTTGAAGAAATTCCCCATTTCATCATTGCCGACTGTTCCCACAAACCCGGTCTCGATGCCAAGATGTGCCAGTCCATGGATGGTGTTTGCGGCAGATCCTCCTGAAGCTTTTGATTTGGACAGGCCTGCTGTTTCGGCATGGATATAATTGGAAGTGTCCAGATCCACCAGGGTCATGCTGCCTTTAGGTAAGCCAAATCCTTCGAGAACTTCGTCATTGTCTATACGGGTGATGATGTCCACAAGCGCATTCCCCATCCCAAGAACTTTCGCCATGTTTACAGAGTTTTAGGTGCAACAGGTGCAAATATAGAATTATTCAGAAAGAAAGGTGTTTCTAAGAATTTCATTAAGAGAGGTTTTTTGTGAAAGGTGTTGTTTTATTGACGAAAAGCTTCTATTTTTGCGTCGCTTTGAAAGCACCGGTTCAAAGCCGGAAAAATTCCTCAGTAGCTCAGTTGGTTAGAGCGGCGGACTGTTAATCCGTAGGTCGTAGGTTCAAGTCCTACCTGAGGAGCCTCAAAAGAAAGGCTGGCGATCTCGCTGGTCTTTTTTTTTGGCCATATCATTCCTTCCACTGGAGGTGGTATCGGGACTCTACCCGGCCATTCTGTTGACAAGGTTTCAGCCGGTGGAGTCACTGCGGTATGAATAGCGTTTCTTTTTTTTAACTTCACGTGTTATTTTCCAATGTCCTTATTCGCACCCCGATGTCTCTTTCAACTTTGCAATCTGAAGTACTCAGTTGCCATAAATGTGGACTTGCAACCACCAGAAACCATGTGATCTTCGGTGAAGGAAATGCAGGGGCAAAGGTCTTTATCATCGGTGAGGCCCCGGGAAGGGATGAGGACCTGGTGGGTCGTCCTTTCGTGGGACGGTCGGGCCAGTTGCTGGATAAGATCCTTGCCGCGTCCGGGTTCACAAGGGAGGAGCATGTATATATCAGCAACATTGTCAAATGCAGGCCACCGGGGAACAGGGATCCGGAGAGAGGTGAGCGTGAAGCTTGTCTTCCCTACCTTCACAGGCAGATCGAATTGATCGATCCTGCCATATTGATCCTCCTGGGCGCAACGGCACTCAAAAGCCTGGTCAGCCAGGATATGCGGATCACAAAAGTGAGGGGAAGCTGGATCAACTGGCAGGGAAGGCTGGCCATGCCGGTTTACCACCCTTCGGCACTGTTACGGAATCCTGACCTGAAGCGGGATACCTGGGAGGATTTTAAGAAGATCGTGTACAAATACCGGGAGTTGGTCAATGCTGCCCATTATTCCCCTCATATATGATTTAACAGAATGAAGACGTACCTGGATTGTATTCCATGTTTTCTGGAACAGGCCCTGAGGGCCGGCCGCATGGCTACGGATGATGAACAGAAGATCAAGGAGTTGCTGGACGAAGTGGGATCAATGATCAGGGAGATCCCGCTGACCTGCACACCACCGGAAACCGGCGAATTCATCTATCGAAGGGTAAGGGAGGTTACAGGGAATAATGATCCCTACAAGGAAATAAAGAAGAGGAGCATTGAAGAGGTATTGGCATTGCTGCCCCGGCTGAGGAAGATGGTAGAAGAATCGGAAGATCCGCTGTTAACTTCCATAAAAATGGCGACCATCGGCAATGTGCTTGATTTCGGGATCCAGAAGAGATACAACCTGATGAACGAGATTGGTGACCTGGACAATATGGAATTTGCCATTTTCCACTATGAATCGTTCAAAGAACAACTTGAGGCCTCTTCATCCATACTGTTCATCGGGGACAATGCAGGGGAAACAGTATTTGACAGGCTCCTGATCGAGGCCCTGGAGAAGCCCGTTACCTATGTGGTACGGGAGGTTCCGGTGATCAATGATGCCACCATGGAAGACGCAGTGGATTCGGGGCTTCACGAAGTGGCTGAGATTATTTCCTCCGGTTCTACAGCCCCGGGAACCATATTGAAACTCTGCAACAGACAATTTCTCAACCAATTTCGAAATGCTGACATGGTCGTCAGCAAGGGACAGGGCAATTATGAAGGACTCTCGGAAGCCGGCCGCCAGGTGTTTTTCCTGCTGCGGGCCAAATGCCCGGTCATTGCCCGCAACATAGGCGTTGGTATGAATGATTTCGTGTTCCTGGACAGCAGTCAGACAGTCATCAGGTGAGCATTTTCAGCACACCCCTTACATAGCCCACCGATTCGGCCAATCCGGCCAGGGGATCTGTGGGGTCTTTCTCATATTCAAAGCTGACTACCTTGCTGTAGTTCTTTTTCAGGAGCATCTCCAGGAAACCCGGGATGTCGATGACCCCATGGCCCATTTCACAGGTTTTTCCTGTTTTGTCGGCTTTGTCCTCATCCTTGATGTGGATGTCATGCACCCGGTCGATGAATGCTGCGGTTTGTTCGGTGGGATCTGCTCCGATCCGCAGGGCGTGGCCGATATCCACACAGAGTCCCATGCCCGGGTCCAGATTTTTGATGAGTTTGAAGGCGCTTTCCGGGGTGGGATATTTCTCATCACCCGGACCGTGGTTGTGGATGGCAATCCTGATCCCTGTCTTTTTGACCTTCTTGTTGCAGTACTCCAGCAGGTCATGTTCAGGAACCCCCACAATTACTTTCATCCCGGCATGACCGGCATACGCAAATGCCTGGTCCACCTGCTCTACCGATTTCATGTAAACTACCCCGGCACCATAAAGGTCAATCCCAGCATCGCTCACTTTTGCCGCTTCTGTCCTGATCTCCTCCGGGGACAACTCCAGGGGCAGGTGCATGCTTTTCAGGCAAAGCTTTTTGATACCCAGCCTTTGGGTCATCTGAATGGTTTCTTCCAGGCTGAACTCTTTAAAGGTATATGAGGCAATCCCCAGGTCAAAGGGGATTTTGGCATCAGCAGTCCCAGCCGGATCGGAATATGGTCCGGCAAATACTGAAGGTGCCTGGGTGGCTAACAGGCCTGCACCGGAGAGTCTCAGAAAATTCCTTCTTGAAAAATACATGGTGTTTCGTTTTGAATGGATGGTTTGCCAGGATGAAAGTAGGGAAAAATCTGCTTTATGGCACCATGTTTAATTCCAAATTCATTGGTGAAAGCACCCTTCATTGATCCAATTTATGTAATTTCGGGATCGCATTTTAAATCGTGACCATGAAAAAAATCAGACTATTCGTTTCAATATTCCTGCTGGCTTTGACCAGCCAGCTGATCACTGCACAAACGGATCTCAACCAGCCGCTTCCCAATGATGAGTCGGTACACCAGGGGGTGCTGGGAAACGGGATGACCTATTATATCAAATCAAACCAGGAGCCAAAAGAGCGGGCTTCGTTCTATATCATCCAGGATGTTGGGGCGCTGCTGGAGGAGGACCACCAGAATGGTCTGGCACACTTTCTGGAGCACATGGCCTTTAACGGGACCGAACATTTCGAAGGGAAAGGCATCATCAATACCCTGGAACAGCACGGTGTGGCTTTCGGGGAGAATATCAACGCCGGGACGGGCCAGGATCAGACTGTATATATGCTGAAGGACGTGCCTGTAAATAAGCCCGGTATCCTCGATACCTGTTTGCTGATCCTGAATGACTGGTCCAACTATCTTTTGCTGACCGAGGAGGAGATTGATGCGGAACGCGGGGTAATCAAGGAGGAATGGAGAACCCGGCGTACTGCACAATGGAGGTTACAACAGGGATCAATGCCCTATTTCTTTCCCAATTCAAAGTATGCCGAAAGGGATGTGATCGGAAGCCTGGATGTGATCGAGAATTTCGAGTATGATGCCCTCAGGGATTTCTACCATAAATGGTACCGGACCGATCTGCAGGCCATCGCCATGGTAGGTGATTTCGATGCAGACGAGATGGAAGAAAAGGTCAAGGAGCTGTTTTCACAGATCCCCCCCGTTGAGGATCCGCCGGAGCGGCCATTCTTTGAGATCCCCGACCAGGAAGAACCCCTTTTCGGTCTGGTCACCGATAAGGAGGCGTCCCGCACCATGATCCAGTATTTGATCCGTCACAAGAAAGCATCCCTGGGCTCGGAAACCCTGGCTGATCACAGGGAGGATTATATCCAGGAGCTATTCAACAGCATGACTGGCCAGAGGATTAACGAACTTCTGCAGAAAGGGGAGCCCCCCTTTATTTTCGGGGCCATCAATTATGGAGATTTCGTGAGGGGGTATGAAATAATGAGTCTGTTTCTGTCACCCAAACCCAATGAAGAAGCACTGGGATTGCAGTCCATCCTCACGGAGCTGGAAAGGATCAAACGCTATGGTTTTACCCAGGGGGAACTGGACCGGGCCAAATCCGAGATTATGACCCAGTGGGAGAAGCACTACAATGAGCGGGACAAGATTTCCAATGATGAATTTATCCAGGATTTTATTGGCAATTACCTGTACCAGGATGCTTACCTCTCTGCTGAACAGGGATTTATGTTGGTTCAGGTCCTGTTGCCCACCATCACACTTGAGGATTTTAATACAAGGCTTAAAGACTGGCTCACCGGCGAAAACCGGGCGCTTGTTATCCAGGGTCCAGAGGGGGAGGAGCATGTTCACTTGAATGAAGCGGAGGCGTTTGCCATTTTTGAGCTGGTAGCTGCAGCCGATGTGGAGCCCTATGAGGAGGAGGAGCTGGCAGAATCCCTGGTGTCGGAAGAGCTGGGACTTGAGGCCATCACCTCTACCAGGAAGCTGGACCAGTTCGAAGCAGTGGAGTGGACACTGGAAAATGGTGCACGGGTCATATTCAGGCATGCTGATTTTGAAAAAGACCAGGTGCAGATCATCGGTTACAGCAAAGGAGGCGGATCCCTTTATGGCAACGAGTATGTGCCTACCACGGATATGCTTTCTTCGCTTCTCGATTATTATGGGGTGGGTGACTTTGATGTGACCACCCTGCAGAAAATGTTAACGGGCAAGAATGTTACTTACAGGGTGAATCTTGCTGGTCTTTCCGAAGGGATCAGTGGCAGTGCCACTCCCAAGGACATGGAGACGCTCATGCAGCTGCTTTACCTCTCCTTTGTACATCCAAGGTTTGACGCGGATGCCCACGATGCAATCATTGCCCGCTTCCAGGGGGTTGTGAAGAATATGGGGAACAATCCCCAGAAGATCATGGGTGACTCCCTGAGCCTGATTCAGACCAATTACCACCCACGGACCAGGGTCCTCGATCCTGAATTCCTCAATGACGTGAAATTTGAATGGATTGAAAAGGTGTACAGGGAAAGGTTTGCTGATGCCAGCGATTTCTTTTTTATCATCGTTGGGAACATGGAGGAGGAAGAGGTGAAGGTATTGGCTCAGAAGTATATCGGTGCCATTCCCGACCTGGACAGGAATGAAACCTGGGTTGACCGCGGGGTTCGGGAACCACAGGGTGTGGTTGAAAAGGAAATTCCCATGGCACTTGAAACCCCCAAAGCCAATGTGAACATTGTCATCAACAAGCCGATGGATTACAGTGCTTACAACAGGCTTGTACTGCAGGTGATTGAAGGGATACTTGACCTGCGCTATACCGAATCGATCCGGGAAGAGGAAGGCGGAACATACGGGGTATCGGTCAGAACCGGAATGGAGCATTGGATCCGTGAACTGGGCAATATGCAGATCCGGTTCGACTGCGATCCTGAAAAGGCCGGTTTATTGAAGGAAAAGGTGTACGAGGAACTGGAATTGCTGGCCAAGGCCGGGCCATCAGAAGAAGACCTTTCAAAGACAGTGAAAAACCTGCTGAAGAAACGGGAACAGGCAAAAGAACACAATGCATACTTTTTGAACACCCTCCGGAGTTACTATGTTCATGAGATCAACTTCAATGATCCGGCCAACTACGAGGATATCCTTCATGGACTGACCGTCAAGGATGTGAAGAAAGTGATGAAGGCCTTCTACAAAGGTCCCAACATTGTGGACGTGGTTTTCGTCCCCCTCGTAGAGGAGGAAGCCAACCTGTAATCAGTATAAGGGAATTTAAAAAAGTCCGTGAATCTGTGCGTTGATCTTGTCGATGATGGAGCTCAGGTCTTCGGGCTTGTCCCGGAAGTTGAAGTTGTCCACATCCACAATCAACAAATTGCCAAGGCTGTAGGTTTCCACCCAGGCTTCATACCTTTCGTTGAGGTGTTTCAGGTAATCGAGCCTGATATTGTTTTCATATTTGCGGCCCCTGTTCTGGATCTGCTCCACCAGTGTGGGGATGGAGGCACGAAGATAGATCAGCATGTCGGGTGGCTCTATGAGTGAGCTCATCAGGTTGAACAGGGCAAAATAGTTTTCGAAGTCCCGGGTACTCATCAACCCCATGCTGTGCAGGTTGGGTGCAAAAATATAGGCATCCTCGTATATGGTCCTGTCCTGGATGATCTTTTTGCCCGACTGCCGGATCCTTACAATTTGACTGAACCTGCTGTTGAGGAAGTAGATCTGGAGGTTGAAGGACCACCGCTGCATGTCCTGGTAGAAATCGTTAAGATAGGGATTGTCATCCACGTCTTCATACTGGGCTTCCCATCCATAATTCTTGGCAAGTAAACTGGTCAGTGTGGTTTTACCAGACCCGATGTTTCCTGCAACAGCTACATGCATATTGTATGATTTAATTGATCAATCAGACCCTAAGATAGTAACTTTTATCCGGTTAAAAGGGCCTGAAGTTCATCTAAATATTTTCGGTCATTTGCCAGCCTGGGGATTTTATTCTGTCCGCCCAGTTTACCCCGTTTCTGCATCCATGAATAGAATGTCCCGGCCTCCAGGGAAATGACGTGGGGTTCTTCCAGGGTGATATTTTTATAGCGTTTGGCTTCGTAGTCGGAATTGAGCTCGCAAAGGGTTTTATCCAGGGTACGGGTAAATAATTCAAGGTTGTCGGGCGGAGTACCGAACTCAATCATCCATTGGTGGGCACCTTTGGTATCATCCCTCATAAACAGTGGTCCCGCCGTGTACTCTTCAATGGTTGCCCCGGTTTGACTGCAGGCTGTCATCAGGGCATTCTCGGCATTCTCCTCGATCACCTCCTCTCCAAAGGCATTGATGAAATATTTGGTCCGGCCTGATATCTTGAACCTATGTGGATAGAGGGATGTAAATATCACCGTATCCCCGATCATATAGCGCCACAGGCCACCATTGGTGGAGATGACAATGGCATAATTCACACCCGGTTCGACATCATGGACAGTGCAGACTGTAGCATTGGGATCATCCAACTGGTCCACTGGGATAAATTCATAGAACACACCCAGGTCAAGCATGAGCAGCATATCGTCGCTGTCCAGATCATCCTGGATCCCGAAAAAACCCTCAGATGCATTATAGGTTTCCAGATAGTTCATCTTGTCCGACGGGATCAGTTTTTTAAATTGTTCCCGGTAGGGTGTGAAACTGACGCCCCCATGGGTAAACAGCTCCAGGTTCGGCCAGACTTCAAGGATGTTGCTTTTACCGGTGAAATCCAGGATGGCCTGCAGCAGGACAAGGTTCCAGGATGGGACCCCTGCAATGCTGGTGACATTTTCGTTGATTGTATGCCTGGTGATCTTGTCCAGTTTTTCTTCGAAGTCAGGGATCAGTGCGATCTCCGCAGCCGGGGTCCTGATGAACTGTGCCCAGAAAGGCAGGTTTTCAATGATCACTGCCGAAAGATCTCCATAAAAGGACTGATTGCTGAATTATTGACCTTGGCGCTTCCCCCGAGTGTCAGGCCTTTCCCTTTGAGGATCCCGTTGTCGGGACACTCCTTTGTATAAAAGGCAATGACATCCTTTCCTCCCCTGAAATGACAATCTTCCAGAGCTTCGTTGCTTACAGGGATAAATTTACTTTTGTCGCTTGTGGTCCCTGAAGACTTTGCAAACCATTTGATCTCTGAAGGCCAAAGCAGGTTTTGTTCCCCTTCCCTCAGCCGTTCAATATAGGGTTTCATGTCGTCGTAAGTGCTTATGGGAACCCGCTCTTGATAGTCTTCAATGGAATGGATGGAATCGTATCCATATTGTATCCCCCATGTTGTTCTGGCAGCTTGTTCTATAAGCTTCTAAAAAATCTCCTGCTGAACGTCAAATGGATATTTCTTGAAAAGATCAATCTGGTGAAGTCTCTTCACATTCACCCAGGAAATGATGGAGTTCAGGAGCGGCATTAATGTTTGGTTACAGGATCAGCATGGCATCCCCATATGTCCCAAATCTATATTTCTCCTTGATGGCCGTCTGATAGGCATCCATCAGGTGATTGTAACCTGCAAAGGCAGAGACCATCATTAACAGAGTGGAATAGGGTAAATGAAAGTTGGAGATCATCCTGTTCGGAACACTGAATTCATAAGGCGGAAAAATAAATTTATTCGTCCAGCCATCATATTCCTTAAGGTATCCGTCTGTGGATACCGAGCTTTCCAGGGTTCGCATTACGGTGGTTCCGACGGCACATACATTTTGCTTCTTCCTCCTTGGCTGCATTGACCAGTTTGACAGCCTCCTCAGTGATCATGATCCTTTCGGAATCCATCTTATGCTTGGTGAGGTCTTCAACATCCACAGTCCGGAAATTTCCCAGACCAACATGAAGGGTCATATAGGCAAAATCGACTCCCTTGATCTCCAGTCTTTTTAATAGTTCCCGGCTGAAATGCATCCCTGCTGTAGGAGCAGCAACAGCTCCTTCATGTTTAGCATAAACTGTCTGATACCGTTCCCTGTCTTCAGGCTCAACCTTCCGGTCAATAAATTTGGGAAGAGGTGTTTCACCAAGATCAAAAAGGGTTTTTTTAAAATCATCATAATCTCCGTCATAAAGAAAACGAAGTGTTCTTCCGCGGGAAGTGGTGTTATCGATCACTTCAGCCACCAGCACATCATCTTCACCAAAATAGAGTTTGTTACCAATCCGGATTTTTCTGGCAGGATCCACCAGCACATCCCAGAACCTTTGTTCCCGGTTCAGCTCCCTGAGCAGGAAAACCTCAATTTCTGCCCCGGTTTTTTCCTTATTTCCATAAAGCCGTGCAGGAAATACCTTTGTATCATTAAAGACCATCACATCCTGGTCATCGAAATAGTTAATGATCTCTTTGAATGTTTTGTGTTCGATTTTTTCTGTTTCGCGATGCAGAACCATCAACCTGGATTCGTCGCGGTTTTTGGCAGGGAATTTGGCGACTAGTTCAGGGGGTAAATTGAATTTGTATTGGGATAACTTCATTTCGGAATTTGATTGTTTATGTGAATGCGAGCCTCGTTATACGTAAGAAACGCAAATTTGTTACAAAAGTTTAAGATTTTCTAAAAAGTTCTCAAGGGAAATGGCATCTGACTATGATGGGGCCGATCCGGGTTCTTCTTAAACCGGTCAGATGACCTCCCGAATTAAGATGTCTTCCTATGTCCCTGGCAATGGAACGGATATAGGTTCCTTTGCTGCATTCCACATGAGAGTGAGATCGGGAGGATCAAAGGAAAGGATATCCACTTGTGAATTGTAATATGCTGGGTTTTCAACTCCACCTGTTTTCCTTTACGTGCCATTTCATAGGCCCGTTTTCCATCCACACTTTTGGCCGAATAAAGGGGAGGCAGTCTGTTCCTGATCTCCTGGAATTTTTCAAGGGCCTGTCCACCATATCCGGGTAATATGTTCCCAGGGATAGGTATGATCCACCTCAGTTTCCAGGTCGAAGGAGGGTGTTGTGGCACCCAGTCTGATCTGTGCATCATAAGCCTTGTCAAGATCCTGGTACTGCATAATCTGTTTGGTGGCTTTGCCGGTACAGATAATCACCAGTCCGGTGGCCAGCGGATCAAGGGTACCTGCATGACCTACCTTGATCTTCTTGAATCCCCAGGGATGCCTGAGCGATTTCCGGATTTTATTGACCACATCAAATGAGGTCCAGGTCAGCGGTTTATCGATGAACAGGACCGTTCCTTCCAGGTATGTTTCTGGGTGGCTTGAAATCCATCAGATCAGGCAAAAACAATTGAAATGATTCCCACCACAGCACAATACAGTGCAAACCAGTAGAGATTTCCCTTTTTCACCAGCCGGATCATCCAGCTGCATGCCAGAATCCCTGAAACATATGCAGCCAGAAATCCGAGCACAAGGGCCACGTGCTGATATGCCGGGCTCCTCCGTGGAGGAGGACATTGAAACATGTCCAGCAGTGCAGCTCCAACAATGGGCAACAAGACCATCAGGAAGGAGAAACTGGGCCACCTCACTCCGGCCGTTTTTCAGCAACAGTCCGGTCGAAATAGTAGCACCTGACCGGGAGATCCCCGGGATTACTGCAGCGGCCTGCGCAATTCCCATCAGGAATGCATCCAGGTAGGGGATCTTTTTTGTTCCCTCTTTGACCAGTTGGGTGGAGATCAACAATGTGGCAGTAACCAGCAACGCCCCTCCCACCAGGACCAGGTTTCCTGAAAAGAGTGATTCAACCTGTTCCCAGAATAACAATCCCACCACAAGGACCGGGATCATGGAAAGCAGGATCCGGGTCACATATTGTGTCTCACTGTTCCATTTGAAAGCAAATAAACCCCGTGTAGAGATCCCTGATCTCACCAAAGAATACGGTGATGGTGCTCAGCACAGTGGCAAAATGCACCAGCACAGTGAAAGTAAGGTCCTTTTTCACTTCCACATTCAGTAATACTTTGCCGATCTCCAGGTGTCCGCTGCTGCTTACCGGTAAAAATTCTGTAAGTCCCTGGACAATCCCAAGGACCAAAGCTTCGATCAAGGTCATAATATTACCGGGGAATTAGTCGTTGTCGCTGTTGGATCTGGGTTTCTTCATGATGGCCCAGATCTCGAAAATGAATCCGGCAAGGACCACCAGGGGAGCCAGTGTAATGCGCCTGAAACTGAAGATTTCTTCTTCATTGAAAACAGTCGGATCCTCTGACTTGCCTCCGACCATCAGGATGAAACCAAGCACGATGATGGCAAATCCGATCACCAGTAGCAAATAGTTCTCTTTTCCAAGTGCAAAATTCTCTTTGGCTGTGTTCTTCTTACTCATAACGGGCCATATTTCTTAGTAAAGCTTATCAGTCTTAATATTCAGGTACTTGTTAACGGCAAAGAATGTGGAGATCCAGTTGATCAGCATTCCGGTGAATATCACCCCAAGGGCCAGTATGGCCAGGATATCATAATCCTTCAGGGAGATCACCCCTTCAAATTCTTCCTGCAAAAGGTAAACAAGTCCAAACAGCAGGACAAGGGCTATCAGGCTGGCGGTGAACCCGCTGACGGCACCCTTGTAGAGGAATGGCCTCCGGATAAATCCCCGGGTAGCCCCAACCAGCTGCATGGTATTAATAATAAATCGTTTCGAATAGATTGACAGCCTGATTGTATTGTTGATCAGTGTCACGGAAATCAGCGTCAGCAGGATGGAGAAACCAAGAATGACCAGTGAGATCTGGCGGATGTTCTCATTGATGGCATAGAGCAGGGATTTCTTGTAGTAAACCTCTTCAATGGAATCATACTGAAGCAGGTCCTGCTCAATGATCATCACCGAGTCGGGATTGGTCCAGGGCTGGTGGAGCCTGATCCGGATGGATGGAGGCAGGGGGTTGTAGCCCAGGAACCGGATAAAATCTTCACCAAGCAGCTGCTCGGTTTCCAGGGCTGCCTCCTCTTTGGTGATGTATTCGGTAGAAAGGATGTATTCCCTGGCATCAAGGATCTTTTGCAACTGGTAGATGTCAGCTTCTTTGATGTTCTCTTTAAGGATCACATTGAAACCGATGCTCTCCATCACCTGTTTCCTGATGTTACGGCCGTTGACCAGCAACAGTCCCACCAGGCCAAGCAATAGCAAAACCAGAGAGATACTGATAATAGAGGTAAGTGCCGAGCTTCGGATCCTCCGGGTATATGTTCTGTTCTCCTTCTTTGACATAGCCTCGAAAATGGCTGTGGCAAAGATAGGAATTTAATCAAGAATTTTGGTCCAGCCGAAGGTGTCTTCCTGATCCCCGTTCTGTATGCCTGTCAGGGTTTCATATAGCTTTGTGATGACCGGCCCGGGTTTTTCCCTGTTACCGTAAGTGTATGTGATCCCGGTCTCCGGATCATGCACTTTGTGGATGGGGGTGATCACAGCAGCAGTACCGCATGCTCCTGCTTCTTCGAATTCGGCAAGTTCTTCCACAGGGACCGGCCGTTCTTCCACCTTCATCCCGGCACCCTGAGCCAGTTTTTGCAGGCTCTTATTGGTAATGGAAGGCAGGATGGAATGCGACTTGGGGGTGATGTAGGTGTTATCCCTGATCCCGAAGAAATTAGCCGGGCCACATTCGTCGATGTATTTTTTCTCTTTGGAATCCAGGTACATGGCTGTGGCATACCCTTGCTCGTGTGCTTCCGCAACGGAACTCATACTTGCTGCATAATTCCCTCCCACTTTAAGGTGACCCGTGCCCAGTGGAGCGGCCCGGTCGTGATCCCTGCAAATCAACATATCAACGGGCTTAAAACCCGCTTTAAAATAGGGTCCCACAGGCATGACAAAAACAAGGAAGGTATATTCATCGGCCGGCCTGACACCCACCTGGGGTCCGGTTCCGATGAGCAGCGGCCTGATATAGAGGGAAGCTCCCGTGCCATAGGGGGGAATATATTTTTTATTCAGCATGATTACCTTTTCAACAGCTTCAGTAAAGAGCTGAACTGGTACTTCAGCCATCATCACCCCCCTGGCCGAAACCAACATCCTTTTTGCGTTCTCTTCAGGACGAAATAGCCTGATCCTGCCATCGGCTCCTGTGAAGGCTTTCAGTCCTTCAAACGATTCCTGGCCGTAGTGCAGGCAGGTGGCACCTATGTGTATGGGTAAGGTTTCATCGGAGGAGACCTCCAGGTCACCCCATTTTCCATCTCGAAATACGCTCCTGACGTTAAAGTCTGTTGGGATGATATTAAAGCCAAGGTTTTTCCAGTCAAGATCCATAGCAAAGTTGATTTCAGGTAAATTCAGGGGTTAAAAGTAAACATTCAAACCCTGAGCACCAATTCAGAAATCATGTTGTAAAAGGATGTTTTAGATCCATCTTTCCTGTTCCAATGCAGTCATCTGTTCCTCACCGGCTACTTCCCTCAGGCGCCGGGCAGCGATGGTAAAAAAGTCAAAGCTGTACAGGAGTTCCAGCTGCTGTTTTTTAAACTGCTGCCCGTTGATCCGGGCTCCGGCTTCTTTCAGCTCCTGGAACATCAGTTTGATCTGGGTGGAATAATCGGGCCGGCCCAGGTATTCCATCTTGGCATCGATGAGTATCTTTTCTAGCTGGTTATTGGGCTGGAAAGGCTGTTTTGTGGCCAGGATCAGGTTACAGATCTGGTCGATTTGTGTCTCCGAATAATCGAAACCGGGAAGGAGTTCCCGAACGATTACTGAGGATCTGTTCTCAAAATTGCTGAATGCCTGTGTAAGTCCTGTAAAAAGCATCAGGGCTGCCGTCCTGACCAGCAGCCGGTCTTCCTGTTCGATCTCTTCAGCCCGGCACAACAGGAAGGATTGGTTGTAGACTTTCCTTGCATATTCGGGGCGGTGAAAATGGAAGGTTGCTGGCAGTTCGCTGAGGAGTGTATCAAATACCCTGTCCTCCAGGTCGCCCAGCCTGAGTAACTGTAACTTGGTAAAAAATCTCTTATTGGGGATCCCTTTCAGATCCACAGCCAGTTCAGGACGAAGCCCGTTCACAAAGTACATATCGATATTTCCTTTGTACTTTACCGGGAGCTTGCCCCTGTATTCACACATGAAATACTCTTTTACCATCCCATAAGTGATCCCGGAAATATTCACCTTGCCTGGTATCCCTGATGATTCCATGCGGGAAGCAGTATTCACAGTATCCCCCCAGATATCATAGGAGACTTTTTTATGGCCAACAACCCCGGCAATCACCGGACCTGTATGGATCCCGATGCGGAGATCCCAGATTTCAGCTCTGGAGGACTTTAACTGCTGCATATAGGTCTGCATCTCAAGGGCAGCAAGGACGACTTCAACCGGGTTGGTGCTGTTCTTCTCAGGGATCCCGCCGGCGGCCATATAGGCATCTCCTATGGTTTTGATTTTTTCAATATTGTATTTCTCCACCACTGAATCAAAATGGAAAAAGAACTTATCAAGTTCATCGATCAGGGCTTCAGGATTCATCTCCTCGGCAATTTTGGTGAATCCCTGGATATCGGAGAAGAGCACGGTCGCCCTTTCATATTTGTCCCATCTTGCCTTGCCGGTTGACTTGATCTGAGCGGCTGTTTTTTTCGGCAGTATATCTGCTACCAGCCTGTCAGATTTCTCCTTTTCCACAACCAGGTCATCAAGTTTGGACTGCATGCGTTGTGAAATCCGGGATTCGGCCCGCTGGTAACTGAGAAGGCGCATTTTCTGGATCAGGAAGAGGACAATGAGCAGGACCAGTGTGTAAAAGGTATAGGCATACCATTTCTTGTAAAACGGTGCGTTCACAATAAACTGGAACTCAGCCCTGGCGGAATTCTGGCCATACAGGTCCTTGGCCTGGGCAACAAGGATATAGTCACCTGGTCTTAACCTGTCAATATACAGGTCCCGGATGTTGCTCCATTCCGACCAGTTTTCCTGCACGGGGATCAGTTTATGCCTGAAAAGGGGATCAGGAGCACTCTGGAATTCCAACCCGCCCAGGTGAAATCCTGCGGGCCTTCTGCGGGAAGATTCCTGAATGGCTTCGATCCGGATGGGAACAGTATGGTTGGAGGGATTTAGGACCTTCGGCTCGAACTTGGCCACCTTATCCTTTCCGGTCAGGTACAGCACGCTGTCCCTCATATTCAGGTCAATGATGTCCCCCAGGTGCTGAAGGATTGGATATGGGCCGGTTTCAATTCCGGTACGGGAGTGTGACAGGATCATGGCTTCGTGGTCCTCGTCAAGGGGCATGAATGTCTCTTCACTCTCTTCAAATCGGTATACCTGGAGGTTTGTTACAAGGTACAGCTCACCATACAGGGGTGTAAGGTTGAGAAGAAGGTCCTCTCGCTGAAGGGGTAGCGGAGTTACGTGGTCAAGGTCATCTGACAATCTGAAGGCGC
>CAWCAK010000013.1:0-63171 GCA_963793455.1 uncultured Bacteroidota bacterium
AACCTGGCTCTAAAGATCTGCAATCCTTCGCTCCAGGTCAGGAAATTCAGGCAACCTGGCACTGGGTACAGGTTCATACCAGAAGGTGGCGCTGCTCCAGTCATCCTGGCGTTCATACAGCGGGTGTCCGGTCTCGTCACGCTTTACCGGACTCCATCCGATCTGCTGAATGGTGATGCGGCACTCCTCCTGCCAGTATATGGGATCGGGAATATGCCACCGGTACATGGATATGAATCCATCCCGGTTCCTGCTGCACCCGTGATAGAGATAGGGTGTATGCTGCATCCCGTAAGAAAGGCAGACATAATCCTCACTCCCCGTTCCACAGATGGTCGGGAATTGGCTGTCCCCATCCATATAGATCTTAATCTCACCCTCTCCCCACCAGTGTTCCTCCATGGTCCGGATTCCCAGCACAGTGCCCACAAACCTTCCTTTGCCTGTTCTTTTGGGCAGCAATTCGAAATCTTCAGTCAGTGTAGTGGGATTCTCCCTGACAAAGCAGACATGAAGCCTGCCCAGGTCATCCGGGTGCCGGTCCCCGGTGGTATAATCCACCTGGTAAAACAGCGTGACATCATCGGCTCCTTCATTGGAAAGGGTGATTTTTGCCTGTTCACTGAATGGCATGGGCAACCAGATGTTCAAAGCGGCATTGATCCCAGTGGAATGAACTGCGGACTGGTAGGCATCGTACCTGGCGTGTGCCGATCCCATGAAATCGCCCAGGGGACATTCGATGCTCGGGTGCTCCTGGTTCTCCCAGTAAGCCCTGACCACCATGCTACGCAATGCGATGGTGTTGTCCTTAAATCCTCCGGTCATCCAGATATGCCTGATGGTACCCGAGCCTTTAATATCACACAAGACCACGGTTTCACCGGCTACGATGTTTTTAGCAGGAAAACCTTTTCGTCCCACACCCAGGTTACTGGCAGTTTGTCCGCCCTCTCCCGGGGCCCCGGTGGGATTCTCAAATGAGATAGACCTGGAAACGAGTCCTCTACCCAGGTCATAGATCTGTCCCCCACCTGGTTGCTGTTCGCTCACGCAGGCAGACAGACCGGCAAGCAACAGGACAACTGCAAACAGGATTGGATAGCAACTTCTTTCTTTTGCATTCATAACCGGTGCAATTAAAAGTCGGTATCAGCTTCCTCCAGGTCCATCTCCCTGATCCAGATGTTCCGGTAGAGCACGGAATGCCCCTCGGCCTGGAGTTTCAGCCCCTGGGGCGAATCGGTAATTCCCTTCCCCCCGTCATTCCCGCCATCGATGCCGGAATTGGGACCGCCCCACACCTGGTTGATACCGATATCAGTGTACGCCTTGGTCCCGTTGAAATAGAGGGTTACCAGTGCTTTTTCCGAACGCTTTCCCTCCTCGAACCTGGCCGCACGGAACATGATATCGTAGGCGTTCCATCTCCCCGCACCGTTGTATGCATAATAGGGTGATTCGATCTCGTTGATCACCGCCCCCATGCCGTGCATGCTGGAATCGCCGTCCAGCACCTGGATCTCGTAGCGGTTCTGCAGGTAGACCCCCGAGTTCCCTCCCGGCTTTTCAACAAGGAATTCAACATGCAGCCTGAAATCCCTGTAGGCCTTTTTGGTCACAATATCAGCCGATCCGTATTTACCCCCGGCAGCGGCAGGGTCGTTGCTGTTCATGGCGGTTCCCTGCTCCACAGGGTCATCCACGATCTCCCATTTGATGGGCATTTCGGCCGAAAAGCGGGGGCCTTCCCAGTAGATCCAGTTGTCATCAAGTGACTCCCGGCTGCCGTCAAATAAAACTTCAGCTCCGGCAGGTGCCCTGGCACCTATTCCGATGGGATCATTTGAACACCCGGCTGCCGTGAACAATGCCATGGCTGCCAATAAGATCATTGTCTTTTTCATATTGCAGTTATTTGCGTTCGACAAACTTTCTTCGGCTTACAAACTTTAAAAACTTTAAAACTTTACAAACTTTACAAACTTTACAAACTTTCTTCGGCTTACGCCTCAGTTCCTTCGGTTTTCAAACTTTACAAACTTACCTGCCGATATTGTCGGGGGATCCGGAGTAGTACCGGAATTCCTCCACCGGTTTTCCGTCACTGTACCTGATCCGTTTGGCCACCTTCTCCCTTACTTCGGCGGCCTCATCCTCCGGCAGTTCCGGACCCTGGTAGTCATACCACCCGGAGCTCCACTGGCTCACATACTGGCTCATGGCTTTAATCTTCTTCTCCGCGTACCCGGTAATATCCACACGGGTATTCACATCCTCTTCCGCTGAATCATAGAGCATGAACTCCCTCACCTCGTGGGCCTGCAATCCCTCCATGGTGATCTGGCCCTGGAAAAGCAGGGGCCACATGGCCGCGCGGGCCGCATCTGCACTCAGATAGGCTGCTGACCTGTGGTCGGCCTTGTGCCACCGCTGTTCGCCCTTTCCGGGATCAAATGCAAAGACCACATCGGGCCGCAAGCGGCGGATGAGCCTCACCAACCTTGCGACCACCTCCTTCTTGTTCTCATATTCCAGCATGCCATCATCGTACCCGAAATTGATGTAGTGGTCCACCGGGATCCCCATGGCTGCCAGGGCCCGCTGCTCCTCATGCTTGCGGATCATGGCCAGGTCCACCATGGAAAGCTTGGGATCCTGGGTTCCCACGTTCCCCGTGGTCAGAATACCGATAAAGACCTCATTTCCATTAGATTGTAACATTCCCAGGGTTCCCAGGGAATAGGCATCGTCATCGGGATGGGCCCCGATCAGAAGGATGGTCTTCCCCTGCCACTGATCCACCGGGACTTCCGGCTGGGCCATGACAAACAACGGGATCACCATCATCGTGATAAACATCAGGATGGTTCGCATATGTTGTAGTTTTAGTGGTTACTCAGTCAAAATCGATCATGGCCTTCATCACCCCGTCCCTGTACCCTGCCACCAGGTCGAAAGCCTCCCTGGTGTCCTCGAACCTGAACCGGTGGGTGGCCATGGCATCCACGACTACCTCCCCCCGCTCCATCATATCCAGGGCAGGCTGTACTGCCTCGTTCTGCCTGCGCACATGCTGAATGAGAAGCTCCTTGTGCCGGGATTTGTCCACCGCGAATGACCACCTGTCAAACTCCGGGATCCCGATGACCATCAGTTTACCTCCCGGTTTCAGCAAATCCACCGCGTTGTCAATTGCATCCTGCTGGCCGCAGCATTCAAACACCACATCCAGGAGTTCCGGGACCCCGGCGGTGATCTTTGCCACCACATCCTCCCTGTCAGGATTGGCCGTCAGGGTAGCCCCGCTTTCGGATGCAATCTTTAACCGCTCATCGATCTTATCTGTCACGTAGACCTCCTCCGCCCCCATAGCCAGGGCAGGGAGCAAAACACTCATCCCGATGGGCCCGAATCCAAGGATCCCCGCTTTGGCCCCCTTCATAAGGATCGATTGCCTTACCGCATAGAGACCAATGGACAGCGGTTCCGATATGGCTGCCTGGTCGTAGGTCATGGAGTCGGGGATCTTAAAACAGCTTGTCTCCGGCATCACGATGTATTCGGAAAGGGATCCTTCGGCCTGGCCGGGACATCCCAGGAACTTCAGGTTCCTGCAGGTATGGGGCCGGCCGGCTTTGCACTGGTCACACTCCCAGCATGGCATGGCGGGCTCAATGGCAATGCGGTCCCCGGGTGTCACCATGGTTACTCCTTTTCCCACAGCTTCCACCTGGCCGGCACCTTCATGCCCCACCGTAAAGGGGTACCTGACAACCTGGCTTCCGATTTTCCCGGAAACATAGTAATGGATGTCGGAGCCGCACACCCCCAGGGTTTTCATGCGGATCAACACGTCTGTATCGTTCAGAATAGCCGGGGTGGGCACCTCTCGCATCCCCATTTCACGGATGCCTGTTAACATCATTGCTTTCATGCGGGAACCAGGTATTTGGAAGTAATAAATGTAGCCATTTGTAGCATATATTGACCATTTTACAGATGAAATCTAAGCCATCTCCCATGTAAATACTATTGCCGGAAGAACCGGAAACATTTTCACGACCTTTTGCCGGACCTGGGATGGAAGCTGATGATGGCCTCCCTGAGGTATTCCCGGTCCAGGTGGGTGTAAATCTCGGTGGTGATGATCGACTCATGGCCCAGCATCTCCTGTACAGCGCGTAAATCGGCCCCGCCCTCCACCAGGTGGGTGGCAAAGGAGTGGCGGAAGGTATGGGGGCTTACGCTCTTTTTGATCCCTGCTGCAGAGGCCAGGTCTTTGATGATGGTGAAAACCATCACCCTTGTGAGCATGCTGCCCCTGCGGTTCAGGAAAAGGATATCTTCGTTCCCCGGCCTGATCACCAGTGAATTCCGGTCAGGCAGGTAAAAATCGATCTCTTTCAGTGCCTTGCGGCTTACGGGTACCAGCCTCTCCTTGTCTCCCTTCCCGATGACCCGGATGAACTCCTCGGTCCTGAACAGGTTGGACAACTTCAATCCCACCAGTTCACTCACCCTGAGCCCGCAGCTGTAGAGAACCTCCAGCATGGCTTTGTTGCGGCGGCCCTCCGGTTTGCTCAGGTCGATCCTGGAAAGCATCAGGTCGATCTCCTCCACCGTCAGAACCTCCGGCAGCTTCCTCCCCAGTCTAGGGCCCTCCAGCAATGCGGTGGGATCCTTCCCGATCCGGTCCTCCAGCAACAGGTAACGGAAGAATGCCTTGAGCCCCGAAAGGATCCGGGCCTGGGTCCGGGCCGATAAGCCCAGTTCTGTGATCCACACCAGGAACTGGTGCAACCGTTCATGATCCACCGAATCAGGTGCATCCTCCAGCTTGTGGATCTCCAGGAACTGGATCAGCTTGCGGATATCTGCCAGGTAGGCTTCAACTGAATTACCCGACAGCCCCTTCTCAAGCTTCAGGAAACCTTCATAATCCTTCAGTGTGGGTTCCCACTCCATCAGAAAGGAAATCTTTCGATCATCAGCACCAGCGAAACACCCAGTCCGGCTCCCGAGAGCAGAACATGCCAATCCCTGCGGGCATATCTGAAACCATCCACCACCAGCAGGGTCAGCAGCATGATGGCCACCACGATCAGGATCTGGCCCGCTTCAATACCCAGGTTGAATGAGAAGAGCGGAAGTAAAAGACCCTTTTCGCTACCCAGCAGGCTGCGCAGGTAGTTGGAGAAACCCAGTCCGTGGATCAGGCCAAAGAAGAGGGCCGCCCCGTATTTCAGGGCATGGAGTGTCCTGCCCGCCCGGTATTTTCCGGTCATGATATTGGCCAGGGCGGTCAGAAAAATGGTCAGCGGGATCAGGAACTCCACCAGGTCCGTGTTGATCCTTACCAGGTCCAGGGTAGCCAGGGCCAGGGTCAGGGAGTGGCCGATGGTGAAGGCGGTTACAAGGACCAGGACCTTTTTCCAGTCAGACAGGGTATATACCGCACAGAGTGTCATGATGAAGAGGATGTGGTCATACCCTTTCAGATCAGCAATATGCTGCAATCCCACTGTAAAATAGAGTTCAAATAGAGACATGATGGCAAAGAAGCACCGGAAGTTTGTGTAATTTTAGCCCCATGAAGCTGATAAGCATTCTCACGGCCTTGCTGTTGTGGTCCATCTCTGCTGATGCCCACCCGCTTCATCTTTCCATTACGAATATAACATATGAAAACGGAAAGCTAAACATCAGCATGAAAACATTCAGGGATGACTGGGAAACAGCCTATTTCCATTTCCACAGTGATACCCATTGATTTCACGGATCCGGCCAGGCGGGAAATTCCATGGTTCGACAACTACCTGAAGCGGTGTTTCAGGATTTCAACGGAGAGGGATGCACCTCCCATCCCGCTGGAGACTTTTTCCATCCTGCTGGACGAGGATTCCATGACCATCGAGATGCAGGGGAACCTGCCGGGAAAACCAAAATCTTTGTACATTTACAACGCTTTACTCACAGATATTTACCCCGATCAGACCAATCTTGTGATTTTAGGATACAGGGACCGGGAAACTGGTATGAAATTTGACATGAAAAACCATGGCGACGTGGTGCAGCTGAAGTGACCGGATGAAAAGACTAGTGCTCCCCATATTATTGCTGTTGTACTTCGGTACACCGGTTGGTGCGACCCACAACAGGGCCGGGGAGATCACCCTGACCCAGCTGGACGAACTGACCTATCGGATCACCATCACCACCTTCACCTATACCCTGAGCAAAGCCGACCGCAACAGCCTGGAGGTACAGTGGGGGGACAATACCTTCTCCTTCGCGGGACGCGATACCATTGCCAAGCTGCCCCACTTCTACCAGAAGAACGTCTATAGTACCCAGCACACCTACCCCGGTCCGGGAGTCTACGAAATTGTGGTCCAGGACCCCAACAGGAATGAAGGGGTGAAAAACATTCCCAATTCGGTCAACGTGATCTTCTCCATCAAGACCACCATCCTGATCAATCCTGCCTTGGGGGGAAACTCAACCCCCATCCTGCTGAACTACCCCATTGACAGGGCAGCCTACGGTCAAATCTTCATCCACAATCCAGCAGCCTATGATCCGGACGGGGACAGCATTTCCTACAAACTAACCGTCTGCACGGAAGAGGATGGAAAACCCATTGAGGGATATACCCTCCCCCCCACCAGCGATACCCTCTATGTGGATCCCCTCTCGGGAGACCTGACCTGGATCACGCCATCCGACACCGGTATATTCAATTTGGCCATGGATGTGGAGGAGTGGCGAACCGGTGTGAAAATCGGGAACATCGTCCGTGACATGCAGATCGAAGTGTACAATACCGACAACAATCCCCCGGTGCAGAATGAACCGGGTGCATTTTGCTTACAGGCTGGACAACTGCTTGAGTTTGACGTGGTGGCCACCGATGAGGATGATGATTCCATCCGGCAGGAAGCATATGGGGGGCCCTTTGAGGTGAAGCTGCAACCGGCAAAATACACCGTGGACCGCCTTTCGGCCCGCCTGGGATACAGCAGGGCTACATTCCATTGGGAGACTAACTGTTTCCATGTCCGGAAACAGCATTATACGGCCGTATTCAAGGCGGAGGACAGCAATCCTGAGACACCCCTGGTGGATATCCGGAACGTGAACATCAAGGTTTTGGGGCCGGCACCGGGGATGCCAACCCTGATCCCGGCGTCAAACACGGTGACAGTGACCTGGCCCGTGGATACCTGCACACCGGTGCGGAAATACCGGATCTTCAGGAAGATCGGTCCCGCCGCCTATCTACCGGATACCTGCACCGGGGGTATCCCCGCCTTCACAGGATATGAAATGGTGGGCACCACCACAAGCAGAACGGATACGCTTTTTATAGACGACAACCGTGGAAAAGGACTGCCACAGGGAAATGAATACTGTTATGTGATCGTATCCGAATACCCGGATGGGGCACTGAGCTATCCCTCACCGGAGAACTGCACCCCCCTGGTGGAGGGAGCACCCTCCATCCTGGAAGTCAGTGTTCTGGACCATTCCGCCAACGGCACCATCCAGTTGAAATGGGCACGGCCCGACAAGCTGGACACCATCACTGCAACGGGTCCCTTGCAGTATATTATCTACCGTTCCGATGACCTGCTGGGGCAATCCATGCAGCAGGTGGCCGCCTTTGAGCCCAACACCCTGGATGATACCACCTGGACCGATACACAGGTGAATACCCTGGCCTTTCCCTGGTCCTACCGGGTCGAACTGTACATCAATGATCCGGCAAACCCCATCCTGATAGGCATGCCCGAATCGGCCTCCTCCCTCTTCCCTGAACTAAAGGGTACCGACAACAGCATCGAGATCCATATGCAAAAGAACGTGCCGTGGATCAACAACGATTACACCATTTACCGACAGAACGACCAGGGGGTATTTGATTCCATTGGTTTCACCACCGGCGATCTGTTCATTGATAAAGGGCTGACCAATGGGACCTCCTATTGCTACCGTGTCACCAGTACAGGATGGCGGATCCTGGACGGGAATCTTTACGAAAATGTGAATTTCAGCCACCAGGCCTGCGCCATCCCCCAAGACAGCATCCCTCCCTGTCCTCCAGACCTGGACGGGTATTCATTGTGTGATGAGAACTATAACCACCTGGCATGGCAGTATGATGGCCATCCGCCCTGTGCCGAGGATGTGGTGAGCTACAGGCTGTACTACAGTTCCACGATAAATGATCCCCCTTCCTTCCTCGACAGTCTGGAGAGGATGCAGGATACCACCTTTTACGATCACTACCCGGAAACCTCGCTATCCGGTTGTTACTACGTCACTGCGGTGGATTCCGTTGGAAACGAATCGGTCCCATCGGTCATGCTCTGCCTGGATGAGTGTTCCAGTTTTGAATTGCCCAACGTGTTCGCACCTGACGGGGACGGATTGCAGGATATTTACCAATCGGTCCACCTCTCTTCGGTTCAGCGGGTCGACATGAATATCTTTAACCGGTGGGGATTGCTGGTCTTCCATACCGAGGACCCGGATATCAACTGGAACGGCAAGATGAGGGGCACCGGACAGCTGGTGGCCCCGGGGGTATACTACTATATTTGCGATGTGTATGAACAGAGGCTGTCCGGCCTGGAGGCAACCGCACTGACGGGCTTTATCTATGTATTCTCAGGCGACGAAAATGATACCATCATTGGAAATGAATAGCATCATCAGGGAACCTGTCATGCCCCGGATCGGGTGGTTCCTCCTGCCGGTAATCCTGCTGGCCATGGGTACAGGCATCCGGGCCCAGGACGATCCTTACCTTTCGGGCCGTGCATATATGGCCATGGGGAAGTATGATTCGGCGGTGGTCCATCTCAGCAAGGCCCTGGAGTTGGAGCCTGGAATTGCCCAGACCCTGTACCAGCTGGGCATCTGTCATTTCGAGACCAACAACAATCCGGCTGCCCGGGAAGCGTTGTATGAAGCCGGGAAACGGAAGAAGGGATTGGGTAGCCTCTACCTGGCAAAGACCGAGGTCAGGCTGAACCATCCCGAGCTGGCCCTGAAATACCTGAGGGACCACCTTTCGTCCCGGTACAAGGTCCAGGAAAAAGTGATCTTGCTGGACAAGGAGCTTTCCACCCTGGAAGAAACAAAAGGATGGCAGCAGCTGTGGAATGAAAAAAAATGGTACAACCAGTCGGACCAGGAGTACCAGGAGGCTGTTTTCCTGAAAGAGAACGGGGATGCCCTTGAAGCCATCAACATACTGAACAACCTGGAGAAGAAGGGGTACCGGCGCAGCATGGTCCAGGCCGAGAAAGCGTCTATCTACGCCGAGCTCGGGAACCACAAAGCCGCCAGGTCTGCACTGCAGTCAGCCGTGAAGAGTGATACCAGGAATCTGGACGCACTGTACAACCTGGCAGAATACCAGGTAGCAGGGGGAGATATTGAGGAGGCATTGAAAGCGCTTGACAGGCTGATCAGGCAGGACCCGGCCCGGTTCGAGGCATACCTGCTCCGGGCACGCACAAGGAGTGAAAACGGGGACCTTCCCGGCGCCCTTGAAGATGTGGACCTCTACCTTGCCTATTTCCCAGGCAATCACCAGGCCAGGTACCAGCGGGGCATGGTCCAGTTTAACCATGGGAAATACCTGGGTGCCATCCAGGACTTCAACCGGGCCCTGGAACTGGAAAACGGCAATGCGGCTTACTATTTTGCCAGGGGACGAACATACGCTGCCACAGGGACCACCAGGTATGCGGACAGGGACATGGCCATGGCACTGGACCTGGATCCCCTCAACGGGGAGATCTGGTTCGAAAAGGCAAAACTGTCCGAGCAGCTTGGCAACAGGGATAATGCCTGCCACTGTTACCGGAAAGCTTTTCAGTTCGGGATCTTTGAAGCGGGCCAAATCATCGAGAAGCGATGCAATTAGAACCTGTCAACCCGGAAAATAATAAGAAAGAGCGGCTCACCGACCAGATCAGGGCACTTCGCTCGGGCAACCGTACAACCATCCTGGATGCCATCAGGGAGATCAGGGGGGAGAGCGATGTCTCCGTCCTCCCGGAACTGTTCAACCTGCTGCTGGAACAGGAGGATGAAGAGATCATCCGGGAAGCCTCATCCCTTCTCAATGACCTGAAGGTCCAGGACGCGGCTCCCGTGCTGGCGGAAGCCATCGGAAACCCGGAATACAGTCCCATCGCCACCATCCTTACAGCATCCTGCTGGCAGAACGGGCTCTCCTACGGTACACATGCGAATATTTTTGTCACGGCAGCCATTGAAGGCTCCTTTGAAACCGCCATTGAGGCCTTCACCGTACTGGAAGAGGTAGCGGGAGAGCTGGAACAGGAGGAACGGGACCGGCTGTCAGCCCTGATCAAAAAGCATATTTCAGGTGCAGACGAACAGAAAAAACTTCTCCTCCGCGAGCTGGTCAAAGTGATCGAAACCTACTGAGCCCTTAATGCATCTGTGAAAAATACTTGATGAACTGGGCGCGTTCGTAGACCGACGGGTCTTCCAGGTTGCCGTAGTTGAGTTTGCCCCTGAAATCGGACAGGGATTCGTGGCTGTTCTTCTCCATCCACTTTTTCATTTCAGCAATCATATCCCGCAGGTAGTCAATGCCGTTGCGGTAGAGTACCGAGCAGACCTGCACGGCGGTGGCACCTGCAAGGATCTGTTTCACGGCTGCCATGCCGCTGTGGACCCCGGTGGAGGCGGCCAGGTCGATCTCCTTCACCTGGGAGGAGACAATCCCGATCCAGCGCAGGGTATTCCTCAGGTCAGCCGGAGAGCTGAGCACCTCAGCCGATCCGAAGGTCATATCATCGGTGTTGATGTCGGGGGAATAGAAACGGTTGAAGAGCACCACGGCTTCCACCCCCCTCATGTAAAGCTGTTGCACCATCCAAGTGATGTTGGAGAAACCGCTGCCCAGTTTCACCATCACGGGAAGGGTAGTCTTCTCCTTTACTTTGGTCACCAGGTCCAGGTAGGCGGTCTCATATTCGCGGGGATTTTTGTCCTTCTGGATGGGAAGGAAGTAGATATTCAGCTCCAGGGCATCGGCGCCGGCATCCTCGATCTTTTTTGCAAATTCGATCCACTCATCGGCCTTCATGCAGTTGATACTGGCAATCACCGGGATGCTTACCATCTCCTTGGCACCCCTGATCACCGAGAGGTAACTTTCCAGGGAGTTTTCACGGGCATAGGTCTTCACATAATCGCCCGCCTCCGGGTAGTCCGACCCGGCCGACATGATCCCGATCTCATACTGGATCTGCTCTTCGAACAGCGATTTCAGGACCACCGCTCCGGCACCTGCCAGTGCCATTTTTTTGATCCGTTCGATGGAATGGGTCAGTCCACTGCTGGAGACGATCAGCGGGCTTTTCAACTCAAGGCCCGCGTAGGTGGTTGAAAGATCGATCATGATGGTATGTTTAAATAGTTCCTTGCTCCGAAAATCAGGCTCCCGATCCTCACCATGGTGCTTCCCTCATCCACTGCCAGCTGGTAGTCTCCCGACATGCCGAAGGAGCGCTGGTTGAAATGGTCCTCACCTGCAAAGAATCCGGCCTTCATATCATCAAATATACGGTTTAGATTTTGAAATTCGGCCCGGATCTGCTCCTGGTTCTCGGTATAGGTGGCCATGCCCATCACCCCCCGGAGCCGGATGTTATTCATTTCCTGACAGGCATCTGATTGCAGCAGCTGGAAGACCTCATCCCGGGAAAGGCCGAATTTGGTCTCTTCGCCGGCAATGTGCAGTTGCAACAGGCAGTCGATCACCCGGTTATGCTTTTGGGCCTCCCTGTTGATCACTCCCAGCAGTTTCAGGCTGTCCACTCCGTGGATCATGTGCACAAAGGGGGCCAGGTATTTCACCTTGTTGCTCTGAAGATGGCCGATCATGTGCCAGCGGATATCATCCGGCAACCGCTCACGCTTGGCTGCCAGGTCCTGTACCTTGTTCTCCCCGAAATCGCGGTGTCCGGACCGGTAGGCCTCCAGGATCATCTCATCGGGTTTGGTCTTGGAGACCGCCACCAGGATCACCCCATCCGGCAACTGGTCCTTGATTGCTTGAAGGTTTTCGACAACTCCCATACCCGAATATACGACTATTCCAGGGAATGGATCACCAGTCCGCTGCGAAGTTTGGGTTCGAACCAGGTGGTTTTGGGGGGCATGATCATGCCGTTATCGGCTATATCCATCAGCTGCTTCATGGTCACCGGGAAAAGGGCAAAGGCTGCCACCATCTCCCCACTGTCCACCCTGTCACTCAGCTCTTTCAGTCCCCTGATCCCACCCACGAAATCGATCCGCTTAGACTTCCTCAGGTCGGTGATGCTGAGCAGGGGCCCCAGCACCTGTTCCGAAAGGAGAGTCACATCCAGGCACCCGATGGGATCACTGTCATTGTAAGTGCCCGGTTTAGCATCCAGGGAGTACCAGGTTCCCTCCATGTAGATGCTGAACTGGTGGAGCCGCTCCGGCTTGAAGATCTCCTCCCCTTTCTCCACCACCACAAAACCCTCTTCCAGCTCATGCAGGAACGCTCCGGGTGTAAGCCCGTTCAGGTCCTTCACCACCCTGTTGTAATCGATGATGGTCAGCTGGCTGGCCGGGAAGTGGACAGCCAGAAAATAGTTATACTCCTCTGTACCCTGGTGCACCGGGTTGGCCTTCCTGCGCTCCTGCCCTACCAATGCTGCAGCAGCAGTCCTGTGGTGCCCGTCGGCCACGTAGGTGAAGGGAATCTCTTTGTCGAAGATCTCAACGACACGGTCGATGTCGGCCTGGTCAGGGACCAGCCAGAAATGGTGTCCCACCCCGTCGGGGGTGGTAAAATCGTATTCAGGTTCCCCGGCCACCACCCTCTTCACGATGGCATCAAGTCCCCCGTGATCGGGATGGGCAAAGAATACAGGCTCAGCGTTGAAACCGGTCACCCGGATGTGGTTCATCCTGTCCTCCTCCTTGTCGGGCCTGGTGAGTTCATGCTTCTTGATCACATCGTTCAGATAGTCATCAACAGCCGCACAGCCTACGATCCCGTACTGGGTCTTCCCGAACATGGTCTGGCCGTAAACGTAAAGGAGATCCCTTTCGTCCTGGACAAAATAGCCCTCTTCAATGAGCCGTTCCAGGTTCTCCTTCCCCTTGTTATATACCTCATCCGAATGGAGGTCGGTCTCTTCGGGAAGGTCCACCTCCGGCTTGACCACATGCAGGAAAGACCAG
Source organism: uncultured Bacteroidota bacterium (assembly GCA_963793455.1). Lineage (GTDB taxonomy): Bacteria > Bacteroidota > Bacteroidia > Bacteroidales. The sequence continues at coordinate 13,273 of CAWCAK010000013.1, forward strand.
GGATTTCCCTCCACCTCCACCCTTGCCTCCGCGGAGTTCAATACATCATAGGGTCTGGAGGCCACTTCGTTCACATGCTCTTTGCCGGGACGAAATCCCCTGAATGCGTGTAACTTCGCCATGATCTAGTTGACTTTGAAGGTAGTATCCCCTTTCTCCAGGAAATTGATGATCTGTTTTGCGGCAGCAACACCGGCATTCAGGTTGGCTTCGGCGGTCTGGGCACCCATCTTCTTGGGTGTACAGAAAATGCGCCCTTCATACTGCGCTTCAAGCTCCTCCCTGCAATCAGGGGCAATATCGGTCAGGTACCTGAAATCGTCCCTTTCGGCAAACACCTTCTTCAGACCATCCTCATCGATCACCTCCTTGCGGGCCGTGTTGACCAGGGTGGCTCCCACTGGCATGCTGCTGAGGATCTTGTGTCCGATGGAACCTTTTGTATCGGCGTTGGCAGGTATGTGAAGGGAGATATACTGGCATTTGCTGTAGAGGCTCTCTGCACTCTCTTCGCATACCACCCCGTCATTCTTGATCATCACCGGATCGATGAAGGGATCGTAGGCATAGACTTTCATACCGAATCCCTTGGCGATCATTCCCACGATCCGTCCCACGGCACCGTAAGCATGGATCCCCAGCTTCTTGCCCCGCAGTTCAGTCCCGGCACTGGGGCTGAATCCGTTCCGGTTCATGAAAACCATCATACCCATGGCCAGTTCGGCCACTGCATTGGAATTCTGACCGGGCGTGTTCATCACCACCACATTGTTCCCGGTGGCGGCTTCCAGGTCCACGTTGTCATAGCCTGCACCTGCACGCACCACGATCTTCAGGTTCCTGCCGGCTTCGATCACTTCCCGGTCCACCTTATCGCTCCGGATGATCAGTGCGTCCACATCCGACACCGCACCCACCAGGTCTGACTGTTCAGGATATTTGGAGAGCACATCCACCTGGTAACCTGCTTCATTGAATACGGCCTTTACCTCTCCCACTGCCTCGGCAGAGAAAGGCTTTACTGTTGCAATTAATACTTTCGCCATCTTACTGATATCATTAGGTTAAATATTCTGTTCAAATGCTTTCATGGTGTCGATCAGTGCTTCCACTGAAGAGCGGGGCATGGCGTTGTAGATAGAGGCCCTGAAACCGCCCACCGACCTGTGTCCCTTGATCCCCGACATGCCCCGTCCGGTAGCAAATGCCAGGAAGTCTGCCTCCTTCTCCTTGTACTCCTCCTTCATCACAAAGGTCACATTCATGATGGAACGGTCATCCGGGTTCTCAATGCCTGAAACGAACAGGGAATTCCGGTTGATCTCATCATAAAGGATGGCCGCCTTTTCCACATTCAGCTTGTGCATGGCAGCCACCCCGCCCTGCTCCTTGTACCAGTCCAGGGTATGCATGGCCGCATAAATGGCCACACAGGGGGGGGTGTTGAACATGGAACCCTTATCGATGTGGGTTCTGTAGTCGAGCATGGTGGGAATGGCCCTGTCCACCTTGCCCAGGATATCATCCCTGATGATCACGAAGGTCACTCCTGAAGGAGCCAGGTTTTTCTGGGCACCCCCGTAGATGATTCCGTATTTGGAGACATCAACGGGACGGCTGAAAATATCAGACGACATATCTGCCACCAGGGTTACCGGAACATCCATGTCCTCCTTGATCTCCGTACCGTAGATGGTGTTGTTGGTGGTGATGTGGAAATAATCCGCATCGGCAGGCACCTTGTAGTCCCTGGGTATGTATGAATAGGTGCTCTCTTTGGAAGAGCCTACCACATCCACCTCCCCGAACAGCTTGGCCTCCTTGATGGCCTTGTTGGCCCAGGAACCGGTATCCAGGTAGGCTGCCTTGGTCTGCAGCAGGTTGTAAGGCACCATGCAGAACTGCATACTGGCCCCCCCCTGGAGCAGCAATACACTGTAACCATCGGGAATGTCCAGCAACTCAACGAACAGTTGCTGGGTCTTATCCATGATGGCCATGAAATCTTTGCTCCTGTGGGAGATCTCCATGATGGAGAGCCCCGAATTTTCAAGGTCCCTGATGCCCTCTGCAGTGTGTTCAATGGTATACGGAGAGAGGATGGAGGGACCGGCGGCAAAATTATGTATTTTCATAACAGGTTATTGGTTAATGGTTAATGGCTACTAGATTATTGGTAATTAGCAACTGTGTTATTGGGATAACAGTTAAAATTACATTTAATAGTGCACCCAACCAAGCATTGTGAATAACTTCCGGTAAGCAGTGGCTAAAGCAGTTCCAGGCGGTTTTCCCGGAAGACCGGAACCATCTCAGTCAGATCGGTTTCGTGGCAGTAGCCGATCACGTCATCAAGGTTGTTCTTTTTCAACCGGTGCCGCTGGGCCACCTTCTCAATGTAACCCATCATGTCCCCTTTGGCGGCATCGTACAGGTCCATGGCCCCCAGGGTGGCATCACAGATGGTGTAAAAACCGTCATCCTCAAGCACCTTCTCTGCAAGGGCCCCGGCAAACAGGGTATCTTCCAGGTTGTACTTGTTCTTCCAGCCTGCACACAGGACAAGCAGGTCATAATGCCCATTCCTGATGTGTTGCGCCAGCGCCGACAGGTTCAGGTAAGCCCCGATGAGCACCTGTTTTCCGCTGGATGCCATTTGAATGGCATTGGTCCCGTTGGTGGTGCTGTAAACGATCTCCTGCCCCTTGACGCGTTCAGGGGTAAAATTGTAGGGTGAATTTCCAAAATCGGCGAAATCCCTCACGATCCCATCCCGTTCGGCCGCTACCATAAATCCCCGGTCTTTGTATGCCTTTGCTTCCTCCAGGGTACCCACGGGAATGATGCGGTCTACCCCGTTCATGAAGGCCGTAACGATGGCCGAACTTGCCCTGAGGATATCTGTCACCACAACAATGGCCTCCCGGTTCTCATAAAAGGGGAACAGGGCCGGTGAATAACATACCTCTATCTTTCGCCTCTCCATATGCCGATCTGCTAAGGGGCCTTATAGAATGGAGGCCTCACCACTTCCGCCGGGATCTGTTTGTTCCTGATCCCGATGAATATCTCCGTTCCTTTCGCAGCGAAGGGTGTCTCCACGTACCCCATCCCGATGCCCTTGTTCAGCATGGGTGACATGGTCCCCGAGGTAACCTCCCCGATATTTTTGCCCTCTGCATCAAGGATGGGATAGTGCTGCCTGGGAATTCCACGGTCCTTCAATTCGAAACCCACCAGCTTGCGTTGAATGCCGTTGTTCTTCTGTGCCTCAAGCTCAACCCTGTTGATGAAGTCATTCCCCTCAGTGAATTTGGTGATCCATCCAAGCCCTGCTTCCAGGGGTGAGGTGGTATCGTTGATGTCATTCCCGTAAAGGCAGAATCCCATCTCCAGCCGGAGTGTATCCCTGGAGGCCAGGCCAGCCGGTTCCAATCCGAATTCCCTGCCCGCTTCAAACAACTTCTCCCATATGGCCGGTCCGTCTGCGTTGTACATGTACAATTCAAAACCGCCGGCTCCCGTATATCCCGAATTGCTGATAATCACCTCCTTTACACCGGCCATCTCCCCGGTTACAAAATGGTAGTAGGACACCTTTCCCAGGTCCACTTCCGTAAGCTTCTGAAGCAGGGTCATGGCGTGCGGTCCCTGTACAGCCAGCTGGGAGATGCGGTCTGAGGCATTCTCAACCTCAGCCCCCAGGTCATTATGATCGACAATCCACTGGTAGTCCTTCTCCATATTGGAAGCATTGACCACCAGCAGGAATTTCTCCTCATCGTAGCAGTAGACCAGCAGGTCATCCACGATGCCCCCTGCATGGTTGGGAAAACAGGTATACTGGATCTTCCCCGGTTCCAGTTTCTGCAGGTCATTGGAAGTCAGTTTCTGGACCAGGTGCGATGCCGCAGGACCCTTGATCCAGATCTCCCCCATGTGGGATACATCGAATACACCCACATTTTTCCTCACATTCTCATGTTCCAGCCGCACCCCGGCATATTCCACCGGCATTTCGAAACCGGCAAAAGGAACCATCTTCGCACCCTTTTCCACGTGGTAATCGTAAAATATTGTTCTTTTCACTGCAATGATGATTTGTTGTTATTGGATATGTCCCACAAAAATAACACTTTCCCCAAGGAAAGAAATTGTTAAAGAACAGGGTTTCGATGCTAATTGGAAAGCACTTTAAATTCCACGCGGCGGTTCCTTTCCCTGCCTTCTTTTGTGTCGTTGGGAGCCACGGGCTGACTGTCTGCATACCCTTCATACACGAGCATCCCTTCGGGGATCCCCCTGCCGGTCATGTACTCCACAACAGCCTTGGCCCTGTCCCTGGATAACCGCTGATTGATCCTTAACGATCCCGTATTGTCGGTATGACCGGAGATCTCCAGCTTCATGTCCGGATTGTTCTCCAGGAACCTTAATACCTGGTCGAGGGCATCGAAGGATTCCGGTCTGAGGACTGCCTTTCCCGTCTCAAAATAGATGTTGTCAAGCACTACCTTGGTTCCCACTTCGATCTTCTTGAGGAAGAAATCCAGGACCACCTTCTCATCTCCGTTGTTCCCGAGCAGGTCGACGATATCAAGGAAATAGAGGTACCCCGTGGCATTGATCTCCACACCGTACACGGTGGCCTCCGGCAGTCTTGCCACATAAATCCCTGAATCGTTTGACATCACGTTGATGTCTTCCCTGATTCCACCGGGATCCAGGAAGGTCAGCCTGGACAGCACCGGGTTGAATGCACCCACCGTATCCACTACATGGCCGGTCACTACGATGCTTGTATCCAGGTCAGGCAGCTCCGGCCTTGTCAGGAATCCCCGTTTCTTCTCCCCCGGTCCGGCCACCAGCTGGTCCTCCAGGGAAGTGACCAGCTCCTTCTCCGATCCGAGATAGATCACCTTGTAAATATCCTTGGACCCTGCCCCGCCCTCCCTGATGGCAGAGTAGTAACCATAAGTGCCTGACATATCGGTGATATAGAACACTTCATCATCAGGCGTATTGATGGGGTAACCCAGGTTCTCGGGGGTGGACCAGGCACCGCTTTCATCCCGTTCCGAACGGAAAATATCAAAACCGCCCATGCTGTTATGCCCCTGGGAAGCGAAATAAAGGTACCTGCCGTCGCGGGTCAGAAAAACCCCCTCCTCGTCATATTTTGTATTGATGATCCTGCCAATATTCTGCGGTTCTTCCCATTTTCCCTTCTCATTCATCTTTGAGACCAGGATATCCTTTCCACCCAAGGTCAGGTTCTTGTTGCGGGAGACATAGAAAAGTTCCTGTCCGTCGGAGGAGAGCGTCGCCGAGGTCTCACCTTCCTTGCTCACCAGCTTCTTAGACACGCTTTTTTTGGGTTTGGACCATTTCGCCTTATCAGGGTTGAATTGGGAGACCTGGAGATCACCGTTGTCCACGTTCCCGCGGTATATCAAGAGCCTGTTCCCGTCGGCAGAAATGCCCACAAGGGATTCATTATATTTGGAACTGAACGGTTTATCCAGCCTGAGCGCTTCTTCAAATCCCGTTGGCTCAAGCGCCGAATGGTAAATATCCTCATTGTATTTGTTGTCGAGGGGATTCCGCCTGGCCTTTTCGAAAGGCCTCCTTGTGGTAAAAAAAAGTACGGTGTCACCGAAGGAAAAGATGGGATTATAGTCGTCGTATTTTGAATTCACCAAAGGTCCCAGGTTCTGGATGATCACCCGGATGGGTTCCCGGGCCAGGTCGCGGCCATACTGGCATTCCGACAGACGTTTGGTCAGTATACTGGTATAATCCATCAGTTCATCTCCATGGAGATTCTCCTTGTGAAGGCTGTAATGCTTGATGGCATTGTCAAACTCAAGCACCAGGTGGTAAGCCTGCCCCAGCAGATAGTGGATATCCTTGCTCACCTCCTCCTCCAGGTTGTAAGCCTGCAGGAGGTAGTCGATGGCATTGTACTTGTCGTCCGTGAACAGGTAACATACCCCTATCTTATAATTAAGTGCTGCATTGGCAGCGTTGTACTGGTTGGCATACAGGTAGAGGTCCCTGGCCAGATCGAAAGTGCCTTTTCCCTGACTGAAATATTTGTCCCCTTCCCTGACACTTTTCCACGCCTCCTTGAATCCGGTCTCAATGCCGGTCCTGAACTGCTTCTTTTTGATCTTCACATCCTCCTGTGCCAGGAGGGTGCCCTGAATCAGGAGGAGCACAAGGATCATATGGGACCATCTCATTGTCATAAGCTCGGAGTTAATTGCATTCCCGGACATATTCAGCCGCATCTTCTGCACCCAGTTCGTTGGCCTTGTTCCAGTCCTCGCAGGCCCCGGTCAGATCCCCCATCAACTCCCTGACCAGTCCCCTGTTCAAATAGAGCAGGGCAATGTCCGGGTTCACCTCAATGGCCGAATTCAGCAGGCTCAGGGCTGGTTCAACATTGTTCTGCCTGGCCAGCACGGACGATTTATTCAGGTTGGCCACCGCGAATCCATTCTCCAGCATGATGGCAGCATCAAAATCGTCCAGGGCAGCTTCCATATCTCCCAGGAAATAGCGCGCATATCCCCTGTTATTCAATGCCAGTACCAGCTTGGGATCCTGTTCCAGGGCCTTGTTGTATTCTGTGATGGCCCCCTCGTAATCCCCCAGCTGGATCTTGACCGAACCAAGGTTATTGTAGGCCAGTGGGAAAACCTCCTGATAATCGATGGCTGTCGTATAGTCGAAATGTGATCCCTGGAGATCTCCCATGCGCCGCTTCACACCAGCCCTTTCATGGTAAGCAAGTGCAAAATCGGACTTTCTCCCGATGGCTTCATTAAAATCATTGACCGCCATGCCGTCCTTGCCATCCCTGATCTTTGTCAGCCCCCTGAAATAGTAAGCATATGGATCTTCAAACCCATTGGATATGGCCTGATCGAACAGGCGTGCATCTTCACCTGTGGTATCGGTCCCGAAAAGGATATAGCCTTTGCAAAAATAGGCTTCCCCCAGGGAGGGATCACAGGCAACAGCCCTGTCCAGGTCCTCCATGGCCTTGTCCAGAGCCCCCCATTCGATCATGATCCTTCCCCGCTGAAGGTAAGCGGGCGCAAAGGTGCTGTCCACCTCCAGGCACTCGGTGAGTTTCACACTGGCCATTTCGAATTCTTCCCTGTGGATCAGTGTAATCCCTTCATTCAGTGCTTTATCCCGTTGTCTTTTCTCGGAAAATGACATCTGGGCGGACACAGATTGTACTGCGAGAAGCCCTGACAGAATGATCACCAAAGTTCTTTTCATATTGTTCTCCCGGGGATAAAAAACCGCAACGGCTTTATTTCTAAAAATAAAATAAATAAATTTAGTGATCCAAAGAAGTTTTCAACCTAGAAGCGCACCATGATGATCACAGACCTGAATTACCTGAAAACCATGTCCGGGGGTGACGACAAGTTCATCGCAGAGATGATCGACCTGTTCAAAGAGCAGGTGGACGAGTACAAGGTACTCATGCCCGAATTGATGCAGAACAAGGATTATGACGGGCTGTCGAAACTTGCCCACAAGGCAAAATCTTCGGTAGCGGTTATGGGAATGACCCAGGCCGCCGACCTGCTAAAGGAGCTGGAGATCCTGGCCAATGGGGAGAAGGAGGTTGAACGCTATGAAGGCATGATCCGTGAATTCCTGGAGCAGAGCCAGTTGGCACTTGAAGAACTTATTATTCAGTAACCCCAGAAGGACCGGAACATGCTCGAAACAAAAAACATCAACGACGTGATCGTGGTGAACCTGAAGGACACCAACAGGTTCAATTCACTGATCACTGAACCAGTCAAGGAAAGCCTCATTGAGTTTTTCAACAAACCCAATGTCAGCCTGGTATTTGACCTGCGGGGCATCACCTTTATAGACAGCTCCGGATTCGGGGTACTTCTGTCAGCCCTGAAAGCTGCAAGCAACAACTACGGGCAGTTCAAGATCTGCAATGCCAACGGCGATGTGATGGAGTTATTCAAACTGCTCCAGTTGCACCATGTGTTTGAGATCTACGATGAACTTGAAGCCTGTATGCAGAGCTTCAAACCATAAAATTTTCCTATTTTTACCCCCCGAATCAAATTCTGAATATCATGCATCGTATCATATTATGGATTGCGCTGGCCGTTTTCGTGGGTTCATGCAATCAGGCAGCACAGAAGGAGGATCAGAGAAAGATCGCCGGTACAGAAAAGATCGTCTCTGCCACCGTGGAAGAACTGGTAGCCAATCCTGCTGAATATAAGGATCAAAAAGTTGCCGTTTCGGGAATGGTCACCCATGTCTGCAGGCATGGGGGACAGAAATGTTTCGTGCTCGGGGAAGACGGGGAGACCCAGATCAGGATCGTGCCCGCGGGAGATATCGACGAGTTCAAGATCGACCTGGAAGGATCCACCGTGGCCTTCAAGGGTGTATTAAAAGTATTGACTCCTGAGCAGGCCGATGCCCACGTAGAGGATCACGACTCGAAAGAGCACCACGTTACTGAAATGGCCCACACCGAGGCAGAAAAAGCCGATATCTTCATTGAAGCGGTCGATTTCAAGGAAGTGACCCGGTAAGACCATGAACTGGAGGAAATGGAACCGGTGGATCCACCGGGAGTTGGGATTTTTGTTTTTCGGAATGACCATTATATATGGTATCTCAGGCATCGCCCTGAACCACGGGGTGGCCCGCCACTGGGATCCCGGGATCATATCACGGTCTGAAACCTTTCAATTTCAGGCACCCCTGCAGAAGGATTCCGTGGACAGGAATGTGGTGGAGCAGCTCCTTGACCTGACCGGGGAAAAGAGGGATTTCAAACAATATTACTTCCCCGGGGAAGACTACCTGATGATCTACCTGAAAGGGGGGCATATCCTTGTGGAACTGTCCAGCGGGGAGGTCGCTGTTACCAAAGTGCGTTCCCGCCCATTTTTCAACGAGATGAACTACCTCCACTACAACAAGCCCAAGAAACTCTGGACCTGGTTTTCCGACCTGTTTGCCCTGGCCCTCATTCTGATGGCCCTGTCAGGGCTGATCATGGTCAGGGGAAAGAAGGGCATTACCGGGCAGGGAGGGATCCTGGCAGCCATTGGCATCCTGATTCCCCTGCTGTTCCTGTCAATATACCTCTGGTTTTGAGTTTCTCCTGCTGGTAAATTCCTGTTGATTCTCCAACTGGCATCCTATCCATTTAATTCTTATCTTGGGTTATTGTTGATCAATAACCGATGTCATGAGTGAAATGATCCTCGAAGCCCTGATGCAGCTTTTTGCCATCATTTCCCGCCCTGTATCCGAAGGGCAGGACAGGGAAAGTTACAAGAAAGAGAGAGCGGATGTGGTCGCCTCCTACCTGAATAGCCAGCTGAACCAGGAATTATCGGACAAGTTCCTTGGTGAGTTCAGCCAGCACTTCGAGAAGGTGATGGAGGAGGATGCGGAAGCAGCCCGGAGGGAGGATGCCAAAGCTGCCAAAAGGAAGGAGAAGGGTGCTACCGGGGAAGATGATGACAAAGCTGCCAGGAAAGAAAAGATACTGGCCAAGAGGGCAGTCAGGGTGCTGAAACTGTGTACCAGCCTGATCGAGGAACTGGATCAGACCCAGAGGATTATCGTGCTATTCCAGTTACTGGAATTCGTAAAATCAGAGAAGGAAGATACCCACGGTCCGAAAGCCGGAAAAGCCGGGACGACTGAGATGGCCGAGGCAAAAAAGCAGGAGAAGCAGTTTATTGAACTCATAGCAGAGACATTCCTCATTTCCGGTGAGGACCTGGTGCTGATCAGCACCTTTGTCAATTCCAATGCTTCGCTGGAAGAGCATGCCTCCTACCTGGTTGTGGACAGCAGGAAGGACGGTGGTACTGAGAAAAAGACCAAGCATATTTGCAGGGAGGGCCTGTCGGGGGAGATCTGGTTCATCCAGGTCCAGTCGACCAACATGTACTTCGTGAAATATGTGGGGAAGGGAGAACTGAATATGAATGGCCAGCTCCTCGAGAACAGGAAATCCTACCCGTTCAACACCGGTTCCTCCCTGAGAAACCAGCAGATCAAACCGGTCTATTTCAGCGACGTGGTCTCCCTTTTCGTAGGGGATGAGGTAACATCCAAAATCGTATTTGAAGCCAGCCATATCACCTACCGTTTTCCCAACGGGGCCATCGGCCTTCATGATGTCGGATTCACCGAAGAGTCGGGTCGCATGGTAGGGATCATGGGTGCCAGCGGGGCAGGGAAATCTACCCTGCTCAATGTGCTGAACGGGATCAGCAGGCCTTCGGAGGGAAAAGTACTGATCAACGGAATTGACATCCACAGCGGGGATCCGGCAATCGATGGGATCATCGGTTTCGTTTCACAGGATGACCTGCTCATCGAAGAGCTGACCGTATATCAGAACCTCTATTACAACGCCCGGCTCTGTTTTGACAATTTCACCGAAGAGCAGCTGCAGGAAGCGGTCAACCGGGTCCTGCAAAACCTGGGGCTGTATGAAAAAAAGGATATCCAGGTGGGATCTCCGCTGAACAAAAAGATCAGTGGCGGACAAAGGAAGAGGCTGAACATTGCCCTGGAGCTGATCAGGGAACCGGCAGTCCTCTTCCTGGACGAACCCACTTCCGGGCTCTCCAGCAGGGACAGTGAGAACATCCTGGACCTGCTGAAGGAACTAACTTTCAAGGGGAAACTGGTTTTTGTGGTGATCCACCAGCCATCCTCTGACATCTTTAAGATGTTCGACCGGCTGCTGATCCTGGATACCGGCGGCTTTCTCATTTTCAACGGGAATCCCGTGGATTCCATCGAATACTTTAAAAAGAAGGTCGGGGCAGCTGACTGGAATGAAAGTGAATGTCCCACCTGTGGCAACGTGAATCCCGAACAGGTATTCAACATCGTGGAAACAAGTGTACTGGATGAATTCGGCAAGCTGACCCATACCCGGAAAATCCCCCCCGAGGAATGGAGCGAATACTTCATCGGCCAGTACCAGGAGTCTGAAAGGGCTGTTGCAGGCAGGGAGGACCTGCCGGAAATCTCATTCAAGATCCCGGGGAAGATAAAACAGTTCGGTGTATTCATCAAGCGGGATATCCTTAAAAAACTTAAGGATCCGCAATACCTGGTGATCAATTTCGGGGAAGCCCCGCTGCTGGCATTTATCCTGGCTTTCATCATCAGGTATTATGACCTGGATGTGAGCAATCTGTTCGGTTATACGCTGGAGAAGAACATGAACATGCCGGTGTACATCTTCATGTCGGTGATCGTCGGGATCTTCATGGGGCTGACGGTCAGTGCGGAGGAGATTATCAAGGACCGGAAGATCCTGAAAAGGGAAGCATTCCTGAACCTCAGCTGGTCGGGCTACCTGATGTCGAAGGTGTCCGTTCAGTTCCTGATCTCTGCCATCCAGGCTTTCACCTTCGTGATGGTGGGAAATTCCATCATGGGGATCAAGGGATTCTATTTCGAGTACTGGCTGGTGTTGTTCTCGTCATGGACAGCAGCCAATATGATGGGCCTGTTGATCTCAGACAGTTTTAAAACAGTGGTGACCATCTACATCCTCATCCCCATCCTGGTGATCCCCCAGATCATCCTGAGCGGGATCATTGTGAAGTACGAAGAGCTGAATCCGCAGATATCATCCCCCAAAAGGATCCCCTTCTACGGGGAGGTGATCACAGCCCGCTGGGCTTATGAGGGGCTGGCCACCTACCAGTACATGAACAACGACTACAAAAAACACTTCTACGACTTAGAGAAACTGAACAGCATTGGGAACCTGAAGGCCAACGGCCACATTAAGGAGCTCCTGAACAAGATTGCCTTCATTGAGCGAAACGCGGAAGATCCTGCAAGGGCAGAGGAGATCGAATATAACCTGACGGTGCTGCGGACCGAGATCATGGATGAGTTCGAAGAGCGCATGATCCTCCACAGCTACTATGAAAGTGCCCCTACCTACTCCATGAAATATGCAGACCAGCTCTATCCAGACCAGCTCAGCGAGGAGATCCTGGGCTATACCAGGGAATACCTCCAGACCCTCCAGCAGTTCTACCGTGAATTGCTCAGATCCTCCAAAAGCGAGATCGACAGGATCACCGGGGAGTTCGACAGGGATGAGCTGAGTGAGCTTATCCGGAAAAATACCAATAAGCGACTGGAAGAGTTTGTGACCAACAACCAGGATTTCAAAATGTTCACCGAGTTCAAACGACGGGGGAAAGGGGACATGATCCAGAAGCGCGATCCCATTTACCTGGATCCAACCAACAAGTTCATCAAAGCCCACTTCTATGCTCCACGGAAGATGATCGCAGGAGTGTTTGTACAAACCCTCTGGGTGAATGTAATGGTGATCTGGGCGATGACCATCATGCTCTACCTGCTGCTCTACTTCAGGGTGCTCAAGAGGTTCCTGGACTTCTTTGAACAGCTGATGCCCAGGAAGAAATAGGATAATATAAAAACGGGCTGCCAGCCAGTGCTGACAGCCCGTTCAAAATATGATATTGACGGGGGCCCTGTTACTCGACGATTTCAATCATCTTGAACGGTACCCTGATGATGGATTCGTAATCCTCCCCGGCTTCGAGCATGTCCTCATCATCCTCCTCATAGTACCAGTTGATAATCACCTCGCTCTTGCCCTTGTGAATGGCTTCCAGCTTCTTGAACACATCCAGGATGCACTTTGAAGAGCTTGTATTAAAATATTCCAGCTGGACATTGACCTGGGTCAGATCCAGCGGAGCGCCGCTGTACTCCTCTAGCCATTCAACAAGTGGTTTGTAAAACTCTATTGAATTTTCCGGGATCGACCTGCCTTTGATTTCAATAACACCCTCCTGTCCGTTAAATTTAACGCTCGGTGTTTTTGCAGTTCCTTCAATTGAAAGTGCTTCCATATTCGGCTATTTTTCTGTTATTTTTTTTATGCAAAGTCGATGAAAACATCAAGGTTGAAAAAATAGTATGACTCATCGTATTTCTCAAATGTATAGTCCAGCTTATTCCCCGTCTTCCGTGCAATATCCACCAGCCCTAGGCCTCCTCCGCCCTTTTCTGACAGCCTCTGATGATTAAGGATGAACTTGTACATGTCCTTCAGTTCCTCTTTACCCATGGAATTGATCTTGTCAATCTTGTTCTTCAGCACATCCACTTTGTCGCTGGTGACGAAGTTGCCCGTTGATATCCTGTATTTACCTGATTCACGGCTGATCACCAGGATCCCGAATTTGGATTCATACTCTTCGCGCATCTCCTCCGGCAATACCTCTATGTGATGATACAGGTTTTGAAGGCTCTCAACGAGCACATTGTAGACTTTCTTACGGATCTTGGAATTCTCGTTGTAGTCGTCCATCCTGGACTCCACAACTTCAAGTACTTTACTGATCAGCTCACTTGAGATATTCCCTTTGAAGGCCATCAAAACATCTCCGCCATTCAGCCTGGAGTAATACTCATTCACATCAAAGCTCATGTAGCTTCTTTTTGTTGACTAGGACAATACTGATCTGATCAGCAAATATAGAAAAAGTTTCAGTAACTAATATAGATAAAAAATAGCGGCCAGTGCAATAAAACTTATCAAAACCTGTCATTTTTTGGTTGAATTACCGGCTTGCAAGGGTTTTGTAATCCTTCCAGTTACCCTGAAAGGTTTTGTAATTCACGAAAGAGCATTCCAGTGAACCATTGTATAGCGGTGTCCTGGAAGCCGGTTTCAGACCCACCCGCTTCAGTGATTTGGCGCTGGAGGAGAGGATCCATGCATCCGCCCCGGGATACCGGTGTTTCAGGGTAGAACCGATCATGCTGTACAGCGAATCAAGGTCTTCCGGTTGCATCCGCTCACCGTAGGGGGGATTCAGAACGATGGTTGCCCCTTCCATTCCCTCAGAGGTTCCAAAATCCTGCTCTTCCACGGTCACAAGGTGTGCCAGGTCCATCTGTTTCAGCTGCTGCCTGGTCAGCTCCACCGCACCGGGATCCACATCCCTGGCGATCATCGGAACCACCACCTCCTTTTCGGGAGGAAGATTTCGGGCCACATGCTCCATCAGTTCCCTGTCAAAATCTTTCCAGCTCTCAAAACCGTAATGCTTCCTGTAGATTCCCGGCGGAATTCCTGCAGCAATGAGCACTGCTTCGATGGCCAGGGTACCGGATCCGCACATGGGATCCAGGAACGGGGTATCTCCTTTCCATCCGGTATGGAGGATCATCCCTGCTGCCAGCACCTCGTTCAAAGGAGCTTCGAAGTGCCCGGACCGGTATCCTCTCCGATGCAGCGATCCCCCTGAACTGTCCAGTGATATGTCGACCCAGCGCCCCGAAATATGTACATTGATCAACAGGTCGGGCAGCTCTCGGCTCACAGACGGGCGCAGGTGTGTCTTCTCCCTGAACCTGTCTGCAATGGCATCTTTCACCTTCTGGGAAACATAAAGGCTGTTCCTGAAATGGGGTGAATGGACCACCGGATCGATGGCAAAGGTCATCCTGTTGTCCAGGAACCTGGACCAGTCAAAGTGTTTCACCTTCCTGTAAAGGGTCTCTGTATTGTCGGCCTCAAACCTCATCACCGGTACCAATACCCTCACGGAAAGCCTGGATGCCAGGTTCACCTTGTACATAAGCGCACGTCCGCCTGAGAAAGTCACCCCCCTGTTCACCACCTCGATCCTTTCAGCACCCAGTTCCTCCAGTTCCCTTGCCAGCAGGGGTTCCAGACCCTTCAGGGTTTTTGCGTGGTATTTCTCAGTGATCCCGGAGATCATTCAGGTTCGACTTTGGCCAGTTTCTGTGTAAGCATGGAGGGATTATTGAGGATCTCAACGGCCTTGTTGAATACCTCATTGGAAGAATTGTACACTTCATAAAAATGGGCCATGCTCCATAAATCCCTGGCCACATACCCTTTCATCAGCAATGAGATCTGTCCACTGGAAATGTCCCACTGCTCCTGGTCAAACGGAAGCTCCTCCTCTTCAGCGAATTCGGCCAATGCATCGAGCTGCTCCTGGCTGGGCTGGTATCCTTCACTAAAGGAGTCGAAGTCGGGGTACCTGAGCAGAAAATCATCCCTGTGCTCATCGACGTACTGGAGGATGAACCGGTTGAATATTCCTTTATTGATCAGCTTGCGGTAATAATCAGAAAAAGAAGTGGTATCCACAGGCACGAAGTAGTCGGGCATGATGCCCCCTCCTCCATAGACAGTCCTGTTCATTTTAAGGGTTGTATAACGCTGTGATTCCGGGAAGGCGATGCTGTCTTCGCTGCTCAACTCCCCGTTGTTGTACCTGTTGATCAGGTCCATGGCATACTCTTCGTAGCCATCTTCATAAGGTTTCTGGATCAGCCTCCCGGTGGGTGTATAGTAACGTGCCACAGTAAGCCTGATCATGGATCCGTCTCCCAGGGGAAATGGTTGCTGCACCAGGCCTTTCCCGAAAGAACGCCTTCCCACAATCACCCCCCTGTCCCAGTCCTGGACCGCACCGCTGACGATCTCGCTGGCAGAAGCAGAATTCCCGTCGATCATGATCACCAGGTTACCCTCTTCGAACATACCGGGTCTCCTGGCCCTGTACTTCCTGTCCGGTACGTTATTCCCCTCGGTACTGACAATCTCCTTGGTCCCGGAGAGAAAATGGTCGGCAAGGTCCACTGCCACCGGCAGCCATCCTCCTCCGTTACCCGAGAGGTCGAGGATCAGGTCCTCCATTCCCTCTTTCTTCAGTTGTTCCATGGCCGTCATGAACTCTTTGATGCTGGTATGAGAGAACCTGGCCAGCTTCACATATCCAATACGGTCATTCACCATGTAGGAGGCATCCAGGCTGAATACAGGGATCTTATCCCTGGTAATGGTAAAATCAATAAGCGCTTTTACACCCCGGCGCCGTATGGAAATATCCACCAGGGTCCCCTTGGGTCCCTTGAGCAAACGCTGCACATCGCGGGTGGTGATCCCGGTACCCGCCACGGTTTCACCCTCCACCTTCACGATCCGGTCCCCTGCCATGATACCGACCCTTTCAGAAGGGCCCCCTGAGATGGCACGGATAATATAGATGGTGTCGTCCAGGATATTGAAACTGACACCGATCCCCTCAAACTCACCCTCCAGTTGCTCATTCAGCTCCTCAAGCTCCTCCTTGCTCAGGTAGGAGGAGTGTGGATCAAGCTCATGCAGGAGGTGCTCAATGGCATCCTCAGCCACCTTTTCATCGTCAATCGAATCCACATAATACCTGCTCACCTTCTCCATCACCAGCGCAAGCTTGAGTGCTTCCGGACTGGTAAGTTGTGCATTACCGGCCATACTTCCCAGAAGCAGCAGCAGGGGCAATATATAATATTTGAATCTTATCATGATCTCTCCTTTATCCTTTCATTGTTATAACCGTCCTTGGTACGAAATGTTGCAGCATCCGGGTCTTTCATAGAATATTACTCCCATTCAATGGTGGCAGGAGGTTTTGAACTGATGTCATAAACCACCCGGTTGATGCCCCTGACCTTGTTGATGATATCATTGGATACGCGGCTGAGTACTTCATGGGGCAGGTGTCCCCAGTCAGCCGTCATACCATCAGTGGAGGTCACTGCCCTCAGGGCTACCACATATTCGTAAGTGCGCTCATCCCCCATCACACCCACCGACTGAACAGGCAGAAGGATGGCCCCTGCCTGCCATATCCTGTCATACAGGCCATACCTGTGCAGCGCTTTGATATAGATATCATCCGCTTCCTGAACAAGGCGGATCTTCTCCCTGGTGATCTCGCCCAGGATCCGGATACCCAGACCGGGTCCGGGAAACGGATGCCTCTTCAGAAAGGATGCTGGGATTTCCATGGTGTAACCCACCCTCCGGACTTCATCCTTAAAGAGCAGCCTCAGGGGTTCTACCACTTTCAGGTGCATCTTATCGGGGAGCCCCCCCACGTTGTGGTGCGATTTAATGGTCACCGACGGACCGTTGACAGAGACCGATTCGATCACATCAGGGTAGATGGTACCCTGACCCAGCCAGGTGATATTTTCAAGCCTTCTGGCCTCTGATTCAAATACTTCAATGAAGTTTTTCCCAATGCTTTTTCTTTTGGCCTCAGGATCTGTTATCCCTTCCAGGTCCGTAATGAATTTCTCGCTGGCATCCACTCCGATCACATTCAGTCCCAGGTGTTGGTATGAATCAAGCACCGTAGAGAATTCATCCTTCCTCAACAGGCCGTTGTCAACGAAAATACAGGTAAGGCGTGGACCAATGGCGCGGTGCAACAGTATGGCTGCAACCGTGGAATCCACCCCGCCCGAGAGGCCCATGACCACCCGGTCATTGCCCAGTTTCTCCCGGAGTTCTTTCACCGTGCTTTCCACAAAGGTTTCGGGGGTCCAGTCCATGGAACAACCACAGATCTCTCCCAGGAAATTGTAAAGGATGGTCTTCCCTTCGGTAGTATGGTACACCTCAGGGTGGAACTGGAGACCGAAAGTAGGTTCAGCCGACGAGGCATAGGCTCCCACCTTCACATCGCCCGTACTGGCTATCACGTGACAATCGGAAGGCAGACTGTTGATGGTATCACCATGTGACATCCAGACCTGTGTATTGGATAACAGGTTGCGGAGCAAGGGATTTCCAGAATCGATAAAACTGAGTCTGGCCCTGCCGTATTCCCTGGAATCGGATTGCTTTACCTCCCCTCCATAATGGTGCGAAAGATACTGGGCCCCGTAACAGATCCCAAGCATGGGGTACTTACCCTTGATCCCTTCAAGGTCCGGGATGGGTGCATGATCATCCCTGACAGAGAAAGGGCTTCCCGAAAGGATCACCCCTTTAACCGTTTCGTCCGGCTTGGGGAATTTGCTGTAGGGATGGATCTCACAGTACACATTATGTTCCCGCACCTTCCTGGCAATCAGCTGGGTATACTGGGAACCGAAATCGAGGATCAAGATCTTTTCGTTCACCTATCGAATGGATTTTTGCCGTGTAAATGGTGCAAAATTAACATTTTATTCCGTTGCCTCCCGTTCCATCGGTATGGAATAAACCTCACCGTCGCTGACCCCTTCTACAGGTTCAAAAACCTCCCTTGCCTCCTCCACCAGCATTTCCGGATCCTTATACCTGCTTGAGAAATGACCGATGAGCAACCTCCCGGCACCCGCCTTACTGGCAATGGTGGCTGCCTGTTTTGAAGTTGAATGCAGGGTGGCCACAGCCAGTTTCTCGTCCTTGTGTGAGAAGGTGGCCTCATGAAACAGCAGGTCCACACCTTTTATCCGCTCTGCCAGTCCCGGATCAAATACCGTATCAGAGATATAGGCATATGACCGTTGCCTGTAAGGTGGAAGTGTCAACCGGTGGTTGGGGATCACCTCTCCTTCAGGGGTTGTATGGTCCTCACCACGCTTTACCTTCACCAGATCGGCAATCCCCAGCCTATAGGTCCCGATCATCTCCTTCTTCACATTGAGTGCTTTTTTCTTCTCCCTGAACAGGTACCCGTAGGTCAGGGTCCTGTGCTTCAGGGGGATGGGGAGAACAGTCATCTTATCATCCTCATAAATGAATCCCTCCCCAGCCTCATCAGGAGCATGGAATTGCAGGTCAAAGGGAAGCGGACCAAAATATGACATGTGCTGTTCCATCATAGCCTTCAGGCGCACAGGTCCGTACAGGCTGACCGGCACACGCCGGCCCATCATCCCCATGGTGGAAAGCAGTCCGAACAATCCGAACACGTGGTCCCCGTGAAGGTGGGAAATAAAGATATGGTGGATCCTGGCAGGGTTGCTGCCAAACCGCCGCATCTGCATCTGTGTTCCCTCCCCGCAATCAATCAAAAAAAACCGCTCATCTACTTTGAGTAAATGAGCGGTCGGAAATCGTTTCGAGGTAGGCAGTGCCGAACTGCTACCCAATATGGTCAACTCAAAAGACACCGGAACCAGATTATCCAGCCTCTTTGATCAGCGCTACTGCTTCTTCAAGGGAATTTGAAATGTTTAAAACAGTATCGAGCTGAGAAATGGTAATCAGCCTTTCAACCGCATCATTCAATCCTGTGAGCACGAAGGTACCGCTTGCATTCTTACAAAGGCGGTTCGCCACAAGGATCGCACTCAAACCTGACGAATCACAGTAGCGGCAGTTGCCCAGGTCAAGGATGATATTCTTTTCACCATTCCCTGAAACAAGAACCAACTCGGACTTCAGTGTGGGGGCGATGTGCGTGTCGAGCTTTTCCTCCAATACTTTAATCAAAGTATGGTTTTCAAATTTGTCAATCTTGAATTCCATCGCTGAATAAATAGTTTTAAGGGTTTTACTTACTCTTCCTTATCGTCTCCGGATTTCTTCGCTTGCTTCTTTTTTGCGCTGTTCTCACTCTCCTCCATTTCTGTCTTCAAAGCTGCAAGTTCGGAAATATCTCCGAGGGTGGTCTTCTCCAGGTTGGTTTTCAACTTCCTGGTGGCTTTCCTTACATCAGCCCCTTCTCCCTGCTTGGTAGCCCTGGTGGAAGACTTCTTCTTATCTTCATGGATCCGACTATGAGACAAGATAATCTTTTTTGCGGACTTATTGAACTCAATAACCTTAAAATCGAGTTTTTCATCCACTTTCACACCGGAGCCATCCTCCTTCACAAGGTGTTTCGGGGTAACAAAACCCTCCACACCATATTGCAGGGCAACAACGGCTCCCTTGTCCATCAATTCTATGATTGTTCCTTCATGAATGGAGTCAACACCGAACACACTTTCAAAGACATCCCAGGGATTCTCTTCAAGTTGCTTGTGCCCGAGGCTCAGGCGACGGTTATCCTTGTCAATCTCCAGCACCACCACCTCTATGTCAGCGGCAATGGCAGTGAATTCTGAAGGATGCTTCACCTTCTTGGTCCAGGAGAGATCCGAGATATGGATCAGCCCGTCAACACCCTCTTCGATTTCCACAAATACCCCGAAGTTGGTGAAGTTCCGGACTTTCGCAGTATGCTTGCTTCCGACTCCGTACTTCTCTTCGATCTTCTCCCACGGATCGGTTTTAAGCTGCTTGATTCCAAGTGACATCTTCCGCTCCTCGCGGTCAAGGGTCAGGATCACGGCATCCACTTCATCACCTACTTTCATGAACTCCTGTGCACTTCTAAGGTGCTGAGACCATGACATTTCCGACACGTGTATCAGGCCCTCAACACCGGCAGCAATCTCAACGAATGCACCGTAATCGGCCATCACAACAACACGTCCTTTCACCTGGTCACCCACTTTAAGCGCCTCATCCAGCGAATCCCACGGATGCGGGGTCAGCTGCTTCAATCCCAGGGCGATCCGCTTCTTGTCATCATCAAAGTCAAGGATTACCACGTTCAGTTTCTGGTCAAGCTCCACAATCTCTTCGGGATGGTTGACACGGCCCCATGAAAGGTCTGTAATGTGGATCAGTCCGTCCACACCACCCAGGTCGATGAACACACCGTAGGATGTAATATTCTTGACAGTACCTTCCAGCACCTGTCCTTTTTCCAGTTTGGCAATGATCTCCTTCTTCTGCTGTTCCAATTCCTCTTCGATCAGTGCTTTGTGCGATACCACCACGTTCTTGAATTCATGGTTGATCTTCACCACCTTGAATTCCATGCTCTTACCAACGTAAGCATCGTAATCCCTGATGGGCTTCACATCGATCTGCGATCCGGGGAGGAATGCCTCGATACCGAATACATCCACGATCATACCACCCTTGGTACGGCACTTGATGTAACCTTTGATTACCTCGTCCTCGTCCAGCGCCTGGTTCACACGGTCCCAGGAACGCATAGCCCGGGCCTTCTTGTGCGAAAGTACCAGCTGGCCTTTTTTATCCTCCTGGCTCTCAACATATACTTCCACGGTATCCCCAGCCTTCAGATCAGGATCATAGCGGAATTCTGAAAGGGAAATGATCCCTTCGGATTTGTACCCGATGTTGATCACCACCTCACGCTTGTTCATAGAGATCACCTTGCCATCAATCACCTCATTCTCAGCTATGGTGGAGAGGGTCTCTGAATACATTTTTTCGAACTCGGTCTGGTCTTCCCCGGTATCCAGTTCATCTGCAGCAAACTCTTCCCAGTCAAAGTCCTCCACGCCGGTAGTGGCATCAGGATCTGTTTTGGCGGCCACGGGATCCTGAACCTTCTCCTCAGCTACCGTTGTTTCTTCGGCAGGCGTGTCTTCGACTTTCGGCTCAGTTCGTTCCTCAGCTAGCGCTTCGGTTCGTTCGGTTGCGGTTGCTTCAGCTACAGGCTCTTCTGCCGGGGCCTCATCTTTTTGGGTTTGTTCTTCGCCTGTCGGCTCAGTTCCTTCGGTTGCTTCAGCTACAGGCTCTTCTGCCGGGGCCTCATCTTTTTGGGTTTGTTCTTCGCCTGTCGGCTCAGTTCCTTCGGTTTTTTCGCCTGTCGGCTCAGTTCCTTCGGTTGCTTCAGCTAAGCTCTTCTGCCGGGGCCTCAGTTCTTTTCGGTTTTGTTCTTCGCCTGTCGGCTCAGTTCCTTCGGTTGCTTCAACTACAGGCTCTTCTGTGACAGGTTGCTCTTCAGTTGCAGCTTTCTCTTCTGCAACGGGCTGCTCTTCAGCTACAGGCTCTTCTGTGACAGGTTGCTCTGCAATTGCAGCTTTCTCTTCTGCAACGGGCTGCTCTTCTGCTACAGGTTCTTCTGCCGGGGCCTCATTTTTTGGGTTTGTTCTTCGCCTGTCGGCTCAGTTCCTTCGGTTTCTTCGCCTGTCGGCTCAGTTCCTTCGGTTTTTTCGCCTGTCGGCTCAGTTCCTTCGGTTTTTTCGCCTGTCGGCTCAGTTCCTTCGGTTTTTTCGCCTGTCGGCTCAGTTCCTTCGGTTTTTTCGCCTGTCGGCTCAGTTCCTTCGGTTTTTTCGCCTGTCGGCTCAGTTCCTTCGGTTTTTTCGCCTGTCGGCTCAGTTCCTTCGGTTTTTTCGCCTGTCGGCTCAGTTCCTTCGGTTTTTTCGCCTGTCGGCTCAGTTCCTTCGGTTTTTTCGCCTGTCGGCTCAGTTCCTTCCTCAGCTAGCGCTTCGGTTCGTTCGGTTGCGGTTGCCTTTGCAGGATCGGTTTCAGCTGCAGGCTGTACCTCTTCAGCTGCAGCAGGTTTTTTGGTTTCTTTAGACTTTTCGGACATTGTAATTACCTTAAAATTAATAAGTTAGACAATATGTATAATTATTCGAGGCGCAAAGATAACAAAAGGAGTAAAAAGACCCAAAAAAAAGGTGTGTAAATCCCTGTGAAACTATTGCTTAATAGGTTAGGCCAGCCATTACCCTGCCTGTTTAAAAACTAATATTGAACAATTCACGTTTTTCAGATAAACGCTTAACTTTACATTTCAACTTTAAAAACCTCCTCATTATGAAAATTACAGTGGTTGGAACAGGTTATGTAGGACTGGTTTCCGGAACCTGTTTTGCTGAGACTGGCATTACCGTAACATGTGTAGATATTGACAAGGCAAAAATCGAGAAACTCAACAAGGGAATAATCCCCATCTATGAGCCCGGGCTTGAGGACATGGTGAAAAATAATGTGGAAAAGGGCCGCCTCTTCTTCAGCACCAGTCTTGAGGAGAGCATCGAGGATTGTGAAGCAGTATTCATTGCCGTTGGCACCCCCCCCGATGAGGACGGAAGTGCAGACTTGCAGTATGTGCTGGCGGTTGCCGATGAGATTGGAACCTATATGAAAGATTACCTGGTGATCGCCACCAAGAGTACAGTTCCCATAAAAACAGCTGAAAAGGTGAGGGCCCAGGTGTCTGAAGCGCTGAAAAAGCGAGGCTCAGATCTGGATTTCGATGTAGCCTCGAATCCCGAGTTCCTGAAAGAGGGAGCTGCTATCAATGATTTCCTGAAGCCTGACCGCATCGTCATCGGGACCGATTCTGAAAAGGCAGAAAAAATCATGCGCAGGTTGTACAAACCGTTTCTCTTGAATGGCCATCCCATCGTGTTCATGGATATCACCTCTGCTGAGATGACCAAATATGCGGCCAATTCCATGCTTGCCACCAAGATCAGTTTCATGAATGACGTTGCCAATCTTTGCGAAGTGGTGGGAGCCGACGTAAACATGGTCAGAAAGGGCATTGGAAGCGACACACGTATCGGCAACAAATTCATCTATCCCGGAGCTGGATACGGCGGAAGCTGTTTTCCTAAAGATGTGAAAGCGCTGATTAAGACCGGTGATGAATACGGACGCTCCCTGGAGATCCTGAAAGCCGTGGAATTCGTGAATGAGAACCAGAAATCTGTGATCCCCCAGAAGATCAAGTCCCATTTCGGAAACAATCTGAAGAACAAGAAATTCGGACTCTGGGGACTCTCCTTCAAACCTCATACAGACGATATGAGGGAAGCACCCTCCATCAGGATTATCAAGGAGTTGCTTGAACAGGGTGTCAGGATTAACGCCTACGACCCCGTGGCCCTCGATGAGGCAAAAAGGATCCTGGGTGATTCCATTGAGTTCAGCAATGACAAATATGAAGCCCTCATCGATTCTGACGGGCTAATCGTTGTTACGGAATGGCCTGAATTCAGGATGTTGAACTACAAAGTCCTGGAAAAGCTGATGCGGGAAAAGGTGATCTTCGACGGTCGTAATATATATGAAGCCGAAGAACTGACGGAATACGGATTTACATACTACAGTATAGGAAGAAAACCTGTTACACCCTGATTACAACAGGGAACCTGACCAGAACATGAGTAGAATTCTGATTACCGGAGGGGCTGGCTTTATTGGATCACACCTGAGCGAAAGGCTTCTGGATCAGGGTCATGAAGTTCTTTGCCTGGACAACTACTTCACCGGATCCAAAGAGAATATCCTGCACCTGATGAACAATCCCTATTTTGAGCTGGTCAGGCATGATGTCACTTCCCCCTTCTTTGCTGAGGTTGATCAGATTTATAACCTGGCCTGTCCTGCTTCGCCTTTACATTATCAGTTCAATCCCATCAAGACGGTGAAAACTTCCGTCATGGGAGCCATCAATATGCTGGGACTGGCAAAACGGATCAAAGCAAAAATATTACAGGCTTCCACCAGCGAGGTATACGGAGACCCGGCCATTCATCCCCAGCCCGAGTCCTACTGGGGAAATGTCAACCCGGTCGGTGCCAGGTCCTGTTATGATGAGGGCAAGCGATGTGCCGAGACCCTCTTTGTGGATTACAACCAGCAGAATGGTGTCAGGATAAAGATCGTGCGGATCTTCAACACCTATGGTCCCAGGATGCATCCCAATGACGGAAGGGTGGTCTCCAATTTCATTGTCCAGGCACTCCGGAACAGGGAGATCACCATCTATGGGGATGGTTCCCAAAGCCGGAGTTTTCAGTACGTGGACGATCTGCTGGAAGGCATGATACGCATGATGGAGACTGGAGATGAGGTAACAGGCCCGGTGAACCTTGGGAATTCGGCGGAATTCACCATTCTGGAACTGGCCGAACGGATTATCGGCATGACTGGTTCAAGATCGAAACTCACATTCCATGATCTGCCACAGGATGATCCGGTGCAGCGTAAACCGGACACCTCCATGGCGGAAAGGATCCTTGGTGGATGGAAACCTGTGGTTGACATTGAAACCGGGCTGGGAAAGACCATTGCCTATTTTGACAAGTTGTTAACGGAAGAATAAAGATGCGGCCATGAAAGGAATCATACTTGCAGGCGGTTCAGGTACACGTTTGTACCCCATTACCAGGTCAATCTCCAAACAAATCCTGCCGGTGTATGACAAACCCATGATCTACTATCCCCTGTCAGTGTTGATGCTGGCAGGGATCCGCGAGATCCTGATTATTTCAACACCCGAGGACCTGCATCTTTACCAGACCCTGCTGGATGACGGAAGCCAGCTGGGATTGTCCCTCTCCTATGCCATACAGCCTTCCCCTGACGGACTGGCTCAGGCATTCCTGATCGGTGAGGAGTTCATCGGAACCGACCAGGTTTCCCTGATCCTCGGGGATAATATTTTTTACGGGCACGGATTGTCCGGAACCCTGAAAGAAGCGGCTTCACTTCAGGAGGGTGCCGTGATCTTCGGATATTTTGTGAATGATCCGAAGCGTTACGGTGTGGTGGAATTTGATAGCAAAGGCAAAGCCGTCAGCCTTGAGGAGAAACCCTCCAATCCCAGGTCGAAATATGCGGTCACCGGGCTCTATTTCTACGGCAACGATGTAATCGGGAAGGCCAAAACCCTCAAGCCTTCCAAAAGGGGGGAACTGGAGATCACCGATTTGAACCGTCTTTACCTGCAGGAGAAAAGGCTCCAGGTGAAGATCCTTGGACGGGGTATGGCATGGCTGGATACCGGAACCCATGAAAGCCTGCTGCAGGCCTCCAACTATATCCATACCATTGAAGAAAGACAGGGCCTTAAGATCTCCTGTATCGAGGAGATTGCCTACAAAATGGGATTCATCAGCAAGTCACAATTGCTTTCCCTGGCCGATCAGCTGAAAAAGAGCGCCTATGGACAGTACCTGTTAAATATCGCTGAAGAAACTGTATTTGACGCTGAACCATAAATGGGCATGAGGACACTGGAGACAGGAATCGAAGGACTCACGATCATTGAACCAAAGGTTCACCCTGATCAACGCGGCTATTTTTTTGAAAGTTACCACAGGGAAAAGCTGGAAAAGCTGGGGATCAGGTTTGAATTTATCCAGGACAATCAGTCCAGGTCGGTCAAAGGTGTGGTCAGGGGCCTCCACTTCCAGCGTGCACCCTATGCACAGACCAAACTGGTAAGGGTAACCGAGGGGCTGATATATGATGTGGCCGTGGATATCCGCGAAGGATCTCCCACTCTCGGAAAGTGGTTCGGAGTCGAGCTGAGCGGGGACAACCACCTGCAACTCATGATCCCAAAAGGATTTGCACACGGCTTTTCAGTGCTTTCCTCCCATGCCACCATCCTGTATAAATGCGATGCCAATTACTGCCCTGCATCTGAATCCGGGATCCGCTTTGATGATCCGGACCTGAACATCGACTGGAGGGTGAAACCGGCAGATACCATTGTTTCTGAAAAGGACAGGGGTCTCCCCTATTTTAAGGACTTCCAAAAAGAGAATCTATGAGCCATGTACTTGTAACAGGAGCCAGGGGCCAACTGGGCCGCGAGATCAAAAAACTCCGCAGCCATTTCAGCCAGGTTTACAGCTTCACCGATATTGAGGACCTGGATGTTACGGACCAGGCCGCTGTGGAACAATACCTTTCGGAGCATCCCACAGATTATATCATCAATTGTGCCGCCTATACCGATGTGGACGGGGCCGAATCGGAGCCTGAACGGGCCATGCAACTGAACAGGGATGTGATCGGGAACCTGGCTACCATCATGGAAGGTTTACCGGACCTGAAGGTCGTCCACATCTCCACCGATTATGTTTTCAGCGGCGGCCTGCTCAGGCCTCTGAAGGAAGAAGATGTACCGGATCCGGTAAGTGTATATGGCAAAACCAAACTGGAAGGTGAAAAGTTGATCATGGATCATCCCCGGGCACTTGTGATACGGACCTCCTGGCTTTACAGTGTTTTCGGTAAAAACTTTGTGAAAAGCATGATCAACCGCATGGATAACTACACCGATCTCAAGGTGGTCTATGACCAGATCGGGACACCCACCTACGCAGAAGACCTGGCCAGGGCTGTCATGCAGATCATTTCCGATGTAGACTCGGGGACAAGACCATTCACTCCGGGGATATTCCATTATTCGAATGAGGGTGTCTGTACCTGGTTCGACCTGGCCGTTGAGACCTGCCGGCTGATCAACTGCAAAAGCAAGGTTTTCCCTGTGGAAACTGCCGATTACCCCTTGCCTGCAAAACGGCCACCATACTCGGTGCTGAACAAATCCAGGATCAAAGAAGTCTATGGAGTGGAGGTCCCCTACTGGAGGGACAGCCTTGAAAAATGCATTAAAAACCTTTTATAACTGAGATCAACAATGAGTAACAATGAAGAGATGCTGCCACAGGTAAGGGAGAGGGCCCGGGCCTGGCTTGACAGTCCCATCGATGAAGCATCCCGGGAGGCCATCCTGGCGATGATGGAAGAAAATGAAACCGAACTGGTGGAGAGCTTTTACAGGGACCTGGAGTTCGGGACCGGGGGATTGAGGGGGATCATGGGAGTAGGTACCAACCGCATGAATATCTATACGGTAGGAATGGCCACCCAGGGCCTTTGTAATTACCTGCTGAAACAGTTCAGCAACCGCAAGGAGATCAGTATAGCGGTGGCCCACGACTGCAGGAACAATAGTCCGCTATTCGCAGAGATCACCGCCCAGATATGCGTGGCCAACGGGATCAAAGCCTACCTCTTCGACGATCTGAGGCCCACCCCCGAACTCAGTTATGCCATCCGGCAGCTGGGTTGCCAGAGTGGTGTGGTGGTCACTGCCTCCCACAATCCAAAAGAGTATAATGGCTACAAGGTATACTGGGAGGACGGGGGACAGATCATCAATCCCCACGATGTGAACATCATCAACGAGGTCAAGCAGATCAGATCCATCGGGGAGGTGAAGTTTGACGGGGACAAGGATGCCATCATCACCCTGGGGGAAGAGATGGATGCACAGTATATCGAAGAGGTAGTTGCCCAGTCACTCAACCCGGAGATTATCGCGGCCCATTCGGATGTGAAAATTGTCTACACTCCCATCCACGGCACCGGTGTCAGGATGGTTCCAAGGGCCCTTAAAAGGCTTGGATTCAAGAATATATACAATGTGCCTGAACAGGATGTGGTGGATGGCAACTTCCCTACGGTGGTATCACCTAACCCGGAAGAATCGGCTGCCCTGAATATGGCCCTTAAAAAGGCCGACGAGGTGGGCGCCGATATGGTCATGGCCACAGATCCCGACGCAGACCGTGTTGGCATTGCCATCCGGGACGACAGCGGCAAACTGATCCTGGTAAACGGAAACCAGACAGCCTCCCTCCTTACCTATTACCTGCTCTCCCAGTGGTCTGAACGGGGGAAACTGACAGGCAAAGAGTACATAGCCAAGACTGTTGTAACCACAGAGCTGATCGCAGATATGGCCAGGTTCTACGGGGTGCCCTATTATGATGTGCTTACCGGATTTAAATTCATCGCCGATGTGATCAGACGGAACGAGGAGAAAATGACCTTTATCGGGGGTGGGGAAGAGAGTTATGGTTTCATGATCGGGGATTTCGTAAGGGACAAGGACGCGGTGGCTTCCTGCTCCATGCTGGCAGAGATCGCCGCCTGGGCCCGGAGCCGGGATAAAAGCCTCTATGATATCCTGCTGGAGATGTATGAGACATTCTCACTCTACAGGGAATCATTGATCAACGTGGTACGGAAAGGGAAATCAGGGGCCGAAGAGATCCAGCAGATGATGGCCGGTTTCAGGAGTGATCCCCCATCCAGCCTTAATGGTTCGCCTGTCACAACCATCCATGACTACCTGGAACAGGTCAGCCTTGACGTGGCCACCGGCAAAAAGAATCCCATCGACCTCCCAAAATCCAATGTACTCCAGTTCCTGCTGGAGGATGGCAGCAAGATCTCCGTCCGCCCCTCGGGAACCGAACCCAAGATCAAGTTCTATTTCAGCGTCTTTGATAAAATGATGAAACGTGAAAACTACGAAGAAGTGAAGGCAATGCTGGATGAGCGGATCGAAAGCCTGAAGAAGGAACTGAAACTTACCTGATATCCGTCTGAAAATCGATCCAATATGAAATCATACCGCAAGGAACTCTGGTTCAACATCACCAAACGACGGGAGCTGATCAACATCACCCCCGATGTCCACGCATGCCTGGTGGAGAGTGGCATACAGGAAGGCCTGATCCTGGTAAACGCCATGCATATCAGTGCCTCCGTGTTCATCAACGATGACGAGTCGGGCCTCCACCATGACTTCGAGGTATGGCTGGAGAAACTGGCCCCGGAAAAACCGCACAGCCAGTATATGCACAACGGCTATGAAGATAATGCCGATGCCCACCTTAAAAGGACGATTATGGGTAGAGAGGTTGTCGTTGCAGTGACAGATGGCAAAATGGATTTCGGTCCCTGGGAGCAGATCTTCTACGGAGAGTTCGATGGTAAACGCCGCAAGAGGGTGCTGGTGAAGATTATCGGGGAGTAAGGAGAAAAAAAGGCGACTACAGATCTTTGAAGTATTCTTTCAATTCACCTGTGTCCATGAGAATGGTTCTCTTGAATTCAAACTGCAACAAATTGATCGCAGATTCGATCAGCCGTTGCATTGCTACCTTTTTCTCCTGATCCTGTTCATTCAGGTACTTTTCAAGTTTCAGCTCAAGCAGTTCAGCGGTTTCCCTGATCTCTTGCAGTGAGTTTTTTAATTCAATGATTTTCTTTGCGTCCATAATGCAGCTTTGTTGAATTCATGTCCATTGTATGATATCCCTCTTCCAGATCCTCAAAAACATCCTTGACTGTTGAGATTTTATCGATTCTGGGTGCATTGGAGCCTGTAAAGGCAAATCCATCCTTCAGGTTGCCCCTGTATGCCTCCAAAAGGGCACTGGCAATACAGAATTCCGTGGTTTTGGGATCACAGCTACTGATGCAGTTGTATTGACAGCCAGATGGTTTCCGGTCTCCTCTCTCAGACTCTTTCAGAAATTGATTATAGATGGTCCTGCCTGGAAGTCCAACAGGACTCTTAATGATCTGGATATCTTCATCCCGGGCATCGATAAATGCATTCTTAAACCCTTCAGATGCGTCACATTCCTCAGTGGCCACGAAACGCGTTCCCAACTGTACTGCCGAGGCCCCCTGGCTGATGATCCTGAATGCATCACCACCTGTGAAAATCCCCCCTGCTGCGATGATGGGTATGGTTTTATTGAACTGCTCCTTGATCTCGCCCACCACTTTCTTCACCTCCTGGACAAGGCCTTCAAGGTTGTGCTTGTGCTCCTGAAGATCAAGTGCCTTAAATCCCAGATGCCCGCCGGCTTTTGGCCCCTCCACCACGAATGCATCAGGCAGATAGTCATAATTCTGTTTCCATTTCTTGCAAAGAATGGAAGCCGCACGGCCGGAGGAAACAATGGGCACCAGTTTTGTTTTCACACCCTGTCCCAGGTATTTGGGAAGATCAAGGGGAAGTCCGGCACCGGCAAAGATAACATCAATCCCCTCTTCAATGGAGGTACGGACCATGTCTGAGAAATTGGTAATTACCGTCATAATGTTGACTCCCAGAATCCCCTTTGTAAGCGCTTTGGCATTCCTGATCTCATTCCTGATGGCCTCAATATGGCGCTTCTTATAATTCCGGTCCGGATTCTCCTTCAGGAAACCAATGCCAACAGTTGATATCACTCCAATCCCTCCCATTTCTGCTACTGCAGATGCAAGGCCCGATAACGACACCCCAATACCCATTCCTCCCTGAATGATCGGAACGGGTATGTGAAGATCGCCTATTCTAAAAGATTTCAATGTTTCCTCGGATTATTAATAAATAGAAGCGCAATTTCTAAAATCGAAATCAATACAAAGGTAGCCTATAAAATAACATGCCTATTATTTGTCTGATTAGTAGGAACTTTTTCATCCCTTAATATGGAATTACATCACAAAAACTCCCGGGCCATCCCAACAGAGTCTCCCCTTATCCCTAGTTCTTTACAACGGAAAAATAGCACCTTACATTTGTAACAACTTATATAGCTTGATAATGAAAGTCTTACTGGTCAGTCCAAAGGTTCCTGAAACCTACTGGAGCTTCAAACATGCCCTGAAGTTCATTTCAAAAAAAGCTTCCAATCCTCCATTAGGGCTGCTTACAGTTGCCGCCATGCTACCAGAAAGCTGGACAAGGAGACTGGTTGACCTGAACATCCGCCCACTTCGTGATTCAGAGATCAGGTGGGCCGACCTGGTGTTCATCAGTGCCATGTCCGTTCAGGCAAATTCTGTGGCTGAAGTGGTGACCAGATGCAAGGATCTGAAGGCGACCATTGTAGCCGGAGGACCCCTTTTCACGGGAGATCCTCTCTCGTATACCCATCTTGATCACCTGATACTGAATGAAGCGGAGATTACATTACCCATGTTCCTGTCTGATCTTGAACGCAATGATCCAAAACGGATCTACCGGACCGGTGAACATGCCAACATGTACCATTCCCCTCCTCCTGATTATACCCTGATCGAGGCATCCAAATATGCCCAGATGGGAATTCAATATTCCCGGGGCTGCCCGTACAGTTGCGAATTTTGTGAAATTACGGCACTGCTGGGACATAAAGTAAGGATCAAAACTACTCCACAGATCCTCAATGAACTCAAAGCCATTTTCAATACCGGGTTTCGCGGAAACGTATTTTTTGTAGATGACAATTTCATCGGGAACAGGTACAAGTTGAAGAATGGCCTTCTTCCTGCCATTTCCCGTTGGAACAAAGATCACAGGTACCCTTTTACATTCACCACGGAAGCTTCAATTAACCTGTCGGATGATCCGGAACTTATGAAGGGCATGGTTCAGGCAGGTTTTGAGAAGGTTTTTGTGGGCATTGAAACACCTGATAAGGATTGCCTGCTGGAATGTGACAAAAAAATGAATATTCAACGCGATTTGTTGAGCAGTGTAAAGCGCATTCAATCAGCTGGCATTGAAGTATCTGCCGGATTTATTGTTGGATTTGATCATGATACAGCCGGTATCTTCCAGCGCCAGATCGACTTCATACAGCAAAGCGGTATTATCACAGCCATGGTCGGCCTTTTAAATGCACCCAGCCGCACCAGGTTGTTCCAGAGGCTGAAACGCGAAGGCAGGATTGTTCATACCAGTGGAGGTGATAACACGAATTACTCTATGAATTTCATTCCAAAGATGAACATGGATGTCCTGATGAATGGATACCAGACCATCCTGAACAATATCTATTCCAGCAAAGCCTATTATAAACGGTTGATCGGGTTCCTGAAAGAGTTCACACCAGGAGCAAAGATGGTCACCCGGATAACAATGAGAAAAGTACTTGCCCTTATCCGCTCAGTCATATTGATAGGGATCCTTAGCAAAGGCAGGATCTATTATTGGAAGCTTTTCCTGTGGAGCCTCTTCAGGAGGCCGAAATTATTTCCCCTGGCCATCACCTACAGCATTTACGGGTACCACTTCAGGAAGGTGTACAGGATAGAATCCTGATCACACCACAAAAAATACCCGTTCAGATCAGGTTGATCCGAACGGGTATTGTTGCTTTTTGGACTAACAGAGGCTATACTGCCGACTTCACGTTGACTGCAAAGATGCCCTTATCGCCCTGCTTGGTATCAAATTCCACTTCCTGCTCTGGCTGGAGTCCGCCGTACGAACTGTACAATCCTGACCGGTGAACAAAGATATCTTCACCCTCTTCGGTGGCTATGAAACCAAATCCTTTGATTTCATTGTACCATTTAACTGTTCCTTTTTTCATTATTGGATCTTTAAAAATTGTTGTTGCTGCTTCTTCTGGGTTTGGCTTCATTGACAACAATCTTCCTGTTTTCATAAGTTGCGCCATTAAGCTCTTCAATTGCATTATTCGCTTCATCCTGGTTTTCCATTGTGACAAAACCAAAACCTTTGCTCCTGCCATTTAAATTGTCTGTAATAACTGTTGATGAACTGACCGTTCCATATTCTTCAAATACTTCTGTCAGGTCACTTCCTTCTACCTTGTAATCAAGGTTTCCTACATAAATGTTCATTGTAAAATAATTAAAATAAATACTGATAACCACCCGGAAAAAAAACCGGTGGCTATGGTTAAAGATCGGATTTAATAAATAGAGCAGTGATGAACCATCCCGGAACCGGGATCAAGTAAATAAAGCGCAGTTTTTCAAATCAAAATCGGCTCAAAGGTAATCCTTTTTTTAACATATGCAGCATAAATCTCTCATTATAAAGATTTCAGGCAATTATTGCAGGCCGGCCATTCATTTGCGACTTGCTCCCCTCAATGCTATCTTTACATAAACCAAAAGACCATGATAAAACTACCGGGAATGGTTCTGTGCTTGTTCATCATCCGTATCAGCCTATCATATTCCATGTGGTGAGCGATAAGAACCTGCCTCCTGCGGAAGAATTCGATAATTACCAATACTAAAAATTTCTCGATGAGATATGTATCATTATTGTCGTTCTTTTTGATCCTGGGCATCTGTCACTCCTCATGCCTGCATCCCACAGAAGATACGATTCATCTATTTGAAATTATTGAGATTGCGCTGGTATCTGAAGAAAGCTATGAAAATCCGTATACAGATGTTGAATGCTGGATTGAACTGAAGGGGCCGGGTTTCCAGAAACGGATCTACGGATTCTGGGACGGAGGAGAGCTCTTCAAGGTAAGGGTGGCAGCTACTGCGCCGGGGGAATGGACCTGGACAAGCGGGTCCGATCCCTCAACTGACAGGGGACTGAACGGGCGATCCGGTTCATTTTCGGCCATTGCCTGGACCGAAGAGGAGAAAGAGGTCAATCCAAACAGGCGGGGTTATATTCAGGCCAACTCCCAATGGTCATGCATTGCAGTATGCGGACGGCACTCCCTTTTTCTTTCTCGGGGATACCTGGTGGGCTGCCTCCACCTGGAGGTATCCCCTCACCGGTGAAGAACCCGATCCCAGATGGATCCCCGGCCCGGAAGGATTAAGCTTTGAGAATGTGGTACACTACAGGCAGAAGCAGGGTTATAACTCCCTGGCAATGATAGCCTGCTATCCAAACTGGCATGCGGACGACAATCCTGCAGTAATCGTGGATGAGCATGGCATTGGTATCCGGCAACCCTGGGAGAAATTCGGCACACCTACTGCGAAGGATATGCACGATGAAAAAGGGAACATCCCCTTTGCCCTCAAAGACAATGGCCCCATGGCGGATTTTGACCGGATCAATCCTGCCTTCTTCCGGTCCCTTGACCGGAAGATGGATTACCTCACCTCTGTGGGTTTTGTACCCTTCATGGAGACGGTCCGCCGGGATCACGGTCCCTCGTGGAAAGCCTATGCCGACTGGCCCGGGTCTTTCGTGCGTTACATCCAGTACATTGCAGCCAGGTATGGGGCTTATAATTTTATGTTCAGTCCCATTCATCTTGACTGGATCCCCCCGGTTCACAGCCTCTCCGGTGAGGAATTCAATGCGGCCATTGTTGCCTGGTACCGGAAGTATGGATCATTGCCATACGGTCAACCGGTAACCACCCTGATCAACGGTGCAACCCACAGGACCTATGGTGCCGGAGAGAAGGTTCCATGGCTGACCATGCATTCTGTGGGCAACAACCCGCGTAACCACGGATTCTATCCCCTGCTCGAAGAACAATTTCAACTCGATCCGCCAAAGCCGGCTGCAAATATGGAACCCTACTATCCCGGCTGGGATCAATATGCTGTTACCCTGGTGGCAGGAGAACGGGCAGCCCGGAATTCTGACCGGGACAACTATTTCGGAAGGACACAGGCATGGGGCAGTGTATTCTCGGGTGGACTGCCGGGACATATATACGGAACCGGGGCCTACGACGGAACCACTGTGGGCGAACCGGCAGGACCCCGTCCCTTTATCTGGGAAGCGCTTTTATACCCGGCCGGGGAACAGGTGGGCTACCTGAGGAGGTTCCTGGAGTCGGAAGGCAACAGGTACCAAAACATGCATCCGGTATCAGAAAGGCTGAATCCCCGCTATTCCAGCGGCAGCTTGCCGGACGGACTTGATGGCTGGGCCTTTATGTTGTGCCTCCCAGACAACAGCCTGGCCATGCTCTATTTTGAAAACCAATGTGAGGTCCCGGCGATCAGCGGATTTGAACCGGATCAGGCCTATGAGCTCAACTGGTTTGATCCGGTTTCCGGCAACTGGGTGGATGATCCTGAAACGTTAACCACCAATGAAGACGGCACCCTGACTATCGCTCATTACCCGGATGGCAGTACAGTTTCAACCCGTGACTGGGGTTTAAAATTGGTGTATTAACTACACTTATCCCTGAATTTATTAACTTACCCGGTAGTAAATACCACTGGTTTACCTCATACAAGATTAACTCTGACTAAAATGAAACATTCTGATTACTGCAGCATCTCCCCTTTCACGCGCTGGGGATGTACCATTATCGTCATATTCCTCCTCCTTGCACAGGCATCAGCACAGGAAGCCATCGGCGAACCGGAAAAGATAGCGACTGTGTCCCTGGTGGCTCCCGGGGCCGGAGTTGAAAAGCTGGCGGGAGGATTTAAGTTCACAGAAGGCCCGGCAGCGGACAAGCTGGGTGATATCTGTTTTTCTGACATACCCAATAACCGGATTCATAAGTGGTCGGAGGGTGGAGGACTTTCCACATTTCTGGAGAATTCACGTGGGGCTAATGGACTGATGTTCAATGTAGATAATGATTTGACCGCCTGCGAGGCAAATGGACGTTGCCTGGTCTCACTGGGACAGGATGGTGTAAGGAAGGTGCTGGCAGACGCCTACGGCGGTAAGAAACTGAACAGTCCAAACGACCTCTGGATCGATCCGGACGGAGGAGTCTACTTCACCGATCCCCGCTACGGGAACCGGGACAATATGGAACAGGACGGTGAGCACGTATACTACCTCTCCCCTGGCGGCAGTAAACTCACCAGGGTCATCGATGACCTGGAGCGCCCCAACGGGATCATTGGTACCCCGGATGGAAAAATGCTCTATGTGGCTGATCATAAAGCCAACCAGACCTATTCCTACAGGATCAATCCTGAAGGGACACTGTCAGACAAGAAGCCATTTGCCCCATCGGGATCCGACGGGGTAACCCTGGATGAGCTTGGCAACCTCTATCTCACAAGTGATGCTGTCAGGATCTATTCCCCTGAAGGAAGCCTCCTGGAACAGATACTGGTGCCCGAACGGCCTTCCAATGTCTGCTTCGGCGGCAAGGATGGCAAAACACTCTTTATTACCGCACGCACTTCACTTTACGCAGTCCGGATGACCGTTGGGCCCGCTGTGAAGAAACCGGGCAAGTGGACCATGCTGAAAACCGATGGCCAGCCCGACGGAAGGCATGAAACCACCTTCGTTGAATCCAGGGGAAAATTCTACCTGATCGGCGGGAGGGAGTCGCAGAAGATCGACTGTTTTGATCCTGAAACCGGCTCCTGGAGCAAAATGGAAGCAACCTCTCCCCTGATCCACCACTTCCAGCCGGTCCTCTTGAATAACAAGATCTACATGGTGGGGGCCATGACCGGGAATTACCCGAAGGAACCACCCATGTCACACATCCAGATCTACGATCCGAAAAAGGACAGGTGGACCCAAGGGGGAGAGATCCCGGTGGAAAGGCAGCGCGGGGGATCAGGAACTGTAGTATACGATGGTAAGATCTATACTGCCTGCGGGATCACACTGGGCCATACCAGTGGCACCAACAACTGGTTCGATGAATACGATCCGGTAAAAGATACCTGGAAAAAGCTTCCCGATGCCCCACATATCCGGGACCACTTTCATGCCGTGGTGCTGAATGACAGGATGTACTGTTTGGGTGGGCGCAACTCCAGTTATCATGAACCGGACAATTTTGGTGCCTTTTTTGCCACTGTCGTTCGTGAGATCGATGTATATGACTTTAAAACAGGGGAATGGAGCACACTGGATACAAAATTGCCCGTGGGATCAGCCGCAGCCGGGGTAGCTTTGCTGGATGGGAAGATCCTCTATTTCGGAGGTGAGACGGCTAAAAAAGGCCCGGCCCTGAACCGTACCTGGGCCCTGGATCCGGCAACAGAAACCTGGACCGAAATGGCAGAGATGAACCTGGGAAGGCACGGATCCCAGGCCATTGTCTATGACAACAAGGTGTACATTGCCGCCGGCAGTCCCAACCGGGGCGGTGGCAGGACACAAACCATCGAGGTTTTTTCGCTCAGATAATTTAAATAGAGCAAATCCGATTATTCCGCTGAAATCAGATTATTCCGCTGAATTCAGAAAATCCCGTACTGTCCGGATGCTTTCCTCCCTTGCATCCCATGGGGTCATGTGGCTGGAACCCGGGAACATAACATATTCTGCACCTGGTACACGTGCAGCATATTCCTTCACGAAATCCGGTTTGATCTCATCAAACTCTCCTGATGTAAACAAAGCCGGGACTTTGATGCCAGATAAGTAAGGAGTGCCATTGTAACCTTTTAATGACCCCGTAACAGAAAACTCGGAAGGGCCCCACATGAAATGGTACATACCGACATTGAAGGTTGACAGAAGGCTGTCATAATCGGGAAGGCCGGCATTGGGCCCCCAGACATACTTTACATAAAACAGCTCCATGGCTTTTTTATAGAGCGGTTCATCATACACACCTGTTTCCTCAGCCCTTATCACAGCGTCCCTTAATGAATCAGGTAGTGTGGCTAAGAGTTGTTGGGTGCTTTTCTCCCAGTCAGGCATATCAAAGCAGGGGCTTCCGAAAACCAGCGATGCCACCCGTTCAGGGTAGGAATGGTAATACTCAAGGGCAATTACAGTACCCCATGAGTGACCCAGAATATGCCACTTTCCGATCCCAAGAGCTGTACGCAACAGGTCCAGTTCCTCCACAAAGCGCTCAACCTTGTAAAAAGTCGTATCGGAGACCATATCCGATTTCCCGCTGCCAAGCTGATCATAACGAATCACCTGGCGATCGCTCCCAAGTTCCTCAAATGCCTTCAGGCAAAAGCTTGATCCTCCCGGTCCACCATGCAGCAGGACAACCGGCATTCCGGCTCCTGTTCCGGAAACATTGTACCACAGATCTCCACCAGGAACAGTGATCTTTGATTCACCGGTTTTCAACAAATCAGTAGCAGAGCCGGATTCCTTGTTTCCACTGCATGCAACATACAGCAGTGAAATCACGATCACCGTAGAATAGGTAAGCAGTTGTCTTTTCATGACGGGTAGTGTTGGATGAATGTGGAAGCAAATTACACCAAAACTTCCTCTATGTCAACAACCCTAATGGCTGCCAGGCATGAACTGTTTGGCCAGGTTGACCAGGTAGAGGTGTTCGGAAGCCCGGGTGAAGGCAGTATAGAGCCACCGAAGGTAATCCAGGTTGAGCATTTCGTCAGTGAAGTACCCCTGGTCCAGGAATACCGACTTCCACTGCCCACCCTGGGATTTATGGCAGGTCACCGCATAGGCGAATTTCACCTGTAGCGCATTGTAGTAGGGATCGGTGGCAATCTTCCCTGCCATCTGGCGGCGGCTTACTGCATCGGGATAGTCCTCGGAAACAGACATGTAGAGCGTACGTTGCTGCTCCCTGTCCAGGGAGGGGCCATCCAGGTCGATCACATCCAGCAGCACCTTTGCCTCCAGTTCCAGGTTGCCGTAATCGGGCATGGTTACCTCCACATCGGCAAACCTGTGCCCGTGGACCTCCTCGGTCCCCAGCACCCGTTCCACCTTCACAATATCCCCGTTGGCTATGAAGTCCACAAGGTTGTTGCCATCCTTCCAGAAATAGTTATTCTTGACCACCATCAGCAGGTCGCCGGAAGAGAGCTGCTCCTCCCGCCAGAGGATCTGGCTCCTGATCCCGGCATTAAACCGGTTGGCCCGTTTATTGGAACGGGTAACCACGATGGTCTCTCCCATCCCGTACCTGTCATAGCTGGCACTGATGGCCTCCAGCAGCTCTGTCCCACCCAGCATGGTAATATCATCGAAGGCATCAAAACTGAATCCGGGATAGTCCGCCACCCTCTCTGTGATCAGGGTCCGGATGGAGGTAGCATTGTGGAGGATCCCCGATCCTTCGGTCTGCCGGATCACATCGGTCATCTCGATCTCCCTCACCCGGTAACCAAACTGCTCCAGCCTTTCGCTGTTGAGCGCAGGACTGATATCAAGTCCCACCGGGGGAAGCTGTGCCGTATCCCCCACGAGGATCAGCCTGCAACCGGATCCCATCTCCACAAAATCGAGCAGATCCCTGAGCAGGTCTCCCGATCCAAATGCCGCGTCAGGCGACCTGTCCCCGATCATGGAAGCCTCGTCTACGATGAACCAGGTATTCTTATGTAGGTTCCTGTCCAGAACGAATTCCCCCAGTCCGTCCTTCCCCGATTTCTGCCGGTAGATCTTCTTATGGATGGTCCAGGCTGACCTGTTGGTATAGGCACTGAGCACCTTGGCAGCTCGTCCTGTGGGTGCCAGGAGAACACTCTTCTGCTTCATGGAAGAGAGGGTTTTCACAAGGCTGTTCACCAGGGTGGTCTTTCCGGTTCCGGCATATCCTTTGACCATCATCACCTCCGACATATCACCGGAGGAGATGAAACTGCCCAGTTCCCCGATCATTTCAACCTGTCCCGGTGTTGGTTGAAACGCAAGATTCTCAAGTATTTTCGAAGCAACGAAATTTCTCAGCATACGCCTGAATTATTGCACATTTAAAAATAGTTAATATATTTTTTTTACTAAATTTGTCCGCAAACTTAAAAGCATTCCTCATGAGAAGAGTAATCCAGGTTCTTTTTGTTTTAATAATCATCGTCTTAGGCTATCTGATCGTTGAAAGCATCATGGAACCAATCCGGTTTAACCAGGAGGTGGAAGTGCGGGAAATTGCCACCATCGAAAGGCTGATCGAGATCAGGGATGCCCAGAAGGCATACAAAGATATCTATAAAGAATATACGGGCAGTTTTGATACCCTGATCGCATTCCTTGATACAGGTTCATTCGCCGTTGTCAAGGCCATTGGAGAGATCCCGGAAGAGTGGCTTGAGCAGATGGGGTTTGACAAAGCACGTGAAAAGGCACTGACAGAGGGTGTCATCAGCCGTGAAACCACCAATGTCCCTGTACTGGACTCTCTGTTCGGCAGCACCTACAATGCCGATTCCATTAAGTATGTACCCTTTACAGAAGGGGTGGTCTTCGATATGAAATCGGGAGAGATCCTTTCCACATCGAACCTCACTATCAAGGTCGTGGAGGTTTCTGTCCTTTATGATTTTCTCCTGGACGGTCTTGATAAGCAACTGGTCGTCAATTACAAGGACGAAAGGATGAAGATAGTGGGATTCGAAGGGGTTAAGTTCGGATCCATGGAAGAAGGGACCCTCACAGGAAACTGGGAATAGGTCCAGACATACCCATGCAGTCAGAGGGTATTATATCAAATTCCATTACACAAGATATCCGTCTGAAAGGACATCAATCCATCCGGTTCACCCCGGATGGATTTTCTTTGCTGGTATCCGATGCAAGTTACAGGCCGGTATTCCTGAAACAATACACCTACGAACCTTCTGTTCCTGCCACTACATTCCCATCTGAATGCAGGCGGATCCTGGAAGAATTTCAGCTTCTGGAGTTCGAGGGTGAAACCGTTTTCATCGTGGATTCCATGGCCTTCACGGTGTTACCGGACCAGTTCTTCGATGAATCCCAATCCCGTGCTTTGCTGGAAAAAGCAACCGTGCTTGAAGGAGTAGAGCAGGTAACCCACCGGTTCATCAGGAACCGGAACCTCCATATTGTTTTTGCCTACCCACCGGGGATTGATGAGCTGAATGAACAGATCAGTGGCAAAGTGCAGATCACCCATGTGGCCGAGTGCCTCATCTCCCTTTCTGACCAGGTCCAGGCCAGTGACCACCAGCGGGGATTTGTACTTGCCGAAGTACAGTCCCATACCCTGGGACTCCTTATTATCCGGGAAGACGGGATCAGGCTGCTCAACGGATATGCACTGAAAGACCCTTCAGATTTCATCTACCATACCCTGAATACACTGAAACAGCTGGGACTGGACCGGGAAAACACACCGGTATACCTGTCAGGCATTGTTCACCCGGAACATGAACTGTACGGCCTCCTGGGAAAGTACATCCGACAGGTCAGGACCACACCTTACTACCTTGAAACGCTTTCCAAGAGCCAGGTGCAGCGTTATATGATCCTTTCAGAAGGAAGCAAGTGCGCATCATAAGCGGTACATACCGGGGAAAGCAGATCCACCCGCCCAGGAACTTTAAGATCAGGCCAACCACCGATTTTGCCAAGGAAAGTCTCTTTAATATCCTCCTGAACTGGTATGATCCCGGGGAAAGCGATGTGCTGGACCTGTTTGCAGGTACAGGCAGCATTACCTATGAATTTGTCTCCAGGGGTGCACGGTCAGTAGTGGCCGTGGAAAAGGATCCGGCCCATTTCAATTTTATCCGGAAAACCTGTGCAGAAATGGACCTGGAACTGGTAACCCTGATCAGGGGTGATGTATTCCGGTACCTGAAAAGGCCTGTCCAGGCCTTTGACATCATCTTTGCCGATCCACCCTATGACCACCCCGGGCTGGAATCACTGCCAGACCTGGTCTTTTCAACAAAAGTCCTTGCTCCCGGTGGCCGGTTTATCCTGGAACACCCGGGAATCCACTCCTTCACAGCACACCCCCGCTTTCTCCAGCACAGGAGATACGGAGGTGTGAATTTCAGCTTCTTCGGACCTTAGCCTAATCGGTTTTCACGATCTTACTAATGCCTGTGACCCTGCCGTACTCGATCCAGTGTACGATATACAATCCCTTACTCAGGTGCTGGATATCCACTTCATAGATCTGGTAACCTGCCGGAACCTGTTCCGAAATCACTGTCCTTCCGCTCATATCGTGCAATTCAATCCTTCCGGTCTCCTGGCTCCTGGAGCCCAGGTTCAGGAAGAAACTGCTTTTTGCCGGATTCGGATAGAGATGCAGGGTATTCACTTCCCTTTCTGCATTCCCGACGCCCACAAGGTTATTCTTGTGATCAACGGCAGCCTGGAGTATCTGGTTGCTGGTCCGGTCCTGGACAAAGGCCACCACCACCAGGTCATCCACATCCTCCACGTAGCTTTCATAGGTCCACGACTGGCTCCGGGTATCGCTTTTGCCCAGGTACCAGCCTCTTCCGAGCAGTTTGCCTGCAGGGGTAGGCAGCATTTTCAACACCACGTTCCGGAACAGTTCATCACCGTTGAGCCCTGTATAGGCGGTAACACTCTTCTCAAGTACCGCTATGTAGAGATCGATGTTTGAATCATAAAGGTCCGTCATGCAGGTGACCGTTGTACTCAGGTCCACCCTGTCCTCAAACCAATCCACTTCAAGATCCACACTGAATTTAGGGATCTCAAGTGTAAGCAGGTCCATTTCCTCGGTACCGGGCACCTCTGCACTGCTGGTGAAATCGTACCGCAGATCCAAATCTTTACTCCCGTCCAGCACCGCCAATGGAACTTCATATACCCCATTTTTCCCTGATCTGGTGGAAGCCGGATCAGGATTATTCTCGTTGATGGGATCAACCCCTGGGAATGAGGTGTGGTACTGGAGATCGATCAGGTTGTCCTTCTGGCTGTTGCTCAATCCGTCCACCTCATCGTCAGCGGTCTTTGAATCCGGATCGGAAGCATTGGTGAAATGCTCGAGTACAAGTATTTTGGTACGTTCCACGATGCGGATGTTGTCGAAGGCGAATCCCTGGTTCCCGATTCCGCTTTGCCTGCTGCTGGAGGCAATGGCTATGCGGAATTTCACATTGGCGGACCCGACCAATTCATCAAGGCCATGGACAGCACTCACCCAATCCTGGTCTGCACCCGGTACATCCAGACCCCATCCGAGGCTGCTGCCACCCGGCTGATTATAGATATTGAACAGGTTGTACCATTCAATGCCCGGCGTACTCTCACCCACAGTTTTCCATCCCTCATCTGCATTATCCTCGTACTGAAGGATGGCCCCATCAAGATTCGGAACGAAGCTTCGCATCATATCCATCTGGATAATTGGTTTTTCCATGCCGTTGAAATCGAAACAGGGACTTTGCATCCAGGACTTCTCCAGGTAACCGGAGACTTCTTCCGGAAGGCTTGTATACCATGAATGGTCAGCTGCCGGCTGAGTGTGGCCGGTGAAGTCCGGGGTTCCCCATGTCCAGCTTTCGACCTGGTCATCGGAGCGGACCGTCCATCCACCTCCTGAGGCATTGAATTCATCCTGGTACCCTTCTGCAGTCAGTTGAATGGTAGGCTCAAGGGCAATCACCCTTGTGGCAGTGTCTATGCAACCTTCCACATTCCTGGCTTCCAGGCTGACCGTATAGGTTCCCATGGTTTCGAATGCATACCCGAGGGTATCCTCCCTTGAGTTTGTTTCTTTCTCCACGAGCATGGTATTGTCCTGATCATGGATGGTCCACCTGAACGATTCGAGGTCAGTAATCTGTCCCACGGTCAGGTTCACAAAATCAGTCTCCCTCTCTTCAACATAGCAGTTGGTGTTCCAGCTGAATCCGGCAACCGGGTCATCCACAAAGAACGTATCCAGTAATACTGAGGCAACGCAACCGTCAAAGGTGGTTGCCGACAACACAACCGTCCGCTCACCGGGATCAGCATAGAAATGCTCCGGACTGGCCAGGTCGCTGAAATTGTCAGCACCACTGGTGAAATCGTCGAAACTCCACAACCATTTTTCCACAGATGGCTTATCATAGGTGGTATTGGTGAAAGAAATCAATGATCCGTTCTCTGCAATACAGTGTGAATTGACTGTGAAGCCAATATCGGGTACTACCAGAACGTAGAGGTTCATGGATGAACTGGCTGAACAGCCATTACCGGCAAAATTGGTACAGACAATGGTATTGCGCCCAATTTTAGCAGAATCAGGTTCGAAGACGAATCCGTCGGTGATATTGCCGACCACCCCCGGGCCTTCGAACAGCACTTGGTCGATGTTGGACCTGAGGACCACGGCAGGTTCACTCTGACAGTAAACGGTATCATTGATACCCAGGATGTTGGGAGATGTAACCGATGCAACAGTAATTTCCTGCCGCAGGTACAACTGAACCCCGTCGGTATATTCATATTCAATGATGTACGCTCCGTCAAACAGCTGCCCCGGCTCAATTTCAGCCGTATTGTCCCCCAGGTCTGTCAACCCGGACACCGGCTGTTCTGTATTGTCGAGTAACCGGAATGCTCCGAACACTCCTGCAGTATTGGATCCATATACCATGACCGGGTCCTGGTTGGAACAGAGGGCAGTGTCTTCCATAAATATATCTCCTGCTGCACTAAGTACAAACACCAGGGCACTGTCCATGCTGGCACACTCAGATTCATTGATATAAGTATAGTAGAGCGTGTGAGGGGAAAGCTCGGTGCCGGCTATCTGGGGATCAAACAATCCGGTTTCGTTGATGAATCCTCGAC
The DNA here is from genome assembly GCA_963793455.1 of uncultured Bacteroidota bacterium. Classification (GTDB taxonomy): domain Bacteria; phylum Bacteroidota; class Bacteroidia; order Bacteroidales. The sequence goes on from CAWCAK010000013.1 coordinate 57,723, forward strand.
CCGAAAACGTACCGCCGGGGATATTGACCTCCATCTGGTAGGGCTCATCATCGATGCTGAATCCCGTGGGCAGATTGATAAATTCCACATAGGTGGCCAATTGGACCTCTACGGTTACACTTCCCACACCTGTATTCTGGACCCCGTTCACATCCGAAACAGTCACGATCCTGTAAGTGGTCTGCTCTGTCGGGAATACCTCAAACGCGTAATTCTCCACATTGATGTCCGCAAAGGTAATGGTATCGGTACCGTCTGTCAGGTCAAAACTCCATGGTGGTATCCCCTTCCTGATAAATGCCGTGAGCACCGCAGGTTCATTTTCACAGATCGACGGAGTACCGCCCAGAATGGCGGTAGGTAGCTCCGTGTACACCTCCAGGGAGTTAGGTACGATCTCCCCGAAAGGTTCACCCATGTTACCGGCAGCATCGGTTAATACAACCACCGCTTCAAGCATTCCCGGTAATACGCTGTTATCGGATACATCTACAGTGTAGGTCAGGAGATAAACCCCACCTGAGATCTCTGTGAATTCAACCCTGGGCGAAATCAGTGGAATCCCGTTGATCACCGTGCCATTTTCAGCCACATACCCTTCTGCATCAGCAAGTACGGTCATCTCAATGATATTACCAACCCCGTAAGCTCCGTCGGGAACTTCCAGGGAACTAATGACCGGCGGATTGGCATCAATGGTCAGGGAATCAATACCGGTGAGGGTACTGAACGGATTGTTCTTGTTTCCAGAGGGCTTGACCAGGACGATGGAGGCAACCAGTTCTCCGGCAGCCACATCCTGATCCCCTTCAGATACCCTATATTCCAGTTCGTAATCACCCTCCCCGACCTCAATGAAACTGAATACGGGCTCGGAAAGGGAAATCCCGTTCACCACTGAAACCGGATCAATGGAATAGCCTGTTGTATCTGCATTGATATGGAGGGTGACCTCATCTCCGATCCTGTAATCGCCTGCCTCACCCCTCACATAATTGATTACGGGGAGACTGGCATCGATGGGATCGTTGCCCTGTACAATTGGCAGCTCATACGGCTCATTCTGGATCACACCGTCGGTCAAGACCAGGTTGTTGACCGGAATGTCCTCCTCGGCAGTGTAACTGTTCCCCCCTTCCACGATGGTAATGTTGGCGAAATAGGTATTGGGATTCAGGCGCACCAGGTTTGTCAGCGGATATCCTCCAATATCCCCGGATACCAGAGACAGGGGCTGTCCCAGGTCGTTCACCACCGTGATGATGGCGGTGATCACATTACCAATTGTTAACGGATTGTTGGGAATGGAGACATTCAGTACCCTGATGATCTTTTCAAAATTACCCTGGATGGTCGCACTCCCGTTTTCCAGGATGACCGTTGTGGTCTCAAGGGTGTCGTTCTCAATGATGGCATCCCCATCTGCCAGTGTCCAGTTCACAAATCCGTAACTCTCAGGAACTGATTGCACAAATATGAAAGAGGGCACTCCATGGGTCACCTCCACCGGAACATCAGGGAAGAGTGATACCCCGGGGGTACCATCACTGACCACAGTCAGCCTGTAGGTTTTCAGCGCAAAGTTGGCCTGCACGGTGGCATCCCCGTTCTCCAGGATGACATTGGTCGCCTCAAGGGTATCATCCTCAAAAGTCAGGTCACCCTCCTGGATGGTCCAGTTGATGAACTCATACCCTTCCGGGATGGCTGTTACCGCAATGAGCTGCGGAATGCCATGGGTTACCTCCATTGGATCCACTGGGAAGACCGCTGCTCCCAGAAGGCCGTCGGTGACCACCGTCAGGGTATAGGTCTTCAGTACAAAATTGGCCTGCACGGTGGCATCCCCGGTCTCCAGGATGACATTGGTCACCTCAAGGGTATCGTTCTCAATGGTCATATCACCGTCCATAATGGTCCAGTTGACGAACTCGTAGCCCTCCGGGATGGCTGTTACCGCAATGAGCTGCGGAATGCCGTGGGTTACCTCCTTTGGAACCACCGGGAAGACCGCTGCTCCCAGAAGGCCATCGGTGACCACCGTCAGGGTATAGGTCTTCAGTGCAAAATTGGCCTGCACGGTGGCATCCCCGTCTTCAAGGGTGACATCAGTCGCCTCAAGGGTATCATCCTCAAAAATCAGGTCACCCTCCTGGATGGTCCAGTTGATGAACTCGTACCCTTCCGGGATGGCTGTTACCGCTATGAGCTGCGGAATGCCATGGGTTACCTCCACTGGATCCACGGGGAATACCTCTGCTCCCAGAAGGCCGTCGGTGACCACCGTCAGGGTATAGGTTTTCAGCGCGAAATTGGCCTGTACCGTGGCATCCCCGGTCTCCAGGGTGACATTGGTCGCCTCAAGGGTATCGTTCTCTATGGTCATATCCCCGTCCAGGATGGTCCAGTTGACAAACTCGTAGCCCTCCGGGATGGCTGTTACCGCAATGACCTGCGGAATGCCATGGGTTACTTCCGTTGGATCTACCGGGAAGACCTCCGCTCCCAGAAGGCCGTCGGTAACCACTGTCAGGGTATAGGTCTTCAGTGCAAAATTGGCCTGGACCGTAGCATCCCCGTCTTCAAGGGTTACCTGCGTGGTTTCCAGTGTATCATTCTCGATGGTGGCATCTCCGTCTGTGATGGTCCATTTCACAAACTCATAGCCTTCAGGAATAACTGTTACAGCAATGTCGGTGGGCAATCCATGGTATACTGGCACCGTACCCGAGGGTGACACTTCTGCATCAATGGTCCCGTCTGTTGTCCCGTCAGTTGTCACTGTCAGGTTATAGCTATTCAGGGTAAAGGTGGCTGTTACGCTCTTCTCCCCGTCCATTTCCAGAGTCTCGGGATTGTCGGTACTGACAAGGTCTCCCGACCACCCATCAAAGCTGTAACCGGTTTCCGGGATGGCAGTCAGAGTAACCATGTCACCATATTCATAAAGCAGCTGATCGGGAGTAATAATCACGTTCCCGGCGCCCACTGTGTCGACAGTCAGTGTGTGAAGGGTGGGACCGAAATTGGCCTGAACGATGGCATCCCCATCCTCCAGCATAACCGTTGTGATCAGTGCCAGTGGATCATCAATGGTCACCGAAGTACCTGAAATAATTTCCCATCCTTGAAACTCATTCCCTTTAGGGATCTTGGTTACCTCGATGGTAGTCAGGGCACCATGGTAAACGGCGAACATTCCTGACGGGCTTACTTCGGCCTTTTGTGTACCATCGGTCCTCACAGTGAGGTTGTAGCTTTTTAATGTAAAGTTGGCTGTGATATCCTTATCCACGTCCATGGTGATGGACCGGGGATTGTTGGTAGTGACCAGGTCCCCTGTCCAACCGGTGAATTCGAATCCTGTTCCGGGATAGGCAGTCAGCAACACCCCGGTGCCCCAGTCATAAGCAGCCTGGTCCGGGTCCACAGTAACTGTTCCCAATCCCACTGTATCGATGGTCAGTATATGGGTGGTTATCTCAAAATTCGCCTGGATAACAGCATCCCCCACTTCCAGTTTGACAGTGGTACTTTCAGCAAGCGGATCGGTGAAGGTAACCGGTGATCCGGAAACATGCTGCCATCCGGTAAATACATGTCCATCAGGGACTTTGATCACCTGGATGGGGGTTAGAGCGCCATGCTCCACCGGAACCAGGCCCAATGGATCCAAAATGGCACCCAGGGTACCGTCGGTGTTCACCGTCAGGTTGTACTGGTTGATGGCAAAATGCGCAGTGACATCTTTGTCACCGTTCATCACGATGCCCCCCGGATCGGCCGAACCGGTCATGTCACCTGCCCAGTGGTCGAAGTGGTATCCAGTTCCGGGATCTGGTGTGAGGGTCACAAGGGTGTTGTAGTCATAGTCGGGACCCACGGGATCCCTTGTAACAGTACCCGTCCCCACGGTGCTGATGGAGAGGGTATGCGTCGTGGGCTTGAAAGTGGCCCGTATGGTGGCAGGGCCTGCCTCGAGCCGTACCGTGGTACTGGAAGCCAATTTATCGTCAAAAGTCACCGCTGAACCTGAGACCCACTCCCATTGGTCAAACGCTGTCCCTTCGGGCATAAAGAGCACCTGGATGGGCGTTTCAGCCCCGTGATCCACCGGAACCATGCCCGACGGATCGATCACGACGCCCGGTGTACCGTCAGTGTTCACCGTCAGGTTGTACTGATCGATCAGGAATGTGGCTGTCACACTCTTGTCCCCGTTCATCACTATGCTTCCCGGATTGGCCGAACCGGTGAGGTCCACCGACCAGTGGTCGAAATGGTAATTGGCACCGGGATTGGGGATCAGCTGCACCGGCGTGTTGTAATCATAGGTGGCCTGGTTGGGATTTTTGGTCACTGTACCCGTCCCCACCGTGCTGATGGAGAGGGTATGTGTCGTGGGCCTGAAGGTGGCCCGGATGGTGGCATCCCCTGCCTCCAGCTTGACGGTGGTACTTGAAGCCGAAGCATCGGTAAAGGTCACCAGGTTGCCGGAAACACACTCCCAGCCGTCAAATACACTCCCCGTAGGTGTGGTGACCACCTGGATGGTGGTCAGTGCACCATGGTCCACCGTTTCATCCCCGGATGGATCCACAATGGCACCGGTGGTGCCGTCGGTATTCACGGTCAGGGTATACTGGTTGATGGCAAAATGTGCTGTGACGCTTTTATCCGCATCCATTGTGATGGGAGTGGGATTGGCCGATCCGGAGAGGTTCCCCGACCAGTGGTCGAAATGGTACCCGGTTCCATCAACAGCTGTCAGGGTCACCGAAGTGTTGTAGTCATAGGTGGCCTGGTTGGGATTTTTGGTCACTGTACCCGTCCCCACCGTGCTGATGGAGAGGGTATGTGTCGTGGGCCTGAAGGTGGCCCGGATGGTGGCATCCCCTGCCTCCAGCTTGACGGTGGTACTCGAAGCCGAAGCATCGGTAAAGGTCACCGGGCTCCGGAGACCCATGCTCCCAGCCGTCAAATACACTCCCCGTGGGTGTGGTGACCACCTGGATGTTGGTCAGTACACCATGGTCCACCGTTTCATCCCCGGATGGATCCACAATGGCACCGGTGGTGCCATCAGTATTCACAGTCAGGGTGTACTGGTTGATCAGGAATGTGGCTGTCACACTCTTATCCCCATCCATCACAATGGTACCAGGATTGACCGATCCGGTGAGGTCCCCCGACCAGTGGTCGAAATGGTACCCGGTTCCCGGATTGGGGGTCAGCTGCACCGGCGTGTTGTAGTCATAGGTGGCCTGGTTGGGATTTTTGGTCACTGTACCCGTCCCCACCGTGCTGATGGAAAGGGTATGTGTCGTGGGCCTGAAGGTGGCCCGGATGGTGGCATGGCCTGCCTCAAGGCTGACCGTGGTGCTGAAACTGATGCATCGCTAAAGGTCACCGCAGCTCCCGAGACCCACTCCCAGCCGTCAAATACACT
>CAWCAK010000014.1:0-19136 GCA_963793455.1 uncultured Bacteroidota bacterium
GAACAGGATCCAGGGGGTCAGCCTCCCGGCATCATCCTCTTTCTCAAGATCCTCCTGGTGCAGGTGAAGGTCCCTGTGCCGGATGGATTTCGGACGAAGGAATGCCGGCAGGTGCATATGGGCCCCTTTCCTGAAGTATTTGTAGAGTCCGTAAGCACTGTAAAGTACCCCGAATGCGATCAACATCCACGCCACCAGGCTTCCCCTGGTAGCTTCAAAGGCCTCCAGCTTGCTCAGGCTGAGCCCCATGGCAATCCCGATCAGTCCCAGGATCACAGAACCGGTGACGTGCCCTACCCCGGAAATAAATGTGATCCACAGGGTCCGGGTCCGGGACCATTTCCTGGCCCTGCTCAGTACGATAAAAGGAAGATAATGGTCAGGGCCCAGCAGGGTGTGGATCACCCCAATGGTAGCGGCCGACATCACAAGCACATACAACTCATTCATAAAATCAATGTTCTTAAGTTATTTCATCTGGTTGATGAGGCTTGCCTGGCAGGCAGCGCCGAATCCATTGTCAATGTTCACCACACTCACACCCGTGGCACAGCTGTTGAGCATGGAGAGAAGTGCTGAGACCCCTCCGAAATTGGTGCCGTAACCAGTGCTGCAGGGTACCCCGATCACCGGTTTGTCCACCAGGCCTCCCACCACACTGGCCAGGGCCCCTTCCATGCCGGCTACAACAATGATCACCCGTGCCCCCTTGATCAGCTCCATCTTATGCAGTAACCTGTGGATCCCGGCCACTCCCACATCATACACACGCTCCACCCGGTTGCCCAGGAATTCAGCCGTAATAACCGCTTCCTCCGCCACCGGTATATCCGAAGTCCCGGCAGACACCACTGCAATATACCCAACGGAAGGTTCAGGCCGCTCCGGCTGATAGATTACTGCCCTTGACTCCTGATGGTAGATGGCATCAGGGATCTTTTCCTTCACCGCATCGTAGACCTCCCGGCTGGCCCTTGTGGCCAGCACAGGGATCCCACGTTTTTGCATCCGATCTGCGATCTCAGACACCTGGGCAGGGGTCTTCCCCGCTGAGTAGATCACTTCGGGGATTCCTGTCCTGCCACCCCGGTCGGTATCGATGACCGCATACCCCAGGGAGTCGGCGCCCTGGTTCATCAGCTGCTCCGTGATCTCCTCCCGCGCCAGCGCCCCTTTTTCAAACAGCTCCAGCAGCTTTAATACTTCCTCTTTCTTCATAACAGTTTCTTATACACTTCTTTCTGAATCTCCTCCATGGTTACCTTGTGTTTGACCGCCAGCTCCCGGCACTGTTCAAACTCAGGTTTTTCGTTAACCACCTTTCCTCCGTAGAAGCTCCGCTTCACAGGCACCTCCCCGAACCGGGTCCGGACCATCTTAATCTCCCTGCGCAGCATGCTCTTTTGCACCGTATACTCCCTCAACCCAATGGATGAGGTTTCGGTGAGCAGGATCTCCTTCATGCGGTCAGACGCATCAGGATCACACAAAACGCTGAGCATATGGGCAGGCCTCGATTTTTTCATGACGATAGGGATCATGAACACATCCGCAGCTCCGGCTTCAAACAGGAGGGACTGCACGTGGCTGAACCACTCCGGTTTCATGTCATCAATGTTGCATTCAAGCATGGTGGCCCGGGTAACCTGCAGGTCCTCAACCTTCTGTCCCTCAGTCTCTGCCAGGTACACCCGCAGCACATTGGGGATCTCCCCATCCCGCTGCCCGATACCGTACCCGGTTTTGGCTACGGTCATCTCCATTTTTTCTGAAAAGCAGTCCACCGTTGCCGCAAGGATGGCCGCCCCGGTGGGTGTGGTGGCCTCATAATCCACCAGTCCGGAACGCACCGGGATCCCATCAATGATCTCGGCTGTAGCTGGTGCCGGCACCGGCATCATTCCATGGGCGCATTTCACGAATCCTCCGCCCAGCTGGACCGGCGATGAATGGATCTCATCCACCTCCAGGGCCTCCTGGCAGATGGCCGCTCCCACGATATCAGCGATGGAGTCCAGCGCACCCACTTCATGGAAATGCACTTTTTCAACCGGTACATTGTGCACCCTTGCCTCGGCATCGGCCACCCTTTTGAATATCTCCAGGGACTTCTCCTTGATCCTTTGGGACAGGGAACTGTTGTTGATGATCTCCTCGATATGGTGCAGGTGGCGGTGCTTCTCGTTTTCCTGGTTCTCAATGACCACGGTCACCTTTGTGCCGCTGATCCCTTTCCGCATATCCGGTTCCACCTCCAGCCGGAAACCTTCGATATTCAGTTTACCCAGCTCCTGTTTCAGGAATTCCGGATCCACACCCAGGTCCACCAGGGCCCCCAGGTTCATGTCCCCGCTGATCCCCGCAAAACAATCGTAGTATAATATCCTTTTCACAGACTTTATAACTTTATAACTTTATAAACTTTACAACTTAATAACTCTATTCAGTTTGCCTGAAACCAGGCCCTCTTCATCGATCACTACCTTCTCAAATCCAACCTTTTTAATCTTCTCAACCACCGAAGCCTTCATTTCCATCAGGCGGGGAAGGTCCTCCTCAGGAACCTCCACCTTCCCATAGTCCCCGTAGTGCCTGACCCTTACATCATTGAAACCAAAGGAATTGAGCACCTCTTCCGCCTTCTCCACCTCCACCAGTTTTTTTTGTGTGATTGGATGGTTATAGGGGATCCTGGAGCTGAGGCACGGACTGGCAGGTTTGTCCCAGTTGGGCAATCCGAAATGCTTTGCGATCAGCCTGATCTCCTCCTTGGTGATCCCGCACTGGGAAAGGGGAGAGTAAACCTCGTATTTGACAGCAGCCTTCTGCCCCGGCCGGTAGTCACTGCGGTCATCGGCATTGGTCCCGTTCAACACTTCAAATCCCGGGTACCTTTCCCGTACCAGCTGCAGGTCGTTATAGAGGTGGTCCTTGCAAAAGAAACAGCGATCGATGGGATTCTGGTTGTAGCGCTCATCTTCGAGCTCCCGGGTCTTGATCACCTCCATATGGATGTCAAACTGCTCGCTGAATGAGCTGGCCAGTTCAAAGTCCTTGGTCTTCAGGCTTTCCGATTTCGAGATCACCCCGATGGCCCTCTCCTTTCCCTGCCATTTCCGGGCCAGGAACAGGAGAAGTGATGAATCAATCCCCCCCGAGAATGCCACAATCGAACCCGGCATCTTCTCAAACCACTCTTCCAGCTTCACCAGCTTTTCTTCTGTCTCTTTCCTTAATTCCCCCATTCCCATATTCCTCCAAACTTCAAACTTTAAAAACTTCAAAAACTAGTCATGGTCAGCTTGCCATGCTGGATCCCCTTTTCAGAGATCAGCTTCTCCGACAACTCGGTCAGCCGCGCTGAGATCCCATTCAGGGCGATCACTTCCATGCTGTGGTTCTCATTGAGTGTAAACCTCTGAACAGAAAGGATCTCTTCCTGGTATTCAAGCTGGGTGTCGGCCAGGTGGTTGGCGATCCCCCGCCTGTGGTGGTCATATACCAGGGTCACCGCACCGGCCACCCGGTTATTACACTGCCACTTCTTTTCCACAATGTGCCTGTTCACCAGTTGGCGCAGGGCCTGGGAGCGATTCGAGAACTTGTTCTCCAGCACATACTCATCCAGTGCATCGAGGACCTCCTTTTCAAATGAAACGCCAAAACGGACAACCGACATCGTGTTACGAATTATTATAAAGGTGTTATGATTGGCGAATATAAGGAAATAATCAGAACCCGGGCTACAGATGAAGTCAATAAAATATTGACAATCCATTGCTCAGGTTGTAACTTGCAGTAAACCAATAAATCCAGCACCATGCCAGACAGCGTTTACAAAATCATCGAACTGGTGGGAACCAGCCCCAATTCATGGGAGGAGGCTGCCGGCAATGCCATCGCCAGGGCATCCGAGACCCTGAGAGATCTTCGCATTGCAGAAGTATCCGCTATGGACCTGCATATTAAGGACGGGAAGGTGGAGTACTATCGTACCAAAGTGAAAGTGTCTTTCAAATTTGAAGGATAGGGCCACCTCTTCTAAAAACACTTTATTAAACCGGCAATTTTTGTGATCATATCGCCAGCCGGATGATATTTTATTGCCACCCTTCTACCAAATAACCAAACACATCAATATGAAGACAACATTGACCAAGTCCATGATCATCCTGCTGTTTGCCACAACCGGATCCGGATTCTCACTCTTTGCCCAGTGCGTTGAAGAAGAAGACGTCTACTCATTTGAGTTTGAAGGTCACTTCTATGAGGTGATCCGGAGTGAAAAGACATGGGCCGATGCAGCCTCCTGTGCGGTTGAAAGAGGGGGGATACTCGCTGAAATTAACTCGCAGTCTGAACAGGATACCATCTACCATTCGATCATCCATGGAGCCGCGGTCCCGGACGATTACACCATTGTCCCGGATGGCGGTGGTATTGCCTATGTCTGGATCGGAGCGAGCGATCAGCAAGACGAGGGTGCCTGGCTATGGGACGGCGACGGGGATAACACAGGTACTAATTTCTGGAATGGCCAGGGCAATGCCGGAGTGGGTGGCGGAACTCCCGTGGATGAATTGTACAACAACTGGGGAGGCTCATCATCGGGGAGTCCCAATGAGCCTGACAATTTCAATGATATCCAGGATGGCGGAGCTATCGGCCTTGCAAAATGGCCGGCCGGAGCCGGTTTCACACTGGGGGTCGCTTCGGAATGGAACGATATCAGTTCCAGCAACAGCCTCTACTTTGTGGTTGAATATGAATGCATGGAAACCCGGGATACCATCGATGAATCAGCCTGCGACCTCTATACCTCACCCAGTGGCAAAACATGGACCGAATCGGGCACTTATACCGATACCATTGGAAATTCTGCAGGATGCGACTCGGTAATTACCATCAACCTCGAGGTTATTACTGTTGATACAACTGTTACCAACGACGGGAGTACCCTGACTGCCACTGCTACTGGGGGAGCCTACCAGTGGTTGGATTGTGAAAGCGGCCATGCTGTGATTGAAGGGGAAACAGGGCAGTCATTCACCCCTTCGGCCAATGGCAACTATGCTGTTGAGATTACCCTGAGCGGTTGTAAGGACACCTCTGACTGTTATGCCATGAATCCCGTAGTTGGATATGAAACTGATCTGATGGATCCGGTCGTGGTCCGAAAGGGCACAGGCGGAGAAGAGTTCCATGTTGATCTGGGGGGAATATACCGGGAGATCACTGTGCAGGTGACCGATATTCATGGGAGGATTGTTCACAGCTCAACCATGACCCTGGCACAGACATTTCAGTTTACACTGGATGAGGCCCCCGGGATCTATATCATGACTGTAAGATCCGGGGGTAGCCAGGCTGTCATCAAGCTATATAAGAATTGAAGTCAGCTACCCGGGAAATCGACCCCGGCTACTCATACCTCAGGCTGTCCACCGGATTCGACCTGGCAGTCTTAATGGCATGGAATAGCACTGTGATGACCGAAAGCAGCAGTGATCCCAGGACCACCACCAGGAAAACGGAGACCTTCAAATCGATGGAGTAGCTGAAGAACTGCAGTATGCGCCTCATAACAAGGTATGAAACAGGTACGGCAACCAGGTTTGAAAGGGCCACCAGTTTAAAGAGATCGCCCAGCAACAGCCTCAGGATAATCCCGGTATGGGCACCCATGGCCTTCCGGATCCCCGACCTCTTTTGTCCGCCTGCTGCTGTTGAACAGCGAAAGACCGATCAAACCCATGGCCGCAATGAAGATGGCCACCGCTGAAAACAGCCTGAAGAGTAACTTATTTCCATCGGCACTCTCAAGGGATTCGTATTTGAACTCACTTACAAAATCGTGTTCAAATTCATACCCGGGATTGTATTTCTGAAAGATCTCTCTGATGGAGGCTACCTGGTCCGGTGTTGTTCCGGGGAGGACCCTTACGAAGACAAAATCCTGAACATCATCATAAAGGTAGATGAGTGCCTCGTTGCCAAAAACCTCCAGGTTGAAAGGGAAGAAATTAATATTATCGGTCACCCCCAGTATCGTGAGATCCCTGTCCCAGATCCGGAAAGGCATCCCCACAGGATCTTCCCATCCCATTAAATCCACAAGTGACCGGTTTACCACCACATACCGGGAGTTAAGCGAGTCGCGTCCACGGGTATAAAACTCCCCTTCCTGAAGGCCTATCTGAAAAGTCTCCAGGAAATCCGGATCGGTCCAGAGGATCCGGGCAATCTTATTGTGTTCACCCTCCCTTTCTCCCCAGTCGATATCACCACGATTGACCTTCACCGGCACTTCCGATCCGGAGGTTACAGCCTCAACAAAGGGCAGGGTGGCGAGGTCGTTCTTAATGAGCTGATACTGATCCCAAACCTTTCCTTTGGTTTTGATGTAGATCACCTCCTCCCGGTTGAATCCCAGGTCTGCCTCCTTCAGGTAGTCATACTGCCTGATAATAAAGATGGAAGCCAGCACAAAAAATACTGAAAAGGCGAACTGAACCACCACCAGGACCTTCCGTGAGCGCGAACCTCCCCGGTAGTTGTTAGGGGATTTTCCTGCCAGAAAGGCCATTGGATCGAATCCTGCAATTTTTACTGCAGGATAAAGACCTGCCAGGATTCCGGTAAACAGGAAGATTCCTGCCAGCTGGAGCCAGTAACCAAATCCACCCAGATCATTTGGTACACCAACGTTAAATACCCGGGATATTCCCGGAACCAGGTGCTCGGCAATGAACAAACCCAGGTATAGGGCCACCAGGAGGATGAGGTAGGTCTCTCCCATAAACTGAAGGATCAATTGCCGTTTGCTCGCTCCTGCGCTCTTCCTGATGGCGATCTCCTTGATCCTGCCGGAGGCAAATGCAGTGGTAAGGTTGATGAAATTGATACACGCAATGAACAATATAACCAGCGACATGACCACCATGACGATGACACCGATAATACCCCGGCTTTCCCCGTGAAGGTGAAACCTGCTAAAAGACTCCATGAATAGATATGATTCCAGGTCTGAATCAAAGTTTTCCTCCACATGTTGATTAATCGCCTGGTCCATTTCGGTGATTCCGACCGGAGTGGTTAGTTTACAAAAGGTGTAGAACATGGTACCCCCGTACCCGTTCACCGGGTATCCCAGCTCCTCCATGATATGAAATCCCACCAGGGCGCTGAACCTGATGGACGATGTTTCCGGCGGATCCTCCACCACCCCGGCTACAGTGAAATAGCCTCCCTCCCCTACCTTCACCTGCTGGTTCAGGGCCTCTTTATTTCCAAACAGTTTTTCCGACATGCCTTTTGTGATCACCATATGATCCCTGGAAGAAAAAATATGCTCCAGGTTCCCGGAAATCAGCGGAAACGTAAAGAATTTCAGGAAGGTTGAGTCCACCGCAAGCACCTCCCGTTCATCATAATACTTCATGAGAGCATCCTGCCCCTCTGGCTCCTGCGGTATCCCCAGCTCGAACTCCTGGGGCTGGCTTACCCTGCAACTGCTCTCAACCCTGGCAAAATTCTCGTCAAGTATCCTGGCATAGATTCCCCCCGTACGATCCGAAGTATATTCCGATCCATTCATGGTGAACCTCACTCTCAGCAGGTACATGTTCTCGATATCCTATGGAACTGATCAAAACTGGTTTCGAACCTGACCCAGCTCCAGAGGGAGAGAAAAATGCCAAAACCCACTGCCATCCCCACCAGGTTTATCACGGTGACCAGTTTGTGTCTCCAGAGGTTCCGGATGGCGATAATGAAATAATTGCGGATCATATCATGGTTTTACCCTACTCTTAGTCAATATCATGCCAGAAATCACAATCTATTCTTTCACTGACATTTAACCAGATTATACCAGCCGCCGTGTGTCGGATTTTCCGACACCCTGTGTGGTTTATTCCCACAATAACGTAAATTTATGCAAATGACTTCAATTGATGGCCGGAAAAGAGGGCTCCATACTGATCGTTGATGACAATGATGACCTGCTGATCGCGCTCAGGCTGGTCCTCTCGAGGCAGTTCTCCGCCATTGACACCCTGAGAAATCCCAACCTCATCCTCTCCACGCTTGAGAAGAAGGACTACGACGTAATCCTGCTGGATATGAATTTCAAAGCCGGGATTGCTTCGGGCAACGAGGGGATCTTCTGGCTGCACCAGATCCTGGAGAAGGATCCCCAGGCCACCGTAGTCTTCATTACCGCATACGGTGATGTGGAGCTGGCCGTCAGATCCATGAAAGAGGGGGCAGCCGATTTCATCATGAAATCGTGGGATGAACAGAAGATCCTTTCCACCGTGTATGCTGCCTATGAACTGAGGAAAAGCCGCATGGAGGTTTCCCTCCTGAAAAAGAAGCAGGCCCACCTCTCAGGGGAAATTGAGAAGGATCACGCCGTATGCCACTGCCGGTCATCCGCCATGAAAGGGATCACCGGCATGGTGGGAAAGATCGCAGTCACAGATGCCAGTGTCATGATCCTTGGTGAGAACGGCACAGGAAAGGAGGTGGTTGCCCGGGAGATCCATAGGCTGTCGGAAAGAAATCATGAGATTTTTGTGAAGGTGGACCTGGGGGCGCTGCCCGAAACCCTTTTCGAAAGTGAGCTGTTCGGACACACCAAAGGGGCTTTCACGGATGCAAAGGAGGACCGGGACGGACGTTTTGTGATCGCATCGGGAGGAACACTCTTCCTTGATGAGCTGGGCAACCTTCCCCTTTCGCTTCAGAGCAAACTGCTTTCAGCCATCCAGAACCGGGAGGTCTACCCGGTAGGATCCTCAAAACCTGTTTCCACCGATGTGAGGATCATCTCCGCCACCAATCTTCCCCTTCAAGAGATGATCCAACAGAAAACCTTCAGGGAGGATCTGTACTACCGCCTTAATGCCATCCAGGTGGAGATACCCCCTCTCAGGGAGCGGAAAGAGGATATCCCGGTGCTGTCGGAGTTCTTCCTTGAAAAATACAGTGCATATTACCAGAAAACGGGACTCCGGATGGACGAGGGTGCACTTGCCAGCCTGAAACAGCATGACTGGCCGGGGAACATCAGGGAACTGGAGCACACCATTGAAAAAGCGGTGATCCTGTCCGGGAAAAACAGGATCCAGACCGGTCACCTGTTCCCTGTTAGCACCCTGGCCAAATCCCCTCTACCCTCAAATTCACTGAACCTGGAGGAGAATGAGAAACTGATCATTGACAGGGCACTCCGGGAGGAGAGGGGCAATGTGAGTGCAGCGGCAAAAAAACTGGGGATCAACCGATCCACCCTTTACCAGAAAATGAATAAGTATGGTATTTAGCCGGTTCATATGGACAATTCTGGGCGGGGTGGCGGCCATTGTGGTCACTGCTGTCCTGCTGGGAATCTACCTCCAGAAACCGGACCTCCCTGTTACGGTATCGGTCCTGGTTATCCTCCTTGCGACCGAATCAGCATTCCTGGTCTGGTACATGATCCGGATCAGGAGAGACCTGCTGCGGCTGATCCTTGCCCTGAGGAACGAAGATCCCACACTGCAGTTCTCAAAAAAGGGGGAAGACCCCTACTTCAGTGCCATTCACAAAGGATTCAACGAGATCATACGAAATTTCAGGCTGGTCCGGCTCGACAGGGAAGCAGAACACCAGTTTTTCAAGGCCACCGTGAATCACATCAGCTTCGGGATCATCGCCTTTGACCATGAGGGAGCCGTTGAACTGGTCAACACGGCATTCCTGGACCTGTTCAACCAGAAAGAGCTCCGCCAGGTGGAAGCGCTGGAAGCAATTTCGCCCGGACTTCCTGCATGGATAAAGGGCCTTTCCCGCGAAACGGAATGCCTTAAAAAGATACAGCTGAACGGGGAGACCCACCACCTGATTTTCCTTGTCTCACGGTTCAGGATCACCCGCAGGGAGATCACCCTTGTCTCGGTCAGGGATATCAGCCGCGAGATCGACAGGAACGAACTGGAGGCATGGCAGAAACTGATGCGCATCCTCAGGCACGAAATACTGAACTCCGTCAGTCCCATCAGCCTCATTTCAGGAAACCTCTCCCACATGCTGCAGAAGGAAGGGGCACCGGTCCCCATCAACACCCTGGACCAGGAAGAGGTAGAGGATATCAGGACCGGTCTGGATACCATTCACCGCAGGGCCTCCGGGCTCTCCAGGTTCCTGGATGCCTATTCAAACCTGTACAGGACCCCGGAACTCAAACCTGTGGAAACCAATGCCCTTGAGCTTCTCCGGAGAATCCGGGAGCTTTACAAAGAACAGACCGACAGGCAGGGTATTGATTGTTTCATTGACTGCGATGACAAGGAACTGACCATTTCCATGGATGAAAGGATGATCGAACAGGTGCTGATCAACCTTGTGAAAAATGCCGTTGAAGCACTGGATGGATCAGTCAATCCGGCCGTGACCCTGTCTGCCCGGAGCATTGGGAATGACTTCATCCTTGCGGTGGCTGACAACGGACCGGGGATCCCGGATGACCAGCTGGAGCATATCTTCATTCCCTTCTACTCAACACGGGAAAAAGGCAGCGGCATCGGGCTCAGTTTTGCCCAGCACATCATGCGGTTGCACCAGGGCCGGATCCATGTGCATTCCCTTCCCGGGAAAGGGAGCAAATTCCAACTGGTTTTCAGGTCCGGTCCCGGCAATCTTCCCAAATAACCCTATCTTCATCCCAAACAAACCATGACATGAAAAAGAGCACCATTTTCATAGCCATCCTGCTGGTGGCCGTTTCATCCTTTGCCCAGACTTTCAATGACCTTGAAGAGATGCAGAAGTTTGAGGGCTTTTTCGATTTCTATTACAATCCCGGGAAGGACCAGGTCTGCCTGGTGGTGGAAGAGCTCGATCGGGAGTTTCTTTATATTGGTTCGCTGAGTTCCGGGGTGGGTCACAACGACCTGGGGCTGGACCGCGGGCAGATCGGGGGATCGGCTGTGGTATACTTTACCCGGGCTGGCGACAGGCTTCTGCTGGTGGAACCCAACCTGAAATTCAGGGCGGATACTGACCACAAACCGGAAAAGAAGGCGGTGGATGAGGCATTTGCCAGGTCGGTTCTCCATGGTTTCGAGATCCTGGACCAACAGGCAGGAAAGTACCTGATCGACATGGGCGACATGCTGTTTTCCGATGCCCACGGGGTGGCTGAAGTCCTCGCCTTCAATCAGCAGGGATCCTACTCCCCGGACCGGGACCGTTCCGCAGTGGAACTTTCCCGGACCAGAGCTTTCCCTGAGAACGTGGAGTTCGATGTGATGCTCACCTTCTCGGGTAAGCCTGAGGGAAGGCTCATCTGGGAGGTAACTCCCGATCCGAAGCACATCACTGTCAACCTGCACCACTCCTTCGTGGAGCTTCCCGATGATAACTACACGCCGCGGGAGTACCATCCCGGGAGCGGATGCATCCATATCGCCTATGCCGATTACGCCACCCCTGTCTATGAATCCGTCATGAAGCGGTTCATCATCAGGCACAGGCTTCAGAAGCAGGATCCGGGCCAGGCTGTGAGCAAACCGGTAGAGCCCATTGTCTATTACCTGGATAACGGCACACCCGAGCCGGTAGGGAGCGCACTGCTGGAAGGGGCCGGATGGTGGGAGGAGGCCTTCCGGGAGATCGGATTCGAAGATGCCTTCCGGGTGGAAATGTTGCCGGAGGGGGCCGATCCCATGGATGTGCGTTACAACGTCATCCAGTGGGTACACCGGTCCACCCGTGGCTGGAGCTACGGCAACGCGGTGACCGATCCCCGTACGGGGGAGATCATCAAGGGACATGTGAGCCTGGGAAGCCTGAGGGTCAGGCAGGATTTTATGATCGCCCAGGCCCTGGTAAGCAGCCCTTATGCCACGGATGATGGGAACCACCGGGCCATGATGGAGCTGGCCCTGGCCAGGATCAGACAGCTTTCTGTGCACGAGATCGGCCACACCCTGGGATTCGTCCACAACTACACGGCAAGCACCAACGGCCGCTCATCGGTGATGGACTATCCCCACCCCCTGGTTTACATCAAAGACGGGGAGATCAAACTGGACCGGTCCTATGCACGGGGGATCGGGGAGTGGGACAAGGTGACAGTGGCCTATGCCTATTCGGAGATTGAAGGCGATGAAACCCATGAATTGCAGGCCATCTTGAAAGATGCTGCCGACCGCGGACTCCGTTACATCTCAGACCGGGATGCACGGGCTGAAGGGGGCGCACACCCCCATGCCCACCTTTGGGACAACGGGGCATCTGCCATCGATGAACTGCAGCAGATCCTGGATGTGAGGGCGCTGGCCATCAGCAATTTCTCGCTGGACAATATCCCGGCCGGAGAACCGGTTTCCACCCTGGAGGATGTTTTTGTCCCCCTCTATTTCTTTCACCGGTACCAGGTGGAGGCTGCCACCAAGCTGGTGGGCGGGGTGGATTACACCTATGCGGTCAAAGGGGACGGTTCCGTTCCTCATAAAGCACTTGATGGCGAGACACAGCGCAAGGCCCTTGAAAAGGTGCTTCTGACCCTGGAACCCTCTGTACTGATGATCCCGGAAGACAAACTGGAGCTATTCCCGCCCAGGGCACCCGGGTTTGGGCGCACCAGGGAATCCTTCAACCACCGGACCGGGATCACCTTCGATTACCTGGCGCCTCCTTCAGCCTCGGCGAACCTGACCCTCCGGTTCCTCCTGCACCCGGAAAGGGCCAACAGGCTGGTGCTCCAGAAAGCACTGGACAGGCAGCTTCCCGGGCTCGATGAGGTGATCCGGCAGCTGCTCGACAAAACCCTCTTTGCCGATGCGGAAAAGGATGATTACAAAAATGAGGTGAGGCAAACGGTTAATTTCATCACCATCGACCACCTGATCAGCCTGGCCAATGATCCGGCAGCCATGCCACAGGTGAGGGCCATAATGAAAGACCAGCTTAACGGACTGAAGAGCTGGCTTGAAGAGCACAGAGGGACCGGTCTGGATGAGGTCTACAGGACCGCCTGCATCGATCAGATCATGGGTAACCAGGTGATCCACCTGGAGCACCTGCCGGAAATCCCACCCGGATCACCCATCGGTATGGAGTGTTTGGATTACTGACCTGACAATACCACGTAGAGGGCTTGCGGGGGCAGCTTCAGTTCAATCCCCGAGGATCTCTTCCTGACTTGTAACTCCTCTGCCGGGTAACCGGCCAGGTCCAGCAGGGTGGCTTTATTGATCTCCGGATTGTCAATGGAGACAGTGACCATGGTGGGAGCAGCCATCCAGGGCATATGACCGGTATCAACAATCCGGTAGCCCTGCACACTGTCTCCGTTCAGCAGGAATTTTTCGGGCACTTCCTCCCAACCGGCAGGACGGTAGGTGGTCCCGGCCTGTACCAGGATCTTTCCGCTCCGATCCAGTGGCCGGTCATCCAGGGATATCATACCCACGGTCACATAATCATTGTCCGATACGATCTCAACCGCGCCAAGGTCAAAAGGGCCTTTCCCGCCGATAAACCCGCTTACCCCGGCAGCTTTGGGAGAGTTGAAGGTAAAGATCCCGCTCCGGTAATCCACCTCCAGTTCACCGGTGACACTTTTGACTTTCCCATTTTCTTCATCTATCAGTGCTTCCAGTCCGGAGTTGATATAGTCTTCTTTTTCACTTCCATAGGTCACCTTTACCGGCCCGGTCAGAAAGGTCAAAGGAGAAAGCCCGCCCACAGATGCTTCGGTCTTCACCCCCGTCAACTGGTCCCTGTTGGGATCGAAACTGACCTCTTCGCTGATCAGCGGGACCTCCAGGTTCCAGAGCTCCTCCATGGTGCGGTGCTCATGGACCACGGTCTCTCCCTCTTTAAGGTATCCTTTCCTGTACATCAGTGCATAGGCAGGAAACTGGGTGATCCCGCCCGGGGTGGAGCAGGTCCACCGGTTCATGGCGACCATTCCGGCACTGTCCCTGGTAAACTCGAAATAGGGAAACTCCATGTAGTCCTTCGATGTGACATAGAACCAGTAGAAGGCATCATGCCCGGTGAGGGACTGGTAGGCTGCGATCAGTGCCGGTGCCTCTGACTGGTATTTGTGGGGCAGGTTCCAGCCGCTCTCGGTGATGATCATGGGCGATCCGGCCACCTGTTTTACATTCACCGGCAGTTTGTGGGGCTGCTTCAGGGCAGAGATGCCCTGGTAGTAATGGCCCGGGTCGATCCTCCAGCCATTGTTCTCCCCTGCATGGCCGGGAGCATAATACCTGTTCACGGCCGGCACTTCGCACCCGAATAACTCCACCGCTCCAGGTCATTGAGCCTGGCCGGATCGGCGGTCTTCCAGTTATTGGGATTGACCAGCTGCCGGCATCCCAGTTCGTTGTGGTAGTAATCATGGATCTCATTGTAGAAGTTGTACTGTTCACGGGCCATGAACTCGGCCTGGTCTGCCAGGCGCCTGGCTTTTCCCCCTTCCTGCGGCTGGGTCATTTCCCAGACCATGTAGAGGTCCATGAGGCCTTCCCGCGGCCGGTCCCCCTCCATGGACTCCCCTCCCCATGCAGTCAGCGCCTCCTGCAGGGATCCATACCTCCCTTTCAGCCATCCGGCATACTTCCGGGATATGATCCTCTTCAACTCCGGTTTGACCATCTGGATGGTCCACCAGAACACCCCGTCCTCGTTCTTGACCTGGATCAGGGCCACCGCCGGGTCATCTTTCAATGCGATCCCGGTATGGGGATTGATCTCTGTATACAGGTACCGCACCCACCTTTTGTATGCCTCCTTCAACCTGTCGTTGAAATACATCACCGCCCACAGGGCGTCATTGCCAGAATAACCTTCAATGCCCCATTCCTCAGGCACCCACCCCCCCATGTGCCCGTTGTGGGCCCAGAAGGGCGAGATGGTGGAATAGATCCCCTCCTTTTTCATGGCGGCCACCCACCTCCAGATGGCCTCCACCTCTGCCGTATCGATCTCGAAGATGTCCGTACCCTTCCCTGAGGGATTGATGGATCCGTGCCACCGGTTCATGTTCACCCCCTGCTTGGCCAGGAACCGGGCATGCCATGCCAGCTCCTCATCCGACATGCGCCTGGTGGATCCTCCCCCGTTCACTGGCCAGAACCGGATAGGCTCCCCGTCACCCCGCACAAAGGATTCCCCGTCTTCGGAAAGCCCGATAAATCCATGCTCGCCGGCATAGGACTCATTCAGGTACCGCAGGTCCAGCAGCGCCTCTTCGGTGAAGGAATCTCCCGGGTAGTGAAATTCCCATGTTTCAGGTTCCCTGTTACACGAGATGATGACAATGATTAACGGTACGATGAATATGGCCTTCTTTCCTTTCATAAAACAATGCTTTTACGGGAGATGAGTTTCCTCATTGCTTCATGACCCGCACGGCATACCGCTCCTCTCCAAACGATACCACCAGGATGTAATTACCGGGTTCCACTTCAGTGAGGTTCATCTTCAATGCTGTCTGACCGGCATTGACCATGCGCTGCCGCCTGATTATCAACTTACCTGACACGCTGTACAGGGAACAACTCAATTCACCCCCCATCCCTGTATGAAGCCTTAGCATCAGGTCTGTGGAGACTGGATTTGGGTAGACTGAGATATTCGAAACTGCCTCCCGGTTCTCCTGGCCAACGGCCCATACCTTTTCCCCTTTGCCATTCAACCGGCGTGTATTCATGTACTGATCATGTGCAAACAGGGTAATAAGTGTATCCGTTATATCAAATGATCCCAGGTCAATTTCAACGTTTCCGAAATCTCCAATGATAAAGTGGGGATAATACTGGCCATCTATCCGAACATCCAGTCTGGAAAGCTCTTCCGTACCGGAAAGGGTTATTTTCAGCAGATGATTTTCAATACTCAACTGCTCTATGAAAGTCTCCGGTGCAATGGCATCGCTGTAATCACACCTGGTCAGATGGGATCCATGGCGAAAGGGTTTTTTCAAGTCTGAAACCAGGCTTCCGGCCACCCTGATAGCCATCGGATCAGCACATCCGATTGAACTGTTGTTCAGATGCACAAGATGCGGCACCAGGGTTGGATCATCGAACATGACCAGGGATGCAATGGCATCCAGGGCCACGGGGTCATTTGATGCGAGTATCACTCCCATGCCCTCCTGGTGTCCTGAGAGTATCTGTGGACCGTAATTCCAGGTTGGGCCGTTTGAATAGCCCTGGATTCCATCCATTACGGCAAATTGAGCAGGACAACCGTAATAAAAGTCATGGATAAACTGATGCAATTTGGATACGCTATGGTCGATTACATACCAGCGTCCGTTCTCTGTCCTGCTATTACCATAAATATTCGATGGAGTACCCCCAATGCCCATGTTCTTAATAGCACCGGTAACACCGGTCGATTCATGGTTTTTTAATACCGGTAGGCTTATGATCACATCGGCCTCGAAATAACGCTTGTTGTAATAGTACTGTGAGTTGCCATCGGGCAATACAAAATCAGGATTAAGAGCGGTCTCAGCTGGGAGAAGGAATGATCTCAATTCATCCGACTCATAGTCATTCCAGTCTCCTGAGATCTCCTCGAGGGCAAGGAACGCATCCACCTCGGGAATGAATTCTCTGGTGTATTTTAGCAACTCATAACCCTGAGCAGTACTGGGATCTGAGGTCCCTTCAATCACCAGGATCTCTCCGGAAGGATTGATCTCCCTGACCATCTTAGCCACTGCAGCCACAACCCGCCAGTCTGTAACCATCCCGTTGGCTTCGGTGGGCAGAGCTGCTCCCCTGAAGGTGGTGGCTATCATGTTGGGTTTCAGAACAACGGTATTCCCGTCGCTGATTATACCTTCCAAACCACCCGCCAATGATATGGCTTCGCGAACCATCTGTTCAACCCGATCCTTATCAATGGCAAAGACATCATCTGCTTCAGCACTTATCAGGGATACAGTGGCCCGCGGATCAATGAACTGATCTGTATCCGCTGAGTAATCCCTTACCATTTCGGGTGCCGCAGCATGGGCTGAAAAAGCGTATGCAGCAAGGTCCCTTGCGGGAAACAAAAGGTTTGAAACAGCCAGCAACAGTGCGCCTGCCAGCAGCAAGCCGATGGCACTTAGAGCGTAATTCTTTCTGAACAACCGGCCAGCCGTCTGAAAAAATTTAAACGAAAACAGCGTCGCTGTCAGCCAGATCAGAAAAGCTGATGCAATGGGAAAAGCCGCCCTCTGGCATGGGTATGCCGCCCGGCTGGGTTTTGGAATGACCCGGATGAGAAACCATAACAGGGAAGCGAATCCTGCAATATATATCCAGCATTTTCCTAAGATCCTGCAAAATATTCTCATAATAAATACGATTATTGAAGTTCCGTTAATATGGGAAAATTAAAAAACAACATCCATTTTATGGTTTCATATTGTAAATAATTGGTCAACTAATTTGTTCACCTTCAAACAAAAAGCCCTTTTTTGAGTTATTAAAGGAAAATCACAATCATGCCCATCAATGTCCCCACCAACCTGCCTGCCGTTGAGGATCTGAAAAGGGAGAACATCTTTATCATGGAGGAGAACCGGGCCCTGCACCAGGACATCCGGCCGCTGCGCATCGCGCTGCTGAACCTGATGCCGGTGAAGATGGTGACCGAGACCGACCTGCTCCGAGCCCTCGCCAATACCGCCCTCCAAGTGGAGCTGGACCTGCTCTACATGGATGTGCATGAATCGAAGAACACACCCCGTGAACACATGGAGGTTTTCTACAAGACCTTTGATGAGATCAAACACTGCCGGTATGACGGCCTGATCATCACCGGGGCCCCGGTGGAGCATCTTGAATTCGAGGAGGTGGACTACTGGGATAAGCTGTGTGAAGTGATGGAATGGAGCAAGACCAATGTCTCCAGCACCATGCACATCTGCTGGGGGGCACAGGCGGGACTGTACCACCATTACGGCCTTCAGAAATACCCCCTCCCGGAGAAGGCCTTTGGCATATTCGACCACCGGATCACTGACCGGAAACACCACCTGGTCAGGGGATTCGACGACATCTTCCCCGCCCCCCATTCCAGGTACACCGAGAACCGGCTGGAAGATGTCAAGAACCATCCGGACCTTGTTCTCCTGGCCTGGTCGCCGGAAGTGGGCTCCAACATCGTACTGTCCAAAGACAACAGGCAGGTCTTTATCTCCGGGCATCTGGAATACAACCCACTCACATTGAAGGATGAATATGAAAGGGACAAGAAGAGAGGAGTGGGAACCGCCATTCCCCGGAACTATTTCCCCGAAAACGATCCTGCCAGGGAACCTGTGATCCGCTGGAGGGCCCATGCCAGCCTCCTCTTCTCCAACTGGCTCAACTACTACGTCTACCAGGTGACACCCTATGATTGGAAATAGGGCCTGGCTTTCGCGTAATATCAAGGTATCAGATATCAACATCGAGATTGGAAAGCCCGCACGCGCGGGCTTTTTCTACGATAGACCGGTACTCTTCCCGTGAGACATAGGTGTCAATTTCGGGGAATAGATGCGCCCGGTAAGCCGGGCGGTACTGGATCATGATATTCACGAAGGTATCTTTCGGGAGGAACTCAGCGATCCACTGCATGGCCTCTATTGACCCGGATACCCCTCCAGGCATCACCAGGTGCCGGATCATCAGTCCCCGGTACACCAGTCCGTTCGTCTCCGGCACGTGCCACACCCACCTGGCGGTTCATTTCAATCAGGGCCCTGCGCGTAATCTCCGGGTAGCTGGCCGGATCACCCCTTCCTGCCAATCCTCCAGTGTCCGGTGTTGCTGCCATCGTATAGCGTGCTGCCATCCCGCCGTCCATGTACTTAAAATCGGCCAGGTAGATATCCACAATGCCATCCATCAAAGCCAGGATCTCAGGCCGCTCCCAGCCGCAGGTGTTGTAAACCAGTGGCAGGCGCAGGCCCTGTTCAGCAGCCAGGTCAAGGGCAAGGACCGTGTGGGGTGAGAAGTGGGTTGGAGTGACAATGTTAATGTTGCTGCACCCCTTCTCCTGGAGCTGCAGCATCATGTCTGCCAAGTCCTCAATCTCACAATCTGCCCCTGAGCCTTTATGACTGATATCCCAGTTCTGGCAAA
>CAWCAK010000015.1:0-141003 GCA_963793455.1 uncultured Bacteroidota bacterium
TACTGATGGATGGCCAAGCTATTCAGAATTAGAAGAATTGGGCTACGTACACAAAGTATCAAAATCAGTGGTAAATGAAGAAGATGAAGAAATATTACCTAATGTGCACCGCGTTGCCTCTTTATTGAAAAGGTGGCTGCTTGGAACACATCAGAGCTATTTGAATAAGAATAAGCTAGGATATTACCTTGACGAGTACGTATTCCGATACAATAGAAGAACATCAAACAGTAGAGGGCTTTTATTTATGCGAATGCTTGAACAGGCTGTTGTTACAGAACCAGTAACGTACGACTACATTATAAAAGAAAATCACGGGTATTGATTGGATACCCCATAAAAATTTATATGCAGATTTGCTGGAGTGATATTCCTCACTGTAGGGCAGAAATGCAATCATTTCATCCAACAGGAAGCTGCTCAGGTTTGACTGCTTTTTTAATTATCACCGGGACCGGATCAATATCAAGAAATTCTAATTAAACTAAAAGTTCAAAGAGGATAAAAGAATAATCGAACAGGACGGGGCGGCATGCCCCCCAGACCCCCTGCCGCCCCGCCTGCCCTGCTTCGCAGGGCACTAATGGTCTCACCCAACGAGAAACTTATCACCAGAGTTGGTTAATTCCTGTATATAATAAGTTCGAACTTATTATATACAAGAATTATTGAGCACTCGATTCCAGATGATAACCAACATTAATTCAGGCAGAAACATATTCTTCAAATCTATCAAAAACTAATTGTTCATTTACAACTGGTCGTGGGTGCTCACTGCGGTTGGAATGTGCACCCTGTGGATTACGGAATACGATGCTTACATACACTGGAATTTCCCATCCAGGCCCGGATCGGAAGATCGATACTATGCAAAATTCTCGCAACACAAAGGATTGAACCATCAAGTAGGAAATGCCGGGAGGAATAAGGCTTCACCTTTTGAGAGGCTCATCACCCTGGTTGGTCATTTCATGCTCGTAAAAAGTTCGAACTTCGTTTAAGAGTTCCCGACATATCAGGACATCTTCTTTTATTCGGAGGGTGTCCTTTTCTTTTCCAGCCCCACCGGTTTGTCACACCCCCGCTCCGATCTCGTTCCGGCTGCGGTATTCAGAGATCCATTTAAACGGCAGAGGCACCTGAAAATGGACCTCCCTGTCCAGCATAGTGCGGTTGTGGTCGATTTTTCTCAACACTTTTGAGTGGTGGCCGGGGGGTCGGTAAGGATAAAAGCAAACTGAACACCAACATATCAATTGATAATACACTTGTGAATTTGCTTTTATGCTTACCGGCAAAGAGTGGGCAAATGCTGAAACATTCCCGGAATAGATTTTGGCGGATTTTTTGATTTTTTCTTAGGAGGATGCTTAAGCTGAATTCTATTTATCGGTTCTTATTATTCAATAACGTATTTGTTGTAATAGAATAGAAGACTCTTCCCACAATCTTTTCTTGGGGATAAAATGGAATAGCACAAAAAATATGACAAAATCTGAGAGGGGATGCTGAAAGCTTTTGCCCACAGAAGGGGGGCTATTAGATTTTGGCACAGGTTTTTGCTTTGAGGGGCTGGATTTGCTCTTTGCTTTTGCATACCTTAGACATGCTTATCAAACCAATGCAAAAAGCAAAGTGCAAATGAAGGGTTGGGCGAAAACCGTGACAAAGTCTAATAATGTGCGATAAAGAGGGGTACAGGGTGGAGCACATATAATAATGAGCCAGCTTTTAACGAATCTGGGGAGCGTGACTATCGGAACAGAGAAATAAATAAAGCTTGCGGTATGAAATACTTCGTATATATCAGGAAATCGATCGAGGACGAAGAGCGCCAGGTAATGTCCATGGAAGCACAGCTGGCAGAGATAAATGAATTTGCCCGGAGGGAGGGCCTGGAAATTGACAGGATTTATGAGGAAAGCAAAAGCGCTAAAAAGCCTGGACGGCCTGTATTCAATGAGATGATCTCCGCGATTTATAAGAAAAAGGACCCTGTTGGGATCATTGCCTGGCATCCCGACCGGCTCGCCAGGAACAGTGTGGATGGGGGGCAGATCATTTATCTGATCGATATCGGAAAGATCATCTCACTGAAGTTCCCCACATTCTGGTTCGAGCCCACACCGCAAGGTTTATTTATGTTGCAGGTGGCTTTCGGCCAGTCCAAATATTACAGCGATAATCTGTCGGAAAATGTGCGCAGGGGGATTCGCCAAAAAATCAGGCGGGGAGAATGGGCCACCAGGGCCCCGATTGGCTACGTAAACAATCCACTTACCAGGAATATTGAACCCGATCCTGTCAAATCAAGGATCCTGAATCAGGGCTTTAAGGAGTTCGCAGAGGGTAAGCACTCTCTCGAATCGTTGCGGCACCGCCTGCATTTTTTAGGACTGATGAGCAGCGTGGGGAAACCACTTGTGAAAGGGATAGTGCACAAAATGCTTAAAAATCCTGTTTACATTGGTCTGATCCCCTATAATGGTGAGCTGCACAAAGGGACATTTCAGCCCATTGTGCGGAAGGAGGTGTGGGATGGGGTTCAGAAGGAATTGAAACGCCGGTCTAAACCCCGAAGGTCCAAAGATGGACACAACTTCCCCCTCACTGGTCTATTCGAGTGCGGGGAGTGCGGTTGCATGATTACAGCCCAGTATGCCAAGGCAGGGAAGTATATATATTACCGCTGTTCAAAGAAACGTGGCCGCTGTAATCAGCCTTATGTCAATAGCAATTCACTCACAAAACAATTAAAGGCGAAGCTGGAGGTCTTCGCACTTCCTGATCACTGGGCTGAAATCATAAGGGCTGAAATGGAGGGCATGAAGCGAAAAGAGGGAAGGAGCAAAACTCTTTTTCCCAAAATCTCGAACACCGGGTCAAAGAGCTTGATGCAAAGATCGATAAACTGATCACCACCTACCTGGATGGCTTGATTGAAAAGGAACCGTTCCTGAAAAAGAAGAATGAGTATGTGAAGAAGAAGGTTGAACTTCAGGAACGGCTGGATGATTTTGGGAAAAAGGGTTTGGTCTGGGTCGAACCGGTCAGGGAGTGGCTGGAGGCTGCTCAGCAGGCCGGAAAGTTGGCTTCCTCGCAGAATCTCTCCGAGATCAAATACTTAATCAGAAAAATCGGGTCGAACCGCTGCTTGCTGGACAGGAAGGTCCATCTTGATGTGCCTTTGCCATTAAAGTTGGTCTCTGAATATCGCAGCCGGCAAGGGATCGAAGCGGGGGTAGGATTAGACGGTTGGGCTGGAAAAAAAAGGACACCCTCCCGACTAAAAGAAGATGTCCTGATATGTCGGGGTAGCGGGATTTGAACCCACGACCTCTTCGTCCCGAACGAAGCGCGCTACCGGGCTGCGCTATACCCCGATTGGATCTGTGTTGCTGATCCGGTGTGCAAAAGTACCAAAACTTTATGGACTTTTAAAGTGATGCAGGCACTCTGCCAGTAACTTTTCGTAATCCACCGGGACCACGCCAGCGTGTTCACACACCTGGCCACCGGCCAGGTTGGAAATGGCTGCCGTTTCCGGATCATCCAGTCCGGCGATCAGGCAGAGTGCCGCCACACTGATCACCGTATCCCCGGCCCCTGATACATCGGCAATATCCCTGGCAACTGCAGGAATATGCGCATAGTTTCCCTTTACGGGAGGTGAGGATACCCTGCTCGCTGAGGGTGACCAGCAACGTTTCAATCTGCTGTTCCTCCTGGTACCTGGCGATCTCCTCGGCCAGCTTTTCTATGTCATGCTTCTGCACATCCACGTTCATACCACGCAAGAGCTCTTTATAGTTGGGTTTGAATAGCCTGATCTTCCTGTAGAGGTTGAAACTCCTGAATTTCGGGTCCACCAGCACCGGAACAGCCACCCGTTCTGCTGCAGTGATCAGCTCAGAGATCACCCTTGGGGCCAACACCCCCTTGTCATAATCCTGGAGGATCATGGCATCGATGCCTCCGCTTTCCAGCAGGTTGTTGATCAGCTCAAGAAACTGGTCCTGAATCCGCCTGGAAAGGAACAGGTCCATCTCCTCGTCAACCCGGAGCAGGTGCTGGTTGCCACTGATGATCCTGGTCTTCTGGGTGGTCACCCGGTGATCATCCACCACCAGTCCGATGTCAGACAGGGTCTGTTCTTCCATCAGTTCCAGGAAGAGCCTGCCCCGCTCATCATCCCCAATGACAGAACAGAGGATGGGTACAGCGCCCATGGCCTTCACATTCAGTGCCACGTTAGCAGCACCTCCCAGCCTGTTTTCTTCAATGACTCCCGAAACAATAGGCACAGGGGCTTCAGGGGATACCCTTCCCACATTGCCCCAGAGGTAGGTGTCGATCATCACATCTCCGATGATCAGTACTTTCTGGTTGAGGAACTTCTCGAATAGTGAATGGAAATCTGTGATTCTGAACATGGCGCTGGCAAAATCTGGGCAAATATAGGATTTTAAACTCAATAGGGGTCCACATCCACGGAGATACGGATCGACCTGTATACTTCATTATTCATGGTGCTTCCGAGCACCCCGCCAAGCAACTCCCTGGCCCTTTCATAGGAGGCAGCCCTCTCGATTTTCAGGATGATCTGCTTGATGAAAGTGTTGTGCACCTTTCTCACCGGGGGATACTGGGGACCGAACACCCTCGAGGAGAAGATCTCTTTCAGTTCCCTTGCCACCAGGTCTGTTGCCCCGTCCAGGATGGAAGGGATCCTGTGCCTGAAGGAGATCCGGATCATCCTGGTGAAGGGGGGATACCCGAATAGCTGCCGCTCCTCCATCTGCTCGGCGAACATGCCTTCGTAATCATCCTGGTAGATCTGCCGGATGACCGGGTGTTCCGGGTCCATGGTCTGGATGATCACCCTGCCCCTTTTGTTCCTTCTGCCGGCCCGGCCACTCACCTGGGATATGAGCTGGAAACAGCGTTCGAACGCCCTGAAATCGGGGAAATGGAGCATGCTGTCTGCATCCAGGACTCCCACAAGGCTCACATTCTCAAAATCCAGGCCTTTGGAAATCATCTGGGTTCCGATCAACACATCCAGCCTGCCCTTTTCAAAATCCCCGATCACTTTTGCAGTATCCCCTGGCCGAACGGGCAGTATCCGTATCCAGCCGGCCTACCCTGATCCCCTCGAAAACCAGGGCAATCTCATCCTCGATCTTTTCGGTCCCGAATCCCTTCATGGTCATGTTGGTCCCTGCACAGGAGGGACAGCACATGGGGCATGTTCTCCTTATGTCCGCAATAGTGGCATTCAAGTTTCCTGCTGGTCCGGTGGTATGTCAGGCTCACATCACACCGGTGGCATTTTGGAATCTCCCCGCAATCGTTGCAAACGATGTAATGGGAATATCCCCGTCGGTTCTGGAACAGGATCACCTGCTCCCCGGCCTCCAGTGCACTCCCTGATGCCCTCCAGTAAAAGTGGCGTGAAGTGTGAAACCATTTGCTTCCTGTGGGTAGCCTCCCTGGTATTGGCCAGGATAATCTCCGGCTTCTCCACATCCCCGAAACGGCCATGAATGGAGACCAGGCCGTATTTTCCGGTCCTGGCATTATGGAGCGATTCGAACGAGGGCGTAGCCGTTCCCATCAACACCCTGGCTCCCTGGAACAGTGCCAGCACCTGGGCCGAATCCCTGGCATGGTACCTGGGTGCCGGATCGTGCTGCTTATATGTGTTCTCATGTTCTTCGTCGATGATCACCAGTCCCAGATCCCGGAATGGAAGAAAGATGGCGGAACGGACCCCGATGACCACACCATAGGGCTCCTCGTCGGTATAGCCCCAGCAGGTTCCTGTAAACATGAACCCTTTGTGAATCGCTGAAGCGGGAATGAAATACACCCACCCTCTTCCCGAATACCCGCCGGATGCGCTCGATGATCTGGGTGGTAAGGGCGATCTCTGGCAACAGGTAAAGGACCTGTTTACCCTGTTCCAGCTGTTCAAGACCAGGTGGATATAAAGTTCTGTCTTTCCGCTGGAAGTAACCCCGTGCAACAGCACTGACTGTTGTTGCAGGAAGAGTGTCCGTATCTCCCTCAGGGCCTGATCCTGCTCGCGGTTCAGCTTGAAAGGTTTTCGCAATGATTCCGGATCCGGGCTCTCCTCTTTGTTCATCTCTTCGCGCTCCTCCAATTGGAGGATTCCCTTTTTCAACAGCGCTGACAATGCCCCGGGATCCCCTGCACCTTCGATCAACAGGTGTTTCATTACCGGTATAGCCTGATCCGTACCCTCGATGCCTGACATGTGGAGATACCGCTCCATCAAGGCCTTCTGTTTCGGGGCCCGGGCCAGGTTGTCAAGGATGTCATGAATGGCATTCTCTCCTTCCCGGGATCCGGAAAGCCTGATATATGAACTGGTCCTTTTACGGATCAGTGTCCTCACGAATTCATTGATCTCCACAGCCCCTTTATCCACCAGCTGTTTCAGCACTTTGAGGGGCCTTTCGGATATCCCGGTCATTTCCAGCTCCCCCATGGTCACCTCTCCCTGGTCCTTCACCACCTCCAGCAGGAGGCGCTCATGCCCATCAAGGGTCCCGTCATCCCTGTAGCCGGCACTGACCCTTACCTTCGACTCACTTTCAGGCCTCAGTCCCGAAGGAAGCGCTGCCCGCATAACCTCACCCAGGTTGCACATATAGTAGGAAGCCATCCAGTCCCATAGCTGCAACTGGTGTTCCAGTATATAGGGGGTTTGATCCAGAACCTCGGTGATACGTTTCGGCGTGAAGCCTGCAGGGGCAGAGGTTGTCAGGGAATGGACCACCGCACTATAGATCCTCTTCTTCCCGAAGGGGACCAGCACCCGGCACCCGGGGCTGACCTGATCCCGCAGGGACTCCGGAACAGCATAGGTAAATGTTCCTTCCACCGCCAGGGGGATAATCACCTGCGCAAAACGTTCTTCTACGGACATATGGGGTAATGTACGAAAAAAGCGAGGAGCAAAAAACAGTGTTTATACCGACAATATTTCCACCATCTCTAACTGTGCCGGATCAACTTTCTTCTTCAGTTTGATCACTTTCCTGAAGGGCACATGGGCAATCTCATTGTTGTGGAATCCCACCATGATGCTCTTCTGGTCATCCATGAGCGCTTCAATGGCTGCATAACCCATCTTGCTGGCACTGACCCGGTCGAAAGCTGAAGGTGTCCCCCCCCGCTGGATGTGGCCCAGCACCGATACCCTGGTATCATAATCCTTGAAGTCCTCCTTTACCTTTTCTGCAATGGCAAACGCACCCCCCTCTTCGTCTCCTTCAGCCACGATGATGATGTTGCTGGACTTCTTTCTCTTGAAACCCTTTTCCAGGTAGTCCTTCAGGTTCTCGACCTGTCCATGGACCTCGGGGATCAGGATCGCCTCAGCGCCACAGGCAATTCCGCTGTGAAGGGCGATAAAACCAGCATCTCTTCCCATGACCTCAATGAAAAAAAGGCGGTTGTGACTGCCGGCAGTATCCCTGATCTTATCCACGGCTTCAACTACCGTATTCAAGGCCGTATCATAACCGATGGTATAATCAGTTCCGTATATATCGTTGTCGATGGTTCCGGGCAATCCCAATGAAAGGAATATCAAAATATTCGTCACAAAACACCCTGGCACCGGTCAGGGAACCATCTCCCCCGATCACTACAACTGCATCAATCCCGGCCTCTTTGATGTTGTCATAGGCCATGCTTCCGGCCCTCTGCCTCCATGAATTCCTTGCTCCGGGCAGTTTTCAGGATGGTCCCCCCCTTGTCCAGAATGTCACTGACACTGTGTGCCTTGAGGTTTACAAAATGGTTGTGGATCATGCCATGGTACCCGTGGCGGATCCCGGTTACTTCCAGTCCGTAATAGATGGCCGTCCGGGTAACAGCCCTGATGGCCGCATTCATTCCAGGAGCATCACCACCGGATGTAAGTACGCCTACCCTTTTAATTTTTCCCATAAGAATCAGGTATATATTGAGGCAAAAATAGGGAAAAATGTATTAAGAAGAGACTAACTTTTTTACTGCTTTACTGACAGTTTCCAATTGCTCCCTGGAGGTGGATGTTGCACCACTTACCCCGACGGATGCTGCACCACGGAACCATTCAGGGTCCAGCTCCCCCGGACCGGAGATCCAGTGTGTTTCCGGGTTGATGGAACGGCAGAACCCGTAAAGCATCTTCCCGTTGGAGGAGTTCTTCCCGCTGAGAAAAACGATGACATCGTGTTGCCTGGCAAATGCGGAAAGTCCGGGTTTGCGCTTTTTCATCTGGCCACAGATGGTACAATCGGACCTGAAACCGGTGCTTTCACTTACCTGGAGGTGGGATTTCAATCCCTCCTCCACCTCCCTGAACCGGTCCGGATCCATGGTGGTTTGCGAAAACAGGTGAATCCCTCTCAGGGGATCCACCATTGAAATCTCTTCCGGGGAACTGATCACCACTGCGTCACCGCCCACCTGGCCCATCAACCCGATGGTCTCAGGATGGTCCCGGTTTCCAAAGATCACCAGCTGCTCTTTCCGGTGGTCCATGGCCTCATACCTTTTCCTGATCTTTTCCTGCAGTTTCAGAACGATGGGACAGGTCCCATCGATCACTTCAACCGGCCTTGAGGCTGCAACAGCATAGGTGGAAGGTGGTTCCCCATGGGCCCGGAACAGGAGCGTTCCGGATGATAATCCGGGAATCTCTTCATGGGTGACTGTTTTCAGTCCCTGGTTCCTCAGGCGGTCCACCTCTCCCTGGTTGTGTACCATCTCCCCGAGACCATACACCGGTTCTCCCCGTTTCAGCCTGGACTCGGCTGTTTTGATAATCTGGTCCACTCCGAAACAAAAACCGGCCCCCGGATCAATCTCTACCACCATCAGGATTCTTTGTTATATTCAGGTAGTTCTCCCGGAACCACTCCATCTGCTGATCAACAGTTATTTCACTGTTGTCCAGTACAATAGCGTCATCCGCCTGTTTCAGGGGACTGTCTTCCCGGTTGGAATCGATGTGATCCCGTTTCCGGATATTCTGCCTGACCTCCTCCAGGTCTGCCGGCATCCCTTTCTCCACCAGTTCCTTGTAGCGCCGCATGGCCCTGACCTCCTCCGAGGCGGTCAGGAAGATCTTCAGTTCTGCATCCGGAAAGACCACGGTACCAATGTCCCTGCCATCCATCACCACTCCCTTCCCGTCACCAAGCCTGCGCTGGTATTCCACCATCTTTCTGCGTACTGCCGGAATGGCCGCAATAAAACTCACATGGTCCGATACCTCCAGGCTCCTGATCCTGTCCTCCACCATCACCTCATTGAGGAAGATCTCGGTCCGCTGCCGGGCATGGTTGTACCGGAGGTCAAGGACAACATGGGCCAGCTGTGCCTCTACTGCCTCCACAGGAGGGGCATCTGTTCCGTCAAAAAGTCCTGCCTCCATGCAGGCCAGGGTAACCGCCCTGTACATGGCCCCGGTATCGATGTATGCGTATCCCAACTCTGCTGCGATCCGTTTGGCATAGGTGCTCTTCCCGCAGGAGGAATGACCGTCCAGTGCAATGATGATCTTCATGGTTTTTTATAGAATGCTGAAAGGTTGGTGGTCAGTGAAAAATGGTTTGTCCCCCCTGCCAGGTGATAGGAGGAGCGTCCATAGGCAATATGGAACTTGGAGATCCTCAGTCCGAATCCCCAGGAAAATCCCACAAGTCCGGGCCTGGCATTAACTTTCATCTCCTGCCTTCGCTTGTAGTTGTACCCCAGGTCCAGGTGGAACCTGTCTTTGATCAGGAACTCCACACCGAACACCAGGTGCCGCATCAGCTTGTCCCCGAACAGATCAAAACTGCTCTGCTCCGGCACCGCTTCAAAGGGATTGAGTTCATCCGAATCCGGCAGGTTATAGGTCAGGTCCCACCGCTCAAGGTTCTGGTAGGTGATGTTAAACCTGAAGGGTGCATGGGCCAGCCCCTGGGTGATCCCGAACTGAAGTTCGAAGGGGATGTTCTCCCTGTTCCCGGTATAAGAGGTGATCTGTAATCCCACGTTCTTGGCCACCAGTCCCAGCGATGTAAGCGTCCTCGGGTTATGGTAGGTTACACCTGCATCGAATGCGATCCCCAGGGAGGAATAGCTGTTCGAATGAGGAATAAATGGGTTTCAGGTTGATCCCGGCCGTCAGGAAGGTGTCGATGATGGACCTTGAGTAGACCAGGTTCAGCGCATATTCCGAAGCCCGGAATGTACCCAGTACCTGGCCGAATTCATCGGTCTGATCAAAGGTCCCGTAGTTCACATAGTGGATCCCGGCGGCAAAGGTTCCCCATCCTTCCTTGTGGTGCCCGTAGGATGCGTATCCGAAATTGACCCCCGCAAAATAATTCACATAATTAAGGGTCAGGTGGCTGTGCATCCCGGGTGTAAGCAGGGCCGGATTGTGGAACACCAGGTTGATATCATCATCTACCAGGGATACCACCTCCCCCCCAGGGCCGCCACCCTGGCCGAATTGGTCAGGCCAAGAAAACTGTAGGTGGATTCCCCTCCTTTTTGTGCCTTCAAAAGGAGCGGCGCCACCACCAGTATCCCCACGATGATCAGACCTTTTCTCATATTCTTTTTAAACGCCGGAAACCCCATGGATATTATGCTTCCATCATTTTAATAATCCGCTCTCCGGCCGAATCCACCCACTCCCGGTAGCCTTTGTTCCCGGCCTTTTCCAGCTTTTTCAGCGAAGCCGTATGGATCCCGTCAAGCACCTTTCCGATCCCGTTCTGCTCCGCATCCACGCTGTTGCAGCGCTGCTCAAAGTGGTTCCTCACAGGGACCACGCCCAGGGGTATCCCGGCATATGCCGCTTCCGCCACCGTATCGAATCCTGCGGTGGTAATCAGGCCCTTACAGCTTGCCATCTTTTCCCGGAAAAGCTTGTCGCTGAATGGATGAAGGCAGATCCCCTCCGGAACCCGGGTGCCGGCAGGCAGGTCTGAAAACAGGTCAGCCCTGAAAGAGGGATCATTCCTGGCCAGGGCAATCAGGTCAGTGACAAATCCCTCCTGCAGCAGGTAGACCAGGTACCTGTTCCCGGGCTTGTGCCCTGACTCCCGGAAGCTCCTCCTCACAAGGGGAGGGACCACGCTGATCCGTTCGCTGCCAGGAGACTCCCTGAAGGAGAGTGCCAGAACCTGGTCGCAGGACCTCATGACAAGCCGGGTGTGAAATCCCAGGAACCATTTGTGCAGCGGATTGCCGCCATTGCACCGGTATCCGTCCAGGTGGAGGAAAAAGTGGTGGCCGATACCCATTCGTTTCACCGGGGGGATGCCCCTTTTCAGTGCAAGTGCCCCGATCCCGTCATAAAAATTGAATACCACATCCGGCCCCAGGGTCCCGATCTCCCTCCTTAACCGTTTGACTGCACAGATATACCGGGGAGCTCTCAGGAGGTTGAACAGGATGGTTCTCCCCACGTATATCCCCTTTTTATTGGGTGTGTGCAGAAAATAGGGGCTGGCAAAACATTCAGGCTGCTCCCTGAACCCTT
The DNA here is from genome assembly GCA_963793455.1 of uncultured Bacteroidota bacterium. Lineage (GTDB taxonomy): Bacteria > Bacteroidota > Bacteroidia > Bacteroidales. Next base: position 11,564 of record CAWCAK010000015.1, read on the forward strand.
CCAGGAAATAATCCGGCAGTGATCTCCGGCCACTACATCCCACAAATACCTTTTCCACCGTATGACCTGCTTCTGCCAGGTGTTCCCTGAGGGCCAGTGCCTGTGACAGGTGGCCCCTCCCTTCACCCTGAACAATAAACATGCACCTGGCCATGGCTTTCAGGAATAGGGAGGATGCCGGAAGCCTCCTTTTCTTCCGGGCATTTTCCAGTTAATACTACTTACCTGTGACATCAGCAGTCCCATGATGGTCACCCCGATACCCAGGATCTTCACAATGGGCATGGATTCCTTCAGCAGCCAGAATGATACCATGGCAGCTACCACCGGCACAATGTTGGCGAAAATATTGGCCCTGGCCGCACCCAGTTCCCGGATCCCGATGGTCAGCAGGATGAAACAGATCCCGGATCCAAACACCCCCAGGTAGAGCACTGCCAGCAGGCTGGATGTTGAGACAGATCCAGTCAAGCTTGGGGACCTCCATGAAAAGGAAAAGGGGCAGGAACATGATCAGTCCATAGAGGCTCTGATAGGCAGTGATGGTGATGGGATTGTAATCACTCACCAGTTTCCTCACCACCATGGTATATCCAACGGCCGATACAACAGCCACAAACATCAGCAGGATGCCTTTTGGATCGGTGGTGGTACCCCCGCTCCTGTTCAGTATGACCAACAGCACCCCGGCAAAGGAGATGACCAGCCCCAGGTAGTTCAGCCTGGTCAGCTTTTCCCTGAAAAGGTAGTAGGCCCCGAAGGGCACAATCAGCGGGATGGTGGATATGATGACCGCTCCCACAGTTGGCGGTTACCAGGGTCATCCCGTTGGCTTCCCCCAGGAAATAGAAAAAGGGTTCGAAAAGGGCCATGAGCAGGAACCATTTCTGGTCCTTCTTCCTGATCCTTCCCAGCCTGCGGAACAGCAGGGCGAATCCGAACAGAAAGAAAATGGAGACAAAGAGCCGGAGGAAAACGATGGTCACCGGCCGGAAAGATTCGTTGGCAAACTTATAGAGGACAAAGGTAAATCCCCAGAAGATCATCGCCAGGATGACACTCAGATATGCAACGGTACGGGGTGATCTCATCAGGCGGCCCTGAGTCGCTTCAGGTTGGCCTTCTCCAGCTTCTCCCTGGCATATTTGATCCCGATGGTCATTTCTCCGTATCCTCCTTGGAGGGCAGCTCAAACATGGCATCCATCATGATGGCCTCACAGATGGATCGCAGCCCCCTGGCCCCCAGCTTGAATTCAAGGGCCTTCTGGACAATGTAATCCAGTACCTTCTCATCCCAGGTGAGTTTGATCCCATCCATTTCGAACAGTTTCTCATACTGCTTGATAATGGCATTCCTCGGCTCTGTCAGGATCCTGCGAAGCGCCTTCTCATCCAGTGGACTCAGGTAGGTAAGCACAGGCAACCGTCCGATGATCTCCGGGATCATCCCGAAGGACTTCAGGTCCTGGGGCGCCACATACTGGAGCAGGTTGCTCTTGTCAATCCGGTCGGCATGCTTGGCAGCATTGTAACCAACCACCTGGGTGTTCAGCCGGTTGGCAATTTTGTTTTCGATGCCGTCAAAAGCTCCACCGCAGATGAACAGGATATTCCTGGTATTCACCGGGATCATCTTCTGGTCGGGGTGTTTCCTCCCCCCTGCGGGGGCACATTGATGATGGACCCTTCAAGCAGTTTCAGCAGGCCCTGCTGAACACCCTCCCCGGACACATCCCTGGTAATGGATGGATTGTCGCTCTTACGGGCGATCTTATCAATCTCATCTATGAAAACAATGCCCTTTTCGGCGGCCTCCACATTGTAATCGGCCACCTGCAACAGCCTGGTCAGAACGCTTTCGATATCCTCGCCCACGTAACCGGCCTCGGTAAGCACCGTGGCATCCACAATGGTAAATGGAACATGGAGCATCCTTGCGATGGTCCTTGCCAGCAGGGTCTTCCCCGTGCCGGTCTCGCCCACCAGGATGATGTTGGATTTTTCAATTTCCACCTCCTCCTTGCTGTCCTGCTGCATCAACCGTTTGTAATGGTTGTACACAGCCACGGAAATGTATTTCTTGGCCTCTTCCTGGCCGATCACATAGAGGTCCAGGAAACTCTTGATCTCAAAGGGTTTCAACAGCTGGATCTGCCCCATATCAAACTCCCCGTGCACGCCCAGTTCTTCCTGGACAATGCTGTAGGCCTGTTCGATACAGCGGTCGCAGATGTGTCCTGAGATACCGGCGATCAGAAGGTTGGTATCCTTCTTCTCCCTGCCGCAAAATGAACAACGGTCCATGTTATTTCTTGTCTTTGGTTCTGATCAAAACTTCATCAATCATTCCATACTCCTTGGCTTCATCAGCTGTCATCCAGAAATCCCTGTCCCCGTCCTTCTCTACCTGGTCAATGGTTTTCCCTGAATGCGCAGCAATGATGGCATAGAGTTCCTTTTTCATATCCAGGATCAGCTTGGTGGTGATCTCAATATCCGAAGCCTGTCCCTGGGTTCCTCCCATGGGCTGGTGGATCATCACCCGGCTGTGCCTGAGTGCAGAGCGCTTTCCGGCAGTCCCTGCGGCCAGTAGAACAGCCCCCATGGAAGCTGCCATACCTGTGCAGATGGTGGCCACATCACAGGATGTATACTGCATGGTATCATAGATCCCCAGCCCGGCATGTACACCTCCACCGGGAGTATTGAAATATACCTGGATATCCTTGGAGGGATCGGCCGAGTCCAGGTAGAGCAGCTGCGCCTGGATGATGTTGGCCACATAATCATCAATGGGTGCACCCAGGAAGATGATCCGGTCCATCATCAGCCTGGAAAACACATCCATGGATGCCACATTCAGCTGGCGCTCCTCAATAATGGTGGGTGAGATATAGCTGTTATACTGCGAAGTAAACTGGTGGAGTGTCATGCTGTTGATGCCCAAATGCTTCGTGGCATACTTCTTAAAATCATCCTGCTGGTTCATAGGTATCTGCTTTATTATTTTTCGTACAATTTACGGAACTTCTCCGAACTTACCTCTTTGTCATTGACAGTCACTGTCGATTTAATATGGGCAATCAGCTTCTCCTCTGCCTTCTGGTCATAGATCTTTCTTGACTCTTCCGGTTTTGAAAGCATCTCCTTGGCATAGTTCTCAAGGTAGTCGTCCGGCACATTGGAGATACCGTACTGCATATATTGCTTCAATGCCATGCCCTTGGCCATTTCCAGCGCTTCTTCCGCCGAAACTTTGATCTCCTGCTGCTTCAAAAGATGTTCCTTGATCAGCTGCCAGCGGAAATCATCTTCATATTTTTCAAAATCTGTTTCCACCTGCTCTTCGGTGATATTCTCGTTGGCTTCCACCATCCAGCGCTTCAGGAACTCAACAGGAAGTCCGATTTTTGCCTTTTTGATCAATGCATCCCGGGCATCCACCATAAACCGGTATTCACTTTCCTGTTCGTAGTTGGATTTGATCTCTTCACGGACCCGCTCACGGAATTCCTCTTCCGATTTCACCACCCCTTCGCCATACACTTTGTCAAAGAACTCCTGTCCGATCACCGCCTTCTCAAACTTCATGACCTCATCGATCACACACTTAAAGGACCCCTCAAGCATGGCCACTTCTGTCCTTGTCTATACGCAGCATGGATGCCACCTCTGTATCGTTGGGATAGGCCTTTTTCACATCAAACACCACTTCATCGCCTCCCCTGGCACCGCTGAATAGTACCTTCTGGTCGTCATCCTTCATCATGTCCAGCGACATGGAGACATTTTCCACCCTGATCCCGTTCTCCACCTCATTGCCCTCCTTGTCAGTCTTGACCAGTGTCCCTTTTACAAGCTCATCACCCCCTGCCTGCTCCACTGCACTGAACTCCCCGAAACGTCCCAGGAGTGAGTCGGCATATTCATCCTCCTGCTTCTTATCTACCTTGATGGAATAAAAGGGAACCTTGTCTTTGGAGGTTACTTCCAGCTGCAGCCCGGGGGCCAGTCCCAGGTCAAACTGGAACAGGAACTCCTTGTCCTTCTCAAAATCAAACCGCTGCTCATCATCCTTATGGGGAAGTGGTTCCCCCAGGATCTTTATATCATTTTCTTGTAAATGGTTGAAAAGAGATTCCGAAACCAGCTTATTCACTTCATCCACCAGCACCGGTGTATAGTACATCTTCTTGATGATCCCCATGGGAACCTTACCGGCCTGAACCCATCCACCCTGGCTTTCCTCCTGTAGTCCTTCAGCACTTCATCCACACGCACTTCATAATCAACCTGTTCGACCTTCATGCGAAGAACCGCATTCAATTGATCTCTATTCTCTACTGTAATGTTCATATCCTAAAAAATAAATGTACAAAATTAGAAAAAACCGCGACACAATCGTTATTAACATCCGATGGTATAGCGGTTTAGGGAACTGTATGTGCGGATGAAGGGACTCGAACCCCCACTCCCGAAGGAACTAGATCCTAAATCTAGCGCGTCTACCAATTCCGCCACATCCGCAAAATTTCCGCAAATTTAACCCAATTTTCCGGATTACAAAGGTGGGGCTCCGCTACCTGAGTTCGAAGTTCTGACCCAGGTATACATTTCTAACCTGTTCGTCTTCGGCCAGCTCACTGGAGGTGCCTGCTTTCAATATGGTTCCTTCAAACATGAGGTAAGCCCTGTCAGTAATGGCAAGGGTTTCATGAACATTGTGATCAGTGATCAGGATACCGATATTCTTTTCCCGGAGCCTGGAAACAATCTCCTGGATATCTTCCACAGCAATGGGATCCACTCCTGCAAAGGGTTCGTCAAGCAGGATAAAGTGGGGATTCAGTGCCAGGGCCCTGGCTATTTCGGTCCTCCGCCGCTCTCCCCCCGAGAGCTGGATCCCGAGGCTTTTCCGGATCCTCTTCAGACCGAATTCTGTCAGGAGGGACTCTACCCGGTTCCGTTGTTCGGTCCTCGACAGGCTGGACATTTCAAGCACAGCCCGGATGTTGTCTTCCACACTCAGTTTCCGGAATACGGAGGCCTCCTGTGCCAGGTAGCCGATTCCCATGCGTGCACGTTTGTAGACCGGCTCCCGGGTGATGTCCGCATCATCGAGCATGATGTTGCCCTCGTAGGGATTGATCAGGCCGACAATCATATAGAATGTGGTGGTTTTCCCGGCCCCGTTTGGCCCAAGCAACCCTACGATCTCACCCTGTTCCACATCTACCGAAACCTGGTCCACCACCTTCCGGCTTTTGTATTTTTTGACCAACGAATGAGTGTGAAGTCGCATGGCGTGATGGTTTTATTCCATATTAATCCGTTTCATTTTCCCCAACGTCTTCTTCCGGCTCATTATTGTCCGGGATCGGTGCATCAGTGGAAGGTGCATCAGTGGCTGATTTCTTCGAAGATTTTGCATCAGAGGCGGACTTCCTGGAGGGAGGGGGATCCCCGGCCATTTCTGCATCCTGTTGCCGCATGATCCGTCTGCTGATCCCGATGCCAACCTCATAGAGGATCATCAGCGGAAACGCTACAAGGATCTGGCTGAAGATATCGGGCGGAGTGATAATGGCCGAAAGGGTGATGATCAGAATGATGGAATGCCGGCGGTACCTTTTCAGGAAGTCAGGGGTCACAAGGCCCACCTTGCTCAGGAAATAGACCAGGATGGGCAGCTGGAACACGATACCTGCGGCCAGGACCACTGAAGTAACAGTCTGCACATAGGAACGGAGTGTAGGTGCGCTGATCACACTCTCACTCACCTTGTAGTTCCCCAGGAAATTAACAGAAAGGGGAGCAATGATATAGTAACCGAAAGCCACTCCGAGGATGAACAGCAGGGAAGTATAAAAAACTGCTCCGCTGGCTGTCCTTTTCTCTTTATCGTAAAGAGCAGGAATAATGAACCTCCAGAATTCCCAGAATATATAAGGAAATGCAACCACGATCCCTGCCACCAGCGAAACGATGATATGCATGGAGAACTGCTCAGCCATCTTCACGGTCTGCAGGCTAAAAGGGTCCTGGTTAATACATATCCTTTTCAGCCCGAGGATCTCACCCAACTGGCACAACCACCTGTTGGTAAGAAATTCAGGTTCTTTCGGGGCCAGAATGATCCTGTCAAATACGATCTCCTTGAAAACAAAGGCCACCAGCGCAAGAATCACTACAGCCGCCAGGGAGCGGAGCAGGTGCCACCTCATCACCTCAAGGTGCTCAAGGAATGACATTTCATTCTCTTTTTTCTGCGCCATAAAAGATCTTCTTTGAAGGATGTGCAAAGTAACAAAAAAAATAAACCCCCTTGAAACAGAATTCAAATTATACTATCTTTAGTCTTCCCGCCAATTTCGGGGGTTGATCATGGAGGATATCAGAGAGATACTGTACGAAAATCTCAAGAAATATTTCGGATTTGACAGTTTCAAAGGAAACCAGGAAGAGATTATTATCAATGTCCTGAGAGGTAATGATACATTCGTCCTGATGCCCACCGGGGGAGGCAAATCATTGTGTTACCAGCTGCCTGCCCTGATCAAAGACGGAACTGCCATTGTTATCTCTCCCCTGATCGCCCTTATGAAAAACCAGGTGGATGCCATGAGGAGTTTCAGCCTGGATGACGGGGTGGCCCACTTCCTGAACTCATCGCTGACGAAAAGCGCCATCGCCAAAGTGAAGAAAGATGTACTGGACAAACGGACACGCTTGCTTTACGTGGCACCGGAAAGCCTGACCAAGGAAGAGAACATAGAATTCCTGAAACGGGTAAGCATCTCCTTTTATGCCATTGATGAAGCACACTGTATCTCCGAATGGGGCCATGACTTCAGGCCGGAATACAGGCGGATCCGCCCTATCATCAATAAGATAGGAACGGCACCCCTCATTGCCCTCACGGCTACGGCCACACCGAAAGTACAGCACGACATCCAGAAAAACCTGGAGATGTTGGGAGCCAATGTATTCAAGTCCTCCTTCCGCCGGCACAACCTCTATTACGAAATCAGACCGAAGGTCCATGCCACCAAGGAGATCATCAAATTTATACTGGCCAATCACGGGAAATCGGGGATCATATACTGCCTTTCACGGAAAAAGGTAGAGCAGCTTGCAGAAACCCTGAAAGTCAACGGAATCAAGTCACTCCCATACCATGCCGGGATGGACGCAACAACCCGCTCTTCCAACCAGGACATGTTCCTCATGGAAGAGGCCGATGTGATCGTGGCCACCATTGCATTCGGGATGGGCATCGACAAACCCGATGTGAGGTTCGTGATCCACTATGACATCCCCAAAAGCCTGGAAGGTTATTACCAGGAAACCGGGAGGGCCGGAAGGGACGGTGGTGAAGGAAGGTGTATCGCTTTTTACAGCTACAAAGACATCCAGAAACTGGAGAAATTCATGCAGGGAAAACCGGTGGCCGAACAGGAGATCGGGAAACAATTGTTGCTGGAAACCGTGGCATATGCCGAATCGGCCGTTTGCCGTCCCAAACTGTTACTCAATTACTTCGGGGAGCACATGGAAGAGGGTTGTGACAACTGTGACAATTGTTTACACCCCAAAGAGAGATTTGAAGGAAAATCGTATTTACTTTTAAGTTTAAAAGCTATTTTAGGGGTCAAGGAAAAGTTCAAATCAGAGCACATTGCTCATGTTCTTTCAGGTACCGCTAACAGTGCTGTTAAAACCTATGAGCATCACCATTCGGAGTTTTTTGGTGCAGGGAAAGATAAAGATACCAGGTTCTGGAATGCTGTGCTCAGACAGGCACTTGTTGCCGGGTTCATTACCAAAGATATTGAGAATTACGGTTTACTGAAACTGACCGAGGCTGGTCATGAGTATATTAATAAGCCATATTCGATGTTGTTGACACAAGATCATGATTTTGATATTGCTTCGGAAGATGGAGTGGCCACCGGCGGAGGAGGAACCGGTGCTGTGGATGAGGAGTTGCTTCATATTCTGAAGGACCTGCGGAAAAAGATGGCCAAGGATCTGAGCCTGCCTCCTTTTGTGATCTTCCAGGACCCTTCCCTTGAAGATATGGCCATCCAGTACCCTGTAAAGCTTGACGAGTTGCAGAACATTGTGGGCGTTGGGGCCGGAAAAGCAAAAAAGTACGGAAATAAATTTGTGGAGATCATCCAGGAATATGTGGATGAAAAAGACATTATCCGTCCACAGGACATGGTGGTAAAATCAGTGGTCAACAAATCAGGTGTGAAGGTGTACATCATTCAGAGCATTGACCGTAAGCTTCCACTTGAGGACATTGCACACGCCAAGAACATAGACCTCATGGACCTGATCGATGAGATTGAAGTCATTGTCAGTTCCGGGACCAAATTGAATATAGACTATTACCTGAATGAGATCATGGATGATGAAAAACTTGAGGAGATCTATGAATATTTCCGTGAAGCGGAAACCGAATCGGTAGATGAAGCCCTGGCCGAATTGGGTGAAGAGTACTTCAGCGAAGAGGAAATCCGGCTGGTCCGCATCAAGTTCTTTTCCGAGCTCGCCAACTGATATGAAGGAGATCCTTTCCATCCAGGGTTTGTCAAAATCCTATAAACAAATCCAAGCCATCCATCACCTGAGCCTGGAAATCTCAGAAGGCCAGGCTTATGGCATCCTGGGTCCCAACGGAAGCGGGAAAACCACCACCCTCTCCATTGTCACAGGGATTATCAGGCAGGATGCCGGTTCATTCAGCTGGTTCGGACAGAACCCGAAAGCAGGTCAGAGGAGAAACATCGGTTCACTCATCGAGACGCCCCATTTCTATCCCTACCTCAGCCTTGAAAAGAACCTCAGGATCATTTGCGATATCAAGGGCCATAATTATGCGGATATTGACCGTGTCCTGGAGTCTGCAAAACTGATCGGGCGAAAGCGGTCCCGGTTCTCTGCCATGTCCCTGGGGATGAAACAACGGCTGGGCCTGGCTGCTGCACTACTGGGCAATCCCTCGGTCCTGGTGCTGGATGAACCCACCAACGGCCTTGATCCCGAAGGAATTGCTGAAGTGCGTGAAGTGGTGATCGAACAGGTAAAACAGGGAAAGACCCTGATTCTTGCATCCCATATCCTCAACGAGGTGGAAAAGATCTGCACACACGTGGCCATATTGAAGAAGGGAGAGTTACTGGCAAACGGACCGGTCAGGGAACTCCTGGCCGAGGAAGAGATCATTGAAGTGGCATGCGCCGACAACCGGCAACTGCTTCAAAAGCTGAACGGATCCGGGTTGATCAGGGAATCGGAAGAAGAGAACGGAGTGCTGGTGCTTGCACTGAATGAGGGGGTCACCCCGTCAGAAATCAATGCATTTGCATTCTCAAACCAGCTGGTGATCCACCACATGCTCAGCCGGAAACGGAGCCTCGAATCACAGTTCCTGGAACTGGTTAAAGAGGAGGAGTCAGTATGATACGTAAGCTACTCCATATTGAGCAGATCAAGCTACTGAATTACAATCCTTTCCGGATCACGCTGGCCCTCTACTTCCTGGCTTTCGCACTGGGAATCATCATCTATCCCGCCATTGATAAGGAGATCCCGGTGATCTCGCTCAGCGATGTGTTCAGGTTCCCAGATGTGTGGTTGTTCCTGGCATGGATTACAGAACCCTACAATGTCATGCTAGCGCTGATCGTTATCATGATCACCACCAAGGAATTCAGCAACCACACCTTTAAAACACAGCTGATTTTCGGGCTCAGCAGGACCGACCTGTTGCTCCAGAAACTACTTTCGGTACTGGTACTCTCCCTCTTTGCCACCCTGCTGGTTGGGATCACCTCGCTGACACTGGGACTGGTATACAGTTATAAACTGACTTTCAATATCGCCCTGGAGAATACCTGGATCCTGGGCAGGTACTTTTTGGCCGCCTTCTCTTACATGACCATGGGATTGCTGCTGGGTTTGCTGATCAAGAACACCGCCCTGTCGTTGCTCTCCTTCCTGGCCCTGAGGACTTTCGTGGATCCGGTGTTATGGCTGATCCTGAGGGAACATGATGTGAAATGGTACCTGCCCTTCAGGACCATTACCCGGCTAACCCCGGTCCCCGACCTCATAGAGATCTTTCAGAGAAAGATGAACAGCAGTGAGCCCGTTGATGAATCGGCTCTGGAGATCCTGCCCGATGGTTTGCCCGTGTGGCTGAATATCCTGATGGTCCTGGTCTACACGGGCCTGGCCCTTTACTTCAGCTACCGCCTGCTACAGCGGAGAAGGCTAACCTAAACCTCCCGCCCTTTCCAGGAAGACCTTCCCAGGAGGGAGCCGGCACTGACCACCAGCATGTAGGGATAATAGAGCAATGCTACAGGCAGGAACCACCAGAGTGTCTTTCTCTGACCGGTCATCCCTGTGGTGGCATGGAGAACGAGGAAATCGATGGTTGTTTTAATCCCGATCCCAGCCATGAGCCACCTTGCAGATCCCGGATACAAGAGCATCCAGGCAGGGGAAATGACCACCAGTATACTTGCTGCAACCACCAGCAGAGCCAGCAGCTGGATATCTGCCATCCGGTAGTGTATTGATTTACCCCCCCAGCGGACACGCTGCCTGAAAAGAGAATGGATATCCCCGGCAACACCGGTTTGTACCATGCACGGTCTTCCCGGATTGAAGGAAAGTGATTTGCCCAGCTTCCTGGCCCCGATCATCAGGAACATATCATCCCCGGAGGTACTCTTCTCAGCAGGATCGAAACTGCGCGTTTCCAGAAAAAGCGATTTTGAATAGAGCAGGTTGGCACCGCTGCACATGACCGGCCGGTGAAACATGTACGATCCGGCTCCTGTACCGGACAAACCGAGCATCTCAAGCCTTTCAAAAGCCTCCAGGAAACCATTTCCTTCCCGCCGTGTGGTAACCCATCCGGCCACCAGGTCGGAAGGATGCGCTCCAAGCCATGCCATATGGGCACTGACAAAATCAGGACCCAGTCTGCAATCAGCATCCGTCTGGATGATCCATTCCGATTCCACGCGGGGGATGGCGTACCCGAGGGCCGCTTTTTTTCCCTTTGCTCCCTCCGGGAGGTCGAGGCAAACAAACCGCGGCCTTCCCCCGGATAATGATTTGGCCACATCCAGGGAACCATCGGTAGAATGGTCGTTCACCAGGAGCACTGAATAGAGCTCCACCGGATAGGATTGCCCCACCAGATCGCTGATAAGATCCGGCAGGTGGCATGCCTCATTCCTGAATGGAACCACCACGGTGACTTTCTGATCCATTAAAGGTTTTGCCTCCTTCCCCCTTCCCAGCCTGAGCAGACCGGTCCACACCAGGAACATAACAAGGGAATAGGGTACCAGGAAAAAAAGCGTGACGTACACCAGGATGGACATAACCCTATGTTTGCCTGTCAAAGTACGACTGCATCAGTTCGAAAAGTCTCTGGAACTTGAATGGTTTGGTGATAAAGCTATCACAACCAGCCTCTCTGCACCTCTCTAATTCATCTTCGAAAGTACTGGCCGTTGCTGCAATCACCGGAAGACCAGGCCTGATTTTTTTGATCTCCCTGGTGGCATCTAACCCGTTCATCTCCGGCATCTGCAGGTCCATGATCACCACATCAAACGGCTTTTCACCCTGGCACAACTCAACGGCCACCTTCCCGTTGGAAGCATGGGTAAGTGTGACATTTACCCGCGAAAGTGCAGCTGAAATAAGCCGGAAGGACATGGCATTGTCCTCAACCACCAGCACCGGCCTTCCGGCAAAATCAAAATCATATTTCCCTTTTTCCCACATGTTCATCCCATGAGGACCCCGATGATGGTAGCCGACAACAGTGAGGCCAGGGTTCCTGCAAGCAGTGCCCTCATCCCGAATTGTGCAAGCAGGACACGCCGGCCGGGTGCCAGTGCACCAATACCCCCAATCTGTATTCCGATGGAGGCAAAATTGGCAAATCCGCAAAGCATGTAAACCGACATCACAATAGACTTGGTGTCGGTAAAGGACCCTGCAGCTTTCATGTCTGCCAGGTCGATATATGCCACGAATTCTGTCAGGATCAGTTTCTTTCCAAGCAGGGATCCCACCAGGGTAATATCCTGGCTTCCCACTCCGATCAGCCACATCAGTGGTGAAAGGGCATAGCCCAGAATAAACTCCAGGCTCAGTTCGTCATACTTCCCGCCTGTGACTGCAAAGATCTTTTCATTGATGGTGGTCCAATCTCCGATTTTTATAAAAATATAGTTCATGAAAGCTATGAAAGCTATGAATACCAACAACATAGCCCCCACATTCACTGCCAGCCTCAGTCCATCGCTGGTCCCGTTGGAGATAGCATCAAGCGCGTTCTTTCCCACCTCTGCACGGGATACTTCAATCTTTCTGTCGATCTTCTGGGTCTCGGGAACAATAATCTTGGAGATCACCACAACGCCCGGTGCTGCCATGATCGAGGCGGTCAGCAGGTGTTTGGCAAAAATCACCTGCTGGGCCGGGTCCCCCCCTCCCAGGAACCCGATATAGGCTGCCAGAACGCCTCCGGCCAGTGTGGCCATTCCACCCGACATGACCAGCAGGATTTCTGACCGGCTCATCTTTTCCAGATAGGGTTTGATCAGCAGCGGCGATTCTGTCTGGCCGAGAAAGATGTTCCCTGCCACCGATAGGCTCTCAGGACCAGATAGCCCGAGGGTCCGTGACAGGATATATCCAAATCCCTTGACAAACAGCTGTATGATACCCAGGTAGAAAAGGAGGCTTGAAAAAGCAGAGAAAAAGATGATGGTGGGCAGGATGGAAAAAGCAAAGTTTTGCAGGGCGGGATCGATCTCTCCTGTATCATTCCTTTTCAGGAGGTAGGTAACCCCCTCGTTGGTGAAGGCAAGGATCTTCACAAATCCTTTCCCAATGATCTCAAAAAAGCCCTGGATAAAGGGAACATAAAGGATCCCGATGGCAAGCACCAGCTGAAAAAGTAATCCTGTTCCGACCATCTTCCATGAAACAGCCTTCCGGTTGTTACTGAAGACCCATGCGATGGCAATCAGGACAACCATCCCCATCAGTCCCCTCAGAATCCGTACCAGGTTGAAGTCGAATCCGGACCGCTCGGGGAGGATATTTGACATCTGCCCTGTGTCTGCAGGCAACTGCTGTACAAGGGTGGTTATTGTATCAACCAGAATGGTGTCGGCCATCATTTGGAACGCCGGTTTATCTCGTCCCTGATCTCGGAAGCCCGTTCGTAATCCTCATTGCCAACTGCCTCCGCGAGCAACGATTTAAGCTCCTCCATACTGCTTTCGGACAGGTCCGGATGAATGGTACGTTTAACTGGCTTTTCGGGTGCAGCCACCATCTCCTCGGAGGTTTCATTCTCTTCGGATTGTTCAAGGCCCGATCCCTTTTCAAAATCCAGGACAATCCCCGCCTTTTCGACAATCTCCTCCGTGGTGAAGATGGGACACTGGAACCGCAAAGCCAGCGCAATGGCATCGGAAGTACGCGCATCCATGGTGGTCTGCTGGTCACCGTTGTCACAAATGATGTTGGCAAAGAAAACCCCTTCTTCCAGTTTATGGATGTTGACTTCGATGATCCGGATACCGTAAGAGTCTGAGAAATTCTTGAACAGGTCATGGGTAAGCGGGCGTGGTGGGGTAAGGCCTTCCAGTTCAATGGCAATGGCTTGAGCCTCAAAGCCTCCAACAATTATCGGGATTCTTCTGTTCCCCTCTTCTTCTGACAGGACCAACGCATATGCACCTGATTGTGTCTGGCTGTAAGAAATGCCAAGTACATTGAGTTTAATTTTTCCCATTCCCTGTGGAGACTCGTTCATCACAAATATAGAAATTACTGTGACATATTCAGCTTGTAAATAATTTACCCGTGGCTTTGTCTTTCGCACAATCTTTTCTATCTTTGCGAACCCAAATTCAGACACTACGAAAAAAGGTTTGTACCATGTACGCAATAGTTGATATAGCAGGACAGCAGTTCAAGGTTGAAAAAGACCAGAAATTGTTTGTTCACAGGCTCGAAGGTGAAGAAGGAAAAAAGGTTTCCTTTGACCAGGTATTTCTGATCGATACCGGCAGCAAAGTTTCCGTCGGTGACCCCGTGGTAAAAGGGGCCGCCGTATCGGCCAAAATCCTTTCCCATGTGAAGGGGGACAAGGTGCTTGTATTCAAGAAAAAAAGGAGAAAAGGATATCAGAAGCTGAATGGTCACAGGCAGTACATGACACAGATCCAGATCGAAGCGATTTCTGAAAAAGCACCAGCCAAACCACAGGCTGCACCCAAAGCAGAAACCGCTCCGGCAGCTAAGCCGGCAGCCAAAAAAGAGACAACCACCACCAAAAAGGCAGCCCCTGCTAAAGCAGCAGCAGAGAAAAAGGCAGCCCCGGCTAAAGCAGCAGCAGAGAAAAAGGCAGCCCCGGCTAAGCAGCTAAAAGCACGGCCAAGCAGCAGCAGAAAAGGCAACCCCGGCCAAAGCAGCAGCTAAAAAACAGCCCGCTGCCAAACCTGCACCCAAAAAGGAGTCAGAATAGTTGAAAGTTTGTAAAGTTTGTAAAGTTTGTAAAGTTTGTAAAGTAAAAAGATATGGCACACAAGAAAGGAGCCGGTAGTTCAAGAAACGGACGCGAATCAGAAAGCAAACGCCTGGGTGTAAAGCTTTACGGCGGACAGCTGGTAAAAGCCGGAAACATCCTGGTCAGGCAACGCGGAACAGTCCATCACCCAGGCAACAACGTGGGATTGGGTAAAGACCACACGCTTTTTGCCAAAATCGATGGAACGGTGAAGTTCACCAAGAAAAGGGACAACAAATCTTATGTCTCCATCGAGCCGGTAGAAAACCAGTAGAAAATATCCAAATCTATATATCATTCACCTGTAATGCACTACCTTTAAGGTGTATTACAGGTTTTTTTATGCTTCAGAAATGCTGACCATCCAGTTTATCCGGGACAACCGGGACACCGTTACCAAAGGACTAAAAATCAAGAATTTCAATCAACCTGAGCTGATCGGCCAGATCCTCTCAACCGATGACCAGAGAAGATCCCTGCAGGTGAAAACCAACGATCTGCAGGCAGAGATGAACCGGCTGAGCAAAGAGATCGGCCAGTTATTCAAATCAGGTGACAGGGAGAAAGCCAACCAGGTCAAGGAACGGACCTCCGGTATTAAGAAAGAGCTGGAATCACTGGAAAGTGAATTCCAGGTAGCATCCAAAACGCTGAACGACTTGCTGGTCCAGGTACCCAATATCCCCCACCCGTCCGTTCCCCCGGGGAACAGCGAAGCTGACAACCGGATGATCCGCCAGGGAGGTACAGTGCCTCAACTGCATGAGGGTGCCATGCCGCACTGGGACCTTGGCACTAAATACAACCTGATCGATTTCGACCTGGGCGTGAAAATCACCGGGGGTGGCTTCCCGGTTTACAGGGGAAAAGGAGCCAGGCTACAGCGGGCACTGATCTCCTGGTTCCTTGACGAAAATATCAAAGCCGGTTACGAAGAGATCCTTCCGCCGCTGATGGTGAACGAGGCTTCAGGATTTGGTACCGGACAGCTTCCCGACAAGGAGGGACAGATGTACCATGTGACAGGTGACAACCTCTACCTGATCCCCACTGCCGAAGTGCCTGTTACCAATATATACAGGGACGAGATCCTGAATGCCGCGGACCTGCCTGTCAGGAACACAGCCTATACGCCCTGCTTCAGGAGGGAGGCCGGATCCTACGGTAAGGATGTTCGCGGGCTGAACCGGGTGCACCAGTTCGACAAGGTGGAGATCGTACAGATCCAGCACCCCTCAAAATCCTATGAAGCGCTGGATGAGATGGTCAACCATGTGGAACGCCTGGTGAAGGGACTGGGACTGCCTTACCGCATTGTACAGTTGTGCGGGGGGGACCTGAGTTTCACCTCTGCACTCACCTATGACTTCGAGGTGTATGCAGCTGCCCAGGACAAATGGCTGGAGGTAAGCAGTGTATCCAATTTTGAATCCTACCAGGCCAATCGGCTGAAACTGCGGTTCAGGGAGGAAGGTGAGAAAAAACCTGTACTGGCCCATACCCTCAACGGAAGTGCCCTGGCCCTGCCCAGGATCCTGGCAGCCCTCCTTGAAAACAACCAGACTCCGGAAGGAATTGTGATCCCCGATGTGCTGCATCCCTACCTGGGAACGGAGAATAAGGTCATTTCGTAACCAGGCCGGTTCATGAGCGGAAAATCAGCCAGCAAAGCAACCCTGTTTGCCATCCTGGCCGTGTTGTGCTGGTCCACCGTTCCCACTGCCTTTAAGCTGGGACTGAAGTACCAGGATCCGTACCAGCTGCTAACCGGGGCCAGCATCGCTTCATTCTTTGTACTGGGAATCATCCTGGTTGCCGGTGGCCGACACAGGAAACTGGCTGAATTCAACTGGAAAGACCTGGGATTTTCGGCCCTCATGGGACTGCTGAACCCGGTGTTTTACTACCTGGTCCTTTTCAAAGCATACTCCCTCCTCCCCGCTCAGGTGGCCCAGCCCCTGAACATGGTCTGGCCCATTGTGCTGGTGCTTATCTCTATCCCGTTACTGGGACAGAAAATCTCCTGGAAGAGCATCGGGGCCATGGTCATCAGTTTCTCAGGAGTGGTCCTGGTATCTCTCCAGGGGGGAACAATCGGCAGGGACCCGGGAAACAAGCTTGGCATCATCCTGGCCCTCTCCACATCCCTGCTCTGGGCCTTTTACTGGATCTTCAACGCCAGGGATAAAAAGGACCCAGTGACCAGGCTCTTCCTTAATTTCATGTTTGCATCCTTCGCACTTATCGTTGGAGGGATCATAAAAGGCCAGGGATTCCCGGATTCGATGCACGCCTGGGGTACTGCAATCTATGTGGGTATATTCGAAATGGGTATTACCTTTGTCCTGTGGCTGCTGGCCATGCATTATGCCCCGGCCACCGACCGGATCAGTAACCTGGTCTATTTGGCCCCGTTCCTGAACCTGTTCATAGTCAGGCTGGTACTTGACGAAAAGATATTCCAGACAACGGTGTACGGGATCATCCTGCTGGTAGCAGGGATCCTGCTCCAGAATATGACCAACAGGTATGCAAAACAGAGGTGACAGCATCATACTCGGAATTGACCCCGGAACCAATATGATGGGCTACGGGGTGATCCGGGCCGGAGGAAAAGCTCCCCTCTTTGTGGATATGGGAGCCGTCGACCTGAAAAAAGCGGGTGATCCCTATATGAAACTGAGGAGGATCCTGGAGGCTACCTATGAGCTGATTGACCAGTACCTTCCCGACCAGGTGGCCATAGAGGCACCCTTCTTCGGGAAGAATGTTCAGTCCATGCTCAAACTGGGACGGGCCCAGGGGGTAGCCATGGCTGCTGTGCTCTCAAGGGATATCCCGGTATGGGAATATGCACCCCGGAAGATCAAACTGGCGATCACCAGTGCCGGGGACGCATCAAAAGAGCAGGTGGCCGGTATGCTGGCCCGGATGTTTGATCTGAAGGAGATGCCCGATAACCTGGATGCCACCGACGGACTGGCGGCAGCTGTCTGCCACTTCTACCAGAAAGATATTCCCGGAAAAAAACAGGGTTCCAAAAGCTGGGAAGATTTTATCAGAAAAAATCCCGGAAGGATCAAGTAAGCTTACTGTACAGCGGATGAGATCCTGGCTGCGATGGCTGCAAACTCATCCGGCACCAGCTTCAGCTTGGGCTTGCTGAATTCAATGTCATAGAGGTCGTTGATGGGCACCAGGTGGATGTGGGCATGGGGTACTTCCAGTCCCAGGACCGCCACCCCTACACGCTTGCAATCCATGGTTTTGTCAATGGCCAGGGCTACTTTTCTTGGCAAAGACCATCATCCCCCCCAGCAGGTCATCCTCCAGGTCGAACAGGTAATCGGTCTCCACCTTGGGGATCACCAGTGTATGCCCTTTGGCAAGAGGGTTGATATCCAGGAATGCATAATACCGCTCATCCTCATGTATTTTGTAGGAAGGGATCTCCCCGGCAATAATCTTTGAAAAAATGGTTGCCATAATTTCCGGCTATAAGGAGATCTCCATGATCTCGAAAGACATCATGCCCGACGGCACCTTGATATCCACCACATCGCCCACCTTTTTGCCCAGAAGTCCTTTGGCAATGGGCGTGGCTACAGAGATCTTTCCGTTCTTAATATCTGATTCACTCTCTGAAACCAGCCTATACTCAACTTGCTTGTTATTGCTGGTATTCTTGATTTTGACCTTGTTCAGGATCTGAACCGAAGATGTGTCAATCTTGGATTCATCAATGATCCGGGCCTTGGCAACCATATCCTCCAGCCGGGAAATCTTCATCTCCAGCAAACCCTGTGCCTCCTTGGCTGCATCATATTCTGCATTTTCTGACAGGTCCCCTTTGTCCCTCGCCTCAGCGATTTGCAATGAGATGGCCGGTCTTTCAACTAGAAACCAGCTGATCCAGTTCCTTTTTCAAATTGGCCAGTCCCTCTTCGGTCATATAAGAAGCTTGTGCCATAATGTGTTTCCTCCGTTACTTTAAAAAGCAAAAAGAATTCCGCGTATCCCGGAACTCTTCTGATGTAAAATTACAAAAAATAATTAATAATCAACCCGATTGATGATTGCCGAGTAGACCACAGCGGTCCCGGCATCAAAATCCTTGACGATCTCGAAATAGTCCGTCCCCTCATTATCCCCATCAAGATGAACCACTTCCAGGGGATCTGTATTGGCTTCCCCATCTGTAAGTAGAATGTCACTTTCCCTGCTTTGCAACCGGTTAAGGATCTGCTCGTATTCCTCCATAAAACCGGGTGCCTTCGAGGCTGTCTCCATGGCTGGTTCCCGGACCGGTGTTCCGGATCTGGGCCAACCTCTTCTGTTGTCATATCAGGCTCATGATCAAGGAGATCCGTTACTCCTGGATCCTCCTGCCCCATTTGCAGGATCCTCTCCAGGTTCCCCAGGAAACCCGGTTGGGAATCACTGCCCTGTTCCCCGGAACCGGGAACCTTCCTGGATTGCTTTCTTTTCTTTCCAAGCAACCCGACGGTTATCGCCACCAGGGTGATTACGATGTAGAGTATGTTTCCAATATCAAAGTCCATCCGATAGCAGGAAATGCAATAATCGTTGAATTATAGAGTTAAAATTACAAAAAATAGTGATTTTCTTACTTTTGGACTGAAATGAGAAGTTTTAGGATCCTTATCCGCCTTTCAATGTTACTGTTCTTACCGGGACTGCTGGTCCCTTCCTGTGAAACAGGACCGGAAGAGCGGATCCCCTATGTGAAAGTGGACGAATACCTGCTGCTCTATGCCGACCTGGCTGATATGGGGATCGGAACCACCAAGGTGATCAGCGGGGGTTGGAAGGGCATCGTACTTTTCAGGGAAGCCGACCTGGTCTTTCATGCCTATCGACCGGACCTGCACCCATGTTCCCTGCCCACGATAAGGCAGTGGTGGAAAATCCCGATTTCTTCGGGGTGTTTGAATGTCCTGAATGCGGATCCACATACCTGTTAATGAACGGGGCAGAACCCAATTCAGGTCCTGCCCGTTATCCACTGGTCAGGTACAACACCTCCATCCAGGGTGATTCCTGCATATCTACAACTGATCTTCCCGAGCTAGTAGCGGTAGTGCTCGGGTTTGAAAGGACCTTCCACCTTCACACCCAGGTAGTCTGCCTGTTCGGCGGTCAGCGTAGTGAGTTTCACACCCAGTTGCCCCAGGTGTAGCCTGGCCACTTCCTCATCCAGGTATTTGGGAAGCATGTAGACATCCACCTTGTAGTCGTTCTTCCACAGGTCAAGCTGTGCCAGGGTCTGGTTTGAGAATGAATTGCTCATGACAAATGAAGGATGGCCCGTGGCACACCCCAGGTTCACCAGCCTGCCTTCAGCCAGCAGGAAAATGGCATGCCCGTCCTCATACAGGTACTTATCCACCTGCGGTTTGATGTTCATCTTGCTGATCCCCGGCCAATGTTCCAGTTTATCCACCTGGATCTCGTTGTCGAAATGACCGATGTTGCAAACGATGGACTGGTCCTTCATGGCAGCCATGTGTTCTGCAGTGATCACATCTTTGTTCCCGGTAGAGGTTACATAGATATTTCCCTGCTTTGACAGCCTCTTCCATGGTGGTGACCTCAAATCCTTCCATGGCAGCCTGCAGGGCACAGATGGGATCGATCTCGGTGACCAGTACCCTGGCGCCGTATGATTTCATGGAATGGGCACATCCCTTGCCCACATCACCGTAACCGGCAACCACCACCACTTTACCGGCCATCATCACATCGGTGGCACGCTTGATGCCATCGGCCAGGGATTCCCGGCAGCCGTAAAGGTTGTCAAATTTTGATTTGGTAACCGAGTCATTCACATTGATGGCAGGGAAGAGCAGCTTGCCCTGTTCCATCATCTGGTACAGCCTGTGTACCCCGGTGGTGGTCTCTTCCGATACCCCTTTGAGTTCCGGCACAATCCTGTGCCACCTTCCCGGGTCCTCCTCCGAGGATCCCCTTCAGGGTCTCGTACACAACGGCTTCCTCATGGCTTTCGGCTTTCACATCCAGGATGGATGCATTATTTTCAGCATCATATCCTTTGTGGACCAGCAGGGTAGCATCCCCTCCGTCATCCACGATCATGTGGGGGCCCTTTCCCTCCGGGAAACTCAGTGCCTGGGCAGTGCACCACCAGTACTCTTCCAGGGTCTCTCCCTTCCAGGCAAATACCGGGATGCCTGATGCTGCAATGGCAGCCGCGGCATGATCCTGGGTACTGAAGATATTACAGCTGGCCCAGCGTACATCGGCTCCCAGCTCCTTCAGGGTCTCGATGAGCACGGCCGTCTGGATGGTCATGTGCAGCGATCCCATGATGCGGGCCCCTTTCAGGGGTTTCTCCCCGGCCCATTTCTGCCTGATAGCCATCAGTCCGGGCATCTCCTTTTCGGCAATCTCAATCTCTTTCCTCCCGAACTCAGCCAGCTTGATATCAGCCACCTTATAGGGAAGGGTCTCTGTATATGTCATTGTTTCCATATGTTTCGAATTTAAATCGTGCAAAGGTAGTGTTTTCTCTAGGAAAGCTGAAACAGTTGCTGTACAGCCATTTTGTCTTTCTTTAACTGTTCTTTCAGCGCCTCCAGTCCGCTGAACTTCATTTCATCCCTTATTCTACTGACAAAATGGATCACGATCTGTTCACCATAAAAATCACCAGACATGTTAAAAAGGTGGGCCTCAATGGTCTTCACCTCCGATGCGCTGTCAATGGTGGGGCGGAATCCGATATTCAACATCCCTTCATAGCTCCTCCCTGTCAGTTCGGCCCGAATGGCATATACCCCGTTCATGGGAATCAGTTTGTAGGGATCGGTGGGATGCAGGTTGGCCGTCGGGAACCCGATCTGCCTGCCCACCCGGTTTCCCTCCATCACAATCCCGGAAAGATAGTAGTGGTAACCCAGCTTCTGTTCGCGTTCTCCAGGTCACCTCTTAGTATGGCATCCGTATGGATGTGGAACTGATCCTTCCCAGGCGTGAATCCAGTTCCGGCAGCTTCTCTATCCTGAAGTCATTCTTTTCGGCACACATGGCCAGTCCTTCGGGATCTCCTTTACGGTCCCGTCCAAACCTGTTGTCATACCCCACCAGCAATACCTCAACACCCAGCCTGTCCACCAGGATTGCCTGGGTAAATTCACAGGCGGTCAGTGAGGCGATCTGCTTGATCAAAAGGGATGATCACCAGGTGGTCTATCCCCGCCTTTTCCAGTTCCCGGATCTTCTCCTCCCTTGAATGCAGCAGTTTGAACTGCTGGATATCCTTATTAAGGACGATCCTGGGATGGGGCCACAGGGTCACCACCACCGATTCTCCCCTGTGCGTCGCATGCCTGCTTTTTCAGGTGCTCCAGGATAAACCGGTGTCCCGCATGCACCCCATCAAAGATACCGATGGTGGCTACCGGCTTTGGATGGAAATCGTCCATCTTCAATTGACCAAATCTTCATAACAATTTAACAATGATCTAATCCTGCCTGGTGTTTAAGTGGTCAAATTTAATAATTTTAAAGAGTGGATAATGAAAACACCCACACTCATCAGTAACGATCCCTGGCTGGAACCTTACCGGGAGGCCATTGTCCGGCGGATGGAAAAGGCCCTGGCACGGGAGAAGGTCCTGGCCGGGGAAGAATCCCTGCAATCTTTTGCCAGTGGCCACCTCTGGTTCGGGCTGCACAAACACCAGGAAGGGATGGGTGATGCGGGAATGGGCCCCGCAATGCCACAGAGATTTACCTTTGGGGCAGTTCAACGACTGGGAAGCCACGTGAAGATTTCCGGTTCGGAAGGCTGGAGAACGGAGCCTGGGAGATTGTGCTGAAAAAGGGCACCATTACCCACGGGGACCGCTACAAGCTGCTGGTCCGGTGGGAAGGCGGTGAAGGTGAACGGATCCCTGCCTGGTGCAACCGGGTGGTGCAGGATCCGGAAACAAAGGTATTTGATGCACAGGTGTGGATGCCGGAACAGCCCTACAAGTGGAAACATCCCATTGCCGGACCTGGAAGGATTTCAGCCCATGATTTATGAAGCCCATGTGGGGATGGCCACCGAAGAGCACAGGGTAGGCACCTATTCCGAATTCAGGGAGAAAGTCCTTCCCCATGTGGTCCGCGGAGGATACAACACCCTGCAGCTGATGGCCATCCAGGAGCACCCCTATTACGGCTCCTTCGGATACCATGTCTCCAGCTTCTTCGCTCCCAGCTCCCGGTTCGGCACCCCCGAAGAACTGAAAGAACTGATCGATGAGGCCCATGGCCACGGGATTGCAGTGATCATGGATATCGTCCACTCCCATGCAGTAAAGAACGAAGTGGAGGGGCTGGGCAGGTTCGACGGGGATCCGGCCCAGTTTTTCCACGGCGACCACCGCCGGGAGCATGTGGCCTGGGATTCGCTCTGCTTCGATTACGGCAAGAATGAGGTCTCCCATTTCCTGCTCTCCAATGTGAACTACTGGCTCACCGAGTTCCGTTTCGACGGGTTCCGGTTCGACGGGGTCACCAGCATGCTCTATTATGACCACGGGCTGGAACGGGATTTTACCAGCTATGAATTCTATTTTGACGGGGGACAGGATGAGGATGCCATCACCTACCTTTCACTGGCCAACAAGATGATCCAGGAGATCCGGCCGGGGGCCCTCTCCATCGCAGAGGACATGAGCGGTTACCCCGGACTGGCTGCCCCTGTTGAAGAGCGGAGGAGTGGGATTCAACTACCGGCTGGCCATGGGAACCCCGGATTACTGGATCAAGACCATCAAGGAAAAATCGGACGAGCAATGGAACATGCAGCAGATCTACCATGAACTCACCTCCAAACGGGCCGATGAAAAAACGATGGGCTATGCTGAATCCCATGACCAGGCCCTGGTGGGGGACAAGACCATCATATTCAGGCTCATTGATCAGGAGATGTACTGGCACATGGACAAGGCTTCGCAGAACCTGATGGTGGACCGGGGACTGGCGCTGCACAAGATGATCCGGCTGATCACCGCATCCACTGCCGGCAACGGATACCTGAATTTCATGGGCAACGAATTCGGCCATCCCGAATGGATCGACTTCCCCCGGGAGGGAAACAACTGGTCCTACCAGTATGCCCGCCGCCAGTGGAGCCTCATTGAGAACATGGACCTCAGGTACCATTTCCTGTCAGATTTTGACAGGGCCATGGTTGAGCTGCTGTCCCGGTTCAGGATCTATGGCGGGCAGTGCAACCATGTAAAGACCGACCAGGGCGACCTGGTGATCGCCTACGAACGGATGGGATTGCTGTTTGTATTCAATTTCCACCCGAATAATTCCTATACCGATTACGGGATTGCGGTGGATGCAGGAAAATACACACCGCTGCTATGCACTGATCAACCCGAATTCGGGGGATTCGAACCGGTATGACATGGCCGTCACCCACCGCTCCCAGGTGGAACGCTCCTTCGGACTCAAACACAACCTGAAGCTTTACCTTCCGGCCCGGACCGGCATGGTCCTGCAAAGACAGGCCATCCCCCGGGTCAGGTAACCTCCTATCCGCTTGCGCATCAAGCACCTACCTCCATCCCCTAACCGCGGGCGTAACGAGCCCTAAATCCAGCGCACCAGCGGAAAATCCATCCGGTGGGGAATATGCCTCATGTTTTGGAAAGATCCGGAACCCGATATCAAAAACTCCTGTTTCATCCACCTCCTGAACAAAGGTATATTCGGCCATGCTGCCTTCCACGCTGGTACATTTAAATTCCTCGGTACCCCTGAAAATATCTCCCCGGTGTCCACTGGCACTTTTGGTATGTACCATCTCCACACCGATCTCATCTGGCCGAAAGCACTCCCAGGTCCAGGATTACTTTTCCGGTATAGGTCTTCCCGACAATAAATTCCTCCCTGGTCACATCCGGGAAATCATACTCCACCACCCTGATGCTCTTTCCAGTGCTCCAGGATCCGGTGCTTCCAGTGTGCCAGCTCTTTGGGAACCAGGTAATCCTTTTCTCTCAGTTTCAGGGTTCTCTCGTATAGCTTCATATAAAACCGGTCGATATAATCCCTGATCATCCGGTTCATGGTAAACTCGGGTGCCACATGGGCAATGGTGGAACGGATCATACCCACCCAGTCCTCCGGGATATCCTGCATCGTTCCTGTTGTAGAACTTCTCTGTAATATCATTCTCCAGCAGGGTATAGATCCGTTCTGCATCCAGTTCATCCTGCAGCTCCTGGTTGTCGAAGGAGCGTTCAATGGGCAGGGCCCAGCCGGCATCCTCCCGGTACCCCTCAGCCCACCAGCCATCCAGCACGCTGAAATGCATGGTCCCGTTCATCACCGCCTTCTCCCCGCTGGTGCCGGATGCTTCCAGGGGCCTGGTGGGTGTATTCAGCCAGATATCCACGCCCCTGACCAGCCTTTTGGCCAGCATGATGTCATAGTTCTGCAGGAATACGATCTTCCCGATAAATTCGGGTCTTTTTGAAATCTCCACGATCATTTTGATCAGGTCCTGCCCGGGAATATCCCTGGGATGGGCCTTGCCGGCAAATACGAACTGTACCGGTCTTTCCGGATTGTTTACGATCCTTGCCAGCCTGTCCAGGTCCCTGAAAAGCAGGTGGGCCCGTTTATAGGTGGCAAACCTGCCGGGCAAAACCGATGGTCAGTGCATCCTTGTTCAGTGCCGTGGAGATCTCCAGCATCTGCCCCGGATTGTCCATCATCTTGGTGGAGGCCTTGGCCAGACGTTCCTTGATATGATTGATCAGGCCTTCCCGCTCCTCCGATTTCAGGTCCCAGATCTCCCGGTCGGGAACCAGTTTGATCCTGTCCCACATCATCCGGTCCTCCTGCCTCTGGTAAGCAATCCTCCCCGAAGGTCTTTTCATACAGCTTTTTCCATTCGGGACCCAGCCAGGTGGGAAGGTGTACTCCGTTGGTCACATAGCCCATATGCAATTCATCGGTCATGTAGCCGGGCCACAGACCTGTGAACATCTCCCTGGAAACCTGGCCATGCAGCTTGCTCACCCCGTTCACCTCCTGGGAAAGCTTGACGGCCAGCACACTCATGGAAAATTTCTCATGTGTATTGGTTGGGATGGAACCGCCCCAGGTTCATGAACTGGTTCCAGGTAATCTGAAGCCGTTCCGGGTAATGTGCCACATAGGTCCGAGCAGGTCCTCCTCGAAGGAATCATGTCCGGCGGGTACCGGGGTATGGGTGGTAAACAGGCTGGAAGCCCTGACCACTTCCACGGCTTCCGGGAAGGTCATGTTCTCATCCTGGATGTATTCACGGAGCCTTTCCAGGCTGGTGAAGGCGGCATGGCCTTCATTGCAATGGTAGAGGTCCGTATCAAGCCCAATGCTCCGCAGGGCCCTGATCCCTCCGATTCCCAGCAGGATCTCCTGTTTCAGCCGGTTCTCATTGTCACCGCCATAGAGACTGTGCGTAATGCTCCGGTCGCCCTCCTGGTTGGCCTCATAATCGGTATCCAGCAGGTAGAGCGGAATCCTGCCCACCTGGACCTTCCAGATCCTGGCGTGAAGGGTTCTTCCCGGGCAGCACGATCTGCACATCCTTCCAGTTGCCCTGCTCATCCCTTACCGGGGTTACCGGCAGCCTGGAGAAATCCTGGGCATCATTCAGCGCCACCTGTTCCCCGCCGGCAGAGATCACCTGCCTGAAATACCCATACCTGTACAGCAGCCCGATCCCCGATCAAGGGGACGTTGTAGTCACTGGCTTCCTTCAGGTAATCTCCGGCCAGCAAACCCAGTCCCCCGGAAAAGGTTTTCAGGGAATTATGGATCCCGTATTCCATGCTGAAATAGGTAATGGTGGGCATTCCCTCTTTCGGCTTTTCTGCCATATAGGCTCTGAAATCACCATACACCTTTTGAAGTCGCTGGATGAATTCATCATCCTTTTCCAGTTTCTTCAGTGTATCATAAGGAAGCCTTTCCAGCAATTCCACCGGATTCTCTCCCACCTTTTCCCACAGAGTTTCTGATCAATGGAGGCAAACAGGTCGATGGCGTCCTGGGTCCACGACCACCAGAGATTCCGGGAAAGCTCCTCCAGGGGTTTGAGTTTCTCAGGGATATTTTGCTGAACGAGCACCCGCCTCCAGTGGGGATGGATATCCACCAGAATCTGTTCGGTTTCCGGAAGCTTCTCGATGCGTTCCTTTTCGTAGTAAACGGATTCTTTTCCTGAGGCCCTCTCCAGGGCAGTGTCGAAAGCCTGCCAGTAATGGTTGAACAGGTTTTCCCACAGGGCAATCCTTGAAATATTGTATGCTCCCTCCCTGTAATTATCCTCCGAACTTCGGCCTGAGCCTGCAATGGTTCATGAATGGCCTGACAGATCCCGGTAACCACCTCCTGTATCATTGAAATCATCCCTGGGAATCACAGTGATACCCGGGACCTCCTTCTTATATTCGTTGTTCACCCACAACCCGAATCCTGTAAGGGTGGTGGTCACCGTAGGAACACTGAAAGCCAGGCTTTCCAGGGGTGTATATCCCCAGGGTTCATAATAGGAGGGGAAAACTGTCAGGTCGAGCCCGATCAGCACATCGTAATAGGCCAGGTTAAAAACCCCGTCAGTCCCGTTCAGATAGGAGGGGACGAAAATCACCTTCACGTGGATCCTCCTTGCTGTTACTGAGCCCGTTGTCCTGGATCCTGTTCAGGATCTGGTCGTGTTCGGCATAGTGAAGGTTATGGGTCAGGTGCTTCTCTTCAGACGGAACATTGCCACTTCCCTTCAAGGGCCTCCAGCAGGTCCCTCCGCGGCCCATAATGATTGGCCGGGATCAGGATAAATGCCACAGCCTGTCCTGTACAATCTTTTCCTTGTTCAATTCCCCCAGGGCATCAATGAACAGGTCGATTCCCTTGTTCCTGAATTCATACCGTCCGCTGGTGGCCATCAGGAAGGCATCTTCCGGGATGGTTTCCCCAGTCAGTGCCGAAGCCACTTCCAGCAAACGCTTCCTGGCTGTCTTTCGTTTTCTGGTCAAATTCCTGGCTGCCGGGAACAAAACTGTCCTCAAAACCATTGGGCAGGACCACATCCACCTCCCTCTCATGGAAGCTGCTCACACTCCCTGGCAGTCAGTTCGCTGACCGTGGTAAATGCATC
Organism: uncultured Bacteroidota bacterium; assembly: GCA_963793455.1. Lineage (GTDB taxonomy): Bacteria > Bacteroidota > Bacteroidia > Bacteroidales. The sequence continues at coordinate 39,390 of CAWCAK010000015.1, forward strand.
CGCATGTCCTGCTGCACTTTTCTCCAGGGAGTGCTTGGCCACAATATTCAGTTCCCTGGCTTTCTGGTCCCCGTTCATATGTTCCATCTGGCTGTAAAGCGGTTGGTTATTCCCGGCAATGGAACGACCCACCGAGGTGGCATGGGTGGTGAATACCGTACCTATCCTGGGCTGTTGCTTCTCCAGGTATAGCAAGCCGGCCCCGGTTTGCCATTCATGGAACTGGGCTACAATCTTCTGGTCCTCCAGTTCATAGAACCTTGAAAAACTCTCAATGGCTTTTCCGGCGGCATACCCAAACAGTGCAGGTTCGATATAGTCCCACTGCCCGCTGAGTGAATCCAGCTTATAGGCTCCCAGAGGCCTTTGAATATCTCATCCTTCTGGTTGAAGAATGTGGTGAAATCCAGCACCACTGCAATGGGTTTCCCGGCAATTTTCCAGCGACCGATCCTGACCCGGATCCCGTCCCTGGCAGCATGCTCCTTCCAGTCAGCAAACAGCGAGGGATCTTCCTCAAACTCCGGGTGCTCCTGGTTCTCCCGCCACACATCAGGGCCAATGGTAATATAATTGTCTTTTAACGCGTTAACAACAGTTAAGGCCTTGGTGGAGATCACTGTATGGATCCCCCCGATCTTATTGCATACTTCCCAACTAACCTCGAATAAATAATCAGGTCTATTCATCTTCTCTTATATGTCTGTAAATTAAAAACTCAGGCTTTGGCACCCTTCCCTGTGGCAGGTGACTTCTTTGTTGCAGGTGAATTCTTTGTTGCAGGTGACTTCTTTGTTGCAGGTGACTTCTTTGTTGCGGATATCTTTGCTGGAGCCTTTTGGGTAGCAGTTGCCTTTTTAGGAGCCGGTTCTTTTTTTGCCGCCAACCGCTTTTCCATTTTCTCGATCTGCTCATCCTTCTCCCTGATGATCCTGCTCAACCTGGCCACATCATCCCCTGTGTGTACCTGCGAGGCGGCATTGACCCTGATCTCGAAATCGCTCAGTACATTCATGTAGTTAATGAAGGCATCATAGGGGGTGTCGTAGGGATTGAAATAGGAATGGACCTCGCCGTCGGAGAAAAACTTGGTGGACATGTAATAGAAATGGTCACTGACCTGCAAGTACTTGTAGTCCAGTTTAATGGCATCATCATCTGAAGCATACACCTTCTCCTGGAGGGAATAGAGTTTCTCGAAAGCCTCATGCTGCATCTCGTTCCCGAGCCAGGCTGTCAGATCACGCTCCTCATCGGCCCATGAGATGGGAAAGGGTACCTGGACTGCATCCACCACCTGCAGCTTATTTGCCACTTCTGATGGGGTGCTGAAGGTAAAGGGTGAATTTTTGAACACACTTCCAGGAAGGGCTTTCAAGAACTCAAAGATCCCCGTCTCCTCCCACTGGTGCTCCCCGAAAGTCTCATAATCCATGAACAGGTTGATCACCTCTTCATTTTCCGGGATCTGGTTCAGCCAGTCCACAAACTTATCGGCGGTCAGCGGGTATTCCGGCCACCCCTTGTTGGAAAACCTGAAGGCAATGTCATCACTGAGTTTGAAATTCTTCAGCAACAACTTCAAATCCGGGTTGAGGGCATTGCAATAAAGGAAATTGGGGCTTTTCCACCCCAGCACGTGCTTGGCTCCTTCGGTAAGCATGGCCTTGTAACCCATTCCGGCCACCATGGACCCGATCTCATCCGAATAGACAAGCTCTGTATTCCTGAATACGGATGGTTCCTGACCGAAGTGCTCTTCGATCAATGCTCCATGAGCACGGACCTGCCTTTCAAACTCCTCCTTGCTTTTTAGCGCACTGAGTGAATGGGCATAGGTTTCCGACAGGAACTCCACCTGTCCGGTTTCTGCCAGCTCCTTAAAGCTTTCCAGCACCTCGGGGGCATATAACCTGAACTGGTCCATGGCTATGCCTGATATGGAAAAGGCCACCTTGAACCTTCCCGGGTGTTTCCGGATCAGATCCATCATCACGGCATTGGCCGGCAGGTAGCATTTCTGTGCCACCTTCTGAAGGATCGATTCATTGGAATAATCATCATAATAGTAGTGATCGTTCCCGATATCGAAAAAACGGTACCTCCTGAAACGGAAGGGTTGGTGGACCTGGAAATAGAAACAAATGGTTCTCATATTAAGCTGTCATAGATTTACTAAACAAATTCCTGGTATAGACCGTGGATCTTTTTTCCCGAATTCTCCCACTTCATATCATTCACTTCCTGCATTCCATGTTTCTTGAACATCTCCGACAGGGAAGGATAGTTCAATAATCCGTATATGGCATCTGCCAGTGCATCCACATCCCAGAAGTCCACCTTGAAGGCATGCTTCAGGATCTCTGCAACCCCCGACTGCCGGGAAATGATCGACGGTACATTGGATTGCATGGCCTCCAGGGGTGATATTCCGAAGGGCTCCGAAACGGAAGGCATCACATAGACATCGCTGATGGAGAACATGCGGAAAACATCATCCCCCTTCAGGAAGCCTGTATAGTGGAACCGGTCGGAGATCCCCAGTGATGACGTCCAGTGGATCATCTTTTCGAGCAGCTCCCCGCTCCCTGCCATCACAAAACGAACATTGTCCATTTTCTGCAGCACTTTGTGTGCAGCCATCACAAAATATTCCGGTCCCTTCTGCAGGGTGATCCTTCCCAGGAAGGTCACCACCTTGTCGTTTATCCCCCGCTTCAGCTTCAGTTTTTCGTGATCGGGAAGCGGATCCACAGCATTGTATACAGTAACCACCTTATCCGGGTTGATCCCGTATTTCTCTATCACTGTATTGCGTGTAAGGTTACTCACCGCAATAATCTTGTCAGCCAGGTGCATGCCTGTTTTTTCGATCTCGAATACGGTGGGATTGACCTTGCCCCCACTCCTGTCGAAATCTGTGGCATGGACGTGGATCACAAGCGGTTTGCCGGTAGCCCTCTTTGCCGCAATACCCGCCGGGTAAGTGAGCCAGTCATGCGAATGGATAATATCAAATGTCTCTTTCAGGGCAATCTCCCCGGCCACCACGGCATAATTGGCGATCTCCTCGTAAAGATCCTTGCCATACTTACCGGTAAAATTCAGCTTTCCCCCCATGGTAGTTTCCACAAACCGCTTTCCCCTGTTCTCAGCTTTGCTGACCAGTTCACTATACTCCTCGGGTGAAGTGTAGGGGACCAGGTTGGAATTGATCTCGATGTAGGAGAGGTCTTTCAGGAACTTGTGCTCTCTGGCTTTCCGGATATCCACAGTCACATCCCCGGCCCCCAGCAGCCTTATCCTGCTCTGGTCCTCATCCCCGTAAGCTTTGGGAACCACAAACAGGATTTCCAGGCCTGGAATGGCAGACATCCCGCGGGTAAGTCCGTAACATGCTGTGCCCAGTCCCCCGGATATATGTGGCGGGAACTCCCACCCGAACATCAGTACCCTCATACCATTGCCTCGTTTATTGTAATTGATCGATCATCTCCCCTATCCTCAACAATGCAGCAACACTTGTAGCCTGCGAAATGGCCCCCCTGGAAATATGGGGAGGGTTACCATCATATACCTCTGAAATGCTTCCCATGCCCCTGTTTTCAAGCTCCTCTTCAAATCCTTCATAGGTCTTGCGGATAAGGTGAAGCCCCGATCTCTTATGTACATCCAGGTATCCTTTTGCGAAGTGTTCCAGGAGCCATGGCCACACGGTCCCCTGGTGATAGGCCCTGTTCCTTTTTTCCTGATCTCCTTCATAGATACCCTTATAGGCCACATTTTTAGGTGACAGGCTTCTCAGTCCCCTGGGGGTCAGCAGCTCCCCATCAATTACATCGAGAACCGCTTTCTTCATTTCTGCCGTCAAAGGGGAATGTTCCATAGCCACTGCAATCACCTGGTTAGGACGTACAGACAGTTCCCTGAATCCATTGTCAACATAGTCGGCCAGGTACCCTTTCTCCCCGTCCCAGAAAAAGCCGACGAACGAAGTGCGGATCAGTTCAGGCAGGTGCTCCCACTCCCTGATGAACCTGCCATCTTTTTCACCTGCCCATTCAAGAGACTGGCACACAGCATTGTACCAGAGAGCATTCACCTCCACTGTTGCCCCGGGCCTGGGGGTCACTGGAATCCCATCAACCACCGAATCCATCCAGGTGAGGGCATTACCCTCCAATGCAGCATGGATCAGCCCGTTCTCCATCATGTGGAGGAATCCCGGGGTCCCGTTCCTGTATGCATCAAGAACAGACCTGATGGCCTTCCCGTATTTTTTCCAGATATCAAAATCCGGATCATAGGCAGCATATTGCTGAAGTGCCCATATGAACCACAGGGGGGTGTCCGCTGAATTGAATACAGGTTCTCCGGAGAGCAGCGTGGTGGGGAACAGTCCGTTTTGCATGCGGGCAACCATCGAATCGACCACCTTCAGCGTCGTGGGCAGGTCCCCTGTTGTGAGTGTCAGGCCAGGCAAAGCCATGAAGGTATCCCTGCCCCAAATCCCCTTCCATGGGAATCCGGCAATGATCTCGATGCTCTGTTTTTTCCGCACGATAAATTGCTGTGCTGCGTTCAACAGGCAATTCCTGTAACTGTCCTTCGGAATCCGAAGCTTCAGTTCGGAAGCAAATGTCCGCTTCAGTCCACCCGGTGCCGATTCCGATGTGGAAGCCGAGAAGACGATGGATTCACCTTTTTTTATGGACATCTCAAAATAACCCGGAACATACAGATCCTCTTTGTATTCATAACCCCGTTTCTGCTCCTCCATGTATTCGACATTGTAGAACCAGTCAGGCACCGGTACAAATTCTACCGGCTTGGAGCACTGCATGTAAAGGCCTGGATAGCCTTCATACAGGCAGGACATGATCCCGTTGGCTACCTCTTCAAATTTCGTGTTGGCATAGGGATTTGACTTGCCCAGGGTATGATGGTTCCTGAAAGCCAGGTAAGGAGTGAGCCGGATCAGGGTGTCGGAATGCGCATCCAGCAGGGTATACTTCAACAGTACCTGCTCAGCCTTTGAGACCATCAGGATCTCCCTGGACAGAATCACCCCGCCTACACGGTATATGAGGTATGATCCCTTGGTGGCATCAAAATCGCGTACATATTTGTGGCCCTTTGGCACATAGTTGTCACCTTCGTACTTATGGATCCCAAGGTTAAAAGCTTTCTCATGCTGAACGACTGTGGCATCCAGTGTGGATAACAAAACATGGTGGTCCCCGTCCATCTCCTCCAGTGGGCAGATCAGCAGGCCATGGTATTTCCTGGTGTTGCACCCGATGATGGTGGTGGAAGCATAAGAACCTGCACGGTTTGACCTGACCATCTCCCTGGAAAGGGCATATTCGAGATTGACCAGTTCAGATTTTTCAAACTTCAGGTAACTCATTTACAGGAGAATTAGGTTGTAAATTACAAAAAAAAATACCGCATTGCTATATTTAATAAGCCCATCGGGCGTTAATAAAATATGAAGTTCGCGGTAGCAGAAGATCAGTGTCAAAATGCAAATTTAGTAACTAATTATAACATATTACATTCTTATTAATTTTACATCGGAATTTACAACAATGAACTTCAGGCTGATCCCCATCATTCTGGTTTGCTTCATCCTGGTTGCAACCGCTTGCATACATAAGGATACCCCGGGCAGGGGAGTCGATCCCTCCAGCCAGGTAACAGGGATATCAGGTGTGCTGGAGGAGGGTGCAGGCCGCCAGGTGATCCTGGAAGAGATGGCTGCCAGGGAGTATATCCCGGTAGACACTGTGACCTGTGACCAGGACGGAAGCTTCCTGATCAGCTTCAATCCTGAAAGAACAGCATTCTATGTACTCCGGATCGGTCCCCCCGGCTATGTCACCCTGCTGATCGAACCCGGTGAAACCATCAGGTTTGAAGGCAGGTATGGACAGCCGTCCCACTATACAGTGAAAGGATCCGCCGGTTCCGGACTGCTGATGGAACTGGGCAGGGAGCATAAAAGAATCCTGGATACACTGGCACGGATCACCCGGAAGAATATGGAGTTGCGCTCCTCTCCCCGGTATGCGGATCTGAAGGGGCAACTGGACCTGGAGTTTGACTCTGTTACCAGCGGATTCCATGACTATTCACTGGATTTTATTCACCGGAACAGGGGATCCCTGGCCACCCTGGTAGCCCTGTACAACCTGTATGGAGAGGGCCTCCCGGTCTTTCACCCCGGACAGGACCTGGAAGTTTACAGGTATGTGGATTCAGTACTTACCCCGGAATATGGTGATTTTGAAATTGTTGAGCTCCTGCATGCACAAATCGTGGAAGCAGAAGCCTCCATGGAAAGTAACCAGCAGTTTCAGGGGCCCGGGATCGGTGAGATCGCCCCCGATTTCGTATCTTCACGGCCTGGCGGGGAGCAGCTGGCCCTGAAAGACCTTGAAGGCAACTATATATTACTGAGTTTCTGGGCCGCCTGGAGCAAAACGAGCAGGGAGGAGAACAGGTACCTGACCAGGGCATGGGACAAATACAGTGCATCTCCTTTCAGGATCCTGCAGGTTTCATTTGACTCAGATAGAACGATCTGGACCCGCGCCATTGAGGCAGACCGGCTGACCTGGGACCATGTGAGTGACCTGCGCCGGTGGGAATCAGCAATAGCCGACCTGTACCAGGTTGAAAAGATCCCCTCCAACTACCTGATCGATCCTGAAGGCAGGATCATCGGAATGGATTTGTTCGGGGATGCATTGATTGAAAAACTTGAGTTATTGTTCAGAAAGAATTAACCATATGAGAAACCAATACTTTATTTTCTTCCTGCTTCTGCTGTCAGGCTTTGCCTGTAACAGGAACAATGTAAGGATCCGGGGTCTGGTGGCCGGGGGTGCGGGTACAACCATCTCCCTGGAAAGGCTGGATGTGAACAGGACTACCCTTATCGATTCCATGAAGATTGGGAAAAAGGGACAGTTTTCATTCTCCACCAGTCTCGGGAATCCCGAATTATTCGTTCTTAAGAACAACGAGGGAGAGATGCTCAACCTGCTGTTGTCACCCGGTGACCAGGTAGCTGTTTCCACATCAAAAGACTCTTTTGACAAAGGGTACCGGGTGGATGGTTCAGATGAATCGGAGAACATCCGGATCCTGGTAGAGCAATTGGCTTTAACAAGGTCCCGTCTGGATTCATTGCTCGCCCTGGCAGAAGCTGTTACGGATCCGGAATCCCCGGAGATGGAAGAGATCCGGTCGGCTTATACCCAGATAATTGTCAGCCAGAAACGATTTACCATCACTTACATGGTGGCACATATACACTCCCTTTCGAGTGTCTATGCCCTCTACCAGAAATATGATGAAGAGAACCTGGTAATGGGAAGAGAATCCGACCTCCAGTATTTCAAAGTACTGGCAGATTCCCTGGAAGCAGTTTACCCAAATTCAACCCTGACCCTTTCCCTCAGGGCTGATATTGAACACCGTGAGGCCGCCTATGCAGAGAGACAACAGATGAATACCCTGCTGGAATTGGCAGGAGAGTCCACAGGGATGCTGGATCTCAACATCCCGGACAGGGATGGAAAAGAGATAGCCCTCTCTTCGCTGGAAGGAAAGGTGATCCTGGTGGTTTTCTGGGCTTCGGGAAATGAGGCCAGTATCACTTCACTGCTCCGGCTGCGGTCCACCTACGACAGCTATCATGAGAAAGGATTTGAGATCTACGCCATCTCCCTGGACAACAACAAGTACAGCTGGATGAATGCCATGGATTACAACGAATTCAGCTGGATCAATGTATCGGAGCTGTCCTACCCCGATTCCTATGCCAACCGGCTGTACAATGTCACAGCACTCCCAGCAGCCTACCTGATCAACAGGGATGGCGATATTGTGGCCAAGGACCTGTCTGGCAGGAACCTTGAAACCTGGTTGGACAACCTTATCTAGCATGTGGTATGGCTGAAAGAACCCGGATATATTTTGCTTCCGACCTGCACCTGGGGATGCACCCCCTTCAGGAGAGCCTTGAGCGGGAACGGAGATTTGTTGAGTGGCTGGATGAGATCCGCAGCGATGCCAGGGAACTTTGGCTGCTGGGGGATGTCTTCGACTACTGGTTCGAATACAGGAAGGTGGTCCCCAGGGGATTCACCCGGTTCCTGGGAAAGCTGGCTACCCTCAGTGACGAAGGGGTGGATATCCATATCTTCACTGGCAACCACGATGTCTGGATTTTCGACTACCTCCCGCAGGAGATCGGCATGACCGTTCACCGGGGAGTTGTCACCCGGACCTGGAACAACCACCGGTTCATGCTGGGACACGGGGACGGATTGCTGAAATCGGACTGGTGGTACCGGCTTCTCCAGTCCATATTCAAGAACAGGATGATGCAGTGGCTCTATGCCCGACTCCACCCCAATGGTTCCACCGCATTTGCGCAGTGGTGGTCGAGGAAAAGCAGGGGGGAGAAGGGAGCCCATGTATCATTCCTGGGTGTTGACAAGGAACACCAGGTCATCTATGCCAGGCATCTCCTTGAAAAAGATCCGGGGATAGAATTTTTTATTTTCGGTCACCGGCATATCCCCTTCCAGATCCGTCTGAATGAAAAAAGCCAGGTGGTCTGCCTGGGCGACTGGATTTACAACTTCACCTATGCGGTCTTCGACGGTGAACAGCTTCACCTGAAGAAATACCTGGAGGACCGGGGCGAAATCATCACACTTTAGAGGATAAGAAAGCCGTCCCGGAAATCCGGAACGGCTTCTCAAAATCGTATGCGCAGTTTCTTAGCTGAACAACCCGATGGTCACGGTCAAACCTGCCATGACGACAGATACCATGGTCATCAGTTTGATCAGGATGTTCAGGGAGGGTCCCGAAGTATCCTTGAAAGGATCACCGACGGTATCTCCAACCACAGCAGCTTTGTGCGCTTCACTGCCCTTACCACCATAATTTCCTTTTTCGATGAATTTCTTGGCATTGTCCCATGCCCCGCCCGAGTTGTTGAGCATGACAGCCAGGGTAAAGCCGGTGGTCAATCCGCCAACCAGCAATCCGATCACACCGGCAACGCCAAGCACAATTCCGATGGCAACCGGAACGATGATGGCCAGCAATGAAGGGAGCAGCATCTCTTTCTGTGCACCCTTGGTAGAGATGGCCACACATTTGGCATATTCCGGGGTAGCTTTCCCCTCCATGATCCCGGGGATCTCCCGGAATTGCCGACGCACCTCTTCAACCATGGCTCCGGCAGCGCGGCCCACAGCTTTCATGGTCATAGCACAGAATACGAAGGCCATCATGGCTCCAATGAAAATTCCTCCCAGCAACATGGGATTGAAGATGGACAGGTCATAGGCAGCCACAAAATCATGGATGTTAGCTGAACCGAGCTGAACCATTTTCATTCCTTCAACTGCTTCAGGTGCATCATTGGCGGTGTAGAAGATTGTATCTCCCACCTCTTTGATACCGGTGCCGGCCTTATCCGCCAGTCTGCCCAGCCAGAGCCTGACCTCTTCCATATAGGCAGCAAGCAAAGCCATAGCAGTCAGTGCAGCCGAACCAATGGCGAATCCTTTACCGGTGGCAGCAGTAGTGTTTCCAAGCATATCCAGTGCATCGGTCCGCTCACGAACTTCATGTGGCAGTTCAGCCATTTCGGCATTTCCACCTGCGTTGTCAGCTATGGGGCCGAATGCATCGGTGGCCAGTGTAATACCCAGGGTGGAAAGCATCCCTACGGCAGCAAATCCAATGCCGTATACGCCTTTGGCAAATTCCTGGAATCCACCGGAGAATCCAAAGGCAGCAATAATACCGATCACAATGGTCACCACCGGGATCCAGGTGGAATACATCCCTACAGCGATCCCATCGATGATGGTGGTAGCAGGACCCTGTTGGGTCTGAGCGGCGATCCCCCTGGTAGCTTTGTATTCGTCAGAGGTGAAGAGCTCCGTGCCCTGTCCGATCACAACTCCGGCAAACAGACCGGCAACAACTGCACCAAAGATACCCCAGCTAACCCATCCCTGGGAAGCCATGACAGCCATGGCAATAAGGATCAGGACCGAGCTGCCTCCTGTGCCCAGTAGCAGGGCGTTAAGCAGGTTCTTCTGCGTTGCCGACTCTTTTGCACGCACCATGAAAATCCCGGCAATGGAGAGTATAATACCAATTCCGGCCACGATCATGGGCGCCACTACAGCCATGCCCTGTTCAGCATCCGGATAATCCGGGAAGGGCCGCCCCAAGGGCTGCCGTGGCCAGGATCGATCCGCAATATGATTCATAAAGGTCAGCACCCATACCGGCCACATCACCCACATTGTCTCCCACGTTATCAGCAATAGTAGCTGGGTTACGGGGATCATCTTCGGGAATACCGGCTTCCACCTTACCCACCAGGTCGGCACCCACATCGGCTGCCTTGGTGTAAATTCCACCGCCTACACGGGCAAAGAGCGCCTGGGTTGATGCACCCATACCGAATGTAAGCATAACAGCGGAGATCTCGATGAGCTTTTCATGGGGTGTGGTATGTTCATGTACAAAGGTCAGACCTAACCATTGAAGACCATGCTCCATGTGTTCGGGGCTGAAAATAAATTTGTTCAGGATCCAGAACCAGCCAGTGATATCCAGCAGGCCAAATCCAACAACAACCAGTCCCATCACAGCACCGCTCCGGAATGCCACCTGCAGGCCTTTGTTCAGCGACTGGGACGCACCATGGGCAGTCCTCGCAGAAGCGAATGTTGCTGTTTTCATTCCCAGGAATCCGCAGAGACCTGAGAAGAAACCACCGGTCAGAAATGCCACAGGTACAAAAGGATTCTGTACACCAAGGTAAGCCAGAATGATCAGGATGATCAACAAAATGCCAAATACGATTCCCACAACGCGGTACTGGCGCTTCAGGTAGGCCATAGCACCGTCACGGACATACTGGGCGATCTCTTTCATCCGGTCAGTCCCTTCGGAGTTCTTCATCATGTTTCTGAAGAAGAACCATGCGAAAACCAGTGACACTAATGCTGCCAGAGGGAGCAACCAGAACAGTCCAAAGATATTGTTCATAACTCTAGTATTTAAGTGTTTAGATTAAAACAAGAAGCAAAGATATGGAATTTGATTTTAGAATGATATTAAATTAATTGGCTTAATGATAAATTGACATTGGTCATTTTTGCGGCTATATTTGTGTATCATTAATTCAAATGTCATGAAGAGATCAATCCGATTGCTCGCTGCCCTGGCCATTTCGATGTTCACTGTGCAATCCATTCATGCTCAGTGTGAGCCAGATCCCAACTGTACGGATACCGATGAGCCCGGGGAGATCTGTCCCGCCCAATTGGAGGATGGTACGGTCGGCGTACCTTATGAGCAGGTGATCACGGTGATCCCCCCCGGCGAAGCCACTGTGGGGGAAACCACCATCACCATTGTGTATGTGACACTGGATAATGTGGGAAACCTGCCCCCGGGATTAACATACAGTGAAAATGCCACGGATATGTATGCCGACTCCGCCTATTGTGTAGCCATCACCGGGACACCCACCACCTCAGGTGAGTATGCCCTGGCAATCACCATTACCCCCTGGGTCTCTTTCGGCGCTGACCCAGTGCCCTATGAACCTGTGACCAATGATACATCAGTGGTGATGACCATCAACGAAGCATCGGGCCTGGATCCGGCTAGTTATCATCAATTCCAGGTAATCCCCAACATCCCCAACCCCTTCTCTGAGGTAACACAAATCGGATTCTATACGCCTCAGGATGAATGGGTTGAGCTGATGGTTTATAACATCCTGGGGGAGTTGATGTACCAGGAGAAGCAGGGAGTCCCCCCCGGGGAGCACCACTTCAGGTTCAGTGGAAGTGCTTTGCTGCCCGGCACCTATTTTTACCGAGTGACCAACCAGAAGGAGGTCATTACCGGGAAACTGGTCAAGGCTAGAAGGTAACCTTTATCTGGAATGTCAGGTTACGGGGCGGGCCGATATCCCCCGGCCGTCCCAGGTACTCGACATTATTGACGTTCCGGAGGATGGCATTGATCCGGAACAGGGGGGAGATATTCCAGCCCAGCCTCACGTCGGCCAATAAATACCCGCCTGCCTCGTTCTCCCAGTATTCGGGGAAGCCCGGCATCAGCTGTTCCCCCAGGAACGGATCGATAAAGGCTTCATCCACCCTGATCATCCTGGAATTGTACTGAAGGTTCATGCCGGCAAACATTTTCCAGAACCGCAATTCAACATCCGATTTGAACATGTGCTTCCGCCGGTACTTCAGGACATACATCTCATCTTCTGTCCTTCCTTCCTCCTTCACCATCACCGGATCAACAGGATCGATGTAGGTATATCCCGCCGTAACCAGCAACTCAAGCGGTCCGATGTCCCCCTGCCCGGTGATAGAGGCCTCTGCGCCTATGATCCTGGCATTCTCAATGTTCAGGGCCTTGTAGCCTACGTATTCGGAAGGGTGAAGGATCAGTGAATCAGGAGGGTGATACCCGAAATTGTATTCGATCATGTTCTCGTATTGTGTCCAGAAAATAGCCAGATCGGCATATGCCATCCAGCTCCCCAGGGAAAATCCCTGCTTGATCCCCGCCTCGGCGCTCCATCCCCACTCTGGTTCAAGCTCCGGATTGGGAAAGATCTTGAAATTGTTGAAACTGGCATCCACGAACATCTCGGCTACGGAAGGGAACCGGTAACCCTGTCCGAAGGAGGCCCGAAGGAAGGTGGCTTTTGCTGCATGATAATTCAGTCCGATCCTGGCCACAGGGGTGGAGAAAAAGAGTTCCCCGTTCAGGGTATTGATCTCCCAGCGCAGCCCGGTGGAAAGCTTCAGCCGCTGGAGCAGTTGCGCGTCCAGCTGTGAGTAGATGGCCGAGTTGGAACCCTCGTGCTCGTCGAAGAGGCCTGCGGTCACCGAGTTCCGCATGAAGGAGAGCCCGCTGGTCCAGTGGATCCGTTCTCCGATACGGTTCAGGTAGCGGTATTCCCCGTACCACACCTTGGAGAAACTGTTCTTGGTCTCATCCACCGTCGCATTCCCTACACTGTATAACCTTGTTTTCAGGCTGTGCTTGTCTCCCCCGGAAGTATAATACTCAATATAGGGATCGATATTGAACCTGTTCCCGGTCAGCCTGGCATATGAATCGGGATTCTGCCTGTAGGCCCCAGAATCGGCATTCTGCCAGAAGATGAAATCGGCATGATCTGACACCATCGCACTGGTTGATACCCCTGCCGATAATCCCTGCACCTTTTCAAACCTGTACCGAAGAGCCAGGTTTCCCCGTATCCGGTGTTCATGTTCAAGAGTCCTGTACCCCTCGTCCTTGAAGTAGTTACCTCCCAATGATAAGTCCAGGTTCCCGATCTTGCGGGAATGGGAGAACGAGCCGCCATCAAATATGGGATTCCTGTCCCACCATACCAGCTCCTTCCTCCGGGGTTTCATATAAAATCCCTCGAAAACGGTTACCTCGGTCCGGGGTTCGTTTCCCGGGAAACGGGTTCTGAGGTTGATCACGCCATTCAGTGCAGAGGATCCGTAGAGGACTGAGGAAGGCCCTTTTATAACCTCCACCTGGTTGATATTCTCTACAGGCATAAAGTTCCATTTTATATCACCGGCGTCACCGGAGATCATGGGCAAGTCGTCCACCAGCATCAACACCCGGCTTCCCACCCCGTAGCTGAATCCGCTGCCTCCCCTGATACTCGGCTGCCCGTTCAGGATGCTGATCCCGGAAGTCTTCTCCAGCACCATATCCAAAGAGGTGATGTTCTGGTTGGAAAGCTGCTGTGGTTTCAGCACCTCCAGGGATACCGTCACATCAGACAGTTTCTGTTCGAATTTACCTGCCGTGACCACCACTTCATCCAGCAGCTCGCTGCTGACCGTCATCCCCACATCCAGGTGAACCGATCCTCCGCTTTCCAGGGTGATCTTCCTGGCCTCCCTTCTATACCCCACATGGTAAAATTCAATGAGGTGGTTGCCGGCAGGAAGTCTTAAAGAGAATCCGCCCTCTGAATCGGAGCTGGTACCGCCCTTCCGGTTTGCACTGATATTCACCGCCACCATGGGCTCCCCGCTTTCAGTGTCCCTGACCGTGCCGGTAACAGTACCCGTTCCCTGTCCGGCCAGTACCGCACCATAGATCCATAATCCTATCGCCAACCAATACTTCATAACACTTGCTGCAGCTTGTCTTTCGCTTTTACGGGATTTTTCTTTAATGTTTCAAATTTATTCTGAAAAAAGACGCCATTCCGTTCATCCATGAAGATTTTTTTCTATTCAATGGCCAGCAATGCAGGCATGGGGACACCTCTGAAAGTGTACCGGTGGTCCACCAGGTATTTCTCCAGGCGTTTCATGTCACCCCTGACCATGCCGGTATGTGCCTGGAAAAAATCCCTGTAAATTTCATTGAGTAACCCGATAGATCTTTTCATTTACATGAGATTCGAACAATTTCTTATATTTATCTCCCTAATTTAACTTATTTAATCTAAATACTTAACACCATGTTGCTACACCAGGAGTTTGTCAGGAATGCAAAGCAGTATTCGAAAAAGATGGCCATCAAGGACAAGACCACCAAAAGTGAGGTTCCTTTTAGCAGGGCCCTGATCGGAGCGCTGATCCTGGCTAAGAAACTTAAGCAGTATGACGAAGGGTATATCGGGATCATGATACCCACCTCGGCAGGATGTGCCCTTGCCACTGTGGGGGCTCTCATGAGCGGAAGGGTTCCCGTGATGATCAACTACTCCACCGGTGCAGAGCAGAATGCAAAATATGCACAGGAGAAATGCAGTTTCAAAACCATCATCACCTCCAAGGCCCTGCTGGAGAAGATCAACTGCCCGGTCATTGATGGAATGGTCCTCATAGAGGAGATCATGAAGGGTGTGACCACCGGCGATAAATTAAAGGCTGCCCTCAGGACCAAGCTTCCCACAGGAATGATCCTGAACAGCATCCACAAGGGAGATGAGGATGACAACGTAGCCATCCTGTTTACCAGTGGAAGTGAAAAAGATCCGAAAGTAGTTCAGCTCACCCATAAGAACATTGCCTCCAACATCCGGGATTTCTGTGAGCACATGAACATCACATCAGATGATATCCTGCTGGCCAACCTGGTCTTTTTCCATATTTTCGGGCTGACTGTCAACCTGTGGCTGGGCCTTGTAAAGGGCATTACCATGGTCACCTATGCCAATCCCACCGATTTCCAGACCATCAGCAACATTGCCCGGGAGGAGAAGCCCACATTAATGGTAGGAACCCCCAGTTTCTTCTGGGGATACCTCCAGAAATCTGAACCAGGGGACTTCTCAAGTGTACGGATCATGGTGGCCGGAGCCGACAAGTGCCCCGATGCACTCAGGGAGGGATTCAGGAAAAAACACAATGTGACCCTGATGGAGGGCTACGGTGCCACGGAAACCTCACCGGTAATATCGGTAAATTCACTGGAATTCAACAGGCCGGGCAGTATCGGGAAGGTGATTCCCAATGTACAGGTGAAGATCGAACACCTGGAGACCGGGGCGGAGTGCAAGCCGGGAGAGGTTGGAAAGATCCTGGTCAAAGGAGACCTGGTCATGAAAGGCTACCTTGGGGCACCGGAGCTTACCGCAGAGGCCATTGTGGACGGATGGTACAACACCGGCGACATGGGATTCCTGGACCAGGACGGGTATCTGTGGCACTCCGGAAGGTTCAAGCGGTTTGTGAAGATCGGCGGAGAGATGGTATCCCTTGTAAAGGTGGAGAATGTGATGGAGCAACACCTTCCGGAAGGGATCAAATGCTGTATTGTTGAGATACCTGATGAGGTGAAGGGAGCCACCATCGTGGCAGCCGTCACCAAAGATATCAACAAGGTGGCCATCCTCCGGAAGATGGGGAAAGAGTTGCCCAACATCGCCCTGCCCCGCCAGTTCTTTGTGATTGAAGAGTTGCCCATGATGGGAACAGGAAAGATCGATTTCCGGACGGTGACCGAACTGGTCAATGACATGGTGAGCAACCCGGACGCAAATTGAGCCTTATGAGGAGAGTGGTTCGTAGATCTCCTTTGCCTTTCCGGTGGACCTTTTCATGAACCAGCTGACCAGCCAGGGTGTGAACCTCTGTGCAATGTAAAGGAGATTACCCATAAAAGTCAGCACCTTCTGCCGCTTTCTCTTTTGAATGAGCCCGATGATCTCTTTGCTGGCTTTGTCCATGGAGTGTACCAGTCTTACATCCCTTTTCCCCGGGTGTTGCAGTGTTCCATCGGGCCCGAGGATCCGTTTCTCTGGAGGATTCTTTAAGAACCCGATATACACCACACCCACATGTACCCGGCTTTCTGCAAGTTCAGCCTGCAGAGCCTGGGCTGTGGCCGTTAAAGCCATTTTTGAGCTGCTGTAAAGGGATGAAAAGGGCAGCCCGACCAGTGCTGCCAGGCTTGAAATGAATACAATACTTCCCTCTGTTTCCAAAATTTGCGGAAGTGCAAAACGCGTGATGTAGATGGTCCCCAGGGTGTTGACCTCATAGATTCTCCGAAAGGCTTCAGGGGTGGTATCAATAAAACGCCCCCCGCTGCTCAGGCCGGCATTGCTCACCAGGATATCCAGCCGGCCAAATGAACCAGTGCAATGATCCACCATGTTCCTGCAATCCTCAGGGGAGGTCACATCCCCCCTGACAGAGGCCACCTCAAATCCTTTCGTTTTGAACTCCGAAGCGGTCCTGTCCAGCTTCTCCTGGTCCCTCCCGTTCAGGACCACCCTGGCGCCACGCATACAGAGCTGCAATGCCAGTTCTTTTCCCAGACCGGCGGTTGAACCGGTCACCAGTGCCACTTTTCCTTCAATGCGGTACATGCTTCTACACTTGTTGAGGAATCCAAAATTAAAAAAAAGAGTACATTGGTATACACCTTTTATGCTTTTTTAAAATGAGGACAACCAGCCTGGTAACATTATTGCTGCTGCAGGGACTCCTGCTGGCAGGTCAGAACAACCCGCTGGAGGTGGAAAGCTATACACTGTCCAACGGCCTGACTGTCTATCTGAATGAGGACCACAACATGCCCATGGTCCACGGCATGGTGGTGGTTAAGGGCGGGGCAAAACGGGATCCTGCCGATGCCACTGGAATCGCACACTATTTTGAGCACATCATGTTCAAAGGAACCGACCAGCTGGGTACCATCAGCTATCCGGAAGAGAAGGTTTACCTGGATTCCATAAAAAACCTGTATGACCGACTGGGAACTGCAACCGGGGATGAAGAAAGGGCGGGCATTCAGAATGAGATCAACAGGATCTCCCTGAAAGCGGCTGAATATGCTGTCCCGAATGAATTCTCCAAGATCATTGATGAAATGGGCGGGACAGGCACCAATGCCTCCACCAGCAAGGAGTATATCAATTACTACAACTCCTGTCCTTCCAACCAGGTTGAGAAATGGCTGGAACTTTACAGCCACCGGTTTATCAATCCCGTTTTTCGCTTGTTCCAATCTGAACTTGAAACGGTGTACGAGGAGAAGAACATGGACCTGGATGATCCGATCACCATGTTGTTTCAGAAATACCAGGAAGAGTTCTTCAGGAAATCACCCTATGGTCAGCAAACCATCCTGGGAACCTTGGAACACCTGAAGAATCCTTCCCTGAGCAAAATGGAGGCTTACTTTGACACCTATTATGTTGCCAATAACATGGCATTGATCCTGTCGGGCGACTTTGATACGGAAACCGTTAAACCGCTGATCAGGGAAAAATTCGGCAGGTGGCGGTCGGGGCCGGCTATTGAGGATCTCACAGTGAGGGAGGACCCGTTTGATGGCCTGGAACGGGCCAGTGAAAGGATCACACCTGTGAAAGTCGGGATTATTGGTTACAGGTCAATTCCCCGGAACCATGAAGACGAATTGAAATTTGAAGTGGTCTCCAACCTGTTGTCCAACTATGCCAGTACCGGCTTGCTGGATGAACTGGTAAATGACAACCAGATCATGATGGTTATTCCAATGCACCTCCAGTATACAGAATTGGGAGGATTCAACATCTTTTTCATTCCAAAGATCCTTGGCCAGTCCCTTGCATCTGCAGAAGATCTTGTCATGGCCCAGCTCTCCAGACTGAAGGCTGGAGATTTCAGCGATACCCTTCTGGCCGGAGTGAAAACCGAGTTGAGGATCGATTATGAGACCAACCTGGAGGATATGCGCTGGCGGACCTACTCCATCATGGACGCCTTTCTCTATGGGATCTCCTGGGAGGAACTGCTGACACGGCCTGACAAAATCAATGGGATTAAAAAAGAAGATGTGGTTGCCCTGGTCAATGAGTATTTCTCGGACGACAGGCTGGTATTCTATTCCAAAATGGGCTTCCCGAAAAAAGCCAAACTTGAAAAACCACCCTATGAGGCTGTGGAGGGAAGCAGTTCCGAAAAAAGGTCAGATTATGCCGAACGGATCAGCAATATTCCTGTCCTTCAGATGGATCCCCGTTTTATTGATTTTGATAAGGATGTTCACATCGAAGAGATTGCCCCTGGAATAACCTCTTTTGTTTCAGAGAATCCCATCAACGATGTGTTTTCAATAAGCCTCAAATTCGGGAAAGGTCACCATAATGATCCCCTGGTGGACCAGGCCGCCGGCATCGTGATGTACGCCAATCCCGACTCCATGGAATACCTGGAGTTCAGGCAGAAACTTCAAATGCTGGGAGGGGATATATATGCCTACAGTGATCTGAATTACACCACCCTGGAGATATCCGGACTTGAAGAGAACCTTGGAGGAATCCTGGATCTGACCGATGCCCTGGTCACCCGTTTTTCGGTGGAAGAGATTCAACTGGAGAAACTGGTCCAGGATATCCAGTTCGAAAAGAAATATGAAAAAAAGGACCTGATGACCAAATCAGATGCCCTGGGTCAGTTCGCCCTGTATAGCGAATATTCTGATTATCTGTCCAGATTGGATGAGAAAGAGGTTAAAAAACTGACATCAGCTGATCTGGAGGAGAAATTCAAGGAGATCACTCAGTACGATTTCGAGGTGCATTACTGTGGAAGAATGGCACCCGAACCATTTAACCTGCTATTCCTGGATCATATGACCGTTCCGGAACAGCTGACAAAAAAGGAAGGTTACAGGGAAAAGGAACGCCTTCCTTATGCGAAGAATACCATCTTTGTACTGGATGATAAAAAAGCCATCCAGAGCTTCATCAATATATATGTAGAAGGAGGGGTGGACAATGAGCAGCACAGGACAGCCCTGGAGGGCTTCAACCAGTACATGGATGGCAGCATGTCATCCATCCTGTTTCAGGAAATCAGGGAGTTCCGGTCCCTGGCCTATACCGTCGGCGGCACCTACAAACCCGCTTACTTATTGAACAAACCCGGCTACTTTGAGGGCTTTCTTACCACCCAATCTGACAAGACCACCGATGCCCTGCAGACCTTCCAGGAGGTCATCTCCGATCTTCCCAGGAAACCGGAACGCATGGAATCCATCCGCAACAGCCTGACCCTATCCATCAATGCGAACCAGCCCCCGTTCCGGCACAAATCAGACAGGGTCTCAAGGTGGATGGGACAGGGCTATACCGAAGATCCCAGAAAATCCAGGTTCAACGACTATCAAAACATGCCGTTCACCGAGATCGAGGAATTCTTCAGCAGTAACCTGAAAGACAAACCATGGCTGGTAACCATCGTGGGTGACACAAAACGAATGGACATGGGCCAACTGTCCAGGTATGGAACCGTAAAAACCATTAAGATCAAACAACTCTTCAACTGAATCCCATGAAAAATCTTTATTTGCTCCTGGCGGCCATTACCTTCGCAGGTCCCGGACTTTTACAATGCGCTGGTCAGCCCGGGTATCCGGTAACGGGCGGAGTAGACCGGCTATCACCTGAAATGGACAAGATCATTTCCCCGGGTATACAGCCCGAGATCCTTGCGGACGGATTCACCTGGACCGAAGGGCCCCTCTGGCTCCCGGATCAGGAAGCCCTGGTCTTCTCGGATATTCCTGAAAATTCGATTTTCAAATGGAGTGAAGAAGATGGGCTGGAACTATACCTCAAACCATCAGGGTACACGGACACCATGCCCCGGGGTGGCGAAACCGGGTCCAACGGTCTTTTGCTGGATGCGGACGGAAAACTGGTGCTCTGCCAGCACGGGGACAGGAGGATGGCCGTGATGAATCCTGCAACAGATCAGCCTGCCGCCGATTTTACAACCCTGGTTGACCAATGGCAGGGTAAGCGCTTCAACTCCCCGAACGATGCAGTATGCAAAAGCAATGGGGTACTCTATTTCACCGATCCGGCTTACGGGATGGAACAGCGGTACGAAGATCCCAACAGGGAGATGGATTTCACCGGTGTTTTCATGCTTACTCCCGACGGTATGGTGACATTGATTACAGACAACCTTTCGGCTCCCAACGGGATCGGCCTCTCCCCCGATGAAACTACATTGTATGTGGCCAATTCAGGCAGAAGTTCGGGTAATATCTGGATGGCCTGGGATCTTGATCCGGACGGGATCCCTGAGAACGGCCGGCTGTTTTATGATGCCAGGCTGGCCAGTGATACCCTGAATGGAGCTCCCGACGGCATGGCGGTAAGAAGTGACGGGATCATTTTCGCCACCGGGCCGGGTGGCGTCTGGATCTTTCAGCCGGACGGGAAACACCTGGGCATTGTCAGGACAGGAGAGGCCACCTCAAACTGTACCCTTGATGCGGAAGAGAAAACCCTCTACATGACCTGCGACGATTTCCTGATGCGTATCCGTCTCAGGTAAACACCCTGCCCGAATCATGCCACCCACTTAAACCGACGGCAGCTCCCAGGGTTTCCTGTATTCCGGGACCAGGTAACTGTTGGCTTCCGGATCATCAATGAACTTACTCTTCCCGGCATCCCAGTACAGCCTTCTGCCGGTCTTGTAGGCCACGTTGCCCAGGTGACAGGTCCTGGCCACCCCGGCGGCGATCTCCACAGGACAGTTAAGTTTCGCCCCGTTCTTGATAGCATCGATGAAATTAACCATGTGGTTCTGCAGTCCCTTGCCATCCCCGCTGACCAGGTCCACCCGTTCAAGGGTTGGATTTCCGCCCTTGGGTTCAGGGATCACCTCCCATCCCTGACGGTCCACCACCAGGGTTCCGTTATTGCCCACAAACCCCACACCATGGGAACGTCCGTAGTAACCCCCGTCGATCCCGATCCCATGGTCCCAGAGCATGGTGTGTCCTTCAAACTCGTAAACAGCCTGCTGGGTATCGGGAGTCTCGCACGCATCGTCAGGGTAGGCAAATTTACCTCCCAGCGACATCACCGATTTGGGAGCGTATTGCTGCATGCCATAGAGGGCATAATCCACAATATGGACACCCCAGTCGGTCATCATTCCCCCTGCATAGTCCCAGAACCACCGGAATGTAAAGTGGAACCTGTTCTTGTTGAAAGGCTTTTTGGGCGCCGGTCCCAGCCAGAAATCATAATCCACTCCTTCAGGCACCGGTGAATCTGCCACCACCGGGACCGAACCCATCCAGCCCTGGTATGACCAGGCCCTCACGGTCCTGATCTTGCCCAGTTTCCCAGAATGCACATAGACAATGGCATCCTGCCAGTGTTTGTCGCTCCGCTGCCACTGTCCGATCTGGACCACCTTACCGTACCTGGAAACTGCCCGTTCCATGATGTTGCACTCCTCGATGGAATTGGCCAGCGGTTTTTCGCAATAGATGTCATACCCTTCCTGCAATGCATTCACAAATGGGATGGTATGCCAGTGGTCGGGCGTCCCGATGATGATCACATCGAGCCCCTTGTGCTCCAGCAAATCCCTGAAATCATGGTATCCCTTTGGTTTCTTTCCCTGAATCTCAGCCACATTGGCAATCCGCTCCTGCAGCACATTGTCATCCACATCACACAGGGCCGCACACTCGGTATTTGGCTGGCCAAGGAATGCCTTCAGATCGGCAAATCCCATGCCCTTCACGCCGATCACCCCGCACACCAGTTTCTCATTGGCACCCAGAATTCCGGCATTTAAGGTTGGGAATGAGGAAGTAAGGCCGATAGCCGCAGTGGCAGCAGCTGACCGCCTTATAAAAGTTCTCCTGTTTGTCTGCATGTTAAGTTGTTTAGTTGGCTCAAAGAAGTTGGACCATAAATATAATTACTTCCCGGAAACCGGGGCAAAAAGCGAGTTCCCGTTGTTGAATTTCCGGTCCAGCAGCATATCCACCACTTGCACCCCGTTCATCATGGTCCCGTACAACCCGTGGGAAAACTTGGGTTGCAAAAGGTTTTTGACGGGTGTGATCATGGGAAGCCGCTTGGGCCCGAACTGGGTTACCAGGGATGCCATATCGTAGAGGCTCCCCGTAGGGGATCCTGAATACCTGGCATAGGTGGCGGGTGTGGAAATATCCTTCACCACAATGTGCTTGCTCAATTCCGGTATGAAGTACTTCTCAGCGATGCCAATGAAAAAATCAGCCCACTTCTCCTTCTCCTGAGTGTACCTGTCGTAATCACTATCCCTCCACTCCTTCCATCCATTGAGCGCAAAGGGTGTACAGCGGAGGGTGATGGTATTTTTTGCCCCCGTTGTGAGGGAGGGGCATATCACCGCCATGTGAAAGCAATCTTCTGTAAAAGCGTGGTCACCGGCCAGCACCCCGTCAAACAGTTTCTCCGCGGTCCCCAGTCCGGTGGATACAACGTTATAAGGATAATCCAGGTCAAGCGTGGTCATGTCAATCTGATCATCCAGCCCCAGGGCCACATTGATAGATGAGACAGACATGATGGTCTTTTCAAGCCTTTCCACGTAAGCATCCGGGAGGTGTTCATCCCCCACCAGTTGACGCATGGCCAGCATGGGATCCACCGTGGTGATGATCTTATCAGCGCGGATCATCTCCTGGTCTCCCTCCACCCTGATACCCACGGCAGTTCCGTCCTCCACCACGATCTTCACAACCTTTGCATCGAAACGGATCTCTCCTCCCCGTTCCTGGAACAGCCGGGCCATGGCAGCCGGGAACTCATCAAAGAATCCATGGGGTCTGAAGCACCGTGTCATGGATGAGAGCATGGCTCCCGTGGCCATAATGGCCGATGCCCTGGCAGACGGCACCCCGGAAAAGGAGGTGAAGGTCTCCATCACCTCCCGCAATTTCGGATTGGTGATCCCGAATTTATCCAGCAGCCCGGAATAGGTCCGGTTCAGGTTGGCCACCACTTTGGGGGCCTGGAACGGGATCTTCAGCTTGTCAGCCAGCCTGGCATTCGCTTTCAGCTTCCTGACCTGCTTGAAAAGATCTACCGAATAGTCCATCAGCTTCCTGATCTTATCAGCATCCTCAGGAAAAGTCCCGGTCAGGTAGGCCGTAAAATTTTCCGGACCAGCCGGGATCTTGTACTCCTCCACCTGGTCACCATCCACCACCAGCCTTCGCATAAAATTCCCCTCATACTGCTTCAGGTTGATCTCAATCCCCAGGTAATCGACCATATCAATGATATCAGGGAACAACTGTGTGGTTTCGAACACATATCCCTGACGCTCGTAAGCCGTACTGTAACCCCCCGGGTAGCTGTTCTTCTCGATGATCAGCGTTTTTTTGCCCTCCGTATTTTTCTGCCACATCATTCCTGATGAAAGGCCACTGATGCCAGATCCGATGATTACCAGGTCGTACTGCGGCTTTCCCGAATAGTTGGATGTCAGCTCATCCCTCTTCAGTTTTATTTTTTCTGCCATGACAAATTGTTAAGATGGTTCGGTCTTAAGTTACTATAAACATTGTTACTTTGTGTCAATATGCATGACAGTTTCATGAATTCACCTCCTCAGAAAATCACTGGGATCCTGCTGGCTGGTGGCCTGAGTACCCGGATGGGCAGGGAAAAAGGGACCCTGAAGATCGGCCGCAGGATGCTCTATGAATATCCGCTGATGGTACTGGAATCGGTGTGTGACGAAATCCTGGTCTCAGCCAGTGATGACATTTCCATCACGTTTCCTTACCCCACGATCTGTGATGAATTCAGGGGCATCGGTCCCATGGGGGGGATCCACAGCTGCCTCAGGAGGTCAGCCGGCGATCTTCATATCGTGTTGCCTTATGACATGCCTCTGGTCAACAGGGGCCTGCTGGAATACCTTGTAGAACAGAGCCCCGGTTGGGAAATGGTTGTTCCGGCCATGCAGTTGAACAGACCTGAACCCCTTTGCGGGGTATACCGGAAAAGTGTCCTGGGTATTTTCGAGAAACTGATCCGCCAGAAGGAATATGCGGTCCATCGTTCCATTCCCCTGACCCGGTCCCTGGTTATTGAGATCGGACAGGAGAAGCCATTCTACCATCCCGGCCTGTTTACGAATATCAACCGGATGGAAGACCTGGATCATCTTCCGGAAACGTTCGGCCATGGAGTATAAACCGGGCAACATATGGCTCAAGGCAGCTGTGGCCGGCGGGATCTGGGCCAGTTTTGAGATCATCGTGGGAAGCATGCTTCACAACCTGCATCTCCCTTTCTCCGGAACCATCCTGGCCACCTGTTCGGTGATCCTGATGATAGCCTTCATGCAGGTTTGGAAGGTCAACGGAATCATCTGGCGTGCAGGCATTGTTTGCGGCCTGATGAAATCGCTCTCTCCCAGCGCGGTGATTTTAGGACCTATGACCGGGATCATGATGGAAGCAGCCATCATGGACCTGGTGATCTTCCTGGCTGGCAGGCACCTGGCGGGCTACCTGCTGGCAGGCACCGGGGCCCTCCTGAGTGCCATCCTGCACAAACTCATCAGCCTGTTCATTCTCTACGGAACCGACCTGGTGACCATCTACGTAAACCTTTTCGGGTTCATCAAAAAACAGCTGAACCTGGTGGATGCCACCCCGGAAGGCCTGGTCACCACCATCATTGCTGTCTATGTGTTCCTGGGAACCATGGCTGCACTTACCGGATACTTACTGGGAAGATACGCGGTGCGGTGCCAGGAAGATCAACCAGGTCCGATTCCCCATATTGATCCCTTCCGGTCGGCCTGGGAAAATACCAATCCGGACCAGCCGTTCAGAATCATCCTTCTTTTTCTCCATGCAGGAATGATCCCGGGCATGCTGTTCCTGATCAACAGGTTCGGACTTTCGCCGGTCTCCATGATACCAGCCGGAGTCTATACCCTCTTCCTCCTGGTCTACTACAAAAGAATCATGGGGAGGTTGCTGAAACCCATCTTCTGGAGCCAGCTGCTGATCATGACCCTGGTGGCTGGCTTTTTCTACCATCCTCCCGGCGGAGCAATGAAAACGGGCGATGGATTCCTGGTGGGCCTGGAGATGAGCCTGAGGGCCATCATCATCGTCTCAGCCTTTTCGGCCCTTTCAGTGGAGATCCGTAACCCAATGATCACCGGATGGCTGCTGAAGCGGGGCCTGGGGAATCCCTATGCAGCAGTTTCACTGGCCTTCAACTCCCTTCCCGTCATGCTTGAACGCTCGGCAAACCTGAAAACGTTTATCAGAACACCGGTACGGTCTTTCTCCGGGGTAATCTGTGAAGCCGGAATTTGGTTGGAGTGCTATCAAACACATGCTGGGGATAATTCATCTTCAATCTAAATAAGTCTATTTCTTTCATTACCTGCTTTCTAACATTTATCTACATATATAGATATTTATGCTTGAGATTCATTATTGCATATCTTTGCGCCATCAAAATCATTACCTTGGTTATACCATAAAAACCGCATTGAATGACAAGCCGCAGGGACTTTATCAGGATATCAGGGTTAGGAATGGGAGGCCTGGCAGTCAGCGCGTCAGGCTACGGGGTATACCGTAACCTCGCCTCCTCTCCACCCAATGGTCCGGAACTGACCATCGACACCACCCGGACGCCCACCTATTGCGAGATCTGTTTCTGGAAATGTGCAGGCTGGGTCTACAAGAATGAAGAGGGGAAGATCTGGAAGGTGATCGGCAATGATGAGGACCAGCACAGCAACGGCCGTTTCTGTCCCAGGGGAACCGGTGGTCCGGGAATGTATTATGACGAAGACCGGCTTAAAACCCCGCTGATCAGGACTGAAGAGCGGGGAAAACAGGTATTCCGGGAAGCCAGCTGGGAAGAGGCCCTGGACTATATCGCCGAAAAGATGAAAGCGATCGCCCAGGAGCATGGTCCCGAATGCACCGCACTTCTCACCCATGGATCAGGGGGGAAATACTTCGGTAACCTGCTGCAAGCATACGGGTCCGGCAGCATCGCCGCCCCCTCTTATGCGCAATGCCGGGGTCCCCGCGAAGTAGCCTATCACATGACCTTCGGTGAGGGGGTCGGAAGCCCGGAAAGAACCGATATCAGGGATACCCGCTGCCTGGTACTCATAGGATCCCACCTGGGCGAGAACATGCACAACGGGCAGGTCCAGGAGATGTCTGATGCCATTGACAAAGGGGCCTCCATCATCACCGTAGACCCCCGCTTCAGCATTGCTGCCAGTAAATCCAAGTACTGGCTCCCCATCAAACCGGCCACAGACCTGGCCCTGTTGCTATCCTGGATCCATGTGATCATCAATGAAGGATGGTATGACAGGGAATACGTAGAACAATATACTTACGGTTTCGAGCAACTGAAGGCCCATGTGCAACATATGACCCCTGAATGGGCCTACGGTATCACAACACTGGAGCCGGACCTGATCCGCAAATCGGCCAGGGAGATGGCCAACGCAGCACCTTCAGTGATCATCCACCCCGGGCGCCATGTGACCTGGTACGGGGATGATACCCAACGCAGCCGTGCCATGGCCATCCTCAATGCCCTACTGGGCTCCTGGGGAAGGCGTGGTGGATTTTACAACCCGGAAACTGTATCTGTCCCTTCATGGCCGCATCCACCCTATCCCACCCCCGAAAGGACCTGGAAAGACGCCTACCCGGATCAGTACAACCTGGCCTATGAAACCCTTGCTTCCGGGATCTGTGATGCCACCATACCCACCTTGAGCAAAGCCTGCAATTTCAAGACCTGGATCGTGAACGGAACCAACCTGCTGAAAACCATTCCCGATGCTGCAAAGGTGCTGGAAGCCATTCAGCATCTGGAATTGCTGGTGGTGATCGATACCATGCCCATGGCCATCACCGGATGGGCCGATGTGGTCCTGCCCGAATGCACCTACCTCGAACGGTACGACACCATCCGGAACAGTCCACACCGCAAGCCGGCCATCGCACTGAGAATGCCTGCCACAGAACCACTCTATAACTCCAAGCCCGCTTACTGGATGGCCAAGGAGCTGGCCAACCGCATGGGACTGGGTGACTATTTCAGCTGGAACACCATTGAAGAGATGCTGGACTGGCAGCTTAAGCAGGTTGGAAGTTCCCTGGAAGAGATGCAACGGATCGGGGTGAAGACCTTTGAACGTTCCTACGATGATCTCTACTTCCAACCCGGACAGGAGATGGAATTTGACACCAACACGGGGAAGATTGAACTTTACAGCACCTCCCTGGCTGCGGAAGGATTTGATCCTTTGCCGGTATACACACCCCACGAAGAACCACCCCAGGGATATTACCGGCTAAACTATGGCCGGGCACCTTCCCACACCTTTGGCCGAACGGCCAATAATGCACTGCTGAAGGACCTGATGGAGGAAAACACCGCGTGGATCAACCCGAAGGTGGCCGGGGAATGGGGTATCCAGAACGGACAATATATCTGGCTGGAGAACCAGGACGGAGTCAGGTCCTCGTTTCCCATCCGTGCCAGGGTAACCGAAAGGATCCGGTGGGACAGTGTCTACATGGTACATGGATTCGGCCATACGAACAGTAAACTCTCCAGGGCTTACGGCAAGGGGGCCAGTGACTCTGAACTGATTACCAAGGTACATGTGGATCCCATCATGGGAGGCACCGGCATGAGGGGGAACTTTGTCACCTTCAAATTTGAACCAAAAGAAGAGGAGGCTGCATCATGAGATACGCCATGGCCATAGATACCAAAAAGTGTGTGGGCTGCAGCGACTGTGTGGTGGCCTGTCAGACCGAGAACAATGTTCCCATCGGGTATTGCCGTGACTGGGTGGTGGAGGTAACCGATGGTACTTACCCGCAGCTGGAGCTTGAGAACCGCTCAGAGAGGTGCAACCAGTGCAACAACTCTCCCTGCGTACGTTGCTGTCCCACCGGGGCCAGCCACTACGCGGAAGGGGGCATAGTCCTGGTCACCCATAACAAGTGCATCGGGTGCGGAGCATGTATTACCTCCTGCCCCTACGATGCCAGGTACTCCCATCCTGAAGGATACGTGGATAAATGCACCTTCTGCATCCACCGTATCAAGAAGGGGTTGGAACCAGCCTGCGTGGCGGCCTGTCCCACCAAATGCATGTATTTCGGCGACCTGGATGATCCCAAAAGCCCGGTGTCGGAGATCCTGAAAGTAAGAAAGTATAAAACCCTGATCCCCGAAGCCGGGACCGATCCACAATTGTATTTCCTTATCTAAAGCACCATGAGAGAAGAAATCATTGTCAGCGGACGCAACAATTACCTGATCGATCCCCACCTACACATCTGGCACTGGCAGATCCCGCTCTACCTGTTTCTAGGGGGACTGGCAGCAGGGATCCTGTTTTTTGCAGCATTTTTCACCCTCACGGGCAAAGAAAACAAGTACCGTGCTGCCGTGTACATTGCACCACACATAGTCCCGGTCCTCCTGGTCATAGGGTTGTTTGCCCTGCTGCTTGACCTGAAACATAAACTCTATTTCTGGAGGTTGTATACCACAATCCGGCTCGAATCGCCCATGTCATGGGGCGCCTGGGTCCTGATGCTGGTCACCCCGCTCTCCTTTATCTGGTCGGCCATCCATATCCGAAAGATCTTTCCCCGGTGGGACTGGAAGTTCAAATTCCTGAAGGACCTGGAGGCATTTTTCACCAGACAGAAAATAGCCATCGCCTGGGTGATGGGTACATCCTCCGTTATCCTGGGGGTTTACACGGGAATCCTCTTCTCGGCATTCAATGCCAGACCGCTGTGGAATACCTCCATACTCGGGCCCCTTTTCCTGGCATCGGGACTTTCGGCCGGAGCAGCTGTCATCATGCTCTTTTCAAAGAAACAGAAGGAGCGGACCATGTTTGCCAGGATCGATATCGGCATTATCGTGGTGGAGCTCTTCCTGATCATTCACATGTTCATGGGATTCCTGGCCAGTACACAGGTGCAGATCAACGCGGCTGAACTTTTCCTGGGCGGACCCTGGACAGCCCCTTTCTGGATCTTCGTGGTGATCCTGGGCATGATCGTTCCGGTTATCCTGGAGGTTCTTGAACTCAGAAAATTTAAGATCCCGGTGGTCATCCCTGCAACCCTGGTGTTGTTTGGCAGCCTGATGCTCAGGTTCATCATTTCATATGCCGGCCAGGAAAGCAGGTGGTTGTATTAGTTTGTAAAGTTTTTAAAGTTTTTAAAGTTTGTAAAGTTTGAAAACCGAAGGAACTGAGGCGTAAGCCGAAGAAAGTTTGTAAAGTTTGAAAAAATAGATACGAGACATGAGTGAACCAGAAAAACCAATGAAGAAAACCAGGTACATCAATCCCTACCTGGGCGGAGTGCTGCTCGGGCTGGTCCTGATTGCGGCCAATTTCATCTCCGGGAGGGGCCTCGGTGCAAGCGGCGCAGCCAAGAGTACCATTGTGGCAACTGTGAATACAGTGGCTCCCGGTCACGCAGAGAATGCGCTGTTCTACCAGGAATACAACGAATCCCACCCTGAAGGACCCATGAAGGCGTGGCTTGTCTTCCAGATGCTGGGGGTTATTGTGGGTGCTTTCCTGTCGGGAGCAATTTTCAACCGGCTGAAATTTAAGGTGGAGCACTCCCCGAAAATCACCTCCAGGAGAAGACTCATCTTTGCGCTAATAGGTGGCATCCTGTTCGGATTCGGATCCCAGCTTGGCAGGGGCTGTACCAGCGGATCTGCCCTGAGCGGCATGGGGGTGCTTTCACTGGGTGGATTTATCTCCATGGCTTTTATTTTCGGAACTGCCTTTGCGCTGGCATGGTTCTTCAGGAAAAACTGGATCTAACCAAATAATCAGAAAATTATGGGACCATTAATTGTCAACGATATTATCTCACAGAACACCAATTTCTTCTTTGCATTTCTCATCGGAATGGGATTTGGTTTTGTTCTTGAAAGCAGCGGTTTCTCCTCCAGCAGGAAACTGGCCGGGGTGTTTTACGGGTATGACACCGTCGTACTGAAAGTATTCTTCACAGCGGCCATCGTGGCCATGCTGGGACTGCTTTTTATGAGCCTCTTTAACTGGATCGACCTGGACCTGGTATACATCAATCCCACCTACCTCTGGTCCACCATCATCGGGGGTATCATCATGGGAGCCGGTTTCATCACAGGCGGATTCTGCCCGGGAACCAGTTTCTGTGCCGCATCCATTGGCAAAATGGATGCAATGTTCTTCATCGGCGGGATGTTCCTCGGGATCTTCATCTTTGCCGAAGCCTATCCTTTGCTGGAAGGATTCTTCAAAGGCTCTTTCAGGGGAAATCCCACACTGAGCCAGGCACTGGGACTGAAGGACGGGGTGGTGGTACTGGGTATCATCATCGTTGCCCTGGGCATGTTCTGGGTGGGTGAATGGGCCGAAAAGAAATTCCCCCGTGAAGAGTATTAAACCCACTGTAAACAATTTGCCCCCACCGGGGTTATGAATAGACAGAAGGCAATCCAATAAAAACAGCGATCATGAAACCAAGAGTATATTTAGCACTGATCATCATCCCACTGGGATTGATCCTGGCTGCGGTACCGGCAAACACCACCCATCCCTATAAACTTTCCCCGAAAGACCTGCTGGAACATGTGAACAGCGGGATGCAGTACTTCTCCCCGGACGAAGTGGCCCATATGATCGTCAGCGAGGACCCCTCCCTGGTGCTGATCGATGTCAGGGCAGAAACCGAATATGAGAAATTTCACCTTCCGGGAGCCATCAACATTCCCCTCTCCTCTTTGCTGGAGGAACAGTGGAAAGACTACATCAACCAGGATCTTAGGTACAACGTGTTCTATTCCAACAGCACGGTTAATGCCAACCAGGCCTGGATGCTCACCAGGCAGCTGGGGTACGAGAACAATTTCGTGCTGCAGGGTGGCCTGAACTACTGGGCGGAAACCATCATGAATCCTGAAAAACCAGGATCCACCAGTCCCAACGAGGAGATCGCCAAATATGATTTCCGGAAAGGTGCCGGACAGGCACTGGGCGGCGGCACCCTGGTGGAAACCTCCGGCCAGGTGGCCCCGGATCTTCCCAAGATCGCCCCTAAACCCAAGAAGAAGCGGGTTCAGGGAGGTTGTTAGATCCTGCCCTTATCTGCATCACCAGGCCTGTTAAAAATTCACACGGATCACCCCGGCAGGGATGATCCCGATCTGTGAGACCTGTTCCACCTGGTCCGTCTCGGGATTGTACTGTTTAAAGAAGGGATTGATCCGGTTGGTCAGGTTCTGGATATCGGCCGAGAAGGTCCAGGTGGCCTTCGGCCTGTTCCATTTGTAGGCCATGCGCAGGTCGATCCGGAAATAGTCGATATCACGCTCCTCATAGGCATGGTTATAGTCGTACACTGTCCTCCCCTCGGCACGGGAGGCCTCCATGTCGATGGGGATCATGCGCAATCCCCCCGCCCAGCTCACGCGCCCGTCCACCGAAATGGCATTCTGCCTTTTCAGGGGCCATTCATATCCTCCCAGAACATTCAGGATGAAATTCCCGTTGTATACACTGTTGCGTTTGATGCCGTCGCTTCCCTTGTACTTGCTGTTAAAGAGCGAAAGGGTGGCCAGGTAGTAGAAGTTGTTGGCCAAAAACCGCTCCATGGTCAGCTCGATCCCCATGTTCCAACCATCCCCCTCATTCACCAGGCTGTCATGGACCGATTCACTGAAACTGGACCCGTAATTGATCATGGAGAAATAGGATTCGTGGGTATTCACAGGTACATCAAACAGCTTTTGGTAGTACACTTCAGCTTTCAGCCGGTTGATGCTGTTGATCAAAAACTGGTAGCCCAGGACCACCTGGTGGCTTCGGGTAAAGCCCAGGTTCCGGTTGGTCTGAACATACTCCAGGTTCATGGTGTCCACCAGGGTTTCGGAAAAATAGACCGTCCTGGGCTGCACCTGGCTGTGCAGCCCATATCCGACGCTGATATCCTGCCGGGGAGTGAATTGCCAGTTCAGGCTGACCCTTGGTTCCACAGCCAGGTCGTTGTTCAGCGATACCTGCTGGTAGTGGACACCTGTAACCAGCTGAACCTCTTCAGAAAATTTGTGCTTCCAGTTGACAAAGCCCTTCCACAGGAAGAGGTCGCCCTCGGTATCGGTGATGGTGAAATAAAAATCGTATAAAGGCAGGTATATACTGTCCCTGTAACTGGCCTTGATGTAGCTGAACTCCACCCCGGCCACCAGGTGGTCCTTCCTGGAGAGCTTCCTCCTCAGATCGGTCTGGAAGGTAGCCTTCTGCTCCACGAAATGATTGCCGTATTTGTCCTCAAGCACACCGTCGGCGAATGTGGAATCAACCCCGAAATTGCGGATGCCCCCCCAGGATAGGATGGTCCTCAGCCTGGTCTTGCTGTTGAAGTAGTGTTTGTATGAAACTCCCAGCACTCCCGTGTTGGCAGAGGAGCGCCAGAATGCATTGCTGCCGTCACCCTCCTCTTCTGTCCCGATATGGTTGATCCCACCCAATCCGAACACCGACAGGCGCCCTTTCTCGCTAAGGGGGAAATCAAGTTTGAAAGTCAGGTCCTGGTAATAGGGAATGGCAGGCACACCGATATTCATTCCCAGCTTATCGAACAGTGCCAGTGAGGAGTACCGGTACCCCACCAGGTAGGAGGCATTGGATTTCTTTGAAAAGGGCCCCTCCGCCCCGAACTCGAGGCCATTAAATGCCGCCTGTGCAGTGAACTCCCTTTCCTGGTTGTTCCCGTTGCGGAGGTTCAGGTCGAATACCCCTGAAAGGGCATTCCCGTACTCCGCGGGGAAGGCTCCGGAGTAGAAATCCGAATTGGCCAGCAGGTTGTTGTTGATCATGCAGATGGGGCCCCCTGTGGAGCCAATGGAGCCGAAATGGTTGGGATTGTAGATGCTCACCCCCTCCATCCGCCACAGCAGTCCGGCAGGGGAGTTGCCCCTGATAATGATGTCGTTGGACTGGTCGGCCGGGCTCTGCACCCCGGCAAAATTGGCCACCAGCCGGGCCGGATCCCCCCAGCTTCCCGCATACCGCTCCGCCTCCTCCATGTTGAATGACCGGGCACTGACCAGTGCCATCTCGTTAAGTGCCTGCCCTTTCCGGGACTGCGCCTTCACCACGGCCTCCTCCCCCATAATGACTGCTTCCTCCATCTCCACATCCAGGGTAAATGCCTTACCTGATGAGACATCCAGTCCCCGGTGTACCGCCTGGTGGTACCCCAGGTAATCCACCCTGATCCCCTGCCTTCCGACCGGTATACCCCCCAGGCTGAAGTAGCCCTGGTGGTCGGTGATGGTCCCCAGAATGGGTTCATGTTCCAGCAACACCACGGTGGCCCCTATCAGGGGCACCCCGGTATTTTTATCGGTTACGGTTCCCCGGATGGTCTGGGTTTTCTGGGCATGCAGAGAAAAGACCGTAATACAAAAGAGCAGGAACAGCGATGAAACGGATTTAACCTGGAATATCATGTCAGGTTGCTGATAAATGGATTACTGCCAGCCGGAGGCAACCTCCAGCACCTTCTCTTTGATCTCTGCCGGGGTGGGATTCAGTTCCGTGGTTGCAAAGGTGCCATGCTCAATGTCAATGCGGTCAAAAACCATTTTGTAGAGGTGGTAGATCATGTGCAGGCTGAGAAGGTACCGGCCGTTCAGCCGTGTTGAGAGATCCTGTATGACCTGCAGGGTCTGCATGCTGTAGTGCCGGGCATGATCATGGTATTCCCTGATCACTTCGCGGAACTGATCCGTCACAGGAGCACCTTTGGCGATCTGTTTCAGATCGGAAGGCCTGAGGTTGTGCTTATCCAGGATGTCCGCCGCGAAATAATTCAGGTTATTCAGCTGGTCCTCCTGGAAATCCCGTATGATATGAACCAGGTAACTGAAGATGGCACATGGCCTCGCCGCCTCCACAACATCAAAGCCGGGAGTGCTATAGGTCACCATTTTCCTCCGCAAGGCAGCAGAGGTGAACAAAGACTGATGCGGGGGCCACAGATGCCCCTTCAGCATATTCCATAAACTGGTCCAGTGTACCGAATCCGTCGTGATCAATATCATAGAGCATCGACTTGGCAAAATTGTGAAAGATCTGCAACGGGATCTTGAAAGTGGAGACAGTGTCTGCCAGCTCCATATAAAACGGGTCATGATCCACCTCCCTGCTCAGGCATTCCATCCAGCTGTTCACCTTTTCACTCAGCTCCTCTTTTTCCAGGCAGCTGATCTCGGCATCCAGGGCTTTCCGGTCATCAATATGGTCATCGATCATGCGCATGAATTTGTAGCACACTTTTGCTGCATGAAACCGCCTGTCGTCCCAGAACCTGGCTGCGATCAGGATGTTGGGATGCTTCTCGATATTCTCAAAATCGATGTTCTTAATCAGGGTATCTGTCTCCTTCTTCATTGCGCCGCATTGGATTAGCTGTTGTCTCTTTCAATCCGTTCCGAAACCAGTTTTGCCGAGAGCAACGACAGGGGCATTCCGCTTCCCGGTTGGGTACTTCCGCCTGCAAAATACAAATTCCTGTACTTCTTATGGTAGTTCCCCGGTCGCAGGAATCCCATTTGGAGCAGGTTATGGGCCAGGCTTCCGAATGT
The DNA here is from genome assembly GCA_963793455.1 of uncultured Bacteroidota bacterium. Lineage (GTDB taxonomy): Bacteria > Bacteroidota > Bacteroidia > Bacteroidales. Next base: position 74,464 of record CAWCAK010000015.1, read on the forward strand.
TCCGCCCTTTGTGAGGTTAAATTCCGATTTCCAGCTCTCCGGGGTAAAGCATAATTCAAATTTGACATGTTCCCTGAAATCCTTCATTCCCTCCTCCTCAAACCTGTTCATAATGGCGCTGCGTGCCTGCGCCTTGATCTCTTCCCAGTGGTACTTCCTGTCATCTTCCAGGTTACCTGCATGGACAATGGCAGTAACGGAGTCCTGGCCCTCCGGGGCTGCAGATGGATCTGACCGGACCGGGGAGTGTACATATATGGAAGGCTCCTCAGCGAAACCATTATCCCTGAAGATGGCCCTGCATGCCTCCCTGTGTTGTTCTGATACGAACACCGTGTGCTGTTTCAGCTGCGGATATACCTTGTCCACACCCCAGTGAAAGACTATGGCAGCACATGAATACTTCTTCTTTTTCAGGCGCCTGGCCTTTCCGGATGGAGGTAACAGCTGGTTATAGACAAATGGCAGGTCGGCATTTGAAACCACCAGATCAGCAGGTTGGAATGTACCATCTTCCAGGACAATCCCTTTTGCCCTCCTGCCCTCCACCTCAATCTTTGTCACCGGGGCGTTCAGCACCACCTTCACCCCATGCTCCTTTGCGATGGACAGAAGGCTTTCTGCCACCTCATGCATTCCACCCTCCGGGAAGTACACTCCGTCGGCCAGTTCCATAAATGGAAGGAAAGTATACATCCCGGAAGCTGAGAAAGGATTTTGTCCCAGGTAGAGGTTCTGAAAAGTAAAGAAGGCCCGTAGTTCATCCGTCTTGAAAAATCTGCTGACATACCTGTAGTGGTTGTGAAATGCCTTGTATTTAAACAGAAGGAATGGGAACTTCAGGATAGACGGGTCAAGCAATGCTGAAATAGTTGCGGTCGATCAGCCGCATGGACTTCTCATAGATATTGAATCCTTTACCGAATAACTTCATGAACTGGCCGTAGCTTCCCTTCTCGATCGCCTCGAACTGTTCCTGGAGGCTGGCCATGTCGGAAGTGAACCTGACCTCTTTGCTTCCTGGAAATTTGACTTTGTATATGGGATCGATCCTGTGCAGTTTCAACTCCTCGAACATGTCTCTGTCCACCCTGGAGAATGCCTCCTGATAGATACCCGGCATCATCAGGAAGGTGGCCCCGATATCGAACCTGTGTCCATCCTTTTCATACCTTCCGCACCTTCCTCCCGGATAGGCATTTTTTTCAAATATGGTTACATCGAAACCCTTGCTGGCAAGATATCCTGCCGTGGTAATGCCCCCGATGCCTGCTCCTATGACGATAACCTTTTTTCCCTCCACTGGAGTCCCTGTTTTTCTGATCATGATGATTGTGGTGAATAAAGGTAACAGAATTACACACTAAGGAGAGTCCCATTCGGTGCAATTTCGGTCAAATATCGGCCAACCAGCCCCTCCGGCCCCCCGGTCAAGGTTGCAGTAGTTCACAGCCCCGGCCACATGGGCACCATATTACATTTTCATCCAAGGAGCAATTGGTAGCGGAGATCTGGGTAATGGAGAACTTTCTCCCTGAATCCGCACCAGATAATCCATAGCCGTTTCATGTTCATTGCCGATTCAGCCAAGCAGGATCTCAGGATCGATATCCAGCTTCCGGTACATGAGCCTTGCCACCTTCAGAGTGGGTTCCGATTTGCCTGTCATGTACTCGCTGATGCGGGGCGGGCTTACGCCCAATAGTTCGGCAAGCTGCTTTTGGGTGAGTTTCATTTCAAACATGCGTTCCTGAACCATCTCGATGAGGGTGGGTGGTTCTATGGGGTAATGTTTTTCTTCGTATTCAACCACAAGAAGTGATATCAACTCCAGCTCTACCATATTCTTATCAGACAACGGTGTGTCATCATCGACCACTCTAAGGAGTTCTTCGATACGTTCAATTATCCGTTCATACTGTACCTCATTCTTAATTTCCACCATAACAATCAGATTTCTTTACAATTGATCTTTCCATATTCTGCATGCGTTCCAATAAACCTGATGTAGGCAATCTGAGTGCTGAACAACAATAATGCAACCACCCTGTACTTATTTCCCTTAATGTTAAAGACATACCTTCTATTCCCTACATAATCCACCCCGGGAAATGCTCTTTTTAACTCATGTATGCCCGCAGGTCTTTTTCTGTTAAGCTTCCTGTACCAGGATGTTAAAGAAACTCTGCTGTCAGGATGCTTTTTAATAAATTCTCTGACGTACTTGTATGAAACCACATGCATTGAAATATGAATTACAATTTTAGTAATTATATTTTGTTATTCAAAATCTATCCTGACCAGCCCTCCCGATCCAGGTTGCGGTAATTGACCGCCTCGGCCACATGGGCAGCATGTATGCGGTCACTCTCCTCCAGGTCAGCGATGGTACGCGCCACCTTCAGGATCCGGTCATATGCCCTGACCGAGAGTCCCAGTTTTTCCATGGCATTCCGGATGAAGGTTTGACCTGGACTGTCGAGGATACAGTGGCGGTTCCTGAGGGCACTCCCCATGCGGGAGTTGCTGTGTACTGATTCAACTCCCATAAACCTTTTTTGCTGGATCTCCCGGGCTGAAACCACCCGTTTTCGTATGGACTCACTGCTTTCTGCTTCATCCATTTCTGAAAGCTGGTTGAAAGAAACCGGGGCCACCTCCACATGAATATCGATCCGGTCCAGCAAGGGTCCTGAGATCCTGGACAGGTATTGTTTGATGATCCCCGGACCGCATTGGCACACTTTTTTAGGGTGATTATAGTACCCGCAGGGACAGGGATTCATGGCAGCCACCATCATGAAATCTGAAGGGTATACCACCCTGTAGTTCGCCCTGCTGATATTGATCTCCCTGTCATCCAGGGGCTGCCTCAACACTTCCAGCACACGCCGTTTGAACTCCGGAAGTTCATCCAGGAAGAGCACTCCGTTGTGGGCCATGGAGATCTCCCCCGGCTGAGGCGTTGTACCTCCCCCGATCATGGCAGTGTCCGAAGCAGAATGGTGGGGGGTCCGGAAGGGCCTTTCGGTTACAAGACCCTCCTGGGGATTTACCTTCCCTGCCACCGAATGGATGATGGTGGTCTGCAGGGATTCATCCATGGACATAGGGGGCATGATGGAAGGCAGACGGCGTGATATCATGCTTTTGCCCGACCCCGGAGGTCCGATCAGCAAAATGTTATGCATTCCAGCTGCAGCGATGAGCATGGCACGCTTTACCGCTTCCTGTCCCCTGACTTCGGCAAAGTCCACCCCGTTGAGGTCCTTCACGGACCGGGTTGCTGATCCCGTACGTTGGGGGGAAGTAAGAACACCCGTCTCCCCGTTCAGAAACCGGACCACACCAGCCAGGTCTTTCACCGGCACCACCCCGATGCCTTTTACAGCAGACGCTTCCACAGCATTTCCGGCGGGTACCAGGACACCTTTGAAACCCCGTTTCAGGGCCATCATTACCATGGGTAATACACCCTTGACAGGTACCACTCCCCCATCCAGTGAAAGCTCTCCAAGGGCAAGGTAATCAGCCAGCAGGGAGGTGCTAACCTGACCGGTGGCTGCAAGGATCCCGACGGCAAGGGGCAGGTCAAAATGGGTACCTTCCTTCCTGATATTGGCCGGAGCCAGGTTGATGACCACGCGGTACCTTGGCCACTGGAATCCATTGTTGGCAAGAGCGGATTCTATACGCTGCTGGCTCTCACGGATGGCATGATCGGCGAGCCCTACAATAAAGAACCTGATTCCCTGGGTAACGTTGACCTCGATGGATACCGGGGTAACTTCTATTCCCCTGAATGTACTGGTGTAAACTTTAACAAGCATCATGATATTTTTATTCAAGGTTAATTGTCCGCCGGTTAACCATATCGTAAAAAAACTTCACTTTCTATTTCACATGAGATCAGTTGATTAACTTATTATATAGTTGCTCTACTGCTTTTTTAGTTGACTTACGTAATAATAAGTTATATATTTGCGTTATACAGAAAAGCAATACAATGACAAGAAGACTGACCAAGGCAGAGGAAGAGATCATGCTGGTCCTGTGGGAGCTGAACCAGGCAACCATCAGGGAGGTCATGGACCAGCTGAACGAACCGGAGACTCCCTACACCACGGTTTCCACGGTGGTAAGGGTGCTGGAGAAAAAAGGATTTGTTGGTCACAGGGCCGTAGGAACCACCTACATTTATCATCCGATCCTGGAGAAGAAAGCGTACCTGAAGGGGCACCTTGCGGGCATCGCCACCAAATACTTTGATGGCTCATTAACCAGGATGACTGCCTTCTTTGCCAGGGAGAATGACCTGAGCCTGAAAGATCTCCAGGAACTGATGGGAGATATTGGATCTGAACTGACTCAAAACAGCCATCATGAATGACCTGCATATATACCTTCTGAAAGTCTCGGTGGGAATTGCCATCATCTCCATTCCCTACTATTTCCTGTTCAGGAATGACCCTAACCTGTTGTTGAAGCGTTTTTACCTGCTGGCAGGTCTGGCTGCTGCATGGATTATTCCCCTCCTTGCCTTTCAGCGGCCCGGGGTACTGTTGAACCTTACTCCCACCGTATTTATTGATCCGGGAGGGCCGGAGGTGGAATCCCTCAGCCTGAACGGAGCCGGTACCTCTTCAGGGATCACCATCAACTGGATCCGGGTGTTACTCCTGGCCTACCTGTCAGGGCTGGCATTTATGGTGCTGAAGAACCTGTTCATTGTCATCCGCTGGAACATGACCTGGTTAAAGAACAGGGACCAAGATGGCATTGCTTATACAAATTCGGACCAGGTCTTCACGATCTTTACCAGGATATTCATCCCCGGATCACTCAGGGATGAACAGGACCTGGAGAATATCCTCCTCCATGAAAAAGCGCACGTGCGACAACTCCATTTCGTCGACCTTACACTGATGGAGCTCACCCTGTTGCTGACATGGTTCAATCCCTTCTCATGGCTTATTTCCAGGATGATTAAAGAGAACCACGAGCATCTTGCCGACAGGCAGGTCCTTTCCACCGGGATCAATCCTGCCTGTTACCGCGCACAGTTGCTCAATCACACCCTTGGTGTGAACGTGTTCAGGCTGGGCAACCAGTTCAATCATTCCTTAACACTTAACAGATTTAAAATGATGAAAAAGCCAAGAAAATCCCCTGCCGGGATCATTAAAATCGCCGTTCTGATCCCTGCCATCCTGGTGGCCATGGGATTCACAACGGGGAAGAAAACAACTCAGCAAAAGACCATCCAGGGTACAGTTGTCGAGGCGGATTCGGGTGAATCCCTTCCCGGAGCTGCTATAGTCATCGCAGAGACCTCAATGGGTACTGTAACGGACCATGACGGAACCTTCAAGCTCAATGCGGAGGAGGATCAGGAGCTTGTGATCTCTTTCGTGGGCTATGAGACCATCCGGATAAAAGCATCGAAGATCACGAAAAAACCGGTGGAGTTGAAGATGAAGACCTATACCATGGATCTGGAAAAGGTTCCCATCATGGTAAAGCAAACAAAAAATGGGATGATCTCCATCAATACAGAGGTAGATGATCCGGACAAACCGCCGGTTTTTGTACTGGATGGAAAAGTTGTTAAAGGGATTGACCACCTCGATCCGGAAACCATCAAGTCAATCAACGTCATTAAGAATGCCGAGGCTCCGGAAGCCATTAAATACAATGCAACCCATGTTGTCCTGGTCACCACAAAAAAGGCCGAACCGGTCGCTGCTAAAGAGAAAGTTGATGTCCTGAAAACAGACGATGAGGTATTTTATGTGGTGGAAGAAATGCCCAGCTTCCGGGGCGGGAAAGCCGATCTTAAGACCTATATATATTCAAACCTGGTCTATCCTGAGGAGGCAAAAAAGAAAGGGATCACGGGAGAGGTTCAGGTTGGGTTCACGGTCAGTCATAACGGCCAGCTGAAAAACATCAAAGTTGTACGCGGTGTCAACCAGGATCTTGACGAGGCAGCCATGGAGGTGTTCCGGAACATGCCGGCATGGAAGCCAGGGAAACAGAGGAACAAACCAGTTCCCGTGAATGTGGTCATACCTGTCAGATTTAAGGAAAATAAAGAATAATCCTGGATAAATAAGCCGATTCAGAAAAGGGGCTGTTCCTTCGGGGATGGCCCCTTACTTTGAGCCCTGCTCGATCAGCAGGACCAGGATATGCAGGATCTTGATATGGACCTCCTGGATCCGGTCGGAGAAATTCCGGCCCTTTACACGGATCTCAGCATCCACCATTCCGGAAAGCAATCCCCCGGTTTTTCCTGTAAGCCCCACCACCTTCATCTTCTTCTCCCGGGCCGCCTCCACCGCCTTGATGATGTTCATGGAGTTACCAGAAGTGCTGATGGCCAACAGGGCATCACCCTCCTGCCCGATCCCCTCCACATACCTGGAGAAGACAGCATCAAAACCGTAATCGTTGGCTGCACAGGTAATATGAGAAGGATCTGAAATGCTGATGGCCGGAATCGCCGGGCGTTTATCCCTGAAGACACCTGAAAGCTCTTCAGCAAAATGCATGGCATCGGTCATGGATCCCCCGTTCCCGCAGGAGATGATCTTGCCTCCTGAACTGATGGTCCCTATGAGAATCTGTGCAGCAGCTTCAATGGCTTCAATATTCCCGGACAGGGAGAGGAATTCATCCAGCACCTCCCTGGCCTCTTTAAGATTTGCTTCAATGATCGCCTTCATACCTCCAAAAGTAAAAAACAGTTTCGACATTACAGACTTTATAAACTTTACAAACTTTACAGACTTTATAAACTATATGGAGTTTATGACTACTTTTGCTGTCAAAAGTATTACCATGGGAATACCCAGGTTCATAAAACTCCCTGGCTACAAGAGGTTCGAGTATTCACCGCGCTACTGGGATCCGGAAAAAGAGGAGAGGCAGGATCGGATCAGGCAGATCAAAGCAGAGATGGGTATCGATATCCCTTCCGATCCCAACCGGTCTACCATCAAAAGGGGTTCATTCCGTCAGGCCCGACAGAAAACCAAGATAAAGGCCACCAGGAATTCCAATATCCGGCTGGTGGTGATACTTGCCGTGCTCTTTTTTCTCGCATATATCATATTCTTCAGGTAGATGTCGGATATCATCCAGGTATTGAGTGATGCGGTTGCCAACCAGATCGCAGCGGGAGAGGTTATTCAGCGTCCGGCTTCAGTGGTCAAAGAGCTGATGGAAAACTCGGTGGATGCGGGGGCTGCCTCCATTACTGTGCAGGTGAAAGATGCAGGCAAAACACTGATCCAGGTGACCGACGACGGGAAAGGCATGACAGAGGGCGATGCACTTCGCTGTTTCGAGAGACATGCCACTTCCAAAATCTCCGTGGCAGAAGACCTGTTTTCCATTCGTACCAAAGGTTTCAGGGGAGAGGCCCTTGCCTCCATTGCAGCGGTGGCTGAAGTGGATATGAAGACTCGACGAAAGGAAGATGAACTGGGAACACGGATCCGGATCTCAGGCTCCCATTCTGCTTCGCCTGAACCCGTCCAGACATCTGTGGGAACAAGCTTACAGGTGAAGAACCTTTTTTTCAACATTCCGGCCAGGAGGAAGTTCCTGAAAAGCGATCAGACTGAGCTGCGGCACATCATCGGTGAGTTCAACCACATTGCACTGACCCACCAGGAGATCCGCTGTACCCTTTTGCACAATAACACCGAAATCCTGCAATTGCCCCCGGGAAACCTGCGGACACGTATCTCAGGGATCTTTGGAAAGGCAACGAATAACTACCTGATCCCGGTTGAAACGGAAACCTCCATCATCAGGATCAGCGGTTTCATCGGGAAACCAGAACATGCAAGGAAAACCTATGGGGAACAGTTCTTTTTTGTGAACAACCGCTTCATCAGGCATTCCTATTTCCATAAAGCCGTTCTGAGCGGTTATGAACAGATCCTTGCCCCCGATCACATACCCTCCTATTTTTTGTTTTTTGAAACGGAACCATCAAAGATCGATGTGAATATCCACCCGTCCAAGACCGAGGTCAAATTCGAGGATGAACGGTCCATCTGGCAAATCCTGCTGGCCGCTGTCCGGGAATCCATCGGAAGACACAACCTCTCCCCTTCCCTGGATTTCAGCACCGAGGGTGTCATAGACATCCCGGTCCTGACACAGGATACCGAGATAAAAAGTCCGGCAGTGGATACAAATCCTTCCTTTAATCCATTTGAAGGCGAGAACAGTTACCAGCAGACAAGGCAGGCAAAACCTTACCAGGATGACCGTTTTGAAGGGTGGGAGCAAATGTTTGAACCTGGTCCCGCTTCCGGCAGACCCGGAACCAAATATCTCCAGGTCAGGAACAAATACATACTTTCACCTGTTAAATCAGGAGTGATGGTTTTCGATCAACGAAGGGCACATGAGAGGATCATCTATGAAAAACTGGCCCGGTCATTGAAGAAGATGAAACCGCTTGCCCAGCAATCACTTTTTCCTGAAACGGTGAGTCTCAATGCCGGGGATTACCAGGTATGCAAAGAAATGCTGCCGGAACTTGAACAGATGGGATTCGATATCCGGGATCTCGGAAACCAGAGCGTGGTGATTCACGCCATGCCTTCGGATCTGCATGTGTCTGGTAAAGGTGCCATTGACACACTTGAAATGATGATAGAACAGTATAAAACCCTGCAGGGGGAAATGGATACGGGATCTGCAGAACGGATTGCCCGCGCAATAGCCCGGAGTTCAGCCATCAGGTATGGCCAGCCGCTTTCAGAACTGGAAATGCAGGAGCTGACCGACCAGCTGTTCGCCTGTTCCAATCCAAACCACACTCCATCTGGAAAGCTTATCGTGAAGATCATTGAGGTGGGTGAACTGGATAACCAATTTAAAGATTAAGATCATGAGTCGTTTTTTCTCCGGAAGAGTTAGCAATACACCACCTGTTGTAAAGAACCTGCTGATCATCAATGTAGTGATGTTCTTCGGGATGATCATATTCAGGCAATTCTTCAGCATCAACCTGAACGCACTGCTGGGGCTTTACTACTTCCAGTCGCCCTATTTCGGACCCTGGCAGATCGTGACACACATGTTCATGCATGGAAGTATTACCCATATCTTCTTCAACATGTGGGCGCTCTGGATCTTTGGAAAGACACTGGAAAGTGTATGGGGCAGTAAGCGCTTCCTGATCTACTACCTTGTCACCGGGCTGGGAGCGGCCCTGATCCACTCCCTGGTACTTTACTTCCAGTGGGGCCCCGATGTGGCCACACTCAAGGCTGCCTATTCGGCCGATAAGGTTACCATGAAACTGCTTTCGGAGATCCTCAGGTCCGGCAATCCTTTCAATGAACTGGGAATTGCCCTCAGGACACCAACAGTGGGAGCCTCAGGCGCTGTTTACGGTGTGCTGCTGGCATTTGGAATGCTCTTTCCAAATACCCCGCTTTTTATCATTCCCATACCCTTCCCCATCAAAGCCAAATGGCTTGTGATCGGCTTTGGTGCACTGGAACTGTTCCTGGGTATTTCACAGACAGGTGACAACATTGCCCATTTTGCACACCTGGGTGGTATGATTTTTGGGTTCATCCTGATCAGGTACTGGAACCAGTTCACTAAGAATTTCTACTAACAGGTTGATTCAATGAGTATTATTGATGAAATAAAGCAGTCTTACAGGCAGGGAAGTGTTCTGAACAAATTGATTTACATGAACCTGGGACTCTTCCTGGCAGTACAAATTGTCAGGATCATCCTCTTCCTGGCCAACCATTATGAGCTGTATGATGCGTTCCTGCGGTTCCTTGCCATTCCCTCCAACCTGGAGGTGCTTGGACGCAGGCCCTGGACCTTCATCAGTTATATGTTCCTCCATGAGGGATTCTTTCATATCCTGTTCAATCTTTTATGGCTTTTTTGGTTCGGCTCCATCTTCGTCCAGGAACTGGGAACTAAGAAATTGCTCAGTACATACCTTCTTGGCGGACTTGCCGGGGGACTCCTCTTTGTGCTGTTCTACAACCTCTTTCCAGTGTTTAAGCCGGTACGTGACGGGGCCATCGCACTGGGAGCCTCAGCTTCCGTAATGGCCGTGGTGGTGGCCACTGCCGTTTACAGGCCAAACCGAAAACTCCAACTGGTCTTCATTGGGCAGGTGAAGATCGGGTACATCGCCCTGGCCATGTTCATCCTTAGCTCTCTGATCGATTTCACTGTCAACACTGGAGGGAAGATCGCACATTTGGGAGGAGCGCTCATGGGATTCCTTTTTGCGTATTATTACAGGCAGGGGAAGGACATCTCCCGCGGATTTGACCGGATGATGGACCGGGTGGCCACCTGGTTCAAACCCGGGAAACAGAGGATGAGGGTCACCCATAAACGGTCCTCCAATGACATTGACTACAACAAGCAAAAGGCTGATGAACAGCACGAGGTAGATCAGATCCTGGAAAAGATCTCAAAGGGGGGATATAACAGCCTGTCGGCCAAAGAAAAGGAGCTCCTGTTCAAAATGAGTGATAAGAAATAAACACGTGAGAAAGATCACTGACCTTATCATCCTGGTTCTGAATCTTTTGGCAGCCGCCGGACTGTTGGTTTCCTACATTGCTCCCCTGATAAACCCCACGAAACTCTTTTTTCCAGCATTGATCGGACTGGCTTACCCGATCCTGTTGATGGTCAACCTGGCCTTTCTGAGCTACTGGATCATCCGCCTCAAAAAGGAGGTCCTGATCTCCCTGGTGGTTATCCTGCTCGGCTGGAACCACCTGAACAACCTTATTCCGCTGAACTTGGGAAGCAATCACATTCCGGAAGAAGCAGACACAGACAGAACCTTCAAGGTGTTGTCCTACAATGTGAAAGGATTCGGCCTTTACCGGTGGGGACACGATCCGGAAACAAAGAATAACATCGTCGGTTTTATAGAAAAACAGCGTCCCGATATTGTCTGTTTCCAGGAATACTACACCTCCTCCGCCAGGGGTGAATCCCATGCCGCAATCACCAGGCAGCTGAAACGGTTTCCCGAATCAGCGGTGTATTATACCTCTGACCGGTCGAACCGGAATGGATTCGGGATCGCCACCTTCAGCAGCTTCCCCATTGTCCGGAGGAGCCGGATCCCCTTCAACCAGTCTGCCAATGCTGCCATGTACACGGATATGCTTATCTATGATGACACCATCCGTGTATTCAATATTCACCTCCAGTCCATCCGGTTCCGGCAGGAGAACTATGCCTTCATGGATACGGTCCGGCTTAAATACTCCAGCGATCAGGTGCGTGAGATTAAAAATATTGGTTCCCGGCTGAGAACCGCATTCATCCTGCGGGCGGAGCAGGCGACCATGATCGCCAATTATGTCAGGGATTCACCCTACCCGGTCATTGTCATGGGCGATTTCAATGATACACCGCAATCCTTTGCCTACAGGAAGATCCGGAAGGGTTTACATGATGCTTTCAGAATGTCTGGCAGGGGATTCGGAAACACCTATGCAGGCGAACTTCCCTCCTTCCGGATCGACCATATCATGTACAGCGATCCCATGGTCCCCTACCAGTCCACACGCATTAAAACCGGCTTTTCCGATCACTATCCCGTAACCACCTGGCTTTACCTGCCTGCTGAAGTCAGCGCTGAATAAGCAGTTTTCCGGAACCATCGAAGAACCTGATTCCGGATACGGGACTCTCAGCCTCAAAATGTACCACATCGCTTGCCGGAAGTGGATAAACGCGTAACCCTGAAGCCCTCTGTCCGTTCCGGGCATCAGTGTGTGACAGGTCCCTGAGCCTGAAGAGAGGTTCCTTGGCACCTGCCAGGATGGTAACCAGCAGAAAAAGTAAGGTGAATCCGGCTTTCCTTGTATTGAAGGTTTGCATGTTTTAGCCGTTCAGACGACCGGAGCATGCACTCCTTACAACATCAATGAGAAAAAATCCGGTTGAAAGAATTGTTCAAGCAAAAAACGGGGCAGATCGATGACCTTACCCTGGTAGTGGTCAATAACTGCCGTATCGGATGTGCAGATGGCATCACTCTGTTCCTGTGTCAGCATGTGATCGGGGGATTTCACAGTCAACGCCTCCCCTTCAATCTCCATCTGCACCATATCCTTGGAGAGTTCAATGGCCAGCCGCCCGCTGTGGGAGACAGGTTCATCCAGGTAAAGCATGAATACAACTCCCTGGTGGGCCTGCAACACATCGAGTAACAGGTTTACACTCCTTGTGAAAACCGGCTTGTTAATGATCCTTCCCCGCATTTCTCCTGCATCCCTTAAGATACCGTCATTGCTGATGAATACATATTTTCCCAACAGGTAATTGTTGATGGTGAAGAGCACATTGTAGGTATCCACCAGCACCAGGTTTCCGCTGGTGATGGATCCACTCTTTTTTATCCGTTCAGCAGCCCTGTCCTCAGCAGAGATCCCCCGGTACAATACCTGCCGCATCTCCCTGGATAACATGAATTTATCACCAACCAGCTTCAGGGAGGTTTTTTGCGGATATCCTTTGGAAAGCATCCATAAATACTCTTTGGCAGCGGGTAAAAGCTCCTCCATGGATTGCTCTTTCATCATATAAAAATACTGAAAATTAACTTAATAACTTGATAAACAATTATATAGAGTTATTAACAACTCGGATTGGATTCCCGTGCCCGGTTGAAGGAATTTCTTTATCTTTAATCGTGAAGAATCAAAACACAAAGGTTATGAAGAATTTAACAGGGTTCATCTTGATTGCACTGGTTGTCTCATCCTGCAGCCTGTTCAAGAAACCATCCATGACCCAGGAACAGATCAACGCCATGGTTGCTGAGAACCAGGCCCTCCAATCCCAGGTCTCAAACAACAAAGACCTGGAGGACCAGCTGGCACTGGCACGGATGCAGTCAGATGAAGCCATGCTCAAGCTGGCTGCCTGCGAAGAGGCTGCAAAGTCAAAGGTTCATATCATCATCGGGGCATTTAAAACCGCCTCCTATGCCGAAGAGTATTCCACGGCCATGAAAAGCCAGGGATACGATGGCAAGATCATTGCCGGACCCTATAGTTTCAGCCTGGTGACGGCCAGTTCACATGAATCAGTGAGAGCAGCATTGAATGCCCTGGGACCAGTCCGTGAAAGCGTGACCGAAACCGCCTGGATATACCTGGAGTAGTTCGCTGCGCGAAGGTTAGGTTACTCGCTGCGCGATGCTTCTATCTTAAGTGCCACTCATAATAAAGAGGGGCTGGAATTCAAAGCTTTTAAAATGCGGGCGAAGCCGATCCGTATTGTAATGTTTCTTTACATCCACCAGCTTCTTGGTGCTGGTCACTACATCCAGTGGAGCATTGTCGTACCGACCGTTCCGTAACACCACCAGCCGTCCGTGAATACCTTTCAGAATCAGGTCCAGGGCCAGGTTCCCATAGGCCATGGGAACAATTGAATCGATGGCGTCCGGGTCACCTCCCCTGACCAGGTAGCCCAGGTGCTGGTTAATGATATTGATGGGTGTACCATTATTGAACAGTGCTGTTTTTTCTTTTATCATATCAGCAACCACTGTTCCGATCCCACCCAGTTTTGCATGGCCGTAGGCATCCTTTGATCCACTCTTGAACATCATCTCCTTCATGCCTTTGAAGGTAGCTCCTTCGGAAACCAGAACAACCGAATAGTTGCTGGGATTCTGGATCCTGTCTTCCACAAGCAACTCTGCCAGGTGTGTGACGTCAAACTTGTGTTCAGGAATAACACACCGGTTGGCTGCACCTGCCATGGTTGGAATCATGGCGGTGAATCCCGCATAACGGCCAAATACTTCCAGTACCAGGATCCTTTCATGTGACCCGGCTGAGGTCCGCAGGGTATTGGTCATGTTGATGGTGCGGGTCACACAGGTGCTGAATCCAATGCAGTAATCGGTTCCCGGCACATCGTTATCCATGGTTTTCGGAATGGCGATCACCTTGAAACCCTCCTGATACAACCGTACACCATAACTCAGTGTATCATCCCCTCCAATGGGGATCAGGAAATCAATGCCAAGGAATGCCAGGTTCTCAAGTACCTCTGGAGTAAGGTCATTCACATCCTTCTTGTAACTATCCTTGAGATGGGATGGAACCTCTTCCCGCTTGACTTTGCTGGGATTTACCCTGGAAGTATGCAGGAATGTTCCTCCTGTCCGGCCGGCCTTATTCACAATCTGCTCAGAAAGGGCAATGAAATGGTCTGAATTATCAGCATTCTTGTCCCTGATGAGCTCTGTGATGCCGGACCACCCTTTCCGCAGCCCAATTACCTGGTATCCCTCCCTGAGGGCCCGGATGGTTACTGCCCGGATAGCCGGGTTAAGCCCGGGTACATCCCCGCCGCCAGTCAATATTCCAATGGTTCCTTTCTTCCTGATCACCTGCGCCATGATTTTTTCTTTTAAAAATAAACCATTAATTGGAACTTATCAATGGCCAGCAGGGATGTTTTATTCATCCCACTTGAGGATCTTCAGGAAATCGTATTCTTCCGGATTTTTCACGTATTTCCTGGCAGCCCTGTAATCCTCTGTGGTAATATAGTGCAAATTGTTCCTGAAAATTACCTGGACCGATTCAGAATCAACATTGACAAGACGGGGTTTTACCTTCCCATTCTCATCTTCCACATCTTTCAGGTAAAGGGGAGTGATGCTTCCACCGCGGTCAATGGTTGTCATACACCCGGTCTCACCCCTTGAAAACAGGCTGAAAACACCCAGCCCCAGCCTGGTGGCATAAGAAAGATCATAGGCAATGGGACGGCAGCAACGCAATTCATAACCGATCTCTTCGGGGCGGCTTTTAACATTGATCCTCAAATTCTTAAGGTGCTGCTGGGTGAGCATGTTAAAAATGTGGGACTTGCTCACATTGCCCAGTTCCGGGTGACCATGGTCATCATATGTAAAATTGATGCCGGTATCGATGATCTCCTCATCACTCATAAAATGGAATACTCCCTCGCTGATCATGGCAGCTCCATAATCGATCCCCAGGATTCTTCTTTTCACCATGGATGAGATGACCATCCTGGTGATCTTATCAAAGGTGATCTTTGTCTTATTGAACATTTCGGGAATGATAATCATCGGGTAATGGCAGGCGGTCCCGATACCAAATGCAAGATGTCCGGCTTCACGTCCCATGGCACTGACAACAAACCAGTTCCCGCTGGTACGTGCATCCTCGTAAATGGTTGTTGATATCCGCACACCCTCCTCCTTGGCCGAATGATAACCAAAAGTCGGAGTACCTTCCGGCAAAGGAAGGTCGTTGTCGATGGTCTTGGGCACATGGATATTTTTCACATCCAGTTTTTGCTTGGCCAGGAACTTGGCCAGGCGGTTGGCAGTGGAAGCCGTGTCATCTCCCCCGATTGTCACCAGCAATTTAACATTATTCTTCTTAAAGAAATCAATTTTGAATTCCTCGTCTTTTGGCTTATAGCGGCTCATTTTCAGGGCTGAACCTCCCCGACTGTAAATCTGGTCGGCATAATCAAAATCCAGGAATTCAAAGGCAGGCTCATCTGAAAAGAGGCTTTTATAACCGCCGTTGATACCCAGTACATTGTACCCGTTGTTGATGAAGATCTTTGTCACAGCACTGATTACAGTGTTTATTCCTGGGGCTGGTCCGCCGGCACAAAGAATGGCTACAGCATCTTTCATGGTTATAATTTGATATTAAATTGATTGAAATTTTAACTCATTGGTTTTTCGAGCCGCCAAAATACATAAAATCGAAAATATACCTCTTAAGAAATGATCTAAATTAGTACGGTATTGTTAATTTTGTCTGACCAGCAACAGGTGATGGAAGAGACCCAAAAACAGGAAAATGCGTTCATCAACTTTCTCCTATTCAGGTGGATCAGGTCTATGCTCGTTTTCCTTCTTTTGGTTCCAGTGAAGATCTACCAGTGGATCATATCCCCCATGCTTCCCAAAACCTGCCGTTACCATCCCAGTTGTTCAGAATACGCCATACAGGCGTTGAACATACACGGGCCCCTCGTTGGATTGTTGCTTGGAACAAAAAGGATCCTCAGTTGTCATCCCTGGGGTGGGCACGGGTATGATCCTGTTCCTCCCAAAGGCACACCTTTCAGAAACCTATTCAGCACCAGGAAAAAATGAATAAAATCTTCCAATACGGGATCCTCCTCTTGCTGATGGTTGCCTGTCAACAGGCCGGGACCTCCACCCTGGAAAAACCTGTGATCAGTGTTAGTATTGCCCCGCAGCAATATTTCATTGGAAAACTGGCCGGGGACAGGGTGGATGTGAATGTCATGGTGCCACCGGGAGCCAGTCCGGCCACCTATGAACCCACAGCTATCCAACTGGGTAAGCTCGAGCATTCGGTGATGTATATGAAAATCGGGCACCTGGGTTATGAACTCAGCTGGATGGATAGGATCTCCTCGTTAAATCCATCCATGGAGGTGGTCGACCTTTCAAAGGGCATCAAGCTTATGCGAAGCTTGGAAACGGAAGAACCACACCCACATCATGATCACAACCACAGGGGTATTGATCCCCACACCTGGATGTCGGCCAGAAACGCCAAAATAATCGCATCCGCCATCTATAAATCGCTCCTCCAACTGCTGCCCGGAGACAGGGATTTTGTGACCTCCAATTATGGGGTATTGATGCAGGATCTTGATTCATTGGACAATACAATTGCCCGGATGCTCTCAGGTGCAGGCAGGAGAAGTTTTATGATCTATCACCCGGCATTGACCTATTTTGCCAGGGATTATGACCTGGAGCAGATCCCCCTGGAACTGGAAGGGAAAGATCCCTCACCCGGGCATATGAAAAAGATTGCTGATCTGGGGAATGAATTGCATATCCCTGTTATTTTCATTCAGTCCCAGTTCGATCAGAAAAATGCACAGGTCCTAGCGGAGGAAACGGGTGCAGAGATTGTACCGATCAATCCGCTTGACACCGCCTGGTACAAACAGATGCTGTACATTGCATCCCAATTAAAAGCCTCTTTCCAATGAAAAAGCACATTGTAAAGATTGATCATCTGGACGCAGCCTACCAGGGCAAGGTGGTTCTCAGTGACGTAAACCTGCAAATCAATGAACTTGACTTCATTGGGATCATTGGTCCCAACGGAGGAGGCAAGACAACCCTCCTTAAAGTAGTGATGGGGTTGATGAAACCGTTGAAAGGAAAGGTGGAGTATTCCATCGACAAGACCCGGATCGGCTACCTGCCCCAGGGAAACCACCCGGATGACAAGTTCCCGATTTCAGTCAGGGAGGTGGTCGCTTCAGGACTTGACCACGGATTTGGGCCGGGCAGGTTTAAAAAGGATATACGGCAGCAACAGGTGACCCATGTGCTGAAAAAAGTCGGGATGGAAACACTCCAGTCAAGGCCTGTAGGAGATCTTTCCGGCGGAGAACTGCAGCGGACCATGCTCGCCAGGGCCATCGTTTCATCACCCAGGCTTCTGGTTCTGGATGAACCTGATACCCATGTGGACAACCGGTTTGAAATGGAGCTTTACGAGCTTCTCCGGGAACTGAATAAAACCATTACAATCCTGCTGGTCTCCCATGACTGGGAATGATCTCACCCTATATCAAGACCATTGCATGTGTCAACCGTGACCTGCACTACCATTCCTCCAACGAAATCAGCGAGGAGCAGCTCAAGGTTTATAACTGCCCCATCGAGATCATCACCCATGGAACTGTCCCCCACCGTGTTATGAAATCCCACAACCACTGATACCATGGACATCCTGCAACTGGCCAGCTACAGTTTCTTACAACATGCATTTTTTGCAGCGTTGCTGATGTCGGTGTCATGTGGGATTATCGGTACCTATATCGTAACCCGGAGGATGGTCTTCATCAGCGGAGGGATCACCCATGCCTCATTCGGTGGAGTGGGGATCGGTTATTTCCTGGGAGTACCCCCCCTTGCCGGGGCAGCTGTTTTTGCAGTACTGGCAGCCCTGGCCACCGAGAATCTGACCCGAAGAAAGGTGCTCAGGAACGATTCGGTTATCGCCATCATGTGGTCACTGGGAATGGCACTGGGAATCATTTTCATATACCTCACCCCCGGATATGCGCCTAACCTGATGAGCTACCTGTTCGGCAGTATCATCACAGTCTCCAATACCGACCTCTGGCTGATGCTTGCCCTGGCCGTGGTGGTATCCCTGTTCTTTGTTATCCTTTTCAAGCCTATCCTGTATGTCTCATTTGATGAGCAATTTGCCAGGACCCGGGGAATCCCTGTGATGCTTCTGAACTACCTTTTGATCATCCTGGTGGCACTGACCATTGTATTGAGTATACGTATCGCCGGGATCATCCTTGTACTTTCAGTACTAACCATTCCACAGAACATTGCCAACCTGTTTACCAACCGGTTCGGGAACATCATGCTGGGTTCTGTCATCCTGGGCTTCCTGGCATCCCTGCTTGGACTTGCTGATCTCGTATTACATGGATATACCTTCCGGAGCAACCATAATATTTACCCTTGTAGTCATGTACCTGGCAGCACGAATTATGAAAGTTATTACTTTTGGGGAAGAACAAAAATCGAATGAACCTGAGAAAAACCATTGAAGCCTGGGAGAACCGGGAGAACTGCTGAAAAAAGAGCCCGGAAATCCATTTCTGAGGTGATTGATCAGCTTGACCAGGGGATCCTCCGGGTAGCAGAAAAAATAGAGAACCGGATGGAAAGTGAATGACTGGATCAAGAAAGCAGTGATCCTCTACTTTCCCAACCAGGCAGATGGAAACCATTAGAGGTCCCGCCCTTCGAATTTCATGACAAGATCCCCCTCAAGATCGGGTATACATGCAAAAGGGTATCCGTGTGGTGCCCCATGCAATTGCCCGGTATGGGGCCTATATTTCAAAAGGAGTGATCATGATGCCCTCCTATGTGAATATCGGAGCCTATGTGGATGGAGGGACCATGGTGGATACATGGGCCACAGTGGGATCCTGTGCACAGATCGGGAAAAATGTCCACCTCAGTGGCGGAGTGGGAATCGGCGGTGTCCTGGAACCGGTTCAGGCAGCGCCTGTGATCATTGAGGACAATTGTTTTATCGGTTCCCGGAGTATTGTTGTGGAAGGAGTCAGGGTAGAATCGGAAGCTGTTCTCGGTGCCAATGTTGTGATAACCAACTCCACCCGGATCATCGATGTAACCGGGGAATCGCCTGTGGAGATAAAAGGAGTGGTACCGGCGCGATCGGTGGTGATCCCCGGTTCGTATACCAAATCTTTTCCGGCAGGGGACTTCCAGGTGGCCTGTGCACTGATCATCGGGAAAAGGAAACCCTCCACCGACCTGAAAACATCGCTGAATGATGCCCTCAGGGAGTATAACGTTGCTGTATAATGAGGATTGGATTTGACGCAAAACGGGCTTTCAATAACTATAGCGGACTGGGGAACTACAGCCGCTATATCATTTCCAATATTTGCCGTTTTTATCCTGAGAATGAATGCCTTCTATACACCACTTCCATTGCCGATCCTGAATTGTTCCATGAACCGGCGGGGACCCAGATCAAACTCCCAAAAACCAGGATCGGGAAATACTCCAGGTCATACTGGAGAAGTTTCCGCCTGACCTACTGGCTGGGTAATGATTCGATTGATATTTATCACGGGCTTTCCAATGAAGTCCCCTATGGAATTCACCAGACCCATATCCGGTCGGTCATTACTATTCATGACCTGATATTCCTGGAGCACCCCGAATTATACAAACCATTTGACAGGTACGTATACAGGAAAAAAGTGCAATACGGGGCCAGGTATGCCAACAGGATTATTGCTGTGAGCGAGCAGACCAAACAGGATATCATGCGATTCCTGGATGTGGATGAATCACGGATCCGGGTGGTATACCAGGGGTGCCACAGGCAATTCTACAACAGGGTCAGCAGAGAAGCACTTCAATATACACGGCAGCGATTTGCACTGCCCGGGGAATACCTGCTGTATGTGGGAACCATTGAAGAAAGGAAAAACCTGCTCAGGATCGTGGAGGCCATAAACCATGGCAAGATCGATTGTCCCCTGGTGGTGGTCGGAAGAAAGACGGCTTACTTCAACCAGGTGAAAGGATATATTGAGAAGAACCGGATGAACCACATACACTTCCTCGACCAGGTGCAGGTATCAGATCTCCCCGCAATCTACCAGGGCTCAAAGGGGTTTATATATCCCTCCTCCTATGAAGGATTTGGCATTCCTATCCTGGAAGCACTCAATTCGGGAATTCCGGTTATTACTTCTTCAGGAGGTTGTCTTGAGGAGACAGCAGGAAAAGGGGGATTGCTGATTGATCCGAACGACAGGGAACAGATGATCGATTCTATCCGCAAGGTATTGGAAGATTCTGCATTGCGGGACCGCCTGGTCAGGGAAGGAGGTGTCCATGCCCTGCAATTCCGTGAAGAACAAACCATCCCGGCCCTTTACAATGTTTACCTCGAATGCCTGAATGATGGTTGATGAGATACGCAGAACCGCTGGCCATTTAAACCGGGGAAATGTGATTCTCTACCCCACCGATACCATCTGGGGTTTGGGTTGTGATGCCACAAACCGGGAGGCCGTGGAAAAGATCTACAAGATCAAACAACGATCCGGAGACCTGAGCATGCTGGTACTCATGACGGGAACCGGCATGCTGGCCAGGCACATCAGGGAAATACCTGCAAAGGCACTGGAAATCATTGAAGCAGCCGACAAACCAACCACCATCATTTACCCGGACGCCTTCAACCTTGCTCCCAACCTGGTAGCCACCGACGGATCTGTTGGCGTCAGGCTCACATCAGATCCTTTTTGCCTGGAACTTATGGAGCATACCGGCTTCCCCATTGTCTCTACCTCTGCAAATATTTCCGGTAATCTGCCACCGGATTCCTTCAGGGAAATCGATCCCATGATTCTGGACAGGGTGGATTACGTTGTGAACTGGCGACAGGATGACACAACACCGGCAGAGGCATCGTCCATTGTCAGGGTAGATAAACATGGAGAAACCACCCTTCTGAGGCCCTGATGATCCTTGAAAAAAAACAGGTTGCCTGTTTTGACAGGCAACCTGCAGGTGGTTGCCATGAAGCAACCGCTCCTGTAACCCCTGCCTACTTGAAGCAAGGGCGCTCCGTATCTTACAGGGATCTGACTTTCCCCGATCCCGATGCCACCGTGTTCACCTGGGGGTTCCCGTGGTAGTGGATACTTCCACTCCCTGAAAGCCTGGCTTCCAGTTCATCCTTCACCGTGATCCTGCATGAACCTGATCCGCTGATGGATGCACCGAACTCCGAAACTTCAAAATGCTCTGCTACCAGTTTTCCTGATCCGCTTATCTTTAACTCCATTTCTTCAGCACTTCCCTTGTCCAGGAGAGCATCCCCCGAACCGGAGATCTTTACTTCCATCTCCTCGCTTTCCAGTGAAGCAAATTGCACTGTTCCGCTTCCTGAAATTGAGATAGTAAACTCCTCAGAGCTGACAGGCTTCTCTGATCTGAATTTGGCGGATCCTGAAACCGCAACTTTTTCCAGCTCTTTGGAAGTGATATAGATGGTCAGTTTGGAACGCTTGATCTTCCAGTCCTCGTATTTAATTTTCAGGATTCCGCCGTCCACCTTTGTAATCAGGTCTTTCACATCTTTTTCATTACCCTCGATCTTAATTTCATGACTGTTTCCGGGAGTGTAGTAGACATCTGCACTGATACTGATACCGATACTATGGAAAGGTTTCAGGTCACGGGTCTCCTGGGCTGTCAATCCACCAGAAAGGCAGCCGCTGACCAGAAATATTAATAAAGTTGCTGCAAATGCACCCAATGCTTTTTTCATCATGCTGTGTTTTAGTTAAACTTTCAGTTTTACCAAAGACGATGAAAGATACCGGGTGTTACAGTTCGGTGATTCCCAGAGGCAGGTCGAGGAGAATAGACTGCTTCTTATGGTCTGATTTTAAGATGAATTCAACGGTGGCCGGCACCATGATCTCTTTTCCATTCACATCGATCAGCCACACCGGATTCATTTCATTTGGAAGGTATCCGGTAATCTGACCGATCACACCCAGGCGCTGGTCCCGGACCTGATATCCAACCACCAGGCTGAGATCGTCAACGGGACCCACTGATGCCGGTTTATGCTCCTGATCCAGGTACACCTCACGGCCTGACATTTTCTTAGCTTCCTCAACCGAGTCAATGAACTCAAGCTTCAGAATAGCCTGGTCCTTTGAAACCAGGTCAGATGATTCAATAAAAAAAGGAACCCGCTGCCCATCAATATCGATGAACAACGGGATTCCAGTATGAATATTCTGTGCCATTGAAGGGAGCAGAATAACAAGGAGTTCACCCTGTATTCCATACGGTTTGGAGATTTTTCCTGCTTTGGAACCTCTCTGAACCGCCATGGGCGAAGGTCTATTTGTCCTTGTTCTTGGGCTCTTCAGCAGGCTTCTCCTCTTCGGCTTTCACCTCTTCGGCTTTGGGCTCTTCAGCAGGCTTCTCCTCTTCGGCTTTCATCCTCTTCGGCTTTCACCTCTTCAGCCTTGGGCTCTTCAGCAGGCTTCTCCTCTTCGGCTTTCACCTCTTCAGCCTTGGGCTCTTCAGCAGGCTTCTCCTCTTCGGCTTTCACCTCCTCAGCTTTGGGCTCTTCAGCAGGCTTCTCCTCTTCGGCAGGAGCCTCTTCAGCAGCTGGTTCTTCAGTTGGTCCCGCTTCGGCGGCAGCCTCAGCTTCTATGAGTTCTGACCTTCTCTTTGCAATCTCCTGTGCCCTTGCCTCCTTGATTTTCACTTCCTCTTCAAAAAGGTTCTTCTCGAGACTCTCTTTTGTGTTCTTGATCCGGTCCCTCTTGGCCTGGATTGTCTGTTCCTTTTCAGTCATCCATGCCTGGAACCGTTTTTCGGCTTCGGCTTCGTCAAAAGCACCTTTCTTCACACCTTCTAGCAGGTGTTTCTTGTACAATACTCCTTTGTAAGATAAGATAGCTCTACAGGTATCCGTAGGTTGAGCGCCTTTCTGCAGCCATTCTAAGGCTTTGTTGAAATCCAATACAATGGTAGCAGGATTGGTATTGGGATTATACTGTCCCAATGATTCAATAAATTTACCATCACGTGGCGCCCTGCTATCAGCAACTACAATAGAGTAGATCGCCTGAAACTTGCGACCCTGTCTTTGTAATCTGATTTTTGCTGGCATACTCTTTTAATTAAATGAATTAATCCCTACATTTTTTAGCGTCGCAAAGGTAGTATTAATCAGATAATCTGCAAAGGATCGGGTGATTTATAACGATATAATCCGCGATCCCAGGAAATAGGTGCTTGGAGTGCTGGCCGGATAACAAAGTTGTCTGTACTACCAAGGTTCGGTGCCTACCTGATGATGATCTTTTTTGTAACGGATGTCCTGCCAATCTCGATCCGGAGGAAATGGATCCCTGTAGCAGTATCCTGAAGCTTTATATCCCCGGAAATGACCTGATCCTCTTTTGCAAGTTGGTCGGACAAATCCTTCACCAGTTTCCCGGTCATGTCATAGATCTTCGCTGAAACCGCTCCCTCCAGGCCTGACTCCAGTTTAAGCTTGAATTCACCGTTGGACGGATTTGGAAAAACCTGCACCTGGATGTCCGTTTTCCCCTGCTCCGTCACCTTCATTTTTACATCAGTTTGTGAATATCCCTGGTGGCTGACCAGGACGAGAAGAATGACGATCCCTGTTATATATGTGATCCAATTTTTCATCGGAAACAATAGTTTCAAAAACCTTGCCAGTTATTTATTAACATGGGTGGATCGTGGACCTATTTGCCCTAACTTTACCGTCCATGTTCCTTGTATTTGACACCGAAACAACAGGATTGCCCAAACGGGATAATGCCCCTATCAATGAGGTAGATAACTGGCCCAGGGTGGTCCAGATTGCCTGGCAGCTGCATGACGAAACCGGTGACCTGACCGACCACCAGAATGTGCTGATACAACCGGATGGTTTTGAGATCCCATATTCGGCCGAAAAGGTCCATGGTATCTCCACAGAGCAAGCAAGGACTCATGGAATCCCCCTGGCGGAAGCACTGACCAGGTTCAATGAATCCCTGGGCCGGGCCAGGATCCTGGTGGGCCATCACATCCGCTTTGATATCAATGCACTGGGTGCAGAGTTCATAAGAACCGGTATCGAAACAAGGTTCCTGGAAATGAAGCAGGTCTGCACCATGCACTCCACAACCGACCACCTGAAACTTCAGGGTGGCAGGGGCGGGAAGTTCAAACCGCCGAAACTGATGGAACTGTATGAGTCCCTGTTCGGGGAACAATTCGGGGAAGCACACAATGCAGCTGCCGATGTGGAAGCGACCGCCAGGTGTTTTTTCGAGCTTCTCAGAAAGAAGATCATTACACCCGGATCCCTGGATATCACCGCTGATCAGTACAGCAGCTTCATTGCACGTCATCAGGAACCAATTGCTGCCTACGGGTTATCCCATGCATCAAACCGGGAGGATGCCGAGACACCCGGTGATGATACCACTGTAGCAGAAAAATCAGATGACCTTCCTGAAGAAGGCCTGGAGTTCTGCCACCTGCATGTTCATACGCAATACTCCATACTTGACGGCGCAGCAAGCATCCCGGAACTGCTTAAGAAGGCCATTGACGACGGAATGAGGGCAGTGGCCATCACCGATCACGGAAGCATGTTCGGTGTAAAGGAGTTCCATAATGAAGCGCAGAAGAGGGGAATCAAACCCATCCTGGGTTGCGAGGCGTATATTGCACGGCGTTCCAGGCACACAAAAGAAGACAAGAACCTGGATGCATTCGATCATATTGTCCTGCTGGCCAAAGACCATGAAGGTTACAGGAACCTGACAACCATGATATCACTTGGCTGGACCGAGGGTTTCTATTACAAGCCCAGGATCGACAGGGAGGTGCTGGAGCAATACAGCAAAGGGATCATCTGCCTTTCTGCTTGCCTGGGTGGAGAGGTCCCACAGGCCATTATGCACAGAACGGTTGAAGAAGCTGAAAAGATTTTGCTGGAATATAAACGGATCTTCGGAGAGGATTTCTACCTGGAACTGCAGCGCCACCAGACCGACGATCCGGACGTGAACAGGCTGGTGTTCGATGACCAGGTCTTTGTAAACAGGACCCTGATTGAGCTGGGGAAAAAACACGGGATCAAATGTGTGGCTTCGAATGATGTGCATTTCGTCAACATGGACGATGCAGAGGCCCATGACCATCTGATCTGCCTGAATACTGGAAAAGACCTGGACGACCCGAAACGTATGAGGTATACCAGGCAGGAGTGGTTCAAGACCCAGGCAGAAATGGCAGAGGTATTCTCCGACCTGCCGGAAGTGATCCTTAACACCCTTGAGGTGGCTGGAAAGGTTGAACCCTATGAGCTGGATTCCAGCCCGGTCATGCCCTTTTATCCCCTTCCGGATGAATTTGAAAATGAAGATGTCTTCCTTAAACACCTTACTTACCAGGGGGCCGAAAAAAGATACGGGACAATCTCAGAAGAGATCAGGGAGCGGGTGGATTTTGAACTGGAAACCATCCAGAGGATGGGATTCCCGGGCTATTTCCTGATCGTCCAGGATTTCATAGCTGCCGCACGGGAAATGGGCGTTTCAGTGGGCCCCGGCCGGGGATCGGCTGCAGGATCGGCGGTGGCATACTGCCTGGGCATTACAGATATTGATCCCATCAAATACGACCTGCTTTTTGAACGGTTCCTGAACCCTGACAGGATCTCCATGCCCGATATCGACATTGATTTTGACGAGGATGGCCGTGACGAAGTACTGAAATGGGTGGTGAACAAATACGGTCATGAAAGGGTGGCTCATATCATCACCTTTGGCACCATGGCCACAAAAATGGCCATCAGGGATGTGGCCAGGATACAGAAGCTGCCCCTTCCGGAAGCCGACCGGCTGGCAAAGTTGGTACCTGAGAGGCCGGGAACCTCTTTTGCGAAGGCATACGAAGAGGTCCCCGAACTAAAAGCTGAGCGGAACTCTGCCAATCCCCTTGTTTCAAATACCCTCCGGATCGCAGAAAAACTTGAAGGATCGGTACGCCAGACAGGATTGCATGCCTGTGGTGTGATCATCGGCCGGAATAACCTGACCGAACACCTTCCCGTTTGCGTATCAAAGGATTCTGATCTGCTGGTCACCCAGTTTGACGGTCATTTCGTTGAAGATGTGGGCATGTTGAAAATGGATTTCCTGGGATTGAAAACCCTTTCCATCATCAAGGATGCCGTTATCAATGTTCGTGATTCAAAGGGAATTGAGATCGATATTGATCACATTCCCATGGATGACGTACCCACATTTGAACTCTATTCAAGGGGTGAGACCACGGGACTGTTCCAGTTTGAATCAACGGGGATGAAAAAATACCTGAAGGATCTGATGCCCAACCGGTTTGAGGATCTGATCGCCATGAATGCCCTCTACCGGCCGGGGCCCATGGAATACATCCCCAGCTTCATCAGGCGGAAACATGGGAAGGAGAAGATCGAGTATGACCTTCCAGAGATGGAGGAATACCTGAAAGATACTTACGGGATCACCGTCTACCAGGAACAGGTGATGTTACTTTCCCGGAAACTGGCAGGTTTTACCAGGGGCGAAGCAGATTCACTCAGGAAAGCCATGGGCAAGAAGATCAAGAAAATGATGGACGAGCTCAAGGTTAAATTCCAGCAGGGCTGTACAAAGAACGGGATCCCCAATAAGAAGATTGAGAAAATCTGGACCGACTGGGAGGCCTTTGCCCAGTACGCATTCAACAAGTCCCACTCCACCTGCTATGCCTATGTTTCCTACCAGACGGCCTACCTGAAGGCCAATCATCCTGCCGAATTCATGGCTGCAGTCCTGAGCCGCAACATTTCCGATATTAAGAAGATCGGTCAGTTTATGGATGAATGCAGGCGGATGTCCATCCAGGTCCTGGGACCAGATGTGAATGAAAGCAATGTGAGGTTTACGGTCAACAACAAAGGGGACATCAGATTCGGTCTGGGAGCCATCAAGGGAGTCGGGGAAAACGCGGTGCACAGCATTATTGAAGAGCGTGTGAAAAACGGGCCCTTCAGGGATATCTATGATTTCGTGGAGCGCAACGACCTGCACCAGGTCAACCGGAAGAATTTCGAAGGTCTCGCCATCGCCGGGGCACTGGATTGTTTTGAAGATATATCCAGGAGCCAGTACCTGGATACGGTTGAAGAGGAGGAAGCAAGCTTCATTGAGCAGTTGATCAAATTCGGTAACAAGATCCAGTACGAACGCGACACACCTCAGCAAAACCTGTTTGGAGAGATCAGTGCTTTGCCCGTTTCAAAACCCGTACCCCCGGATGTGAACAGGTGGGATGACTCCACCAAGTGCAAGCGGGAAAAGGAGCTGATCGGAATCTACCTTTCCTCCCATCCCCTGGACCGCTACAAACTCGAAATCCAGTCATTCTGTCCCAATACCCTGCATGAACTTGGTGACCTTGAGAAACACAAGGGCAGGGATGTGGTCTTCTGCGGAATGGTAAAGAGCGTCAGGGACGGGGTGGACCAATGGAGGAATAAACCTTACCTGCTGGCCCAGCTGGAAGATTACACAGATACCTACAATATCCGGTTGAAAAACGATGATTACGTCAATTTCAAACAATATTTCAGCCCCGATGTGGCACTGATGATCCGGGCCACTGTCAATGAATGGAGCCCCAGGGATGAGCCCCAGAGGAAAATCTATTCCCTCAAAATCAAAATGGTGTATATGCTGGCTGATGTTCGCGAAAAACTGGTTAGATCGGTGAGCCTGATAGTGGATATCAACCAGATCAGCAATGAACTAATGGAAGAGATCGAACGTTATACCGTTCAGGAAAACGGAAAAGTCCTCAAATTCAAAATCCATGACCCGGAGAGTAACCTGAATGTCAGTCTCTTTTCCAGGAGAAAACAGGTCGCAATGACAGATGAATTCATGGACTTCCTCAAGGGAAACAGGGTGTTTGATTTCCGTCTTTCGTAACGTTTTTTTTACTATTTTGACCTGAAATTTAATTCGTACAACAATGGCATTAGAAGCAACTGACAGCAATTTTGATGAGCTTGTATTACAATCTGACAAACCGGTTATCGTGGATTTTTGGGCAGAATGGTGCGGTCCATGCCGAATGGTAGGCCCCATCGTTGAAGAGGTAGGTGTGGATTACGAAGGCAAAGCTGTGGTAGCCAAAGTGGATGTAGACAGTAATCCGGCTATCACCGCTAAATTCGGAATCCGGAATATTCCTACCATTCTGTTTTTCAAAAACGGGGATGTAGCTGACAAGCAGGTGGGTGCTGTACCCAAAAGCACCATCGTCAACAAGTTGGAAGCACTTCTTTAGAACCTCCTGCCGATCACAAGAATATCATCCAGCTGTGCCAACTCGCCCCGCCACTCCTCGATGGTGTGGTCGAGGGTATCCCGTTGTTGTTCCATGGTCTGATCCTGAATTCTGAGGAACAGTTCCTTCATGTTCCTGTTCTTGAATTTCTTCATCAGTTCCCCGCCGAACTGGTCGGCATACCCGTCTGAGAAAAGATAGACCGTATCACCGGATTGTACCTCCACCCTGTGATTGGTGTATTTGACATCCGTATTGAAGGAGGACCTGCCGATGGATACCTTGTCTGCTTTGGTCTCCAGGATCTCCCCGTTCCTTACCAGGTAGAGTGGATTAAAAGCCCCTGCAAATTCCAGGGCTCCCTCACCGGGTACATAACAGGACAATGCCAGGTCCATACCGTCCAGGACATCTCCCGAATCACTCCGCTGGTGCAACGTGGAGATGATCTCCTGGTTCAACCGGGTGAGGATCTCTCCGGGTTCAAGAATCCCATACTCCCGTACAATTTTGGTGAGTGAATTATGGCCGATGATGGACATGAAAGCTCCCGGAACCCCGTGACCGGTACAATCCACGGCCGCAAAAAACTGGCGGTCCCCCACCTGGGTAAACCAGTAAAAATCCCCACTCACAATGTCCTTGGGCTTGAAAAGAACGAATGTTTCCTCGAACGGAGGTTTTTCGGGCAGGATGGCAAACTGGATTCTCTTGGCATACCTGATGCTGTCGGTAATGTCCTTGTTCTTCTGAGCAAGCTCCTCTTTCTGGGCCACCACTGTTGCGGTCCTGTCTTTTACCTTCTCTTCCAGGATGGCGTTTTCCCTTCTCAGGGCCCTCACCCTGATCTTGATGTAGGTAAAAATGATGATCCCGGTAGCAAAGATCATCGAAAGGATGAAATACCACGTCAGATAGAACGGTGGCCTGATCTCAAACTGAAACTGCACCGGTTCCCTGTTCCAGACACCCTCGCTGCTCCGGGCCTTTACCAGGAAGGTATATCTACCGTGCCTCAGCGCAGGATAAGTCACCCGGGTCTGGGCATCGGGAGGCCGCCAGTCATGGTCAACACCCTCCAGCATGATGGAGTACCTGACCGCATCGGGATTCATGGTGATGCAACGGTATTCGAAGATGATGGAGTTCTGCTTGTAAGAGAAGTGCTGCTGGTTTATGAGCGGAAATGATTCATGATTCACCTGGAATCCGGTAATATGGGTCCGTGGTTCTGTGGTCCGGATCCCTGTTTCCGAGGGCGTATACCGGGTGGCCCCTTCCACAGTACCAAACCAGATATTCCCATCCCTGTCAACCATGGTAGCATTGTGTTTTGTTTCTATTCCCACAAAACCGCTGCTGGGTGTAAAAGCGTAAAGGCTTTCATCGCTTCTGAGATAGGTATTCAGGCCCTTGTTTGTGCCGATATAGACATTGTTGAAGCGGTCACAACTCAGCTGATTGATCAGGTTGGCCAGCAGACCATCTTCTTCGGTCAGGGTCTTGACGACCTGCTGCTGACCGGGACTATATACCAGGATACCCCTTCCTTCTGTCCCGATCCAGATGTTTCCGTCCATATCTTCGGCAAAACACCTGGGGGTAAATTCAAATCCAAGATCCGGCATGGTGACGGAATCACCTTCGATCAGTGAGATTCCTTTGCCTGAAGATCCTACCCAGATCCGGTTCTTCGAATCGGCAAAGACCGTTGAAATATCATTACCTCTCAATCCGTTTTGCTGTGATAAGCGGGTCCCACGCCTGTTGTCAATTTCAAAATAGACCAGCCCTTCCATGGTCCCGACCCAGAGATTATTCTCCATGTCAAGATCCATGGCAGTCACTTCAAGGTTGATGATGTACTTATTGATAACAGGATCAAAGGTATACCTTCCGGATTTTTCATAGCTGAAGACCCCCTGGGAACCGATCCAGATGGTGCCGGACCTGTCCTCTTTCAGGAAGAGGATCCTGTCTCCCTTCAGCTTGTGAAATTCCCTGATTTCCTGACCTTCCGGTGTGGTTTCCAGTACCGAGATCCCTTCGTTGGTCCCGAACCAGATATCCCCGCTGGCCGCCTGCAAAACCGACCAGACCTGTGAATTGATCAACCCATCATCTTCAAAATAGGAAACAAAATGGTCTCCCTTGTACACCCCCATCCCATGCTCATGGGTTCCCACCAGGATATTTCCTTCATGGTCCTCCATGATGTTCCATATCTTCATCCCGGGCAGACCATTTTTAACCGTGACAGGAACAGATCACCCTCTTCCCCGATCCTGACCATCCCGCCTCCCCAGGTCCCGGCCCAGATATTTCCACGGTTGTCTTCGAAAAGGGTACTTACAAAATTGGAGGGTAATCCAGCCTTGATCAGGTCAAACATCTCCGATGTATCTGCGTCCGGATCATACCTGTAAAGTCCCCCGTTATGGTTACCAAACCAGGAGCGCCCTTTCCGGTCCACCAGCACGCAGGTCGTATTGAAATATTGTGGGATACCCTTGAGGATGACATTATCGAACCTTGTACTATCCCTGTTGTATACCTTCACATTCAGGTCAGTCACAAAATAGAGTGCCCCGGTATGATCCACATACCCGCTGAATACCCTGTCCGAAATTTCATTCCCTGTATATTGCCTGTTCTCCAGTTTGTCAAGTCCTTCATGGGGATTCAGAACCTCAATGACCCCGGATGCCTGCGTTGTGATCCAAAGATGCCCCAGGGAGTCCACAACCAGTGAGGTAACATTGGACTTGATCAGGCTGTCCAGGCTGCCTATCACCTCAAACTGTTTTCCGTCATACCTTGAAATCCCTCCACCAGTATGGCCAAACCAGATATTTCCGCTCAGGTCCTCACATATGGCCCTGACACCATTCTCGGCCAGACCATCCCCGCTTGAATAATTTTTAAACCCGGTCCCGTCAAAACTTGAGACACCCGCCTGGGTGCCCAGCCAGTAAATATCATGACTGTCCTGGATAACCTTGAAGACCGTGGACTGTGCAAGGCCTTCTGAAACGGAAAATTGCTTGAAGAATAGCTGTTGCCCCCTGGCCAGGCTGGCAAACATCAACAGTGTGAAAAAAACAATTCGTCCCCTGAAAGAAGGACGAATTGCTCCGGCAATCCTATGTAGAATCATCTTAAAAAGATTTCGGGATAAAGAAGAATGTACCGTCTTCATCTTCCAGTCCGGCGATCTTGCCAAACTGCGGTTTCTGCTGGTTGCTGTTTAACACAGCACTGGTCACTTTCTGAACAATACTCTCAATGGGGACACATGCATCAGGACTGTTGGCAAGAATATTGGCAAAGGTCCTGGTAAACTGGCTGTCATCCACAGCCAGCTCATAACCGGCAGAGGAAAATACCTGTGATGATTTGAACCTGGTGGCTTCCCAGTCGTTGCAATCCCTAACCACAGGTTCAGACCGCATGGCCTGGTAAAAGCTCGGTCCCGATTCACATGCATCGGTGATAACCAGTGTATGGTTCACGAAATCGGGGTAGGACTGCATGGAAGCCTTCAGGGCATTCACATTGAAATAGGTGAATTCATCATCCCTGTTTGCATCTGTGGGAATCCAGTAGCCTGTTTCATTGATGTACTTTCCATGTCCGGCATACCAGACAAGGATCGAATTAACCCTGTTGCTCCTGATCAGGTCACGGAGTTCGATAGCAAAGAACCGCTCCAGGTCCTGCTTTGTCATGTTCTTCTTATGAATAAAATTGTGTACCTGATATTTGGCAAGTGCCCTCCGCATCAGGGTGATATCTTTGGTTGGTCCCTCCAGGCTGGCAAAGGACTCATAGTTGGAGTTCTCAATGAAAACCGCCCATGTTTTACCCATGGGATTATCCCCGAAGGCCTGGGCATCCCTGTTCAGTGTAAACTGGGTTTCCGACCGGTTCCCGAATTCATCCTCCACCTGTACGGAGATCCGGGATTTGTTTTCAATCCTGATCATGGCGGAGAAGGATGGATTCAGGTCACTGGGGATATAGCTTGCCGACACACTGTCGATAAAGATATTGGTAATCTTGCTCTCATCTTCAACACGTCCCTCCAAATAGATCACAGGTTCATCATTGTCCAGGTAGAGGATGTTATTATCCGAGCCGTATGGAGCAATGATCTGAACCAGCGGGGGATCGACCTCGGTCCGCCGGACCGTGAAAATGGCTGTTTCTGCATTGTCATATACATCCGTTACCTGCACCGTGATCTGGTCAGATTCCCTCACATTGACACTGGCAAGGAATTGAAAACCCTCTTCGGTTATCTCCACCGGAACTGTAAAGTTGTTGACCTGCAATGATTTGATCTCACTCTCATCCTGGATGATCCCTGTCACGGCAATCACCTGGGTGCCCCTGGGAATATCCACACTGTTGTCATTTTTTGAGACCGGCTCCACCAGGGATACAGTTGGTTTATTCTCCTCCCGGTTCAGTTCAAACATCCTATGGGTAGCCTGTTCATGCAAACGTTGTGCATTTCCATCGTATTTGGACATGGCCAGCAGTTTCTCATAATCCGTCAGGGCCTTTTTATAATCCCGGATCTCCTCGTAGGCACCTGCACGCTTGTAGTGAACTTCGGCCAGATTGGGATTCAGTTCAATCACCTTGGTATAGTCGAAAATAGCGTTGGCAGCCTGGTTCAGTAAAGAATAGTATTCCCCCCTGAAGAGATAGATCTCAGGCACATCGGGGTATTGAATGGATGCTATTGAAAGAACCTCAATGGCCTTGGGATAATTCTGCTGGGCTGCCAGTATCTGGCTCTGAAGGAGCACCCCCTGCAGGTGGTTAGGTTCAAGCTGCAATACCTGCATCACTGAACTGTATGATCCGGTATAATCCTGGCGGCTGAACAGCAGGCTGGCCAGGGCATAATGGGTTCCTACCACACGCCTGTTCTCTGCAATTGATTGACGGTAAGCTTCTTCAGCCTCTTTGTACATTTCAAGCTTTTCATACACCTGTGCCAGGTTGTAGAATCCTTTTTCGTCCTCCTTGATCTTTAAACATTTCTGGCAGTCATCCAGTGCTTCCTGGTAGCGTTCCAGCTCGACCAGTACCACGGACCTGACCTGGTAGGCTTCCAGGAAATTGTTCTTCATGTCAATTGCCTTGTTCAATTTAACAAGTGCTATGTCATTTTTTCCCTGGAGGTGATAGGCCATTCCCGAATAGTAGTAGAGACCTGCATCTTTTTCGTTGAATACGACGGCCCTGTCGAAGTCCGCAGCTGCCTTTTCGTAATCTTCAAGTTTGGTATATGCAAGAGCCCTCTGGATAAAAGCCTTGTCATAATCGGGATCCAGTTCAAGGGTTTTGGTGTACTGCTCAATGGCATCCTTGAAGTTCATCTTCTTGGCAAACTCCTCCCCTGCCTTGTAAAACTGCTTCGCCGATTGGGCCTGGAGTAACAGGGTCCCCATTAACGGCAACAGGATCAATATAGTTGCAAGCCTTTTCATGATCTTATCTCTTTTAAATATTTTTACGGAGCTTATCCTTTTTAGTTACTTAAAGCGTTCCCTTTTAGACAAAAATAAAAAATCCGGGGTTGAATGTATCCAAACCCTCAATGAACCGGTGACTGATGGTTCATAAAAATATCAAGGGTAATGCCATTCAGGTTCAGCTTTTCAACCGGATCGGTGCTGATCTCCGGAGCCTTGACCCCCTGACTGAAAGAGATCTTCCCGGTAAACACCCTGGCTTCATCCCAGAGTCCTGACTGCAGGAAAGAATGATGCAGCAGGGCCCCTCCTTCCACGAATACAGAGAGTATCTGCTGATCGAATAATTCTTCCATCAAATCTTCCAGGTCATAGGAAGGATCCACATGAATGCTGCGGGTCCTGCCCGAGTATTGACCTGGCACACCGGTGAAAACAAGGGTATCCTGCGTGCCATCCAGGATCATGGCATTGGGGGACAAACGCCCGTTCCTGTCCAGGGTGATCCTTACCGGCTGGTCACCTGTCCACTTCCTGATATTCAGCCTGGGATTGTCGGTGATCACCGTATTGGTCCCCACCATAATGGCCGCTTCTTCCGATCGCCATTTGTGAACCAGGGTACGGCTCACTTCATCGGTGATCCAGTTGGTACCCACCGGATCACCCGGTTCCCTTACAAAATCCAGGAATCCATCCTGGGTCTGAGCCCATTTCAGGATCACATAGGGCCTCTTCCTCCTGTGGAAATGAAAAAACCTGCGGTTCAGATTGTACCCCTCTGCCTCCAGACAACCTGCACGTACATCGATCCCGGCTTCTTCCATCTGTTTGACACCCTGTCCATTCACACTTGGATTCGGATCCAGGTTGGAAACCACCACCTGCCTGATTCCTTTCTGATGGATCAGCATGGAACAGGGAGGGGTCTTCCCATAATGGGAACAGGGTTCCAGATTGCAATAGAGGATTGATTGGGGAAGCAGTGCAGCATCCTTTACAGAACGAATGGCATTGACTTCGGCATGGGGACCACCGAATTCGTGGTGGAATCCCTCTCCGATGATGTGCTCCTCGTGTACGATCACACTTCCGACCAGGGGATTGGTACGTGTCAGTCCCAATCCTTTCCTTGCCAGCTCAAAACAGCGCCGCATGTATATTTCATCCTGCTCTTTCAACGGATCATCAATATTTGGTACTTTTGATCATGCTCCAAAACCGTGCCACCCTGAAGGAGATACGGATGTACCTCCAGAAAGAACTCCGGAATATCTACCCTGCCCGGGAGGTTTCTTCCCTGATCCCCCTGATCATGGAACATTCCGGATATCCTTTTCCCGGTTACATAATGGAACCTGACCGGGTACCCGGTCCTGATGCAATTGTACAAATTAATGAAATTGTAACTGATATTCATACCTGTAAGCCTATTCAATACATCCTGGGGCATACCATGTTCTGTGAATTGGAGATCCGGGTGAGTGAAAATGTTCTGATTCCCAGGCCCGAAACAGAGGAATTGGTATACAGGATCATTGAACACACACAGGATCCACCCGCCAGGATCATAGACCTGGGAACCGGGTCGGGATGCATTGCACTGGCTATGAAAAAAGCGTATCCCGAAGCAGAAGTGACTGCACTTGAGTGGAGCTTGCCGGCACTGGAGATGGCCAGAAAAAACGGCGTGCAAAACAGGCTCAGGGTGGAATGGATCAATGGGGATATGCTCAATCCCAGTTCCTTTGATCATCCTGGAGACTATGACCTGGTGGTCAGCAATCCCCCTTACGTCCTCATGGAAGAGAAAAAGTCCATGGAACGGAATGTTCTTGAATTTGAACCCACCGTCGCCCTTTTCGTGGAGGACCACCAGCCCCTGGTATTCTACCATGCCCTCGCAGGTTTTGCATCTGAACACCTTACACCCGGGGGCTCCCTGTGGGTGGAGATCAACGAACGGTTTGGTGCAGATACAGCCAGGGTGCTGGAACAGGCAGGCATGACCGGTATTACCATTCACAAAGACATCCATGAAAAAGAGCGGTTCATCGAAGCAAAAAAGTGATCAGACAGACTATCAGTCCGCCCTGCAAAGGGCTGCCGAACTTTGCAGCAGGCAGGAGCAGTGCTCCAGCCATATCCGGTCCAAACTCAGGGAATGGAATGTAAATGAACAGGATGCGGAAAAGATCATCCTGGTACTGTATGATGAGAAGTTCCTGGATGATGCCCGGTATGCAGGCTTCTTCGCAAAGGATAAATTCAGGTTTAACAAATGGGGGAGGATCAAGATTGCCCACATGTTGCGACAGAAGAAGATCGGCGAAACTGACATAGACCAGGCACTTGCACAGATTGATGATGCTGACTATTTCACAGCCTGCCTGGAGCTGGTCCGGAACAAATCAGCAGCATTGAAGGAGAAGAATCAGTTCATCCGGAAAGGAAAGATCTTCCGTTTCGCTGCGGGCAGGGGTTTTGAGCCGGACCTTATCCACAGGGCCCTGAACCTGGCAGATAAGGATTGAATCATATGGTCCCGGATTCTTTTCTATATTTGCTTCAAAATTGACAGAATGATCACATCCGAACAGATCAAAGACCTCAATGGGCGCCTGGCTGCGTTAAGGAGGCATCTTTGACGTGGATGGCAAAACCATCCGTGATAGAAGAGGAACAGCAAAAGACCCACGATCCTGATTTCTGGAACGATCCCAAATCTGCGGAAGAGCAGCTGAGAAAGATCGCCCGGCTGAAAAGCTGGGTGGTAGGTTTCCAGAACGTGGAGACCGCCGTGGAGGACCTGAATGTGCTCTCCGAATTCCTGGAATCCGGGGAGGCCACCCAGAAGGAAGTGGAAGCACAGTTCTCCCTGGCCGTTTCCCTCACAGAGGGGTTGGAATCGAAAAACATGCTCCGCAACGAAGAGGATGGCCTGGGGGCCATCCTGAAGATCAACTCCGGAGCCGGTGGTACCGAGAGCCAGGACTGGGCGGAGATGCTGCTGCGCATGTACCTGCGCTACGGGGAAAAACATGATTACAAGGTCAGGGAGCTCCACATGGTCCAGGGCGATGAAGCCGGCATCAAATCGGTCACCCTGGAGTTTACCGGGGATGATGCTTACGGGTTCCTGAAAAGTGAATCGGGGGTGCACCGCCTGGTACGCCTGTCACCATTCGACTCAAACAACCGCCGGCATACATCATTTGCCTCCGTTTTTGTCACTCCCGTCATTGACGAATCCATTGAAATCGTTGTGAACCCGGCCGATATCGAATGGGATACTTTCCGTTCAGGGGGAGCCGGTGGACAGAATGTGAACAAGGTGGAGACCGGTGTCCGGGTCAGGCACCTGCCTACCGGAATCACGGTGGACAATACCGAGACCCGTTCGCAGCTGAAGAACCGGGAGAATGCCATGCGGATCCTGAAGTCCCACCTTTACGAGATCGAACTTCAGAAAAAGAGGGAAAAGCAGGCCGCGGTGGAAGGAAGCAAAATGAAGATCGAATGGGGATCCCAGATCCGGAACTACGTGCTGCATCCGTACAAGCTGGTCAAGGACCTGCGCACCAACCACGAAACAAGCAATGTCCAATCTGTTCTTGATGGGGAACTGGATCCTTTCATCAAAGCCTTCCTGATGGAGTTCGGGGATCAGTAGAAAATAATAAAGGGGACTGAACGGTCCCCTTTATTGCTTCGTTTCGAACCAATCTGGTCGATTTAAGCCTAGGTAAAGATGATCTGGGTATTCTCCCCGCCGCACATGGCGTAAAAATCACCTATGGTCAGTACATCCTTCACCTCGTCCCAAAGATCCTCTTTTTCAAGCTTGAACATATCCATGGCCAATTTGCAGGCATAGATCTCGCCTCCGCCGGCAGTGATCATTTCCAGGAACTCATCCACCGGTGGAATATCCAGTTTTTCCATGGAGCTTTTCATCATCGCTGAAACACCAGCCTCCACGCCGGGGAGTATCCCCAGGATGGTGGGAAAAGGCAGTCCTCCCGGGGCCCGCATGGCAGGATTCCCTACCGTGGCAGTCTTGATCCTGTTCATCTGCTTCTTGGTAATGGCATCCAGGCCGAAGAAGGTGAAAAACACCTTGGCTTCGATTCCTTCCATGACTGCACCATTGGCCATGACCAGTGTGGCATATACATCTTCAATGGTGCCCTTGGCACATATGATGCATACCTTCTTTAACGGATTCTCATTGTTTGTTGCCATAGTTCAATTTTTTTTTCGGTTAAACACAACTGGCCGGCTTGGGGATGCCTGCATATTTGGAGGATAATTTTAGCGGACCGCCGGGGAACAGCTGGTACAATCCCTTGATATCGGTAATCCCCGATTTTCCAACCCTGCGAATGGTGAGGGTTTCACCCTTTTCAGTGGCATTGCGGAGAAATTCAAGGACCTCAAAGTGTTTGTCTGTCAGATCAATTCCATCCTCTTTGGCCATTTCGGCTGCGATCTCCCTGTTCCACTGGGATGCATCGGTCATGTACCCCTCATCATTTACTTCTACAGTCTGTCCTGCAATTGTTTTTGTTGCCATAATTATTCTGTTTATTGGTTGTTAATTGATATTTTCTCTGCTCATGTTCTTCATGAAAGTCACAAAGAATCCAAGTGCTTTTTTCATTTCAGGTTTATTCATTTCACGCATGACCCTGAAAACTGAATATTCCGGTATATTTTCCATTTCAAGGTTGGCGAATACTTTCACGGCATTGTCCACCGACTTCAGCATATCGGGCTGGGTCAGGTTCTGCACCGTATCAAGGATGGCCACCACATTGTCCGCCAGCATGCGGACATCCTCCACACCATAGTTGGTCACGATATTGTCGATGATCCGGCCAGATTCCTTCATGAAGTCGAAGTATCCCTTCTGCTCAAATTCGTGAAGTTTCTTTGTACCGTCAATGATCATTTCATTGGCGATGGGACCCACATCCTTCATCAGGTCCATGACGCTGCCAATGGTATCAAGGATGGCGTTGAAATTACCCACATTCTGGGCCAGCCTGATCCCCAGTTCCCGGAGTTCATCCGGTTCCAGCACCACTTCGTGCTCATCCAGCGCTTTCACGGTGCTGTCATAGACATCCTTCCCGATGATCGATGCATCAGCGATCAGATCATCAACGGCCTGGGACTTCAGCCTCTGCTGGTTCACATACTCCAGGATGGTATCCACCTTCTGGTTCAGCTCTGCGATCTGTTTTGATGTATTGTCTGCCATAGGTTCCCGGATTAAACGATCTCTTTTTTCTTGCCTGCCATGGTCATATGGGCCTCGATGGGCATCTCCTTCCCGCGGAGCAGGATATGCCAGTAGATCCACCTGAAAACCATTTTACCATAATGGTTGATCTTGGTATTGCGCAACAACCCGAACGGCCCGATCCCTGGCAGTGGGAAGGAACCTGGCAATGGTTCGGTGTCGTAATTGAAATCGATCAGGGCTCCTTTTCCATAACCGGTCTCAATGTAACAGTTTGCATGTCCGTCGAATTTTGCGGTCATCGGCCTGTTCTCAAAGGCATTCATCATGTTTTCAAACAAAATTTCAGCTGCAAAATGAGCTACTGATCCGGCCTTGGAGGTGGGGATGTTGGCCGCATCGCCCAGCACGAAAATATTTTTGAATTTTTTTGACTGGAGTGTCTCCTTGTCTGTCTCCACGTAGTTCATGTCATCTCCCAATCCGCTGCGTTCGATCATTTCAGAACCCATGTTCACAGGAACGATGGTCAGCACGTCAAAGGGAATCTCCACTTCATCATAGGATTTCAGAACCTTTTTTTCATTGTCCACACTTTCCAGGTAAAAGTCAGGCACCACCCTGATGTTTTTCTCTTCCAGAAGCTGGCTCAGCATTTTTGTAGCAATGGGTTTGGTAAATGCGCCCGGCAGGGGTGTCACATAGGTGATATCCACCTTGTCCCTGATCCCTTTCTCTGTAAAGTATGCTTCCGCCAGGCATACAAACTCAATGGGAGCCACCGGGCATTTGAAAGGCAGCTCGGAGATGCACAACACCAGTTTTCCTCCCTCCCAGGATTTAAAGAATTGTTGCAACGCAACCGCTCCTTCAATGGTATAAAAATCGAAGATGCTTTTGCGCCACGCTTCACCCAGAAGCCCCGGCGTTTCATCGGGACGGGTCTGGGTGCCGGTGGCCACGATCAGGTAATCATAATGAAGGCAGGTGCCATCCATCAGGTGGACCCTGTTTTCTTCTCCCTCGATCCTGTCGATCTCCTGGTAGATCACCTTCACGCCTGAAGGGAAAAAGTCCCCTTTGGGCTTGATCACATCCGACTTGTTATAGATGCCGAACGGAATGAAGAGAAATCCTGGCTGGTAATAGTGGGTTTTGTGCTGATCCACGATGGTGATCTCCCAATCCTGCCGGTCCAGGGCTTTGAACAGTTTGTTGGCCATCATGGTGCCGGCTGTTCCTCCCCCGAGTATTAAAATCTTTTTCATAATATTGCTGGATATTGTTTGTTTGCTGATGCAATATTAACAGGTTGGCTTTGAAGAAAAGCAGGGATTGATATGATAACTATCATGGTATGATACATATCATCTCTGCATATGTTGGCCAGCACTAAAATCAGTACCAATGGATCCTGTATGCTCCTGTGAACAGTGTGAACTGAAAGGGCTCTTCTACGACAACCTGGAGAGGGAGTATTCAGACCTGATCTGTGCCGGAAAGGTAGAGAAAAGCTTCAGGCAGGGGGAAACCATCATCAAAGAGGGAACCCTGATCAACGATTTTGTTTACCTCAAAAGCGGACTGGTGAAATTGTACCGGCGTGATGACAGCGGGAAAGAGCAGATCATTTCCATAGCCAAACCATTCGATTACGTAAGCCTGCTGAGCGTCTTTTCCAATGACCGCTACAACTATTCCGTAACTGCCCTGGAAAACTCGGTAACCTGTAACCTCTCCATGGAGAATGTCAGGTCTATTGCAAAGGAGAACGGAGGACTTGCAATGAACCTGCTGCAAAAGATGAGCGTTGTAGCCGACAAGATTATCCTGGATTCCCTGGAAATCCGCAAAAAACAGCTGAGAGGTCGGGTGGCCTACTTGCTCATCAGGTTCTCCCGGGAAATATACCATTCCGATGAATTTGACCTTCCGCTGAGCCGCAAAGAGATGGGCGAATATGTGGGCATGACCACCGAGAATGTGATCCGTTCCCTGAGTGAATTCAGAAAAGACGGCATCCTGAAGATCTACGGTAAGACCATCCAGATCGTCAGGATGGACAAATTGCAATCCATCGCCGATTTCGGCTGATTACTGCTGTGATCCTTTTCATATCCTTGTTATAAATTAACACACACATGGCCATATTGTGTGTTTTTTGTTACATATTCTTTGGTTTTGATTATAATTTAATATATTTGAAGCCTGTTTAGTAAGAATTTGTAATAAAACTGATAGATTATGTGTGGATTTTCAGTCTATACCGGAAGTGACAAGATGCTGCGCCTCAGTGTGGTCAGCGAGTTTCAGAAGATCAAATACCGGGGGCCCGACAATACGGTGG
The DNA here is from genome assembly GCA_963793455.1 of uncultured Bacteroidota bacterium. Lineage (GTDB taxonomy): Bacteria > Bacteroidota > Bacteroidia > Bacteroidales. Next base: position 116,106 of record CAWCAK010000015.1, read on the forward strand.
CCTGTGATCTCGGGGAGAAAGGGTGGATGGGATTTCACCGCCTGAAGATCATTGATACCTCCGATGACGGCAACCAGCCCCTTATCCATAATGCTCTGCACCTGGTAGCCAACGGCGAGGTATACAACTACCAGTCGCTCATGGAGGAATACAGTGACAGGTACACATTCCAGTCCGAGAGTGACTGTGAAGTGATCATCCCCATGTTTATGGAACTGGGCATGGAGGAGACGGCCCGCAGGCTGGATGCCGAATTTGTCTGTGTCCTCTACGATGCAGAAGTGGACAGGTATTACGCAGCCAGGGACCCGGTGGGGATCCGCCCCATGTTTTACGGGTATGCACCTGACGGGAAGATCATGTTCGCCAGCGAGATGAAAGCATTGAGTGACTTGTGCGGTGAGGTAAAGCCTTTCCCTCCCGGGCATATCTATGATGGAGAGAATTTTGTCTGTTACCGGGATATGGCCCGGGTGGATCAATTCGTGGACCATGAGATCGAGGAGGTGTTCGAACACCTCAACACGCTTCTCACCAAAGGTGTGGAAAAGCGGCTTCATGCAGATGTGCCTGTGGGTTTTCTTTGCAGCGGGGGACTCGACTCCAGCCTTGTGTGTGCCATAGCAACCAGGATGATGGACAAGCCCATCCGGACCTTTGCCGTAGGTATTGATATCGATGCCATCGATACCAAGTACGCCAGGGTGGTGGCCGACTACCTGGGGGCCGACCATACGGAGGTGTTGTTTCGGAAACAGGATATTTTCGATACCCTCAGTACCCTTATTTACAACATCGAGACCTATGACATCACCACCATCAGGGCCTCCATGGGCATGTTCCTGGTAAGCAAATATGTGGCGGAGAACACCGATATCAAGGTGCTGATGACCGGTGAGATCAGCGATGAGATCTTCGGGTACAAATACACCGATTTTGCGCCCAGTCCCTCTGCGTTCCAGCAAGAGGCCGAGAAGCGCCTGATGGAGATCTATATGTATGACGTGCTGAGGGCAGACCGGAGCATCTCCTCCAACGGGCTGGAAGCCAGGGTGCCTTTCGGGGACCTGGATTTTGTAAAGTACGTGATGAGCATCCCGCCGGAAAAGAAGATGAACTTCACCGGTGTTGGCAAATACCTGATCAGGAAAGCCTTTGAAGGGGATTACCTCCCCCATGATATCCTCTACAGGGAGAAGGCTGCATTTTCTGATGCCCAGGGACACAGCGTGGTCGACAGCCTGAAGGCTTATGCCGAAGAGATGTACAGCGACGAAGAGTTCGAATCCCTCAGGAGCAGGTACGGCCATGCCACACCCATTTCAAAGGAATCACTGATGTACCGGGAGATCTTTGAATCGCACTTCCCCGGGCGTTCACATACCGTGGTGGATTTCTGGATGCCCAACAGGGAGTGGGATAACTGCGATGTGGATGATCCCAGTGCCAGGGTGTTGCCCAACTACGGGAAGAGCGGGGAATAAGCCCGTATAGTCATATAGTTAGAGCTGATCCCTGCCTGTTTCAACGGACAGGGATTATTCTTTTACGGACCTGCCAGGTACGATTTTTACGTTTTTTCTTGACAAGGGCATACTTTTAATTTATATTTGTACGTAATATGTATTGTTTTACATATATCGTATAATTATGAAGATAACGTCACATCCAAAACGTCAGCTGATTCTCCAGACAGGCAGGGAGCTCTTCTGGAAATTTGGTTTCCGAAGGGTCACCATTGAAGAGATTTGCAGGGAAGCAGGTGTCAGCAAAATGACCTTTTATAAATTCTTTCCCAACAAAAAAGAGTTGGCCACAACCGTTCTTGATAAGGTGTTTGATGAATCATTAACCAAGATCAGGAACCTGGGAAAGGAGCATGAAACGGCAGATAAAACCCTGAAAAAGATCCTGCAATTGAAATCAGAGGGAGCACACGGGATCAGCAAGGAATTCATCAAAGACCTTTATGCCAATCCGGATGCAGATATGAAGATTTACGTGGAAAAGAAGAGCACAGAGGTTTTCACCGAAGTCATCAACCTATATGAAAAGGGGAAAAAGGACGGATGGGTCCGGAAAGACCTGAATATTCCGTTCTTAATCCTCTTCACCCAGAAGTGTATCGAAATCATTTCGGGGGATGAAATGCTGAATCAATTCGGCTCTTCGGAAGAGATGGTCCTGGAGGTAACCAACCTTTTTGTTTATGGCATTTCGCCGCACTCTTAAGACAATGTTCCGGTTCAGATCCATAACAGTGATAAGGATTTTTATATCTTCCACCGCCATCCTGGCGGCATCCATGATGTCCCCGGTACACTCAGAGGCACAGTCCATTGGATTCAGCGGGCAGGCCATCGGGTGGGCAACCCTGAACCCGGCCGATCCTTTCCAGTTCCAGGGAGGGCTCAGGTATATCCCCGAGCTGAGCTTCTCTGTTCCTCTGGGAAAATATACCCTGGACGGAGAGTTCTCCGCTAACCTGTGGGGCACGGGTACCTACCAGGAAGGCGCTCCTGAGGATTGGGATTACGATTTGTCCCCCTACCGCATGTGGGTACGGTTCTCGGGTGACCAGTTCGAACTGAGAGCCGGCCTCCAGAAAATCAACTTCGGTTCAGCACAGATGTTCAGGCCTCTGATGTGGTTTGACCGGATCGATCCGCGCGATCCCCTGCAGCTGACCGACGGGGTATACGGATTGCTTGGCAGGTACTACTTCCTGAACAATGCCAGTATCTGGCTCTGGGCCCTCTACGGGGAGGATAAGACCAAGGGCTGGGAAACGTTCCCCACGGTGAAGAACACCATTGAATACGGCGGCAGGGTTCAGGTCCCACTCTTCACCGGTGAGATCGGGGCCAGTTACCACCACCGGACCGCCGATCCGCGCTCGATTGCCTATGACACTGTTTTCCAGGCAGCAGCCAGCCCCGAGAACAGGTTCGGACTTGATATGAAAATGGACCTGGCAGTGGGATTCTGGCTGGAAGGAGCATTGATCCACCAGGACCTGATTTATACAGACCTGGAACATACCTCAATGCTCAATGCAGGACTGGACTATACCTTCGGGCTGGGCAGCGGGCTCAGCGTGATGACAGAAGGGTTCGGGTATCTAAAGGGTAAAAAGCTCCTTGGCGCAAATGAGACGCTCTATTTCGGATTGTTCTCAGTCTCCTATCCCATAAACATTATACACAGCATTAACGCCATGGTATTTTATGATTTCAGCAATAAAGGACTCTACCGTTTCATCAATTACTCCATGACTTTCGATAGCTGGACCTTCTACCTGATGGGATTCTGGAACCCGGAAACCTATAACCTCTATAACCTGGAAACCCGGGCCACCCTATATGGCGGTTGGGGATTCCAGCTGATGGCAGTGTTCAACCACTGAAGTTTTTAAAGTTTAAGTTTAAAGTTTTTAAAGTTTTTAAAGTTGAAAGAAAATAGATAATAACTGACATAAACACAAAGATCATGAACGGCACAATCATTGACATCCGGGGCCTGGTAAAATGGTTCCCCATTGGAGGAGGGCAATTCACAGCCCTTAACGGAATTACACTTGGAATTGATAAGGGTGAATTTACGGGAATTGTCGGTCCCAGCGGATCGGGAAAAACCACCCTGCTGAATATCCTCGGCTCGCTGGACACGCCATCGAAGGGAGAGACCAATGTGCTGGGGACCACCTCGGAGCAGATGAATCCGAAAGTGGCAGCTACACTGAGAAAAAAACACATCGGGTTCATTTTCCAAACCTATAACCTGATGCCCGTATATACGGTGTATGAGAATGTGGAGTTCCCGCTCCTCCTTTTGAAGAAACCGGCAGCGGAAAGGAAAAAGGCCGTGCTGGAAGCCCTGGACTGGGTAGGTCTCAACGATAAGATTAAGTCTAAGCCGCCCCAGCTTTCCGGGGGAGAGAGTCAGCGGGTAGCCATTGCCCGGGCCATGGTTAAGAAACCTGATCTGGTACTGGCCGACGAACCCACTGCCAACCTGGATGCTGAAAACTCTCACCACATCCTTCAGACCATGGAGAAGTTAAATAAGGAACTTCAAACCACTTTCGTATTCGCCACCCATGACGATAAGGTGATCGGTTACCTGAGAAGGATCATTCGCCTGGAAGATGGCAGGGTGGTTTCTGATGACAACATAAAAAAATAGGAGCCATGATTGCATTTAAACTTGCATTTAAGAATCTCATGGGCGCAGGATTGCGGACACTGCTGATTGTCTTTGTCCTCTCCCTGGCCTATGTGCTGATTGTCTATATGAACGGACTCTACCAGGGATGGGACCGGCAGGCCCGGATCGAAACCGTTGCATGGGAAGTGGCAGAGGGACAGTACTGGCATGACATGTACGACCCCTACGATGCCATGACACTTACCGATGCCCATGCGTCGATACCCGCTGTGCTGGAAGCGCAAGCTTCAGATGGCAAGGCTGTTCCGATCCTCATTACCCAGGCCACCATTTACCCGGAGGGACGAATGATGGGAGCCTTGCTGAAAGGGATCGATACCCGTCAGACTGTTCTTTCCCTCCCTACAGGGGACCTGGATCCGGACTCGGAAGAGATCACAGCCATTGTGGGCACCCGCCTGGCCAAAGCGGCCGGACTTCAGACAGGGGACTATCTCCTGGTCAGGTGGCGGGATGTGCATGGCACCTTTGATGCTACTGAAATACGAATTGCACGCATCTTTAATACCACAATTCCGGCAGTGGACATGGGACAGGTTTGGATCCCCTTGAACAAGCTGCAGGAGATCACCGGAATGCCGGGGGAAGCCACCCTGGTTGTCATGGATGAAAGCCCTGAAGAAGGAGCCACTATTGCTGGCTGGGAATTCAAGGGACACGATTTCCTTTTCAAGGAGCTGGAAGAGATGATCAAGATGAAAAGCACAGGGGGGTCCATTTTCTACCTCATTATCCTGGCCCTGGCCCTGCTTGCTGTTTTCGATACACAGGTACTCTCCATCTTTCGGCGTCAGCGGGAGATCGGCACCTACATCGCCATGGGGATGACCAGGAAGCAGGTCGTAGGAATCTTCACGGTGGAAGGGGGAATGCATGCCATCCTGGCGGTAGTACTGGGGGCGCTCTATGGATTTCCATTGCTCCTGTGGACCCAGAAGTCCGGGATCAAAATGCCTGAAGGTACCGATGACTTTGGAATGGCTGCAGCTGAACACATGTATCCCTATTACAGCCTGGGGCTGATTCTGGGATCCATTGTCCTGGTCATGCTGGCTACAACAATAGTGAGCTACTTGCCCTCCCGGAAAATCAGTAAAATGAATCCCAACGATGCCATACGTGGCAAAATTCAATAATTAATAAAAAGAACCATGTTACGATTTTATATAAAAGGATTGTTCAGGGACCGTTCCAGGAGCCTGATGCCTATCATTGTGGTAGCCGTCGGGGTAACCCTGGTGGTTCTGATGCAGTGCTGGGTGACCGGGGTGCTGGGCGACATGATCGTCTTTAATGCCCGTTTTGCCACAGGGCACGTCAAAGTTATGAGCAGGGCTTACAACGAGAATATAGATCAGCGACCTAACGACCTGGCCCTGATGGGTACCGATCAGATCCTACAGGACCTGGAAAGCGAATTCCCGGGATTGGAATGGGTCGAACGCATTCAGTTCGGTGGACTGGTGGATGCACCGGATGAAAACGGGGAGACCCGCGCACAGGGACCGGGTGGAGGAATGGCCATTGATCTGCTCTCTCCCGAAAGTAAAGAGGTGGAAAGGCTGAACCTGGAGAAGGCACTTGTCCGTGGCAGACTACCAGGGGGTCCGGAGGAAGTCATGCTGAGTGAGGACTTCGCCACCAAACTGGAAGTGGAACCAGGAGATCAGGTTACGCTGATCAGCACCACCATGTTTGGTGCCATGTCCATTACCAATTTCACGGTCAGCGGAACTATAAAATTCGGAGCTGCAGCCCTGGACCGGGGAGGTATTGTGGCTGACATCAGCAGTATCCGGATGGCCCTGGATATGCATGATGCCACCGGGGAAATCCTGGGTTACCTGTCATCGGGAGATTACGACGACCTGGCAGCCAACGCTATGTCAGTAGCTTTTAATGAAAAGTACAGCGATGCAGAGGATGAATTCTCGCCGGTGATGCTTTCCCTTCGCGAGCAGGGTACCATGACCATGATGCTCGACATCATGGGCTACTTTAAAAGTGTAATTATTGGAATTTTCATGATGGCCATGGCCATCGTACTATGGAACTCCGGATTGCTTGGCGGCCTGCGCCGTTATGGGGAGATGGGGCTGAGGATAGCGATCGGTGAAGAGAAAAAGCACATTTACCGAAGCCTGATCATTGAATCGTTCTTTATAGGGATAGCGGGCTCTGTTGTTGGTACCTCCTTTGGTCTCTTATTTGCAGCGCTTCTTACAAAGGGAATCGACATCGGAGGTATGATGCAGGGCTCCAATATGATGATGCAGGGAGTGATGAAGGCCAGTATCACAGCTGATGCCTATTACATCGGCTTTATACCGGGCGTTTTCGCAACTGCACTGGGGACCGCTCTAGCCGGGATCGGAATTTTCAAGCGGAAAACCGCACAATTATTTAAAGAATTACAGGCATGATACGAATAAAAGGAATCATACAGATATGCGTTGTGTTGACAGGTATATCCACAACATTAGCGGCACAGCCCACCGGACAGGAGATTCTGGACCGGATTGATCAGAACATGTCTTCCGATACAAGGTATATTAAATCGAAAATGGTGATCCATGGGCCAAGAAGTTCCCGTACCATTGAATCGGAAAGCTGGGGGGAAGGGGAATCCTCCTTCACTGAATACCTGGCCCCGGCCAGGGAACAGGGGACCAAAATGCTGAAGCTGGAAGACAAACTCTGGATCTTTTCACCTTCCACCGACCGGACCATTCAGATCTCCGGACACATGCTGCGACAGTCGGTCATGGGATCGGACCTATCCTACGAGGACATGATGGACGACAGGAAACTGAGCGATGTATATGATGCAGGGATTGTGGGTTCAGAAACCATCGGGGAATCCGACTGCTGGATCGTTGAAATGAGGGCCACAGAAGAAGATGTGGCCTACCAGATGCGCAAGCTCTGGGTGGATAAATCCCGATACATCCCCCTGAAAGAAGAGCTTTATGCAAAAAGCGGGAAGCTTCTAAAAAAGACCGAGTTAACCAATATCACCAGGCATGGCTCACGCTGGTACCCCGGGAAAATGACCTTCAAGGACATGCTGAAAAAGGGAGCAGGCACCGAGTTCATCATCGATGAGATCAGGTTTAATGTGGAAATACCTGAGCACCTCTTGAGCAAGGCCTCCTTGAGGTAAGCAGGGCTCCCGGCAAGGATCAGAAGGAGGAGATGGCGTTGTGGTATGTATGGGACTCCGTCTTCAATATTTCAATGTCCTCTTTGAGGGCATTGATCCTTGATTCAAGACCCGGGAGGGTATCCGCCAGTTCCTGCATGTCCGACTCCAGGGTGTTGATCTCAGATTCATAATTCTGGATCTTTGCGGTTTCCTCCTCCTTCCCGATCTTCTTGCCCAGATTGTTGACCTTGCCTGTAATGTTGTCGATCTTATTCTCAGCCTGTTTTTTATCCTTCTCCACATCCTTAAGTTCCTTCTCCTTCTCCTGGATCCTCCGGCTGTAGTATTGTTCATAATGGTAGGACATGAACTCCTTGGCATAATTACGGAAATTCTGCATCTCCTTTTCCCATTCCTTGCTGTTCAGGGAAATGTCATAACCCAGCTGTAAAACCATTGCCATGGCATAATATTGTTCCCGGATAAAGGTGTATCCGATCAGGTCACCCCGCATTGCCGTAATATGGTGCAGTGATACCTTTTCAGCAATCACCATGTTCTCGCTTCCCTTTTTCAGCTTCAGATCACTGCGCTCTTTGCAATAATCTTGCAGATCATCAAGTGGCTCCTCCAGGTTCCTGGGAATAGGAAATACCCATGCAGAAGATTTTGCATCTTCCAGGTTCACCTCCTGCTCCTCGAGGAAAAGGTGATCCTGCGCCAGCATGAAAACGGGAAGAAGGATTCCGGCGATAAGAAGGAAAAACATCTTTTTCATATGATCCTGTTTTTGGTCCTTTTATAGCTTCGCATCAAGGAGTTAAGTTAATAAAATCTGGACACAATAAAAAATGGCTATTTTTAGGCTTTAAACCCAACCTTCATGCAATGAAGAGAAAAATGCTTCTGATAGCCCTTGCTTCTGTCATCCCGGTATTGGAAGCACAGGTAAAGGACCCCGTTTATTCCGGAGCTGAAAAGCTCAGCATGTATGAAAACCACGAACAGATGCTTGACACCTCAACCTTTGGGGAACTGCACTGGCAGTTTATCGGCCCCACCAACATCAGCGGGCGGTGTACCGATGTGGAGGCGGTAGGCCCCAGGGGGAAAAATTATACCATCTGGGTGGCAACTGCCTCCGGTGGGGTATGGAAAAGCATCAATGAAGGGGTGACCTTTGAGCCGGTGTTCGAACACCAGGGCACATCCACCATCGGGGACCTGGCAGTGAGCCCGTCAAATCCTGATATTGTCTGGGTGGGGACAGGCGAGGCCAACATATTCAGATCCTCCAATCCAGGCTGCGGAGTCTGGAAAACCACTGACGGGGGCCAGACCTGGGAACATATGGGACTCGAGGAAACTTTTACAATTTCAAGAATCCTGGTCCACCCGGAGGATCCTGATGTGGTTTACATAGCGGCTTCCGGTCACGAATGGACCATGAATAAAGAACGCGGACTCTATAAGACCACGGATGGAGGAAAAAGCTGGGAGCAGGTCTTCACCAAAGGTTCTGAAACCGCACTGAATGACATGGTAATGGATCCCCGTGATCCAAATGTGATCTATGTTACAACCTGGCAGCGGACCAGGCAGAAATGGAACGATCCGCGTACCTATGACAACCACAAGCATAACGGTGTATGGAAAACCACCGACGGCGGAAAAAGCTGGGACAGGTTAACGGAAGGATTGCCTTCCTCGAAATACATGGGCCGTACCGGTATTGATGTGGCCCGGTCCAATCCGGATGTTGTATATGCCTTTGTGGATGACTACGAGGTTGCCTTTCATGCGGAAGAGGGAGAACTGGATTCCTATGGCAGGCCAAAGAAAGATGTGATCAAAGGGGCCACCCTTTACCGTTCCGATGATGCAGGAAACAGATGGAGGCAGGTGAGCGGGCTCACCGAAGAGTCAAGGAAGTACATGTCAGGCCACTCAGGAACATACGGCTGGGTTTTCGGCCAGATGAGGGTGGATCCCAATGACGAGGACCGCATCTACACAATGGGGCTATGGATCAATGTCTCCACCGATGGGGGAGCAACTTTCGAACCCATCAGGCGTAAGATCCATGCTGACCAGCACGGCATGTGGATCGATCCTGACAACTCCAATTACATCCTTGCAGCCCACGACGGGGGGATCAGTGTTTCCTATGACAAGGGTGAGAACTGGCGCAGCTTCCTCAGCGAATTACCCCTGGCCCAGTTTTACAATGTTGAATTCGATATGAAGGAACCTTTCAGGGTTTACGGTTCTGTCCAGGATCACCATAGTTTTTACAGTGAAGTGGACCTCTCAAAAGGGAAAGACAAAGTCAAACCCACCGAATGGTCCTATACCCTGGGTGCCGAAGGGAGTACCCATGTGGTGGATCCCAGGGACAACAACACCATCTTTGCCTCCCTGTTCTACGGCAAGCTGGCAATGGCCACCGTGGAGGGCTACCCGGATGATATGGAATGGGTCCTCCATTCCACATTTCCTGATGAGCCGGAGTTCCGGGGACAATGGATGGCCCCGACCCTTTTGTCCAACCACAATCCAGATATCGTATATCACGGGGTGCAGTATGTGCTCAGATCGGGCGACCAGGGGGGAACATGGAAGAAGATCAGTCCGGACCTGACTTACAATGATCCTGAAAAACAGGGAGATATCAGCTACCAGACCATCAGCGCCCTTGAAGAATCTGTTTTCAATCCCGCCCTCCTCTATGCCGGTACCGATGACGGCCGGTTGTGGAGAACCAAGAACGGCGGAGAGAGCTGGGAAGATATTCGGATAGCACCGCTCCCTGTGAGGTGGGTTTCCAGGATCGTGGCTTCAAAATATGATTTCGGTACGGTCTATGTCACCCAGACAGGAAGAAGGGATGACGATGCAGCTGTCTATGTATGGCGGTCCACCGATTTCGGGGACACCTGGGAGGACATCTCCGGAAACATCCCGGCCGGACCTGTCAATGTGATCCGTGAGGATCCCGGTAATAAGGATATTCTATACCTGGGCACCGATGTGGGGGTTTATGTATCAAAGGATTCCGGTAAAACCTGGAATGTGCTGGGAGACCTGCCCTGCACCTATGTGCACGACCTGGCCATTCATCCCCGGGACAACATGATCATTGTAGCAACCCATGGCAGGGGCATGTTCGTGCTGGATGCAGATCCGGTGAACCATCCACCTGAAGAAAAGGAATAACAATCAAAACAAATCCGCATGACCTATACGGTATACCACAATCCGCGTTGCAAAAAGAGCCGTGCAGGACTTCAGTATATGATCGAAAAAGAGTTGGACCACCGGGTAAGGGAGTACCTGAAAGAACCATTGACAGAAGAAGAGCTTACTACAGTAATCATGAAGCTCCATATGAAACCGGCTGAACTGGTTAGGACCCAGGAGGAGTACTATAAAAAGCAACTGAAAGGACTTAACCTCAATGACGAAGAGTGGATCAAGGTCATGGTAGAACATCCTAAGCTGATTCGCAGGCCCATCGTGGAGGGAAAATACAGGGCCATTATCGGCGATCCGGTGGAAAACATCGATACACTGTAAGCAACTTTTTCCGGTCTGAACTGTACTACCTATAAAACCGTAAATCCATGAACCTCAAGCGGCTGTTTATTTTCATCTTATTCCCGTTCATACTGCAGGCCTGTGATGATGACGGGGGAGGTTATACACAGGTGAAAGGTATTGAAGACCTTGTTTACCGTAGCATAAAAGCCCACAGGGAGGCCAACGGACTCCAGGGGCCTTTTGTACACCAGTATATCATGGTGACCGAAGCCCAGATCTATTCATCCAGGATGGCCTACGGACAGGAAGCATTGGGGACACAGGGCCTTGAAAGCCACTGGAGCACCATCCATGACAAGCTGGGAGGTTACAATGACCAGGCACTGGTTCTGAACACTACCTCCTTTGATGAGGATGAGATCCTGCTGGAAATACTTCAGCAGCCTGGTGCCGATTCGGTGCTCCTTGAAGATGTAACCCAATGCGGGGTCGGAATCGAATCAGACGGTACTACCAACTATGTGACAGTCCTGATGATGAAGTACTGATCACCGCCCTATCCTTTTCAACAACATCATTTATCATTCTTTTTAAGAGTCCTGTTTTGGTATATTAGCCCAAAATATACTGAAATGGACTACAGGATTGAAAAAGACACCATGGGCGAAGTTCAGGTTCCAGCCGACAAGTACTGGGGTGCCCAGACCCAGCGTTCAATGAACAATTTCAAGATCGGGGACGGAAGGATGCCGGTGGAGATCATCAGGGCATTTGGTTATCTGAAAAAAGCGGCAGCGGCCACAAATATGGAACTTGGAGTGCTTCCCGGCAGAAAAGGCAGAGCCTGATCATGCAGGTTTGTGACGAGGTAATCGAAGGAACACTGGATGACCAGTTCCCGCTTGTGGTATGGCAAACTGGCTCCGGTACCCAGTCAAACATGAATATCAATGAGGTGGTGGCCAACAGGTCCCATGTAATCCAGGGAAATGCCCTGGGTGAGGGTGCCCGGATGATCCACCCCAACGACGATGTAAATAAATCCCAGTCTTCCAACGACACCTTTCCAACGGCCATGCATATCGCCGCTTACAAGGTACTTACCGAAGTTACCGTCCCGGGTATCAAGGATCTCAGGGATACACTGAAGGAAAAAGCGGGTGCTTTCATGGAGGTGGTGAAGATTGGCCGGACCCACTGGATGGATGCCACCCCGCTGACCCTCGGACAGGAGTTTTCAGGGTATGTTTCCCAGATCGACCATGGACTCCAGGCCCTGTTGAACAGCCTGAAGCACCTGTCGGAACTGGCATTGGGTGGTACTGCTGTGGGTACCGGGATCAACACCCCTGAAGGCTACAGTGAACTGGTGGCAAAATACATTGCCGAGTTCACTGAACTGCCCTTTGTGACCGGGGCCAATAAATTCGAAGGACTTGCTGCCCACGATGCCATCGTGGAAGCCCATGGCGCATTAAAAACACTGGCCGTAAGCCTGATGAAGATCGGCAATGACATCCGCATGCTGGCTTCCGGTCCCCGTTGCGGTATCGGGGAGATCATCATCCCCGCCAATGAGCCGGGATCGTCCATCATGCCGGGCAAGGTCAATCCTACCCAGGCAGAGGCACTGACCATGGTTTGCGGACAGGTCATGGGCAATGATGTGGCCATCAATGTGGGAGGATCCAACGGGCACTTCGAACTGAATGTCTTCAAGCCCATGATGATCCGGAATTTCCTGGAATCGGCCCGGCTGCTTGGTGATGCCTGCAGGTCATTCAATGACAATTGTGCGGTGGGAATTGAACCAAACCATGAACGGATCCGGGAGAACCTGAACAATTCGCTGATGCTGGTAACCGCACTGAACACCCACATCGGTTATGAAAAGGCTGCCGAGATTGCCAAAAAGGCTCACAATGAGGGTTCAACCCTGAAGAAGGCCGCCCTCGACCTGGGATATGTCACTGAGAAGGAATTTGACGACTGGGTGGATCCGTCTAAAATGACCGGGTCCCGCTAGTCCCTGTGGATGAATATAAAGTCCCCGCCTTCATCACCCACACCCTGGATGGTCCCGTACTGGGGCATGGTATTGCTGTTGTTCATCACCGGGTCCTTGAGGCTTGAATAGAGCTCTTCGGCGGGAAGGTATTTCTTGTTATACTCAGCCAGCCGTTTGATCAGGTACTGGACAAATACACTCCTGTCGGGCACCTCCTCCATGGTTCCGCTGGTAATGGCCTTCCGGCTCTGATCCTTGTAGAGCTTTTCCACTGTGGCTGCATTGTTAAAAGCAGCCCGGGATTTGAAGATCCCGCCGCTGAAGCATGCATCTGCGATCAGCAGGGTATGCTTGGATTTGATGGCTTTAAGGTAATTGGTCAGGTCGGTATTGGCAAGCCAGGCCACACGGTTGTCCCTGGCCGCATCCCTGGGAAGCCAGAATCCGGTCTCCATCCCCTCATCCCACAATCCATGCCCTGCATAGTAGACCAGCAGGTTGTCCTCCGGGGCAACTTCGTACCGCAACTGGTCCAGTGTCCCGATGATATCCCCCTTGGTGGGATTGCGCAGGAACCTTACATGGTCCTTGCTGAAATTGTATTCGGTGGTAATGATATCAATAAACCGGCTGGCATCCTTGATGGGATGATCCAGGTCATTCATGTTGTGATCATCATAGTCCTGGACGGCAATCACCAGTGCATGATAGGTGGCATTGGCAAAATCATAGACAATATCCAGGTTGCTTTCAATCTTCTTGCCGGAAACGGTCACCGCCTCAAACCTGAAGCTGTTGGCTCCCAGAGCCAGGTCAATCTTCTGGTCAACAACCATCTGCCTCATATTGGTTGCAGGAGGGTTGACGAATTTGACAAACTCCCCGTTTACGAAAATATTAACGAACCGGATGGCTTCATTGGCATTCACGGTCGCTTTGATCTGGTAGGTGTCTTCTGAAGACCGTACTGTGGACTGGGTTGGTATGATCCAGCTGAAATTTCCGGCAGTGACCGGTTCCACAGGTTCCGCCTGTTTCTTAGACATCCTGATATTGGTGGAATGCGAGAATTCACTGCTGCTGCGCGTCGCCGGCGCAGGCTCTTCCACCTTCTTTTTCATATTCAACTTAATCACCCCGCTGGATTGTTCAGCGGCCTCCTGTGCCAGGGCCCGGGTCCCTAACCCGGCCAGCACAAATACCGAAAACAATAAACAAATCCTTTTCATGACCCTTCAGTTTCTAGAACACAAACCCTGCTCCGAATACAAAATTAAAATAGTTAGCCTCAGTATAGTAAGGCAAATAACCTGATGACCAGGACAAACCGACATTCACGTTGAATCTGCCTAATACATTAATGATTCCCGTTTCCGGCATGATATGCCCTCTGGTATATGGACTAGTCGTAAGATCTTCAATAGAGATGTGCAATCCAGCACCAAGGTAAGCATGTAAACGGTAAAACCCAGCTGAAACGATGTGTTTGGTTGCACCCGCCGTCACCATCAGATGCAGGATATAATCCTTCTCATAATATCCCCAGTCGTCCCAATAGTGGTAATTGGCGAGCCCCATTCTGATCGGGGTTACGTAATACCCCCAATTACCCAGAGATCCAAAACTAATCCCGAATGGAATTCCCATTCCCAGGTTACCGCTGTAACAGAAGAATGCATCCCGTTCGAATTTGGACTTCTTTCCCGTTTCCTCCTGCTCAAAGCTTGGCTGGAAGGCAGGTTCCTGTTCCTGTTGTTTCGGTTCCTCCTTTGGTTCCTCCCTGACCTCCCTTGTAGGTTCCTGCACCTCCTCCTCTGGCTGCGTCTGAACGGGAACCGGGACAGGAGTATTATCCCTCACAAGGTCAGGCCTGATAAAAAACTCCGGATTGACCACCTCCTCCACATCTGCAAAAACATCCCAGATGATGGTATAATAGCTTTTACCTCCGACGATGTTATTTCCCACATCACCCATCACTGCTTTCGGTTCGAAACGGCGCCCTCCATTCATGGAACAGGTAAGATAGATATTGAAGATCTGTGCATCTGTTGAGGCTCCGATCCGGTAGGTGATTTTCAGGTTTTCACCATCCTGGACAACCCGGATATTCTCAACGGTCTGAGAGTGGGCAACGCTAATGGTTGCAATGGCCAGTATCAGGAGTACAAATCTCTTCATGGATCAGGCAATTATGAATTTCAATTTACGGTCGTTTCTATATTACAATAATACGAAATCCATGATAAATATGTTTCACTTTGTCAGCGAATTGTCCTTGGTTAGGTGTCCTCAAAGTGCTTTCTTTGTAATCCAATAAGTTATAACATGAATAAGGAAGACAATAAGCAGTTGTTTTATGAGTTTCCGCAAGTATCCACCGAGGCATGGGAGGAAAAGATCAGGGCTGACCTGAAAGGTGCTGATTACCAGAAGAAACTGGTTTGGAATACCGATGAAGGTATCCCGGTCAAACCCTATTACAGGGCGGAAGATCTGGACGGTCTTGGATTCCTGGAAAATACCAGATTACTAAGGCCTGCAGGAAGCGTTGCCAACAGCTGGACCATTTGCCAGGACCTTGTTCCCGGCAGGGATCCGGTTGAAGCCAACCACAGGATCAGGCTGGCTCTCAAAGGAGGGGCACAGGCCATACGGATCCGGTTGGAGGATACCCCTGCCCCGGGAAAAGATTTTCTTGACAGGCTGTTGGAAGGAGTCCCCCTTGGGGAGACTGAGATCCTGTTCCACGGTTACCTCGGTGTAGATGCATTGTACCATCACCTGCTGGACCTGGCAAAGCAAAGAGGAATCAAGCCGGTCAACCTGAATGGCTGCATGGGAGCCGATCCCCTGGGGAAGATGGCCTCCACCGGAATTCCGGCTGCCAGCTTTGCCAACCTGGCCAGGTTTGTACGGGAAACCAGGGAAAACTCGCCCGGGCTGAGATTCATCGAAGTAAACGGATCCATGATCCAGAATGCAGGATCCACACTGACCGGGGAACTTGGTTTTTCCCTGGCCATGGCCAACGAGTACCTTGCCATCCTTACCGGCCAGGGAGTCGACCCTCAGGATGCGGTTCAATCCATGCATCTGAGCCTGGCTTCCGGTTCAAATTATTTCATGGAAATAGCCAAGATCCGCGCTGCCAGGATCCTCTGGAATAAGATCTGCGAAGGATACGGACTCGCCCCGGCCTCAAACGGAATACGCATCCATTCCACCTCATCTGAATGGAATATGACCCTCTATGATCCTTACGTGAACATGTTGCGGGGAACCACCGAAGCCATGTCCTCCATCCTGGGAGGGGCTGACCTGATCACTGTTCTTCCCTACGATTATCCCTGCGGGAACGGCAACACCTTTTCGGACCGGGTGGCCAGGAATGTCCAGATTATTCTCAGGGACGAAGCTCATTTCGGAACGGTGGCCGATCCCTCAGCAGGATCTTACTACATCGAAAGTCTCACCGGATCCATTGCTGAGAAAGCCTGGGAACTTTTCCGGGAAACCGAAGCCAGGGGAGGATTCAGGAAGGCCCTGGAAACGGGATGGATCCAGGAAAAGGTTATGGCTTCAAAACAGAAAAAACTGGACCGGTTGGCTTCCGGGAGAGGTAATCTCCTGGGGACCAATGCCTACCCCGATTTCAACGAAACAATTTTCAATCAGCAGAAAAAGAGGGATCATGTCGAATTGCCGGAATCTCCGCTGGTACCTCTTCGCCCTTTCCGCGCGGCTTCAATGTTTGAAGAGATCAGGCTGGCTACGGAACAAAGTAAAAAACGCCCGGGGGTATTCCTGTTCAAATACGGAAATCCTGCCTGGGTGACAGCCAGGGCAGCATTTTCAACCAATTTTTTCGCATGTGCCGGATACGAAATTATGGATCAGCCTGCGTTCGACTCCATTGAACAGGGGATCGAAGCTGCCCGTGAAATCCCAGGCCGGGATCGTGGTCCTTTGCAGTTCCGATGACACTTACGGAACCATGGCACTGCCCGTAGTGAAAGCCCTGAAGGACCATTCGGTTATTGTGGTGGCCGGATACCCGGAGGACGATCTGGAGGATCTGCAACTTGCGGGAATAGAACATTTCATCCATATACGGAGCAACATGCTGGAGACCCTTCAGCAATTCAACAAACTCCTGTTAGTAGAATAGATTTTCGATTGATATGAAAAGACCCGATTTCAGTAATACAGATTTCAAAGACCTGAGAATCCCTGATCAGAAAGTGGATACAGACAATCTTTGGGAGACCCCGGAGCACATCAGTGTCAAAGCGTCTTACAGCCGTGAGGACCTGGAGCAGATGGAACACCTGAACTACGCCGCCGGGCTGCCACCGTTCCTCCGGGGGCCCTATTCTGCCATGTATGCCATGCGCCCCTGGACCATCAGGCAGTATGCAGGATTCTCCACTGCAGAGGAATCCAATGCATTTTACCGCCGGAACCTGGCCGCAGGTCAGAAGGGGCTCTCGGTAGCGTTCGACCTGGCCACCCACCGGGGATATGACTCCGATCATGAGCGGGTGGTGGGCGATGTGGGGAAAGCAGGGGTGGCCATCGATTCCATCCTGGATATGAAGGTCCTCTTTGACCAGATCCCGCTGAATGAGATGTCTGTATCCATGACGATGAACGGAGCCGTACTCCCGGTAATGGCTTTCTATATAGTGGCCGGGCTGGAACAGGGGGCCTCCCTGGATGAACTGACAGGGACCATCCAGAACGATATCCTGAAAGAGTTCATGGTCCGGAATACATACATCTATCCGCCTGAAACCTCCATGAAGATCATCGCGGATATCTTCGGGTACACCTCCAGGAACATGCCCCGTTTCAACAGCATCAGCGTCTCTGGATACCATATGCAGGAAGCGGGTGCCACAGCCGATATTGAGCTGGCCTATACCCTGGCAGACGGACTTGAATACCTTCGCTCAGGGGTAAAGGCAGGCATCGATATCGATGCATTTGCTCCCAGGATCTCCTTCTTCTGGGCCGTTGGTATGAACCATTTTATGGAGATTGCCAAAATGCGTGCTGCACGGATGCTCTGGGCAAAGATCGTCAGGCAGTTCAACCCGAAAAATCCCAAATCCATGGCCCTGAGGACCCATTCACAGACCTCAGGCTGGAGCCTCACCGAGCAGGATCCGTTCAACAACGTGGCCAGGACCTCCGTTGAAGCGATGGCAGCTGCCCTGGGCCATACCCAGTCCCTTCACACCAACGCCCTGGACGAAGCCATTGCCCTGCCCACAGACTTTTCTGCACGAATAGCCAGGAATACCCAGCTTCACCTCCAGGAGGAGACCGAGATCTGCAAATCGCTGGATCCCTGGGCAGGCTCTTACTATGTTGAATCACTCACCCATGAAATTGCACAGAGGGCCTGGGAGCATATCGAGGAGATAGAAGAGCTGGGAGGGATGGCCAGTGCCATTGAGACCGGGATTCCAAAGATGCGTATCGAGGAGGCCGCCGCCCGCAAACAGGCAAGAATCGACAGTGGAAAGGATGTAATTGTAGGGGTTAACCAATACCGGCTCGACAAGGAAGAGCCCCTCGATATCCTGGAGGTTGATAATTCGGCCGTACGGGAGTCACAGCTTGAAAGGCTAAGAAAATTGAAAAAGGAAAGGGACAACGCAAAAGTGGAAAGTGCACTGAATGCCATCACTGAATGTGTGAAGGGTGGTCCTGGAAATCTGCTCGAACTGTCTGTGGAGGCCGCCAGGCACCGCGCCACACTGGGTGAGATATCGGCGGCCATTGAAAAAGTCTCCGGCAGGTACAAGGCCGTGATCCGTTCCATCTCGGGAGTCTATTCCCAGGAGTCGGGACAGGATAAGACCTTTTCGGAAGCATGTGCCATGGCCGGGGAGTTTGCCAGCCGGGAGGGCCGGCAGCCCAGGATCATGGTGGCCAAAATGGGCCAGGATGGTCATGACCGCGGTGCCAAGGTGGTCAGTACCGGCTATGCCGATATTGGTTTTGATGTGGACATCGGACCCCTTTTCCAGACACCGGCCGAAGCCGCCAAACAGGCAGTAGAGAATGACGTACATATACTGGGGATATCCTCCCTGGCAGGCGGACACAAGACCCTGGTCCCACAGGTCATTGACGAGCTTAAAGCACTGGGAAGGGAAGACATCATGGTCATCGCCGGAGGGGTGATCCCGGCACAGGACTATCAATTTCTGTATGATGCAGGTGTCACTGCCATTTTCGGTCCCGGTACAAAAATCAGCGATGCAGGGAAACAGATCCTTAAGGTATTACTTGAAACTTACGGATAGATCTTCCTGTCAGTAAGTGGATCATGAAAGAATACCAAATCTGAAGGACCCGTCAGTTCTTCCAGGAAATCAACCTTTTCACGGCGTGCAAGCTCCGGATCCAGGTCATAACTGCTGTTCACCTGAGGTTCGAGGAAACTTCCATGGGGATCAGGTCCGTTAAGTACCAGAGCGGACCTTCGGGTAACTCAATCCGGGGCACCACCATGTACCTGGTATGCCCGTTGAAAATCCTCAGCTGCATCCAGTCATGCGTCCACTCCTCAAGCCAGTGGACCTTGTCCAGGTATTTGAAAAATGCGGTGACAAATGAATTTGATTCCTGTGTATCGGGTTTCCTGGCATATTCATAATGTGCTTTCAGTACATGGTAATCCGCATCAGGGAACTTCTTGCAGATCTGACCTGGTTTTCGCATAAAGGCCCCGCTTCCATGGTCAAAATGGAGGTGGGTAAAGATTACATCCGTCACCTGGTCGGTGGTGTATCCAGACTTTTCCAATGTCTGTTCTATGGGTACAGGGATCTCCAGCCCGTACGATGCTACAAACCTGGCCGGAAGGAAATCTGCACAACCGGGATCAAAAAGGGCTACCTGGCTTCCGGTATCCACAAGCAATGCGTTCAGCGCAATGCGCATGTACCCATCAGTACCGATTTTATAATAGGAGGAGATCCTCTCAACCGGCAGGTTGCTGTGCATCTCTTCCGCTTTGACTTTCAGCGTTCCACAGGGGATTATTGACACCTTCATCTGGATCAAATGTAACAAACAGTTGAAAAGTTCCCGGAGAACCACCCTAATAATCATTTATTTTTATGACCAGACCTTATTGGATGAACCTGAAACCCATAGCATGAACATCCATTTTATCTCTATTGGCGGTACAGTGATGCACAATCTTGCCATTGCGCTTCACAAGAAAGGGTATACTATCACCGGATCCGATGAAGAGATCTATGAACCTTCCCGGTCCAGGCTTCAGGCAAACGGCCTATTTCCTGATAAGGACGGCTGGGATCCTGACAGGATCCATGCCGGCCTGGATGCCGTCATCCTGGGAATGAAAGCCAGGAAAACCAACACGGAACTGAAGAAAGCACAGGAACTGGGAATCAAGGTTTACTCTTTCCCCGAATACCTTTACGAACACAGCAAGAACAAGAAACGGGTGGTCATCGGCGGGACCCATGGCAAAACCACCATCACTGCCATGGTCATGCATGTACTGAAAGAGAACAGGGATGAATTTCGATTACATGGTCAGTTCCCGGATCACCTGCTTCGAAGACCTGGTGAAACTCACGGATGATGCGCCGTACATCATCCTGGAAGGGGATGAATACCTCTCCTCCCCCATCGACCGGACTCCCAAATTCCACCAGTACAATCCGCATATGACCCTGCTTTCGGGGATTGCCTGGGACCATATGAATGCTTTCAAGACTTTCGAGAGTTATAAGAAACAATTCCGTAAATTTCTCCGCATCGCCACCGGGGGAGGCAAGGTCTTTTATTTTGACGGGGATCCTGTCCTGGGTGATGTGGTGGACAAAAGCCACTGGTCACTTGCTGAAGATCCCGTACAGCGAACATCCCTTCACAGTGGAGGACAAACGTTTTGTGCTGCAGACAAAATACGGTTCGGTCCCTCTGAACCTGATCGGGAGGCATAACATGCAGAACATCATGGGTGCCCTGCTGATCTGCCGGGACCTTGGAGTGGAGGACCACCAGTTCTACAATGCAATGCAGCTTTCAACGGGAGCGAAAACAGGCAACAACTGCTGGCCAATGGAAACAGCCGGGCCGTATACCTGGACTATGCCCATGCTCCCTCCAGCGTGGAGGCAACAGTCAATGCATTTAAAGAAACTTACCGTGACCAGAAACTGGTGACCTGCCTTGAGCTGCATACTTACAGCAGCCTCAACATGGAATACATTCCACTTTATAAAGGTACCCTGAAGGAGGCCGACCAGGCCATGGTGTACTATAATCCAGCAGTGGTAAAACAGAAACGACTCCCGGAACTTTCTCCGACGGAGATTAAGAAACAATTCGGTAAAGAGGACCTGATGGTATATAATGATTCCGAACAGCTCGAGGAGGCCTTGAAGAACCTGGATGAGAATACCTGCGTACTGTCTGCTGATGACATCCGGAAACTTCTCAGGCATGGACCTCCACACCCTGGCCAAGGAAGTGGTGGGTGAATGATTTTTTTCGATTTTTTTTTGCAAATAAAAATTTTGATTCTATTTTTGCACTCCGGTAATAATTTTTACCGGAGTTCTAAACAATACGGTCCGTTCGTCTAGGGGTTAGGACGCCAGGTTTTCATCCTGGTAACAGGGGTTCGATTCCCCTACGGACTGCATACAAATGCCTCGCAAACTCAATGTTTACGGGGTATTTTGTTTTTTGCACACCCCTTATGTTCCATTCGTCACTTTCTTTCCAACATTCAGCTACACCGTTCTTTCTACCTGCTCCTCCCTTCAGAACAAGGTCACATCAGATACCATTTTCATATCCGCTGACAAATACAGACATCTCTTTGGGATATTCTTTAAGTAATATAATAAGTTCTCCTACAGTATAGCTGAATATTTTGCTTTTCTTGTCAATCATAGCTCCCGTTTTAATCGTTAACATTGTAAAGATAACATGCATTGAAATATCGTATCTTTAGCATGCTGAAGCACTAATATGCCAAATCTCTATATCATAGCAGGCTGCAACGGGGCAGGAAAAACAACTGCTTCATTCACAGTCCTTCCCGAAATGCTCGATTGTGATGAGTTCATCAATGCAGATGAAATCGCCCGTGGACTGTCACCTTTGAATCCTGAAAGGGCAGCCATCGAAGCAGGCAGGCTCATGCTGACGAAAATCGACAAACTCATTTCGAACAAGAAGGACTTTGCGTTTGAAACAACTTTGGCAACGAAAAGCTATGTTAAAACTATCCAGAAAGCGAAGAAAACGGGTATCAGGTTTCGTTGGTATTTTTCTGGCTTGATTCGGTTGGATTAGCAAAAGAACGAGTAAAAATAAGGGTGCTCGGATGGGGGGCATAGCATCCCTGAACCCGTAATCACCAGAAGATATTACTCTGGTCTCACGAATCTTTTCAAATTATACCTTCCCATCTGCGACTATTGGATGATATTTGACAATTCTGCTGCACCATCAAACCTTATCGCTGAAGGATATTTGAATGGTGAAATCGCATATTAAAGATACCGTCACGTTTGAAAAACTTAAGAATCATGACAAAACAGGATAATCCAGTAAGGGAGAAAATTCTCAAAGGGATGGAACTTACATACATCAGACTCATTAAATCAAAGAAGGAGAGGAATCTCGATTTGGTCGTTTCCAAAGATGGAAAAATAGTCAGGATTCCTGCAAAGGAATATGATGCGGATTTATAATTGCACACCCGAATTGCACACCCTGAGGAATACGCACCATCCCTGCGAATCCCAATAAACAGGCATTTCAAAAGGGGTAGTCTAATTCCCCTACGGACTGCATACAGCAAAGGAGAGCCAACCAGCTCTCCTTTTTGTTTTAAACAAATTAAGTCGGAATCGAATCCCAAATTCTTCAATAGGTTAAGGGATTCTTTGTTCAACAAATGGTCAACATCTTCAAATGAAGAAGATTCACCATGCGTTGATATTGTGATATTTACATTCCGAAATCAGGTGCTCAATGCGTCTGGAATCTGCAATATACTGACCATAGCTCTTCACATTGGCATGCCAAAACTTTACATCAATATCTGTGCATTTCACAGATTATGTATATTTTTTCGACTTCAGTCCGATTATCTATACATTATTTGCTATTTTTGCACTGAGACACAAAAATCCATGCAGTTGTTCGAACAATACGGAAACATCCCAATTGATTTTGCAAGCTTAGAAAGCCATTTTAGTGAGTTGAAATCACCAAAAGACAAAATAAGCAGGCTTGAGAAATCAGGTGAGCTCATGCGTCTTAAGAAAGGCAAGTACCTTGTAGTAAACAATATTCAAAATAACCCACCATCCAAGGAACTAATTGCAAATCATTTGTACGGACCATCATATGTTTCATTTGAGACTGCCTTATCATTTCACGGATTAATCCCGGAAAGAGTATACCTTACTAAATCTTCCATAACGAAAAGGAGAAAGAGTTTTAATACCCCTTTGGGCCTGTTTGAATATCTTTCTGTTCCAGATAAGTACTACTCCATTGGAATTCAACAGCATATTATAAACAAGCAATATGCATTTCTAATAGCTTCAGCCGAAAAAGCGCTGTGCGATTTAATCGTATGCACAAAAGGGCTAAGGTTTCAATCAAGGAAAGCCCTTAGTACTTACTTGTACAAAGACCTAAGGATTGACTTAGATATGGCTGGCAAAATGAATTCGGAACTATTCAAGGCTGCGGCTGAATACGGATACAAAAAAAAGGAACTTGCTTTGCTATATCAGATATTTAGAACAAAAAAATGATATCCGATCATGGACTCGATATTTGACCAGATGCTCGCCCGCTATGAAATCAAAACAAATAGTGACAAACTAAATGCTATCCATGAAGTCATGCAACAAGTCACTTTATCAGGATTATACAGGGCTGGGTTCTTCGCAAAAGCGGCATTCTACGGGGGCACTTGCCTGAGAATTTTTCACAATCTACCAAGATTCTCAGAAGATATGGATTTCTCCTTGCTTGCGAGAAATGACTCTTTCTCCATTGAGAACTACTTTTCTGCCATTCAGAATGAATTTCAATCCCTGGGCAGACAGGTTCAAATTTCGAAAAAAGAAAAAAAGAAAGAATCTCAAATCGAATCCGCTTTTCTAAAGGATAGTACTGATATAGTAAATGTTGCATATCAAACAGAACCTTCCGTCAAGATCAAAATTGAGGTTGACAAGGACCCTCCTCTTAATTTCAATACAGAAAATAAACTTTTGTTACTCCCTTTTTCTTTCATGACAACTTGTTTTGATATACCGGGGCTATTTGCAGGGAAAATTCATGCTTTCTTATATAGAAACTGGAGAAATCGGGTTAAAGGCAGGGACTGGTATGACCTGGAATGGTATGTAAGGAACAATTATGCCCTTGATTTCAATCACCTGAAAGCCCGCGCATTACAAAACGGATATAGAGGTCAAGAAGAATTTACTCCAGAACTAGTCATTGAGCTAATGAAAGATAGAATACATAAAACTAATATTTCCAGAGTGTTAGCTGATGTAAAGCCTTTTGTTGCTGATCAGGAAGGCCTCGACATTTGGTCGACGGAATATTTTTTACAAATAGTAGACATGATCCGGTTTTCCTGATATTATAAAATTGTGAAGTTATTCCACCTACGGAATGCATACAGCAAAGGAGAGCCAACCAGCTCTCCTTTATTGTTTTAAACATATTAAGTCGGTATCGAACCCCGCCAACACACTGTCAACGACGCAAGCTGGCTCCTCCCTAAATTGGTCCAAAGGACCCATTATTAACGGTCGGCCCTCCTCCGGACTGCACTTAATCCCTTGTATATCTCTGATTTACAGGGCCAGAAAACTTTCCATACAAGCCAAAGTTTCAAGCAATACGGTCTAACCAAGTAACAAAACATAAAAATA